>CAJEXI010000003.1 GCA_903994455.1 uncultured Chlorobiaceae bacterium | reverse complement strand
ATCAAATGGACAAGTGCTGGACATGCTCCCCAGCGTCTCACGAAGCGCGTCCACTGCTTCGCGAACCCAGGTGACGTTGGGGTCGACCAGAGTCAGGAATTTCATGTTGCGCAAGGCGAATTTCATCATGTTCTCCTGACTGTAGTAACCATTGTCGGTGACGATCAAAGGCTTCTCAAGGCTAAAGCACTTGAGCTGTGTCAGGGCGTTCTCAATGGATATCACGTCAGGGACATTACCGGACTGCTTGGCGAAGGCCAGAGGCTCGCGCTCCTTGACGGAATATAACGTTAGAAGCTTGATGGTGTTCAGTCCGTCACCGTCCTTGTTAAACCCGCGCCGCGCTTCCGACTGGTTCTCGGAGTAGGTAGATATTGTGGTCGAATCAAACGCCAGCACAGGATGTTTGCCCAAGCGATCGGCCCGGAAGGAGAAGTAGCGCTGCACGCCGTCCTCGTTGCGGCCGACACTTTTGAACAAGTCGCCGTAAACGTCTTCGGTTATAGCTTCGCTGTATGGAAGGGAGTGCATTACCTGCCAGCCCTCAAGGCGTGGCAAGGTGTTTCCGCCAGAACCGATCCAGTATCGTGCAATGGAGAGAATCTTGGCAGCATCGCCCTCGCTGAACGAAAATCGCACGTCATCGTCAATGCCGGAGGCTGTTCCGACCCACTCCAGAATATCCGTGAGGCCGCTGTGCTTGCGCACCGCGCAAGCCACGACTCCCTCACCTTTGCGTTTCTTCGGACGTGTGGCGATGACTTCCTGTGTCCCCGACTTGATTTTCCCCTTCAGCTTCTGACTGACTGTATAGGTTTTTCTGGCCTGTTCATTATAGGCCGTAACCCTCTCATAGAGGTAAACATCGCCATTCGGGCGCCGTTCACGGCGTTCTCCAACGTGAGTTTTTCCTGTTACTGGTTTAGACATGGGGTTTGCTCCTATTTATCGTGTTTTCCTTAATATACATACGTGCACGTTAAAAAGCAAGAAAAAAGCACGATTTTGCTTGAAAATCGTGCCTGCTCGGTGATGTTTTTCGTTAATGTGTGCGCTTTATCCTACTTTCAGGCTATAAAGGCGGCACTCGTAAACTGGGCACCCTGATCGGTGTTGAAGATTTCCGGTGTCCCGTACTTCCTTAACGCTTCTTGCAGACAGTCAACGCAAAAGGTGCTTTCCAGCGAGTTCGATAACCTCCAGGAGAGTACTTTCCGAGAATACCAGTCAATGACTGCCACCAGATACATAAAGCCCTTTGGAAGGCGAATATAGGTGATGTCAGTAGACCAGACTTGGTTGGGTCTTGTGACATCGATTCCCCGCAATAGATAAGGATATATCTTGTTCTCTGGATGCGGCTTGCTGGTGTTGGGGCCCGGTGCCATACCGGCCAACCCCAACATTCTCATAAGCCGCTGAACCCGTTTCCGGTTGACCTTGTGACCCTCGTTACGCAGATAGTGCATGATTTTACGGCTGCCATAAAATGGATGTACTTCAGAAACGCAACAATCATACAGTCCCAATGTACACAATCAACGTATTTCACCAAAAGTATTTCTCCTGAATTATTCATCAATCACAAACAAAGAATTTTTGAACTGTCGCTCTGGCCTTCAGTTCGACTCCCATTGTTTACGTTTCCGGTTGTTAGCTACAGATCGAACGGTCTGTTCCAGTTCATAGAAACGATCATCCATCTCTTTAAGCTTGAGAACAAAGTAGCCAAGAGCAGCCGCATTGTCCTTCCCTCTCATCTGACCAATGACTCGCCCCCTGAAAATAAATCCTTCCGAATTTCGAATGTCGGTATCTCTCTTATCCATATAGAGCTCCGGTTATCATTTCCATGAAACTATTTCGATAAAATAAGTACTGTCCTTTTCAATCACACGCAATGAGAATCAATTCCTGTAAGTTGTGTTGTTTTATTGGTGGACATGCCGGGAATCGAACCCGGATATACCGGGGTCACTTTGGATTTACCAGGCAGCTACGCCTGTCATGCCTGACTGAAAGGGAATGTGTAATCGCTATTATGTCGGGGAATCAGAAAGTGCTCGCTTTTAAACTTTCTTAACCTTTGCTTTTTGCCTTTGTGACAAGAGCGGAATTAAGCTACGCAATGTCGTATTAACAGATTCTGAATCTGGAAAACAGGCCTTAACATCTGGTTCCAGAATAACAGCGCCCTCTTTGGGCATCACCTCCTTGACGACCGTTTTGCCATCAGTTTCATGGATCGTCATTGTATATCCAGCCTGCATGGCTTTATAATGTTTTCCACGAACTCCATCAGTGAAATCATACTCAGCACGCATATCGTTATCCTCCAACGGTATCATTTTAGTTACATCCATCCTCATAACGTCTCCGTTCCGAATGAGTTGCCTTACGACAACTGATAAGCCGAATGTTTGAGCCTCGTTCAGCATAAACCACCACAAGCACGCGACACTTTTCAGAACGCCCTACATCAATATATCGAAACTCGTTCACGGAATGGTCAGTGTCAGAAATAGTCATTGACAAGGGATCGACAAAAACCGTCATAGCCTCTTCAAAACTGACTCTATGTTTTTTGAGATTCACTTGCGCCTTTTCTTCATCCCATTCAAAATTCAATTTCATAACGAGGCATCTCAACAAACGACAGTAGCAATCATCTTTTTTTCTACTGCTTGCTTCATATCAAAATAATACTGCACCGCATTATAATAAAACAATTTCAAGCCAGCAAAAAACATTCACAAAAAGCCAGCAAAAGCGTTACCGAGCGGATAAATCTCCCGCCTGAAATTTCTCAAAACCGACGTCGTTCTCATTGAACCCCTGACAAGAGCGTCACCGACCGCAGCGCATCCAACAGGCGGTCATTCTCAACCGGTCGTCTGATGGCAAAGCGGAAATAGTTCTCTTCAAGACCTGGGAAGTTACGGCAATCACGGACATGGAGTTGACGTTCGGCAAGCCATGAGAGCAACGCATCAAGGGAGCAGCCTCCATGCCATTGTGCGAGAAAAAAGTTGGCCGCGCCGCCGGCAAGGCGGATCCCCTCCATACCTGAAAAGAGGGTTGTGATGCGCTCCCGTTCTGAAAGGATCATATCACGCAGCTCCTCTTCATACGCACCGCAGTTGAGCAGCAGCATGGCCACTGACTCGGCAATGGCATTCACTGTCCATGGCTCCTTGTAGTAGAGCAGACGGCCAATAACATCAGGATGGGCAATCACCGCACCAAGCCGCAGGCCGGGAAGCGCATAGAATTTGGTAAGCGAGTGCACCACAACGACGTTTTTCAGCGCCATCACCCGATGCATCAGTGAATTATCCGGAAAGCCGGGGGTAAACTGGATAAAAGCCTCATCGAGAATAAACCATTTGTCAGGAAAGCGGCTGGCAAGCGCCATGATTATTTCTGGAGGCACATCCGTTCCTGTGGGGTTATTGGGGTTCGCCACAATAAAAGCGTCGGCATCAAGCAGGACTTCGGCAAGCTGCTCTATCCCCGGTAACTGGAAACCGTTGTCAGCCGTCAGTGGAAGAAATGTTACCTCCGCACCGGCAATCCTTGCTGCCCGCTCATATTCGTAAAAAGAGGGTGAGAGCGCCAGGATATGGCGGAGCCCGAGAGCACGCGGAAGCAGGTAGATTCCCTCAATTGCGCCGTTGAGCGGCAACACCATGGCGTTGTCGAGGCCGAACCTTGCCTTGTAAAAATCCTTTATCCCCTTTCCGTCGATTGATGGATAGGCCTGAAGGGCAAAATCGTTGAGCGTCAGGGTGCCGATAGGTGGAGAAATCGGACTGATGTTGACGCTGAAATCAAGCGCCTCCGTGCCGGAGTTGAAGCCCGCACCACCATGCCGGTGATAAAAAAGAGAGTTCATAAGGGTCAATAAAGAAAATGGTTACGCTTCGATACGCGCTTCCGGGCTACTCAGCATCCGTAAGCGAAACACCAACAAGGTTAAAAAGTGTCTTGAGATCAAGATGCTGACGGAAGTGGTCGGCAAGCAGTTCATAGCTCTCCTGACGCCCCTTCTCTGCCCTTTGCGGCTTCCAGGATGGCTCCAGAAGAGTGAGAAACCACTCCTTGACCGCAGGTTCATCGAAAATGCCATGAAAGTAGGTGCCAATCACCTTTCCATCGCTGCTCACCACGCCATCCGAATCACACTCTTGGCGATTGTTCCGGTTGGAGATGCTGATAAAGGGATGGCAATCCGCGCCGACACTGCTTCGCCCGTTATGAATTTCGTAGCCATAAGCCTCAACCGTTGTGCCGTTGATGGTGCCTACGGTATTGGCAAGGCACTTCTCCGGCTCCAGCACCGTCTCAATCTCAAGCATCCCAAGCGTCCCGGTAACGCCTGCGTCGCCCTCGATGCCATGCGGGTCGGCAATGGAGCGACCAAGAATCTGATAGCCTCCGCAGATGCCCATGATAATGCCGCCCTGCTCCCTGAAGGCGCGAATTTCATCCTCCCAGCCAAGCTTCTGCATCCACTCAAAATCGCCACGCACATTTTTTGAGCCAGGCAGAATAAGCGCTTTGTACCCCTTCAGCGACTTGGGATGGTGAAGATAGTGCAGCACCACCGCAGGGTCATGCTCAAGCGGCGTGAGATCGGTAAAATTAGCAATATGGGGATAATAGATGACGGCGACTCCGATCTTTCCCGCTTCCGGTTCACCGGCAGGGTCAACCTTCGCCGAAAGAGGCACCGCATCTTCCGCATCAATGACGAAGCCTCTGAAATAAGGGATAACCCCAAGCACCGGCACACCGGTCATTGATTCAAGCATGGTGATGCCGTCACGGAAGAGGTCGATATCGCCTCGAAAACGGTTGATGATGACACCTTTCACCAGCGCCCGATCTTCGGGCGGCAGCACGGCAAGCGTGCCAACCACCTGCGCAAACACGCCGCCGCGATCAATATCAGCCACCAGAATCACCGCAGCATCAGCAGCTTTGGCGGTTCGCATGTTGACAAAATCGCGATCGTAGAGGTTCATCTCGGCGCAGGAGCCCGCACCTTCGATAACCACCAGCTCGTGACGCTGCATGAGGCGGTCGAGACTCTCGCGGGCAGCCTCAGCCCAGAGTTTCGTATCCTTGAAATAGCCCTTGGCCGTCTCGATGCCGCACGCCTTTCCCTGCAGCACCACCTGCGCTCCAGTGTCGGAGTTGGGCTTCAGAAGCACCGGATTCATGTCGGCATTGGGCATCACCCGTGCCGCCTCGGCCTGGGCAATTTGCGCCCGACCGATTTCGAGGCCATCAGAGGTGACACCGGAGTTGTTCGACATGTTCTGCGCCTTGTAGGGAGCAACATCAATCCCTGCATTGCTGAATATCCGGCAGAGCGCCGTGGCGACTATACTTTTGCCTACATCAGATGCTGTGCCGAAGACCGCAAGCGAACGATATTTTTTACCTGGTTCTACCATGTTTCGTGATGGACAAGGGTTTCAAGCTCCATTCTTGGCAGCCAGCCTGCCTGCTCAAGCTCCGGGGTTGCATGGAAAAAGCTCACATAGCCGACACAGAGGTAAGCTACCGGCACAATGTGGTCAGGAATTCCAAGCGCCTGGCGGATATGGTCGTGATGGATAATGCTGACCCACCCGACGCCAAGGTTTTCGGCCCTCGCCGCAAGCCAGAGGTTCTGAACCGCACAGACCGAGCTGTAGAGATCCATCTCAGGGTTTGCTGTTCGGCCAATCACCACCTCGCCCGTGCGCGAGCGGTCGCAGGTGACGCAGATGCCGAGCGGCGACTCCATAATCCCTTCAAGCTTGAAGGTGCGGTAAGCATCCTGCTTTGCGCCGCTGAACATCCTGGCCGCTTCGGCATGGGCAAGCTCAAAACCGTCTTTCACCTTCTGGCGCACCTCCGGCTCCTTGACGACAATAAAATCCCAGGGCTGCATAAACCCGACACTTGGCGCATGGTGTGCCGCATCAAGCAGACGGCTGATTACCTCCTCCGGGACAGGATCAGGCAGAAACTGCCCGCGAACGTCGCGGCGGCTGTAGATGACTTTGTAGAGAGCTTCGCGCTCAAGTTCGGAAATTGTTGTGTTCATTATTTTGTATTCTTGTTTACATCACTGTTGTGTCAAACGGACAGCAAGAGTAATATTCATAACCTCAACCTTACTGCCACAATGAAGATGCCCCACCGCAAGCAGCGAGGTATCTGGTTTTAGAAAAAGCTTAACATACGTCACCGCAAGGGGTGGGGCATTCAACCCTGAGAGATTATGTCATCACATAAAAATGCTCTCCTGCTGACACTCAAATATCAGCTCTTAATCCGAAAACAACAGCTCGCCCCGGCATCGTGTACCCTTTCACATGCTGGTACTGGCGATCAAACAGGTTGTCGATGTCAACTTTCATGGTGATACCCCTGCCATTGTCTTTCTCATGGCCAAACGGAAATTTCTTTGATGCTGACACATTCGTCACAGCAAATCCGCCTTTGGTAACAACGGGGCCTGACCAACTATTTTCATAATCCTGGATCATACTCTTTCCCGTGCAGACGACGTTGACGGCTCCACTGAACCCCTTCGTATCATGAACTCTCAGTCCGGTGCTTGCATTCCACTCCGGTGTATAGAGAAGATCTTTGCCTGTATCGTTATCTTTGTGTTCGACAAGAAAAGTGTAATTAAGGTATGGCTCGAATACCAATCCGGCGTTGGAGTGATTCATTTTCCATGAAAGCTCCGACTCTATTCCCGAAATCTTGGCACTTCCTATATTTTTATAAGTAAAGGTATTTGCTGCAGTCGCCTTTGTCTCAATCATACCGGTATAATCGGTGCTAAACCAGGTAAATGCTGAATTCAGCCCTTGCCAGACCAGATCAAATCCTATCTCCCAGGTATCGCTCACTTCAGGATTAAGATCGGGATTGCCGATATAAGTATTCCCGTAGGTGTTTATCTGACCTGCAATTTCCCGGGCAGAGGGCATCCTGAACCCCTCCGCATAGGAGCCCCTGAGTTTAAGGATATCACTGAGATGCCAGGCAACTCCTGCCTGTTGCGAAAAATTATCAGTACTTCGTGAGGTACCCTCGCCAGCGGCCATATCGACCTTGTAATCATCATAACGAATACCTGCCGTCACAATCAACTGTTCATCGAACAAGCCATATTTACCAAGGAAAAAACAGGCCGGGTTATTGTACCTGCTCCAGTTCGGCATAAGGGTTGACTCCAGTTCATAGTTCAGCCAGTCAACCCCGGCGGTCATTCTCAGCGACTGACGGGAAAAGGTCAACTGAGCCTGTGCCCCCCGCTGGTCAACATCACTTCTGCTCTTATAGGAAGTAGAGGGATCGACATACTGATATTCATCCATTCCGGTGAAATAACGGGCCATCCATGAAAAACGCCTATCAGACAAAGCGCCTTCATAGATAAAATCGGTTGAATGATTGTTATTTACCGTATAACTAAGGGGATCATTCTGGCTTAGATAGGAGGGAGAACCCGCTTTGTCAACATCGAAGGAGTGATAGATAACACCAATCCTGTGATGTGGAGCAAGCTCGTAACCAAGGTTAAAACTTGCAAGAGTCTGGTCACGATAGCCGGTGTTCAGGTATTTTTCACCTGAACCTGTCGAATAATCCCCAGCATCAGAGTGAGAGATGCTGCCTGAAAAATCAAAGTTACCTGATGTTCCATGAATACCTGACGCCGTTTTGGAGTAGTCATAAGTACCGTTTTTCTGCTCAATAAATATTGATGGCTGACCGTTGCCCCTCACGGTAATCACATTGACAACTCCTCCAATTGCCGCAGAACCATACTGTACCGCCGCAGGACCGCGAATTATTTCAATGCGCTCGACATTATCAGTCATGATTTTCGCAAGATTGCCAGTACCGGCACGACGGCCATCAACAAGGACAAGCACCTTGCCCATCAAATCGTTGCCATGGGTTTCGCTCCTGAACCCCCTGATGCCAACTGAAGTTAATGTCCCTGGATATTTCTGGATTTGACCGATGTTCTTTTCGGCAAGCAGTTCACCGAGGTCTTTCGCTGACGATTGTGCAATCTCATCCCTGCCGATAATGCTGATGTTTGAAGTTACATATTTTTTCGGCTCTTCAACACGGCTTGATGTCACCACCATCTCCTCCCCCACAAAACTCCTGGGCTGCTCTTCAGCCAGAAGCCCTTTGCTGCACAGCAAACCTGCCATGACAACAAGAAATACTTTTTTGTTCATTGAAAATTACCTGTTTTCAGTTTGAGAAATAGATCAACTGACAGGGGTTAGCAAAAGGCATGCGTAACAGTATGAGCATCAAACAAAAATGCAAAAAGAGGTCCAGCTTTGCCCCGACTATAGCCCGTAGTCCGATTGTAATCATGCAAAAATAACTGGCAGGTCTCCTGACTATCACGGCTTGATTCCGTTTCGGCCTTCCCGCAGTTTTCCAGGGAGGAAAAGATTGCAGTGACCTTGAAACGACCGGCAAAATCAATGCATTATGGCGATGCAAGATTTCAGCGGTTAACCGTTGTACAGTTGCGGGTACAGTGTACGATTCTCACGTACTTCCCTATTCTCCGGCTTTTAAACCGGCACCAGCTACGACGAAAGAACAAGTCGCCATATTAAGAAAATAGCGGCATAAAAAAAATAGTATGTTTTAGTGAATGATGCCGGGCACTGAACAATATCTTTGTTGAATGGCTCTGGCGGAGTGTCAATATTTTCTTAAAAGGTTAAGCCGTTCCAGAAAAAGTACATTGTGGATTAAAGGAATATTTCCTATTTTTTACCTTAGATAGCAAGCATCATTCGTTGGGCTTGCCGTACGCTTGATAAAGTTTACCGGACACCCGAGGGGGGGGCCGCGCCTTTCCGATGCATGAACAGTTCAGGTTAACAACTTAAACTTGGCCACTTTTTGTCTACCAGCAGAGGGCTACTTTATTATTTTCTTTGAAGCGAAACAAACGGAGAGAGATGATGACTACTACCCTCGATAAAGTTGAGCAGGAGGCATTGAGCTTGCCGGAACCGGAACGAGCCTTCCTGGCCGACCGTTTACTCAACTCACTTGGCGGAAATGCCCTCAGCGACATTGATGCAGCATGGGTAGCGGAAGCGGAGCGACGCTACGCTGAACACAAGGCAGGAAAACGCCACTCTCTACCAGCCTCGGAAGTTTTCGCTGAAGCGGATAGCTTGACCCAGTGATCGGCACAGGTCTCGGCCCGGATGCCCGTGCGGAATTCCTGGAAGCTGTAGCTCACAATCCGCCCATTGGCAAAATCAGCAATCAGGATGAGAACCTTGTCGGGCTTTCTTCTTCCTCGCTTTCTGCCTTTGTGACAAGAGTTGAATTGTACTGAAAATAAAATTTGGTTCACACCCTATCATCCGTTCTATGACCAAAGCCACCGTTGCTGCAATTATCGTACAAAATGATGACAAACCCGATATCATCCTCTTGACAAAACGGAACGTTCGCCCTTTTCAGGGGCACTGGTGCCTGCCGGGTGGGCACATTGACGATTATGAAACGGCGAAAGAGGCTGTTGTGCGGGAGGTGATGGAGGAGACCGCTCTTCACTTTACCACACCGACCTTCCTCGCCTTTTTCGATGAAATCTTTCCAGAGTATAACTTTCACGCGGTCGCTCTCGCTTTTTACGGAACAGGAAGAGGCAATGCCGAATTGATGCCCGACGAGGTGACGGAGATTGCCTGGTTCACTCTGGATGAAGCCCTTGCCATGCCACTTGCTTTCAACCATTTGCAGATACTTCAACGATATGCTGAACATCGTGCGCTATAAAACAATCGCACTCTTTTTACTGTTACTTCTGGTGTCAGGATGTACGCAACAACAGATCAAGAACAAAAAAGCCACTGCAAAACCGCGCATTGTGAGCCTTGCCCCAAGCCTGACGGAGATGATTTTTGCCATTGGGGCAGGCGATCAGCTTGTCGGCAGAACTACCGCCTGCGACTGGCCTGCTGCGGCTGCACACGTGCCGGTCATCGGAGCATTCGGACGGCCTTCGCTTGAACTGCTCGCAGCCATCCATCCTGATCTGGTCATTGATGTTGATCTGGCTGATGAAGAGATGGGCAAAAAAATATCCGCGCTTGGTATTACAAGAGAAACAGTCTCCTGCAAATCCCCTGACGATATCCCGCTTGTCCTGAAAAAACTCGGCGAGCTGACTGGCCACACCAGAGAAGCCGATAGCCTGGCCCTCTCAATAAGCAACGGCCTTGCTTCCTTCAAACAAAAGGCACTGGATCTGAAGAAGAAGAAAACAGTTTATCTTGAAATCTGGAATGACCCGTTCTGGACAGGAGGAAACGGAAGCTACACGTCGGCGCTGATAGCCTGCGCTGGCGGCCAGAATATCGGTGACGTGGTGCAAAAAGATTATTTCGAGATATCCCAGGAGTGGGTGATCAAGAAAAACCCTGATGTCATTGCCTGTATGTACATGGCCAAAGAGTCCACTGCAGCCGATAACGTTCTCAACCGTCCGGGCTGGAGTTCTATTACAGCCGTCAAAAACCGTCAGGTGTACGACCGGTTCGACAATAGCCTCTTTCTGCGTCCCGGCCCGAGGGTACTCGAGGGAATTGCTCAGTTATATCGGACGATTTATCCTGATGAGAAGCCTGGGCTCTGATTTTTTGGGCTATCCCTGCCAGAATCGGCGTTAATTTTTTTATCTTTGTGGCTTTAGTGGAACAAAACGTTATTGCAGGCATGAAGCGCTCACCTCTGTTCATTTTACTTCTGACGGTTTTACTGGATCTGATCGGATTCGGCATTGTGCTCCCGCTTTTGCCGACTTATGCCAAGGATCTCGGGGCCAGTCCGTTTATGATTGGACTGATTGCGGCGATTTTTTCCATCATGCAGTTTATATTCTCCTCTCTCTGGGGCAAGCTGAGCGACAAGATCGGGCGGCGACCGGTCATGCTGATCAGTATTTTTATCACTGCCGTCTCCTATCTGGTTTTTGCACAGGCGGCCACCATTCCACTCCTTATTTTTGCCAGGGGGCTATCGGGTATCGGGTCGGCCAACATTGCAGCCGCCCAGGCCTATATCACCGACGTTACCGACAGCAAAAGCCGCTCCGGAGCAATGGGAATGATGGGAGCTGCTTTCGGCATCGGCTTTATCATTGGCCCGCTTATCGGAGGAGTTCTCAAGCATAACTACGGCATTCAGATGGTAGGGTATGTCTCCGCAGCCCTTATTACGGTCGATTTTATTCTTGCCATTTTCCTGCTTCCCGAATCAAACAAGAATGCCCAGAAAATTGTCTTTGGCTTTCTGAAAAAAAAGTCGCCAACCGACGAACCCCGACGTTCAGCTTCCGTGTTTCTTGCTCAAAAATCAAGAGAGTATGGTGACGGACTGAAACTGGTGTTCAGCTCACGCCCGCTCGCACTGCTGATGATTGCCAACTACATTTATACCTTTGCCATCGTCAACATGCAGGTTGCCTCCATTTTGCTCTGGAAAGAGTATTTCAGGGCTACTGATGAGCAGATAGGCTATCTCTTTGCCTATGTCGGAATATGGTCAGTGGTTGTTCAGGGTGGACTTATCAGAAAGCTTATCAAACAACTGGGTGAGCACAAGCTCTTCTTCTGGGGACATCTTTTCACCTTTGTCGGAGTTTTCTTTGTCCCGTTTGCTCCACAGAGTTCACTCTTTTCTCTCGGACTTGCTATCCTCTTCTTTTTTGCGATTGGCACAAGCCTGGTTGCTCCCATAAACCTTTCCATGATTTCACTCTACAGCTATAAACAAAAGCAGGGACAGATTCTCGGACTCTCACAATCGGTGAACTCTTTTGCCCGTATCATGGGACCATTCAGCGGAAGCATCCTCTACGGCATGAATTTTCATGCGCCCTACATTTTTGCGGGAATTCTGACCCTTGCCGGAGCTCTTATTGCACTCAGTCTTTTCAAGTACAATATTGATGCTCTTGATCCTATAACCGAAGTAGCCGGTGGTTGACGGTGCTGATCCAGCCACTCTATTGATACAGGAGAGAACACTATGAAGATCGGGGTTATCGGAGCAGGAAAACTTGGAGAGTTTCATACGAAACTTCTTGCGGAAATAGCAAACGAATGGCCTGATGTTTTTTGTGCAGGTCTCTATGACCTTGATACAGCACGGGCCAAGGAGATGGCAGCCAAATACAGTGTCCCCCTTCTCACTTCACTTGAGCAGTTTGAAGAGGAGTGTGATGCCGCCATAATTGCCACAACAACAAGCTCGCATTTTGCCATTGCCAGGAGATTGCTGGGCGTTGGTCTGCATCTTTTCATTGAAAAGCCGATTACCACAACGGTTGATGAAGCCGATGAGTTGATTCGACTCGAAGCCGAAAAGAACGTTCGCATACAGGTTGGCCATATCGAACGTTTCAACCCGGCATTGCGTGCTGTTGAGGCTAAAATAGGGCGTCCGATGTATATCCAGGCTGAGCGGCTGACCGGCTTCTCAAAGCGAGTGACGGATGTCTCGGTTGTGCTCGACTTGATGATCCACGACATCGATCTGGTGCTCTCCCTGATCCAGTCAGATATCAAACATATTGCCGCTTCAGGAGTCAAGGTCTTCTCTAACGAACTTGACATGGCGACGGCCAGAATCGATTTTGTCAACGGTGCCACGGCAAACGTGACGGCAAGCCGACTCAGCCGAAGCCGGATACGAAAGCTTCGTTTCTTCTGCAACAATCCAAAAAGCTACGCTTCGCTCGATTTAACCACAGGCAAATCGGAGGTCTTCAGGCTTGTCCGGCAGGAGGAACTCTCATCAAAAAATCCCCTGAAATCGTTTGCCGCACGAAAAATACTCGAACAGTTCGGCGAAATTCATGAGACAATGGAGGGGATGGCGCTCGACTACATCCATCCCGAAGTCCCGAAAGTTAATGCGCTACGGGACGAATTAGAACATTTTATAACCTCAATCAGGGATAAAACGCCAACGGCTGTCACCTCATCCGACGGGCGCAGGGCACTCATGGTTGCGGGCAAAATTGCGGAGGAGATAGCCGCCAACACCGCTTCACAGGAGTGACCGACCACTCTATAGCCAACTTGTCATGATACCACACTCACTACCCGCCATACCCGAGCTGCTTTACCGGATAGGAGAGCTTGCCGACAAAAGCGGTACACCCTGTTATCTTGTCGGAGGTTATGTGCGCGACATGCTCATGCACCGGCCTTGCAGCGACATCGATATTATGGTCATCGGCGATCCCGTAGCTTTTGCAAAAATTGTACACGACGAGCTGCAAGGCAGAAATTTTGTGCTGTTTGAACGATTCCGCACCGCACAACTTGAACTCACAGACTCCATTCAGGGAAGTTTCAAAGTTGAACTGGTCGGCGCACGCAAAGAGTCCTATAACAGCGATTCAAGAAAACCGGTAACTCTCATTGGTACGCTTGACGACGACCTTTCACGACGGGATTTCACCATCAACGCACTGGCTCTGACGCTCAATCGGGAGGGACGAAACCAGATTATCGACCATTTTCACGGAGTTGAGGATATTGAGGCCAGAATCCTGAGAACGCCGCTTGACCCCGAACAGACCTTCTCCGATGACCCGCTCCGCATGATGCGAACCGCACGATTTGCGGCACAGCTTGACTTTCAGCCACTCCCTGAAGTGCTGGAAGCAATGCACTCGATGTGCGATCGGGTAAAGATTGTTTCGATGGAGAGAGTGAGTCAGGAGTTCCTCAAAATCATGCTCTCCCCGCGCCCCTCAATCGGCCTCGTCATCCTCTACGAAACAGGGTTGCTGAAGGAGTTGATGCCTGAAGTGGCTGCCATGGCTGGCATTGAGCAGGTGGATGGCATGGGGCACAAGGATACCCTTTTCCACACCTTCCAGGTTATCGACAATGTTGCCGCACACTCCCCGAACCTCTGGCTCAGGATTGCCGCACTGCTGCACGATATTGCCAAACCGGTCACCAAACGGTTCACCAAAAGCGCAGGGTGGACCTTTCACGGCCATGACGCTGTCGGCATAAAATTTGTCTCGAAAATTTTCAGATACATGCGCTGGCCGCACGATCCGCTCGACTATGTCCAGAAGATGGTTCGTCTGCACCACCGCCCCATTCCCCTGTCGAAAGATGAAATCAGCGATTCGGCCATCCGGCGCCTCATGTTTGATGCCGGAGAGGATCTGCGGGATCTTATGAGCCTCTGCAAAGCCGACGTGACCAGCAAAAATCCGAAAAAGGTCTCACGGATTATGAATAATTTCAATCTTGTTGAGGCAAAAATTGCGGAGGTTGGAGAAAAAGATCAGCTTGCCAAATGGCGTCCCCCGGTCAGTGGCGAAGATATCATGGCGCTTCTGGGACTCCCGGAAGGAAAAACGGTAGGCATGATCAAAAAAAGGATGGAAAATGCTGTGATTGACGGGCTTATCCCCTATGATCGCGATGCAGCGCTCGACTATATCAGGCTGATCTATCAGGAGATGAGAAGTGCCGAAACGTTATAAATCCGAAACGCTTGCACAAGGAGTTTGGCTGGCATGGCAAGTTACTGTTAATCAGTGTATAATGATGCTGGTATCGGAGAGGAAGATACCGCTCCTTTCAGAAGATGTGGTTTTTCATGCTTCAGGTCGTTATATTGAGTAAATTTTTGACAACACACTAAACAGAACAAGGAAGTGATACCACGTTATTCACCCAAAGATATCTCGGCAATCTGGACTGACGACGCGAAATTTCAGCGTTGGCTCCAGCTTGAAATTGCCGCTGTTGAGGCACGCATGGAGGCGGGTATGGTGCCTGCTGAGGCCTATGCGGTCATCAAAGAGAAGGCCACCTTCAACGTTGCTGAAATTCTTGAGATCGAGAAGGAGACGAAGCACGATGTCATCGCCTTTTTGACCAACGTGGCCAATTATGTCGGACCAGAATCGCGTTACATTCATGAAGGGCTTACCTCTTCGGATGTTGGTGATACGTCACTCGCCATGCAGATGCGCGACGCTGGGAAAATTCTTGTCGCCGATATTGAGCGCCTGATTGAGGTGCTTGCCAAACGGGCGATAGAGTTCAAATACACCATTGAGATGGGCCGAACTCATGGAATTCATGCCGAGCCAACCACCTTCGGCCTGAAGCTGCTGCTCTGGCACCAGGAGATGCTCCGTAACCTCGAACGGATGAAACAGGCGGTCACGACCATCTCTGTCGGCAAAATCTCTGGCGCAGTCGGCACCTATCAGCACCTTTCGCCCGACATCGAAGCCGCAGTATGCCAGAAACTTGGCCTGACCCCATCATCCATTTCGACCCAAATTCTTCAGCGCGACCGTCACGCAGAATATGCCACAACGCTTGCCATCATCGCCTCATCCATCGAAAAGTTCTCCGTTGAACTGCGCCACCTGCAACGCACCGAAGTTCGTGAAGCCGAGGAGTTTTTCAGCAAGGGGCAGAAAGGAAGTTCAGCCATGCCGCACAAGCGTAACCCCATCACCTTCGAGCGCTTGACCGGCCTGGCCCGCGTCGTCCGCTCCAACTCCCTGGCCGCCATGGAAAATGTGGCGCTTTGGCATGAACGGGATATCTCCCACTCCTCGGTTGAACGCATCATCATGCCCGACTCCACAACCGCCCTCTGCTACATGCTGCGCACCTTCAGCGAAGCTGTTGCCACCCTGCTTGTCTATCCAGAGAGAATGGAGGAAAACTTCAACTCCTCTTATGGACTGACCACATCACAGACCGTACTGCTCGCTCTTACGGCAAAAGGGCTGACCCGTGAAGTGGCCTACAAGCTGGTGCAGCGCAACGCCATGGAGAGCTGGTCAACCAAAGTACACCTGCGCGACCTGCTTCTGAGGGATGAAGAGTTGCTGAACTATCTCAATGCTGACGATATTGCCCGCCTCTTCAGTACTGAAACAATTCTTGGGAAGTTGAAAAACAGTGTTGATACTATCTTCAAACGTAATGGACTCTAACAGGTTGACGATGAACAATCCCCTTTTCAGAAAAATCGGAATTATTCTTTTTCTGCTTGGACGATATCTCTTTGCAGCTTTTTTTCTGTACGGCTTTTGGCACAAGCTGGTAAAAGGGTGGTTGTGGAGTGACCTTATGCAGGGATTTTTCATCAAACGGCTTGCTGAACTCCCTGCTAACTCTTTTCAGGCAAACTACCTTGTCCATTTTGCCATCCCATTGGCATTGCCGATCGCCTGGATTGTTACCGTCGGAGAGCTGATCATCGGTCTCGGGCTTGTTTTTGGCCTTGCGGTAAGACTTAATGGTGCATTTGCTCTCTTCATGGTGCTGAATTTTGCTGCTGGAGGCTATTTCAACCTCTCTCTTCCTCCATTCATGGCCTTTGCGATACTGCTGATGCTCCTTCCGTCAGGCCACTGGCTCGGGCTCGACAAAAAACTTCACCTCAAATACCCTGATGCTATCTGGTTTCGATAAGCAAAAAGTGCCTTATTGGTGGCTGGCAGAGGCCATGGCCAACAGAGCCCTGACACCCAGATGGTAGCTGTTCGCTCCAAAGCCGCTGATAACACCGACACATACTTCCGAAATCACCGATGATCGTCGAAACTCCTCGCGAGCATAGATGTTTGAAAGATGAACCTCAACAACAGGAATGGTGACGGCACTGATAGCATCGCGCAGAGCAATAGAGTAGTGGGTGAGCGCACCTGCGTTCAGCACAACACCGCTATATCCACCCTTGTCTTCGATATGAAAGAGTTTTTCCAGCAACGCTCCCTCATCTTCAGACTGAAAAAACTCAAGGAAGAGTTCCGGAAAACTCTCCGTAAGTTCACGGTTGATATCGTCAAGAGTTCGATAGCCGTACACTTCCGGCTCGCGTTTTCCAAGTCGGGAAAGATTCGGCCCGTTGAGAACAAGTATTGACATAACGCTTTTCATCTCTTTGAGTATTTCTAATTCCCCTGAATTACAGGTTATTCGGGAAAGATACGGGAACGCCTGGCTCCAGCTCGGCGTTCCCAGAAGGCTTGTGCCCGGAAAACAACTTGCGTTATAGAATGTACTGGCTCAGATCGCGATCTGCCACGACATGATTCAGCTTCTCCTTCACCATGGTCTCGTCAATCTCCACACGTTCATCAGAAAAATTCTCGGGAATATTGAACATCAGCTCCTCAAGAAGATTGGTCATGATGGTGTGGAGTCTTCTTGCACCGATATTTTCTACACTCTCATTGACTCTTGCGGCAATTTTGGCAATCTCGCGGATAGCCCCTTCACTAAAGGTCAAATCAACTCCTTCTGTGGCCAACAGCGCTGAATACTGCTTGATAAGGGCATTATCCGGCTGCGTGAGAATCAGGTAAAAATCCTCTTCCGTCAGGCTTTTCAGTTCAACCCTGATAGGAAAACGACCCTGAAGCTCTGGAATAAGATCCGAAGGCTTTGCGACATGGAACGCGCCTGAAGCAATAAAGAGCACATGGTCGGTCTTCACCATGCCATGCTTGGTTGCAACGTTGGAACCTTCAACAATCGGCAGAAGATCGCGCTGCACCCCCTCACGGCTGACATCCGGCCCCTTGCCGCCAGCCCCCGTAGAGGGTGAGGCAATTTTATCAATCTCATCAATAAAGACAATTCCGGACTGCTCGACCTTGTTGATCGCCTCTTTGACAACACTCTCCATATCAATAAGCTTCTGCACCTCTTCCTGCTCAAGAAGCTTGCGTGCTTCAGCAATACTGACTCGTCTTTTCTTGCGTTTGCGGGGCATGCCGCTCATCAGATCCTGCATAATGCCCCCAATCTCCTCCATCTGACCGAGTGGGCCAAAGACCTGCATCATGCCACCCGGCGAATCACCGGAAGTATCCATCTCAATCTGACGATCCTCAAGCTTGCCATTGCGAAGACGCTCCAGCATCTTCTTGCGGCTGCGACGATTCACCTCAACCGATTTATCTGGCTCGCCACGGGACGGCATCTCGCTCCCCTCTTCATCACCACTCTCCTCATCACCGGAATCATGCGAAGAGGCAACAGGAGGAAGAAGAATATCAAGCAGGCGCTCTTCAACAAGCAAGGCCGCCTTTTCACGAACCTCTTCGGAGCGCTCACTTCTCACCATGGCCACCGACTGATCGACAAGGTCACGAATCATGGACTCCACATCACGCCCGACATAACCCACTTCCGTAAATTTTGATGCCTCAACCTTCACAAACGGAGCCCTTGCCAGCTTGGCAAGCCTGCGGGCAATTTCGGTTTTGCCAACACCCGTCGGGCCAATCATGATGATGTTATTGGGCATAATCTCATCGCGAAGCTCATCGCTCACATTCTGGCGGCGCAGCCTGTTGCGCAAGGCAATGGCGACAGATTTTTTCGCATCCTTCTGGCCAATAATATATTTATCAAGCTGCGAAACAATCTGGTTCGGAGTCAGATTACTCTCAGCAATAGAACTTTTAGTACTCATATCCCTGCAATGAATTGTTGATTACAAAAAACTGCCCAGGATCTGCAATCCAGCAGACCCTGCAATGCAAAGCGCCAATACCTCGTTCAAACCTCTTCAACAATAATATGATCGTTGGTATAAATACAGATATCGGCAGCGATCTTCAAACTCTCCAGCACAATCTCCTTTGCGGACAGCGAGGTGTGTTTCAAGAGTGATCGGGCTGCTGCCAGCGCATACATACTTCCGCTGCCAATGGCAACGATACCATCCTCCGGTTCAATAACATCACCGGTTCCTGAAATAATCAGCGCCTTGTCGTTACTGACAATGGCAAGCATCGCTTCGAGACGGCGGAGATACTTGTCGGTTCTCCAGTCTTTGGCAAGCTCCACAGCCGCACGTTCGAGCTTGCCATTATAGGCCTCAAGCTTCGTATCAAAGCGGTCAAGCAGGGTCAAGGCATCAGCCGTTGCTCCCGCAAAACCGGCAACAAGCTTTCCCTGATACAATCTCCGGATCTTTCTGGTTGAATGTTTTACAACCGTATTACCAAGCGTCATCTGGCCATCGCTTCCGAGCGCAGCCTTGCCATCGCGTAAAACACCGATAACTGTTGTGGAACGGATTTGCGGCCTCTCTGAATTCTTCATCAATTAAAATATTTTTTTTCTTAATCTTGCCACTGGAATTTGCATTTGTTCACGATATTTTGCAACTGTTCTGCGCGCTATGTGCACCCCTCTTTTCACCAGCATCTCTGCCAGCGCGTCGTCGCTTAAAGGAATATCAGGATCCTCATCCCCTACCATCTCGGCAATATACTGACGGATAACCTTGCTCGACAGATCACTGCCCTCCTCAGTAGAGAGCCCGACACTGAAAAAGTACTTTAACTCAAAAACACCAAAACGAGTTTGAACATACTTGCCATTGACCGCCCGGCTGATCGTTGAAATATCAAGATCGGTCTCCGCCGCAATGGTTTTCATCCCCAATGGCAAGACGTGCTCCGGCCCGGAAATAAAAAATGCATACTGATGCTTCATCAATGCCTCAATCACTTTGAGCAGTGTCTGACGTCGGGTTGCTATCGCTGTGGCAAATTCCTGGGCCCGCTGAATGTTCTTGCGTATAAACTGTTTTTCCTCTTTCGGTGCCGTCCTGTTTTTCAGAAGCTCCTGATACCGGTCGGTCACCTTGACTGCAAGAGCGCTTCGGTCATTGAGCGCCGCAGTCAGTTCACCGTTGTCGTAGGTGACCACAAAGTCGGGAGTAATATAATGACCACCCTCATCCTGAAAAATCCCGGGATGAGGATCAAGGGCGATAATGGCCGAAACAGCCGCCTCAACCCTCTCCTTCGGCACTCCAAGCTTTTTAATCAGCAGTTCAAAACGCCGGTGAAGAAAATCATCAAAATGGTCGTGGAGAATTTTTGTCGCAAGCTCAAAGGTTCTCGCCTCATATCGCGCTGCCGAAACCTGTAACTGCACAAGAAGTCGTTCACGCAAATCACGAACAGCCACTCCCGGAGGATCCAGAAAATGGATTTTGCGCAGCACCGCCTCCAGCTCACTCTCGCTGACATCAAGGCCCTGAAAGTGCAGACTGTCAAGAATCACCTCATGCCCTTCGGTGAAGTAACCGTCACCATCAAGATTTCCGAGAATTTCCATGGCAATCATCACCTCGCGCTCCCCTGCATCTTCGAGCAATGCCATTTGTTTCAGCAGCGTTTCATGAAAACTGTCATGCTGTACCGCCTGAAAAAATCGCTCTTTTGAAGGACTTTCCTGGGTAAAGTTGAGTCGTCCCTCAGATGTTTCTCCCGAAGCAGGTACCTCTGAGCGCTCCTTGAAAGAGCTTTTACTGAACCGTTCAACCGAATCGAACATATCGTCACCGGTTGAGCGGTCACTTTGACCTTCAACAACCCCGTCACCCTCTCTTCGTTCTTCAACAAGTTCAAGAAGCGGATTTTCCTGCACTTCGTCGTAAATCCGCTGTTCAAGATTCTGCATGGGAAGTTGAAGAAGCTGACTGCTAAGTATTTGCTGGGCAGAGAGCTGTTGCTGCTGCTTGTGTTGAAGCCTGAGTTCAGCCATTACTTGAATAAAGACGCATCGACATAAGCTTTCAAATCCGCAACCCAGTCACGACCATATCGTAATTCAAGAGCGGGAGAGAGATAATCAATAAGTTGTACCTTGCACTCCCGGCCCGCCTTTCTGGCAGTGCGACACATAGAGTGCTGCTCGTAGACAAGATAATCCAAACCAAACTTTTTTCTTACCCTTATTGGAAACAATCGGCAAGATATTGGTTTGTCGAACTCCAGAATACCTTCGCTACGGGCAATTTCAATGGCGCAGAAGGTGATTCCGTCGCGAACAATCGTGAAAACACACTCCTTGTTCTCAACGGTTCTCGTGTACTGAACCCCTTGATAGACCTCAACAGGGCCAAGCTTCCGAAGGTAGCGTAACCCCTTTTCGGGCAGCATCCTGAGCAGCTCCTCCGGAGGATTCTGAAGCTGCTCTGCCTCTGCCGGCAATAACGGGGCACCAAGCTCCCCCTCAACACAACACGCTCCCCGGCATTCACGAAGATCGCACGAAAAAAAAGAGTTCAATACATCTTTCTCTATCAGAACACTACCAATGGAAACCAGCGACATAAAAACACGTTCAATGAATTGTCTGTAAACGATAGGAGGTACAAACCCCAGAGTAGCTATAAAAAAAATTCATCGCAACACGCATGACATGCCCTCTTTTGACATTTGCTGTTTCGATGAATTTGTCATCACTATAGTAACATTCAGATATAAATCCACAACCAGAATTACATTTCACTGTCATAAGTTGTTGTTCCGGCATAGGAGTTGTGTTCTGCATCATAGATTGATCCATCGGCAACAGTGACGTAGTAATGTGTGTTATATGCCAGGTCGTGGGTCGGGTTGATCGTCAGTGTACTGCCTGATGCAGTAACCGTTGCGCTTGTTGCATCAGCAGAACTGGCAACAACCGGGCCTGTCGGCGAACCGCTGTGGATAGCTATTGTGCCAGAACCAGGATGAATCGCCTCACTGAAGGTAAGCACAATATCATTTCCGACTCCCACTCCTGTGGTTCCACTGCCCGGGTTGAACGTTCCCTCCGTTGGCTTTATAATATCCTGATGCGTTCCATCAGCAAACTGGAAGTTATGAACTATCAACCACCCCCATTTCTCGAATCAAAATATTCGTGGCATTTTCATTCACAAAAGGCATAGGTTTAATTTCGACAACTCATAAGGTAACAAATGAGTATGACATCACACCGATGCAGAAACACGACCAGACAGCCATCTCTTGAACGATGTTTGACTTTCGCCTGAAGGTTTGCCAAGTAATAAACCCTCAACACTGATATCCTCATCCAGCTCTTCCCAGTGAATGCCATACCCCTTTCCAATCAACCGCCAATTCTGAAGCTCTGAGGCTGTTGCATTCATCAGTCGTGGATACCATGCCAGCGGAACCGTAATGGAGCGACCATCACTCAAATCAACGATTAATGCATCAAGCGTCACTGTTACCTGCTCCGCTGCAGAAACATTGAGTTCAATTGTTGAAGTAACCATACCAAGCCTCCAGTAAATGCTGTTGATGTTCAATAACGATTATTTGAATCCTGGCAATCTCATGCCTTGAAAAACCACCACTCCTTTGCAAGCGAACCGGATCAAGCCAAAATTTAGCCATATTTTCGTCGCGTTCAACATGAATATGCGCAGGCTTACGGTGATCGCCCGCAAAAAAGAACAACCGATAACCACTAATACGAAAAACAGTTGGCATTGTTTATCTCTCTATTTTGAAAAAAATAAACCGTAACCAGGCCAGTCGGAATCAGCCTGCTTGCCTTATAAAAAAAATTCTTGCCGAAGTATAACAAACAAATAAAGTACATCAAACTCTTTGCTCCGCTTGAGCCGTTGAGCCTGAATTATTCATCAACTCGTAGAATAATATTACGAAATCCCTGTCGTCATGTAATAACAGGAGGTGTTTTGTTTCCGTTGAAGCAGTCAATCCAGACTGACGAATCAACGAGAATCATTTGTCCAACCTCATCTCATCAAGATTACCGGACCATTTCAGTTTTCCTCGAAAATTCCTGATTTTTTTTGGCTGTGCACTTGCACCAACAGTTTCAGCCCCTCATTCAATGGCATCTTTTTTTGTCCTGAGACCGGATACCTTGAGATCGGATTCCATCAGAGCGTCATCTATCACGACATTCGTTCTCATCTCTTGCCTCCTGCGTGTATGTTTTTTGCTATTATACACATCAATGAGACTCTGTAAAAGATTTATTATTTCTGGCACATAACGATTTTGTGCCATAGCTTGTAAAGGTCTTCTTTCGGCTTTGCAAGTTTAACCGTAAAGTAGAGATCAACGCGGAGTTGCGAGAGCTGAAAAATTTATTACAAATATTTCTTGTATTATTTGGAACTATGATAGTAAATTCATCCATAGACTTTTTACAGTTAAACAACACCCCCCACGCATCTCTTCAGCTCTGCGCACCATGGGGGGGTTACTTGTTTTCGGGGGTAGGAGAGAAGGTGAACTGAGCCTGGCAGAATAAGACTGAGAATGCCGCTTATGGACAAATAATTGACAAATAGGGAAAGAGCGTAGATCGTGAATAATAAGAAGAGCGTGTCGCGTATACGCAGAAAAAAGAGGAAATTTAAAAGAATGATGACAAACATAATGGCGAGATAGCCGCCCTGAATGAGAATATTGGTATTGGTCTGGTGGATCATTTCGGCCTGCGAATAGACGGCAGCGGCAAAGGTGAGTGAGCTGATTGACTGTACCCGAATGTAAACGGTAACCGGCTTTTCGAGAGGAAGTGACAGGGGTATCAGAAAGTCAGGATCAACGACGGGGCGCTCTGCAACGGGAATGTGATCGCCGAGGTGAAAATGCTCGTAGGAGGATGGTGAGGCAGGGTTGTTGCCGGTCAGGATATAGGCGGTAACGTATTCGAGATAGGGCGGATAGAGGCGCAGCCATGAGGCGGCTGGAAATTGTGAGGTGCGAAGCATGGTGAAGCGCAGCCAGACGGCTTTATGACTGTACCCGTCGTTCAAGCTGCCTTTGAGCTGCTTGAAACTGGATGAAATTTTGGGATTGAGAATGTCGGCAAATGTTTTTTTGCCAGAGAGGTCATCGTAACGCTCCAGGCGACCAGCAAGCTCTACGGAAGGGGCTTTATCAAGGATGACCGGCTCTGCCAGGCACGCTAATGGGGAAAACAGTCCTGAATTGATAAGCGCGAGCAGGAAAAATACCGTCAACAGCGCTGAGTTCAGAGCTCTGGGTCGCTTGTGCTGAACGGGGGGAGATGAGGGAATCATCTATTTGAATATGATGCTCAACATGAATTGCTGTATCGCGTTATAACAGTATAGCCGAAATTTTTCCTCAAAACAATAAAAAAACATGAGGACGTGTTGGTTACAGGGATTCTGCATTGGAGTCGTGATTGGAAGACAGAGTAATGAGTTACAAGAAAACGATCGATATCGGTCGTCTACAATTCTGTCGCAACTGCATGGGCCGGATGCCAAGCTGTTATTTTTGTCTGCCCGCAGCATTTTTCCGCTATGAACACATTTTTCATAGCTATATTAGCATTCTGATATAAATCCCCAACCCGGAACCATTACACACGACAAAGCCACACCACCATGCTTATCATCGACGGAAAAAAGGTCTCGCTTGACCTGAAAAATGAACTCAAGGAGAGTGTTGACAACTACCGGGCCCAAACCGGCAAAGTACCCGGACTGACGGTTATCATTGTCGGCCACGATCCCGCATCGCAGGTTTATGTACGCAATAAAGCCAAAACATGCAAAGAGATCGGCATGATTTCCACCGTCATCGAAATGCCGGCCGACACCTCGCAGGAGCATCTGCTCAAGGCCATCCAGGAGCTGAACAACGACCCGGCGGTTCATGGCATTCTGGTGCAGCAACCACTGCCGAAGCAGATTGATGAATTTGCCGTCACCATCGCCATCGATCCATCGAAGGATGTTGACGGGTTTCATCCCGAAAATCTGGGACGACTGGTGATGGGGCATCTCGACAAATGTTTTGTCAGTTGCACCCCGTATGGCATCCTTGAGCTGCTTGGCCGCTACAACATCGAGACCAAAGGCAAGCACTGCGTCGTGGTCGGGCGAAGCAACATTGTCGGCAAACCGATGGCCAACCTGATGCTCCAGAAGCTCGAAGCAACCAACTGCACGGTCACCATCTGCCACTCCGCCACCAAAAACATTCCATTCTACACCCAGCAGGCCGATATTCTCATAGCCGCCATTGGCAAAGCGGGCTTTATCACTGCTGATATGGTAAAACCGGGCGCGGTGGTTATTGATGTCGGCATCAACCGCATTGAGGATGCATCAACAAAGAGCGGCTACCGTCTGGTCGGCGACGTGGATTACGAAGGCGTTTCGGCGGTGGCCTCGGCCATGACACCGGTTCCAGGTGGCGTCGGCCCCATGACCATTGCCATGCTCCTGAAAAATACGCTTCAGTCGTTCCAGCGCACGAACGGGCTGTAAGGCATCATGGCCAAGGCTGTCACAAAATATATCTGTTCAAACTGCGGAGCGGTCTCGCTGAAATATCAGGGAAAGTGTTTTGAATGCCAGAGCTGGGGAACCCTTGTGGAGACTCACCTCGACCCCGAGCCCAAAAAACAGCGCACGGGTTCGGCAGGTGCTGTTGCCGTGGTGCAGAACCTGCATGATGCCGTACCCTCAGAGTTCAAGCGAATCATGACCGGCATGGGCGAGCTCGACCGCGTACTCGGAGGCGGGCTCATGCAGGCTTCAGCCGTACTGGTGGGCGGAGAGCCCGGTATCGGCAAATCAACCCTCATGCTCCAACTGGCTCCCCGCCTCGCTCCGGCAAAAGTGCTCTACATCTCCGGCGAAGAGTCACCCAACCAGATACGCGAACGGGCGCAAAGGCTCTCCATCAAGGCCGAAAACCTCTGGCTCGTACCGGAGGTGAACCTTGAACGCATTCTGGCGCTCATGGAACGGGAAAAACCGGCACTGGTCATCATTGATTCTATCCAGACCGTCCACTCAGAGGAGTACCAAAGCTCCGCAGGCACCATCACGCAGATACGGGAGTGCGCCGCCTCGCTTATCCGGGCAGCCAAACAGCAGAACTTTATTTTGATGATTATCGGCCATATCACCAAGGAGGGGGCGCTGGCAGGCCCGAAGGCGCTGGAGCACATGGTCGATACCGTCCTGCAGTTTGAGGGAGAGGGCTACCAGCGCTACAGGATAATCCGCTCAGTCAAGAATCGTTTTGGTTCCACCAATGAAATCGGCGTCTTCCGGATGGATGAAACCGGCCTTGAAGAGGTCAACAACCCCTCGGAATTCTTTATCTCCGGACGCAGAACCGATGTGCCGGGCAACTCGATTCTTGCCGCCATTGAGGGGACAAGGGCACTGCTGGTGGAGGTTCAGGCGCTGGTTTCCAAAACCAACTACTCCATGCCACAGCGTATCAGCACCGGCTTCGACCTGAAACGCATGTCGATTATTCTTGCTGTGCTCGAAAACAGGCTGCACATTGAAACCTGGGGACAGGATGTTTTTGTGAAAATCGCCGGAGGGCTCAAACTGGCCGAGCCTGCTGCAGATCTTGCCATAGCGGCAGCAATAGCCTCCGGGCTCATGAACCGCCCTGTCGATCCGGCAACCGTCTGCTGCGGAGAAATTGGCCTCGCCGGTGAACTCAGGGCCATCAGCGACAGCGAACGGCGTATCCGCGAGGCCGCGCACCTTGGCTTCCAGCGCATCGTGCTGCCCGAAGCCAATACCCGGGAACTGAAGCCATCGCTAAAAAATCTGCCGATAACCATCGCCGGTTGTTCAACACTGCGTGATGCCCTTGAGGAACTGAATATCTGATGAACGTGTTAACTTGTGCATTCAGGCAACTTTCTTACCTTTAACGGTGAGATTCAATGCAAAGCTAACAGAGAAAGACGATGACACACATCCTGATTCAATGGCTGATTAACGCTCTGGCGGTCTATGCTACCGCACATATCCTTGACGGCATTCATATCAAAAGCTTCGGGGCTGCTATTGCTGTGGCGCTTGTGCTTGGCCTGATCAACACTCTTGTTCGCCCGGTCATGCTCTTTTTCTCTTTCCCCTTTATCATTCTCACCCTGGGGCTTTTCCTCCTCGTCGTCAATGCACTTCTGCTGCAGTTCGCTGCCGTACTCGTCAGTGGATTCACCATAGACGGTTTCTGGTGGGCCGTAGCAGGCTCAGTGGTCATCAGCGCTATTTCGTGGCTCCTGGGAGCGCTGTTCAATCTTTGAAACCCCCGTACCACCGGGCTCCGCAACCAGCTCTTCAGTCATGCTGCTCCATTGGCAGATGCTGATGAACATGCTCGTTACCATCATGGTGATGACGATGAATAGGTATCAGGTTATTCGACTCGAGGAGTGCCCGGTCATTCAAGACTGATTCAGCAGAGCCGCCCCTGACAATCTTCTTGTTCCGGCCAAACACATAAACCGTATCGGCTATCTCCCCGACAATATGCAAGTCATGCGTCGCGGTAATAATGGTCTTTCCCTGCCGGTTGGCATTGACCATAAAATCAATAATGTGCCGGACAGTCAGAGGATCGAGCCCCGCTGTCGGTTCATCGAATAAATAGACATCAGGATCAATGGCAAGAACAGAGGCGATGGCAACCCGCTTTTTCTCTCCGATACTTAATTGATGGGGGAACCCTGTCCAATAAATGGTGAATATCCAACACGTTGGCAACCTCCCTGATACGCCGGTTAACCTCTTCCTCTGCAACGCCGAACTGCAGCGGCCCAAAGGCAATATCCTCCCTCACTGAGGGGCAAAACAACTGGATATCGGCATTCTGAAAAACAAGGCCGACCCTTCGTCTGAAGCGGTGTGCCGCCTGTTCATCAAACAGCGAATGCTCAAGTAACCTCTCCCCGAAGGCGAACAATGCCACTCCCGCGATGATCGCAATGCCAACAACCGCAGAGACGATATAGGCAATACTTGAATGAAAGAGATCCCTTCCCTCCCATCCCTGAAAAGCATAATCAGGCAGCGGAGCTTTCCACAAGCCGGAAAGTTTCTGAATACCCTGCGGGACAGAGCCTCTCATTTTCTGAAGCTCATCAACCCCCCACTCACCCCAGGCCGTTCCAGCCTTAAAACGATCAGGCAAGATCAGCCCCAGAGGCGACAGTACCATTAAAGCAGCAATTCCTGCCCAGAGTTTTTTGGCAAGCGTCATGATCTGCCCCCTTCAAAAAAAACAGCATCCTGCTTCTGTAAATATTGTACAACCAATGCGGTCACCAGAACCTCAACCCATCCTATGACAAGAAGATGCCCCAAAACCATTGCAGGGACGGCAACATTCAGGCCATAAGGAGAGTACAACGGCTGACCATTTGCCCTATGATACAGTAACGGTTGAAGTCCAAATTCGATACCGGCACAGAGAGCTGCCATACATATACCCGCGTACGCACCAGCTCCAGCAGCAATGATACGTCTCCTGGAACCCGCCGGGCTGTTCGAACTGATCAATCGGTAAACATAATACCCTGTAAACGGAAGCACAACTGCCATGTTAAAACAATTTGCACCAATGGCCGTTATACCGCCATCTCCAAACAGGAGCGCCTGAATGAGCAGGGCAACCGTAAGGGCAATACAAGCCGCCCAGGGCCCTAAAAGAAGGGCAACAAGAACACCGCCAACCGCATGACCCGTCGATCCTCCGGGAATGGGCACATTGAACATCATGATGACAAAGCTGAACGCTGCGCCAATTGCCAGAAAAGGAACCTGCCTCACCTTCAATGTTTTTTTAACCCTCTTTGAAGCAGCCATCCAAATCGGGATCATCACTGCACCAAATACCCCGCAAGTCGCAGGGCTTAAATATCCATCCGGTATGTGCATGGCTTTGGCTTCTTCATTGGTATCCAGGCTTTTTTCACGTTCTGTGGAGACGACAAAAGCAGGTTTGGAAGAACAAATTACTATATTCAGCGCATATCCAAGGCACAAAATGCCTTTTTTTCATCATAACCATAAACAAAACAAACAATTATGGCACATAAAGTTATTGATACCTGTATCCTGTGCGGAGCCTGCGAGCCTGAATGTCCGGTAAATGCTATTTCAGTTGGAGATGACACCTATATGATCAACGAAACAATCTGTGTTGACTGTGTCGGCCATAATGATGCTCCGGCATGTGTCGCTGTATGCCCGTCAGAGAACATTATCAAAGCTTGATACCACGCCTGTTTCAATTCTCTCCCCCAAGGGGTGGAGAATTGAACAAGCTCTTTTCAACACTGCGTTCAAAAGTCAACGGAATAATTTATTCTTGCAACACAGGATAATCCGTATATCCCTTCGGCCCCGGGGTATACAAAGTCTCCATATCGGGAGTATTCAGAGCTGCACCGGTTTTCAATCGTTGAACAAGGTCAGGATTGGCAAGAAAACCCATACCAAAGGCAATAAGATCACCTTTGCCCGCAGCCAGATCGTTTTCGGCTCGCATGGCATCGTAACCTCCCGAAAGAATCAAGGTACCCTTGAAGGTATTGCGGAACGTCTCCTTGATGCTGTCGTGCACGATAGGTGCCCCCATTGAAGAGTGATCCACGATATGAATATACGCCGGAGCTGCAAGATTGAGCTGCTGGACCAGCCAAGTGTAATCATCCGCCATATCGTCATACAGCGGCACGTCATTAAAGACACCGAATGGAGAAAGCCGGATGCCAACCTTCTCATTGCCGATAGCCGCAATGACCGCGTTGACCACTTCAAGCACGAATCGCGCACGGTTTTCTCTTGAACCACCATAACTGTCCGTGCGGAGGTTCGAATTCGGACGAATGAACTGTTCAAGCAGATAACCGTTTGCGCCATGCAGCTCAATACCGTCAAACCCTGCTGCAATGGCATTTTTTGCTCCCTGGGCATATTCGGCAACAGTGGCATTGATATCCTCCAGGGTCATCGCCTCCGGAACGGGAAACGGCTTCATGCCCCCGGCATCGGTGTACATTTCACCGGAAGCTGCGACGGCTGAAGGCGCAATGACACGAGCGCCGGCAGGCATATTCAGCGGATGAGAAATTCGCCCGCTGTGCATGATCTGCAGAAATATCTTTGCACCCTTCTTGTGCACCGCTTCGGTAGTGGCTTTCCATCCCTCAACCTGGGCCTGGGAGAAGATGCCCGGTATGCGTGCGTAGCCCAAACCATTCGGGGAGGGAGATGCCGCCTCGGTAATGATAAGCCCGGCCGTTCCGCGTTGTGCGTAATAGTCGGCCATGAGGGCATTGGGAATGTTGTCGATGGCACGGCTGCGCGTCATCGGCGCCATGACCATACGGTTCTGTAATACGAGTGAGCCAAGCGTGGTCGGGGTATAGAGTAAAGACATGGTAAAATCCTTTAAAATGTTTCAACAAAAAGTCACTGTTTGTCACATTTCTTGCCCGTCTGAAAGGACGCAAAGCACAAGATACTCCTTTTCTGCCGGGATGAAGCACGGCGCTCCCGGCATCTGCATGGAAAGATAATAATATCTTCATCATTTATCACTTTGAGCACCTGCGCATTCAACGCCATGAGCAGCGCTTTCGGATCATGAAAATAACGGTCAAGATGGAGTTCACTATGCAAACATTGCCATTTGCCCATTATGTACAGGGGTCATTTCTTTGACATAACTATCCCATAACTCCAGTGTCACATCAAGCTGATACTTGCCATTAAGTATGTTACACAGATCCGACAATCGAGGCGTGAGATTACAGTTAACGTGGGCCAACACTTGTCGTTCTGCACTGCGCTCATGATTGCCCGGTTATCTATCAAGCCAGTATGATGGATGCCGCTTCAAATGCATCACCGCAAGGATAACCACTTCATCGCAAAAAATCTTGTATAAAAGCGCAAAAGGAAATCGACGAACAAGACAACGGTGAACTGTTTTGTTGATTTCAGGATATGCTTCCGGATTATTTTCTATACGACGAACAGCCTCAGCTACCTGATCAAGAAAATCGTGCCCAAGCCCTTCTGCCTGATGTTGATAATACAACATGGAATCAAGCATCTCGTGTTCGGCTGGCAGTAAAAATCTTGCTTGTTTCATCCAAGTCGTTCCCGTGCTTCCCGAAGCACCATTGTGGCTGGACGTCCAGAAACACGCCCTTCAAGATATGCCTGATACCTCCGTTCCGCCTCTTCAACCCACAAAGACTCAATCTCTTCCCCTGCCAGGTCATCAAGAGTAGACAAAAGATACTCGGCAAGTTCAGCACGAGCGCCAACAGGCAACGTCATAACCTCCCGCTTAATCGCCAATAAGTTACTCATAATCAATTATCAAAAATTCAACCGCCAAACCAGATATCCCAAATTTATCATTTTTTTCGATCAGATTTTCAGGAAGAAAAAAGACTGGAACGAATCACTCGATAACACACAAGGTAGTCGCCGAGCCTCTGATCGACGACATCCCGGGAGGAGCAGCGCAGAGCAGCAGCTGTATCACGATAATCTCCACCCCGTATTGCAAGATAATTTTTATCATACCAGACTGCAGTCCACTCCCATACGCTACCTGCCATATCATAGAGCCCCTCCGGTGTTGCTCCTTTTGGATAACGACCTGCCGGTGTAGGTGCCCCTTCATTGTTTTTATAGTTCGCATGTCTGGATGACGGCTCTTCTTCGCCCCAGGGATACGTTCTGCTCTCTTTTCCCCCCGCAGCATACTCCCACTCCTTTTCGGTTGGCAACCGATAAAGCGCTGTATTTTTTCCATTACTCTCAAGAAGGGAAAGCCACAAGCAATACGCTTGAGCAGCATACCAGCTCACCCCGACAACTGGCTGATCATCCTTGTTGAAACGCTTGTCATCATCCCAATACGAAGAGAAGCATTTGGAGAGCGACTCCTTTCCACGCAGATAGTCGCTGAACCCCTTGATCTTCTCCGCCTCTGCCCGCAACTGTAAGGTATAACGCCCAACAGGAAGCAAGCATGCAAATTCAAAATCCTTCAGGAGTGCTGGTACTATCCACTGGTTGCGGCACATTTTGATCTTCACCGGGAAAAATGCGTGTTTCGCAACGTGACGAGCCGGAAAGACGTAACGAAACAAAGGTATCGGAGAGCTTTACTGAAAAATTTGTAATGGCAGGAGAGCCGGATGTTGCCCAACTGTCGTTTCAGGGTTAACTGGTAGAGTTTGAGGGCCGAAGCCGCATCAAGCTCACGCTGGCCAACAATCCGGTCTTGAACTGCGGCATCCGGCCCAAACCACCTGGGGATTTGGATATCGAGATGAAACAATATCCGTCTTCATGGGGAGATTATTCATTGATAACTTCATTCAAAAAAAACTCAGTAACAATCCCTTGCTCCAACTCAGCCAGGCGACGCTCAGCCTCCTCAGCCCACAAAGCATCAATTTCAGCTCCAGACAGTTCGTCGAGACTCTCGACTATCCACTTTGCGAGCGTAGCACGATCCGTCAATGCCAGCTTCCGGATCTCGACTTCGATCTCTTTGATACCCATATTTTCCCCATTAACGGCTAATGATCAAAAGAATAAAACCTTCGGAAAAGGTAAAGATAATTCCGCCAAATACGAAAGAAGAGGGAAGAATCAAGAGTATTACTCGGCGAGAATGTCTGCATTCAGGAAGCCCCCTCCTCCAGCACCGGATAGTCCGTATACCCCTTCAGCATCCGCCCCACATAACTCCCTCCGTCCTCCTCCTGAAACAGGATATTGCGTCGCTGCATCTCCGGCTTCGCAATGTTCCACTGGAGGCTCATTGCTGCGGATGAGGTGTTTGAGACGATGAAGGATTCGAGACTCACCTTTGGATCATTGAGGCGCTGCTCAATCTCTTTGATGGTTTGGTAAAACTGAATCTTGGGGTCGTTTGCTGCAAGGTTGCGAATGCCTTTGGGGTCGATAAAGATGATGCGCTGTTTGCCATCCTCGATGAGCCAGAGAATGAAGTCGGGGTGGAAATTGCCTGCCTCAAAAAAGCCGACACCACGGCCCCGGCTCAGGTTGCGGAGCAGGTAGAGTGAACGACGGTTGAAAAAGTTGGGGTTGCCATCATGAAAACGCTTGAGATCTTCAACGAACTGCCGCTCGCCCTTGTTGAGCGGGGCCGGGCTGATATCAACAATCTTCTGATCGAGAGCGAGCAGCGGCTGGTAGAGATGGTGATCGAACCAGATCGCCTTCATGCCCCGGAACTCCCAGTGCCTGAAATCGCCCTTCTCGATGGATCGTTTAAGCTCCTCAAGTTTGGCGATAATCTCCTCCTCCGACTTGTTGATCATAATCCGGTAATACCCCTCATCCGGCGACTCCTTCAAAGTGAGGAAGTTCGGATCGTCGCCCTCAAGGTCGCGATACTCCAGATGCGGCAGCTCCCACTCGCGCTTGCGGTAGGTGTAGTAGCGCCCGGTGTACTTCTTCAGCAGGGAGAGGGCAATCTCCTCCCAGAGCCGCACATCCTCAAAGCTCCTGAAGGCCAGCTCCCCGGCAGGAATCAGCAGCTTGTACCAGCTCTGATCGGCCAGCAGCACCTCAATGGCTGAACGGGTGAGGTTGAGGTTATACCAGCCGCGCTCCGCCTTGAAACGCTCCAGCTCAAAGGTGAGCCGGTCGAGGTCAAGAAAGGCTACATGCTTCGGCGTAAGATGAGTCTCATTCGGCGCACTCTCGGCATCCCCTCCCTGCAAACCTCTTGAGCGCATTGCCTGTATCTTCGGATACCAGTTGAGCACCACCTGATTTTTTTGCAGATACTCCCTGCTTGAATCGTCCGGTTTGGCAACGGTCGGAACCGGGCCGAGCTTGCGGAAGGCATCGACAACATCGGTGCTCATCCCGTTAATGCTCCTCTTCAGACGAACCATCCTGAGCTTCTGCATCCCGAGGTTTTTGATCACCGGCAGCAAAAATTCGATGCGATCATCGTTGGTGGGCAGCCCCTCCTCCTCAAGAAAATCGCGGAACTGCGCCATGTAGTCGGCATGAATACCAAAAATACCGAGTGTCTCCAAAAGCGCAATGTGCTTTGGCCGTTCAACCCCCTCCGGCAACGGCGCCTTGTTGCTGCGCTTCAAACTCCGCCCGTACCCCTTCAGACGCACCCCGCGCCCGAAGAGCTGGATAATCTGCGACCCCTCTCCCTTGCCGACATTCATCAGCCCCATCGTCGAAACCCGCCAACTGCTCCACCCCTCAGAAAATTTCTTTGAGCCAATGAGCAGATTCACCGGCGAATGTGGCCTGTTGATTTCATAAAAGAGAGAACCACTGAATTCACGCTCGCTGGTGGCAATACCATGCTCCTCGCAGAGCTTCAGCAGTTTCGCATCTTCGCCGACATTGATGACACCAAAGGGCTCATGTTCAGCGCCCAGCCGCAATGCCAGCTCGCCGGTAGCCCCCTTCAGGTTTTCCAGAGAGAGATGGCCACCGCCCGGCGCATTGAAAAGGGTCGAAAGTGTCTCATCAAACACCTGCGCCGGGGTGAGCCCGCAGGTATTGAGATAGACAAAGCGCCCGGCAAAGAGATTTTTCCCCGTTGCCGTCTCAATACCCTGATGCAGCACACGCTCAATCCGCTGCATGGAGCCCGCACGATCGGCCACATATCGGGCAAGAAAGCAGAGAATCTCCACAATATCGGTAGCATCCCGCGTTGGCAGCGATGCCGTCACACTGCCGCCGACAAATATCCACAACGGCTTTTCGATGTTGAAGGGGCGAAAGGCCGCCTCATGCTCACGAAAAAGCCGCTGCTGCTGAAAAAAAGAGAGCAGGCAAGCCACCATGTAGAGTTCAAGATGGTTCCGCTGCGTCTCCTCATCAAGATTGAGAATCTGATAATCCTTGCCAAACCCGTCGCCATAAAAGTAACGGTACGAGTAGTCAAACAGCGTACTTCTGGCATAAAGCGCAATGAGATCAGGCTTCCCTTTCACCGCCTGCCCAAAGGTTGCCGAGTACTCAAAAGAGAACCCCTTTTCGCAGAGCGCATTGCGAGCCCTCATCCACGCCCCCTCCTCCCCGCTGCTGGTGCCACGATGCCCCTCATCCACCAGCACAAGGTTGTTGCCCTCAAACGAATCAAGGGCGATAGTCTTCTCCCCCGTCTCCTCACGAAGCCTGGTCACCTCAAGAATTTCAACCGCATGGCTTGAAAAGAGGCCGCGCCCATCCTTGCTGAAAAGCTCCGCATCCATGCCAGCCGTCTCAAACTCCCGCAAATGCTGCTGCGACAACCCCTCATTCGGCGTCAGCAGCAGCATACGGTTCAGCTCCAGACGGTGACCATTCTGCGTTTTGAGATAATGGTGGTATTGCAGAATATTGACGTGCATCAAGAGCGTCTTGCCACTGCCGGTAGCGCTCCAGCAGGCCAGCTTGTTGAGCTGCGGCCATGCCTCAAGAGTTGCGTCAAACGGGGTAATCCGGTCAGCTTCCGACTTGTCGCTGTTGTAGAGGAGCACCTGCGCATTCAACGCCATGAGCAGCGCTTCTGGATCACGAAAATAACGGTCAAGATAGAGTTCCGTGAAAAGCAGGGTGAGATACTGAAAATACTTCCAGACAATCGGCTCCTCACCACGCGTGATACGCCGCTCGTTCAGCCGCTGCGTATGGCGAACAATATTCTGGTCGTACTCAAGCAATAATTCAGCCGTAAGCTCCTTCACATCAAGATGCTGCGCGGTCAACGCATGGTGAAAATGGTGAACATTATGCTCATCAAGTCCCTCCTGCGTTTCGTTGCGCAACTGATCGGCCAACTCCTCAAACCGCTTCACCCCAAAGAGCGAAAGCAGCCACTGATTCACCACCAGCTTCCGTGCAAAAGGCACCTGCGGCTTACTGGCCAAGCGCTTTTTTGGAGTAGCGCCCTTTGCAGCTCCAGCTCGCGCCATCAGTTGCCTCCCTTGTTGGCTGGCGGTTTAATTTCAGGTGTCTTGCGCACTTCGCTCTCGCCAACAGCTTCCGGCGCCAGTTGCTCCTCAATAAAGCGAAGCATTTCCTCTTTCTTCGGCAGTTCAAGCAGATACTTGGAGACAAAGAGCTGATTATCAATTCCAGCCAAAGCGAACTCGACCAGCGAATGTTTCTTGTGGGTACACAAAAGAATTCCTATGGGTGGATTGTCACCCTCACGCATCATCGTTTTCCTGTACCAGCTCACGTAGGTATTGAGCTGACCGATATTTTCATGGCTGAACTCAGCAAGCTTCAGCTCCACCAGCACATGGCACTTCAAAATACGGTGGTAAAAAACCAGATCGACAAAGTAGTAATCATCGCCGATCAAGATGCGTTTCTGCCGGGCCTCAAAACAGAAACCATGGCCAAGTTCAAGCAGAAACTCCTCAATTTTGTTGATAAGTTGATCTTCCAGATGCGACTCACTCATCACCTCCCTTGGAGTCAAGCCAAGGAACTCAAAGAGATAGGGGTCACGCACCGTCAGGGTCGGCAACGCCTTTTCAGCATTTTTTTGTGCCTGCTCCATGAGTTTTTTCTTGTCAATCGAGAGCCCGCACCGCTCGTAAAAGAGACTGTGAATCTGCCGCCGCAGCTCCCGAACCGACCAGTTGCCCTGAATGCACTCCACCTCATAGAATAATCGTTTGGTCTCATCCTCACATTGCAACAGTTCAGCGATATGAGTAAATGAGAGCTTGCCTAAAAGCTCTGCAGGAGCAATGCTCAAAACGGGAGACGCTGTCTCCCGAAAGTTGAAGGTATCGGCAGGCAAAAGTTTGTTCTTCAATTCGGGAGTCAGCGACTCCCGAATTGAAGGGTAAGTCAAGTAAAATTGACGATAGCGCCTCAGTTCCCGCATTTCTGATCGGCTGATACCTGCCTTCATAAGACGTTTCGATAACAGCTCAAAGATTTTGTCTCCATATTGGGCGCGATCTGCCCCCCGCAATTCGTACTCGGTGATATAGCAACCAATGAACCAGTTGCGAAGGGTAAGGCTTGTGTTGACCGCCCGGGAAGCTTGTGCCGCCAGTTCCGCATGGACTTGCCCGATAGCGGTGACCAGTCGTTCAAACGACAGCGCTGGTGTCAAGGGAGTTGCCATCGTTACACGCCCTCCTTTGCTTCAAACATGAGGCGGTGAAAATCTTCTTCGATGAGACGCACTTTCCAGAGGTCGCCGGGCTGCTTGAGGTTTTCGAGGTTGTTGCCGCCATTGACGTAGATGAGGGCAACATCGCTCTCCCTGGCTGCATAGCCTTGCAGGGTGAACCACTCGTCGAGCACAAGGTTGTCCTGCTCCGGTTCACCGGTGAGTTTGCGCCAGATAATGAGCGCTTTGCGGCCATCGGGCACGGTGCCGGTGACGGTGCGGAACCAGTACGGAGCATCGGCCTCCGGCTTGAGGGGGCCATGCAGGCGCAGACGCTTTTCGCTGTCGCGCTCGAACAAGGCGCTGAAGCTTTGCGGGGCGGCAATCTTGCGAACAGTGAGACCGACAAGCCAGTTGAAGCTCTCAAGGAGATCAATATTCATCTCGCAGCTCTCATCCGAACCGGGACGCTTCACCTTGAGCTTGTAGGCCGTTGGGTCGGTGAAGGCCTGCACATTGAGCAGCGACTGACTGCCGCGTGTCTCCACGTCAAGCATGTAGCGGAGGATATACTGCTCCTTGAGGCACTCCGCCCCCTGAGCTTCAGGAGAGTCAAGCGTAAGTTGCTGATGGCTGGTACGGCGCGGCTCAAGATTGTTGAGGGCATCTTCGTAGGATTCAAGTTTCAGCACCTTGAAGGCATGCACCTCATTCTTGATGAAAAAGTCGAGCTCGCGGCGCAAAAATCCGCCAAGATTTTTGTGAATGAAGTAGTCGAAGGTGTTGCGTGCGGTGTAGCGATCGAGATGGAGGCGCAGGCGTGTGCCGGAAGAGCTGCCGTCACTCCTGACGTTCGGCTTGCCAAGCTCGGTGATCCACGCTTTCAGTGAAGCATCCTCCATTGCCGCAATGGCCTCTTCTGCCGCTGCATTCAGCTCTTTCTGCTTTGCCGTATCGGGCTGATAGGTGAAGCGGATCATGAGTTCGCCATCCTCAAGGGTGACGGGATTCTCTTCGGCAAGTTTGAAGCGCCTCTCCTTGCCTTCGGAGGCTTTCACGTTGCCATGCTCGCCCTCGGCCACATCCGCCAGCCGGAAGTGTACGCGCATGGGCTTCTCCTCCAGGTCGGGGCGCAGACGGAAGGCGTAGTCGCGCAGGTACTCGCTGGTTTTGATGTAGTACTGATCCTTGTTGGCCCAGTGGAGCATCACCTCTTCGCCTTCGTAAGGAATGGCGTACACGCCGGGCTTGTAGACCCGTTTGGCAAGGAAGTCGCCCTCGGAGTAGTAGCGGCGGAAAAAGCTGAACAGATGGTCGTACACCTCGCTCTCAAGCCGTCCCACATCCACACCGTCGTTTTTAAGCTGCTCGCGCAACGCCTGCACCTTTGGCGATTGCTCAGGATACATACCCGCCGCCTCCACGCCTGCAATAACTTTGTTCAGCTCCCGCTCCATCTCGGCCTTGTCGGCGCTCCTGAACTGGCCGAATGCCGCCGTCACCTGCGGCAGCAACTCATTGTCGAGAAACTGCGTCACCTCCGCGCTTTTGGCGTGCATGATGCGGTAGAGACCAAAATCGAGGTCAGGCTGGTCGAGCTGAAAAAGCTCAATCAACAGGGTCTTCAGCTTGTCGTAGTTCCGGGTCATAACATATTTTCTTCTTTATTCACCCCTGTCGGGAGATTATTCGAGAGCGCATCGGGTCAAAAAAAATTTTCTAGCCTCCCCCTGTTGGTTCTTCTTTGTCGAGTGAGCTTCTTTTTTCAGAGTTCCAGATATCAGGGGATCAGATTTTCAGGAAGAAAAAGACTGGAACGAATCACTCGAAAACCAACATCGCCGTCGCTGCTCCTCGGAATGTGGTTGAGCCGGGAGGAGCAGCGCAGAGCATCAGCATTACTCTCATAATACGCGCCGCCCCGTATTGAACGCCAGTTTTTATCTTTATCATAAAAATCTTCCATCCACTCCCACACGTTACCAGCCATATCATACAACCCTTCCGGTGTCGCGCCCTCAGGATAACGACCTACCGGTGTGGTTGTGCCCTCATTTTCATTGAAATTGGCACGGTTCGGTGACGGCTCTTCCTCACCCCAGGGAAACGTCCTGCTCTCTCTTCCTCCTGCGGCATATTCCCACTCCTTTTCTGTGGGCAAGCGATAAAGAGCATTACCCTCCAGCAATGAAAGCCAGAGGCAATAAGCACTCGCACCATACCAGCTTACCCAGACAACTGGCTGATCATCCTTGTTGAATTTTTTGTTGTCATCATAGCCTGAGCGAAAAAGGGTCGCCAACTCTTTCCCTTGCTGAAGATAGTCGCCAAATCCCTTTATACCTTTTGCCGTTGCATTCAAGCGCTTTTTATACTCTTTGACAGAGACAATACGTTCAAACTCTTTCTCTTGAGACTCCAGATAGCTAATAAACCGACGATAGTGCTGATTGGTCACCGTGTATTTTGCAACGTAGAGGTCTGGAACAGTTTCCTTCTGCTTCGTCAAGGAGAATCTGAAGGTTCCTCCCTTGATCAGGATGTATTGCGCACCAAGCTTATCCATGACTAACCCCGAAACTCCCTTTTCAACATCAGAACGCGTCTCTGGCTGCACTTGCTTTCGAGTAATTTCAGCGGCATAACGCAGGATATCAACATTGTCCGTAATTCCCGATTCTGCAAATTTGCTGACAACATCAATTGCTGACCGGTTCCCTGTGCCAATGGTTTTCAGACAATCCATAAGATACCGCTGCCGATTTGGAGTGGTTTTAGGGTCGAGCAGCTTTGCCTGTAACGCATCGCTCTTTGTTTCAAGGGCTTCCTTCATAAGAGTTGCCAGCAAATCCTGCTTCTTTGTCGTCAATGTCTCCGTGACCGGTGAATCAAAGAGCTTTTGCATGAAGAGATCAAAAACTTTGTCATCCACCTGCCCGATAAAAAATCGAAGCGGCTCTTCCCACCAGTCGTCACCAAAATGGGTGACAAGCGCGTTGAGGCGATCGTAAGGACAATCTTCCTTGAGCTGAACGCCTGCCATAAACTCGCGGAATGATTTATGGCGAAACACATACTCTGTGTCGCCATACTCCACCAGCAAGCCTGCCCGTTCGACAAGATTTTTGCAAAACTCCTCTGCGGAAGGGGGGGTTTGCTGGGTTTGCAACTTCTCCTGCATTCTTGCCTGCACTTCAGCTCTGGGGGCTTCATCCTTTTTCAACTCCTCCTGCATCCAGAGAGAGAGAGGAGTCAGCACTCTCCTTGCTTTGTCAGCGGGAAGCAATGGCTCAATATTTTTTTGCCGATCACGATAATCGAGCATGTAGTCCAAGGCCGCATCGTATAACTTTACACGGCTTCCCGGCAGATACTGGCGATCCTTCCAGAGTGTTGCCATGATCTGCAACAGCAAAGGCACGCCAGCCAATGCCTGCAAGCTTTTGTTCTCCTCTTTGGCCAAATAGGCAATAATGGTCTCTGCTTTTTTAAGGGCATCACTCTTTATCTGCTCTTGCTGAGTTGCGGCATCAAGAGGATGATCGCGCAACAATGCAGCGTTAAACCATCTCTTTAAAAATGTTGCCTGCTGCTCCGATGAAAACTCCATGATATCTGCCCTAACATGCCTAGTCTCAATCTCAATTCCATCTCCCTTCCGGTATCCGGTTGTACGTGAAGTTACAACAACACGCGCCTTCGCAAGCCCTGCAGAGGTCTGGTCAATCCACTTGCACACCTTGATTCTGTCGTCAACATTGCTGATTTCATCCAGCCCGTCGAGCAATAGCAATGTTTTTTGATCGTGCAACCAGTTGAAAAAGAGAGCTTTTGGTATTCCGAGCTGATGATCTTCAGACCAGGCAAAGAGGTTGTCAGCAAGGGATTCATAGCCGGAAGCGCTCTTTTTCAGTTCACGCAACGCCAGATAAAAGACCATCACTGGTTCAGTGAAGCCAAGCATTTTATAACCATCTTGCTTGTTACCATCTTTTTTCAAACAGGTCAGGGCGTAATGCCTCAGCAGGGTTGTTTTGCCTGAACCCGGATCACCAATGACAAGCATCAGTGGAAAATTATTAAAAACCAGCCCCATCACCTCTTCTGGTGTTCGGATATGGTGATTTTCTTTTGACTGCTCCGGCCTTTTCGCAGGGATAAATTTTGTGTCGCTCTTCCAGGTCTCTGAAAGGCTGAGCGAAACAAAGGTGTCGGTCAGTTTTACGGAAAAGCTGTCGAGAGCATTTGATGCAGGAAGATTGCTTTTGTCGAGTTCCGTTGCAAGGGCTGACTGGTAGCGCTCTGCGTACTTTTTATTCTCTGCATCTTTTTGCTCTTGTTCCCTTTTCCGGTCTGCGGCTGAAAGTGCCTCTTTTTTTTCTAACTCGTCTTTTATTCTTCTCTTTCTCTGATAAAGAATGATGATTACTGATGTAATACCAAGCAAAACAGTAGCCACTGGCATATAATCAAGCCACGCCGGCTTTTGTTTTTCTGGCTTTGGCTCCTTGGGAACCTCAACGCCCTGTTGCAGCACAACCGCTTCCTTTGCCCATGCAGTACCGCCAGCACCTGCCAAAAAAGCAAGAGCAAGCAAGAGCATTCTGCTCATGCGGCTCATGCACTTCACTGATTCCGAAACAGGCGAGCAAGAAAAAGCCATAGCACAGGTGTTGTGGATGACGAGGTAAAAAGATGCGTAAGTGAATATAGTATAATCGGGCGTGAAGAGAAACAGAAGAGAGGATCTCCTGCTGGTAGGTCAGCCAGATTATCCCAAAGACCTTTTGCCAACGGCAATTTCTCTGAGGAAGTCAAGCCAATACGGTAACAGTATCTGGATTCATAGGGAGATCAATAACAGCACAAATTTTATTTTTCATTGAGTAATGATGCCAAAAGTTCTGGTGTCATACCCTGTACCGCCGAATCGTGACCAATGTCATCCATAATGTCCATGAGAGATCGTTCAGGAGTTGACATTAATTCCTGCAAACGCAACGTCAACAAGAGCTGAAGCTTGTATTTTTTATCGGCAGGTACTTCAGAAAAAGTCTGTGCAACCTTTTCATCGACATCAATAACAATAGCTGTCATGGTATAAAATTTTGATTGTACCGTTCTGTATACTCAATAAAGAGGGATTTGCAGAGATTCGCGTAATGGTTGCCGTCCTGAAAAATTCGGTTCTTTGCCAATGTGTTTACGTAATTCTGTGCTGGTGATCATCTATCATGGTTCAACAGTTCATGGTCAGGTTTCAAGTTACTAAAACAGCGGAGATTTCTTCAAGAAAGTTCTTTCTCTTCTTTTTGCCTTTCTTATCGGGAAGGACAACAGCACCAAGGCTGATCGCCACAGAATCGACTTTGTCCACCGAGTTGTAAAGCTCCCGGTCGATTGACAACATATGCACGGGATTCTTGATCTCCTTGAGGTCGATGAGATTTTACCGCCCAACGCCGTCGATCATGTGCTTGTTGGGAAGTTTGCAGGATACCGTGATTGGCTAACTCTTAAATGGGCCGCCACCGTGTCGGGCCCCAGGTCTTGCCCATCTGGCCAACCGATACCGGAAAAAAACAAAGCCACCTTTTGAAAATAGGCTTCATTTTTCAACGGTAAAAAAAAGTCAGAAGTCATATATGGATTGACATCAAACTCGCCACATCGACCATCCTGTAAATAAACCTGTACATAGCCACCAGGCAGTGGAGTAGCTTTAATCACTTTATTCATATCGCGTTACTCATTCAAGTGGTTTTATCTTTTGCACCGGGATCCCACGCATGGCCAAACCACCCAGAGGCAAAAAAAAACAGGCCGCTCTTTCAATGGCTTACTCCCTGATTTCCCGATAATATTATAACGAGGAAGCGCCAAACAGCACAGCAATGTTTCTAATTCCATGAATTATAGGTTATTCGGTAAGGATGTATTGCAATCTTTGAGCTTATACCCGGGAACGCCGAGCTCGGGAAAATAGTTATAATTACAACTTGCATTCTCTTGAAAATCAGGGATAAATATATTTTAAAGTATTTTATTTTATAAAGATATTTCTTTCATCGTTATATTTCTCCCGGGAAATCAGGATGCAACGATGGAAGCTTGTTGCCCCGCATATTGGCCACCGCAACAAGCTCGGTGAATTCAAGCACGCTGTTTTCGAGCCGCACCGCAATGCTGAAGCGAAAGCTTTTCGGAAATTTACCGGTGTGGTTCAGCAGCCATTTCGAAAAATCGAAGGCCTTTTTGACGATCAGCATTGCGTGATTTGGCATGGGAGTAATCAGTTGTCAGTATTCAGTGGTTTGTGGACAAGTACCGCCGGCTGAGCGGCCTTGCACAAAAAAATTTTCTAGCCTCTCCTTGTCAGTTCTTCTTTGTCAAGTGAGCTTCTTTTTTCAGAGTTCCAGATATCAGGGGATCAGATGTTCAGGAAGAAAAAGACTGGAACGAATCACTCGAAAACCAACATTGTAGTCGTAGAGCCTCGGATTGTTGATGATCCGGGAGGAGCAGCGCAGAGCATCAGCATTACTGCTATAATACGCATCGCCTCGCTGTGCGCCCCAATATTCATCGTTATCATACCAGTTCTCCATCCACTCCCATACATTACCCGCCATATCATACAACCCTTCAGGCGTAGCGCCTTCAGGATAATTGCTGACAGGGGTTGTTGCTCCTATATTATTGTTATAGTTAGCCAACGTTGAGCTTGGCTCGCCCTTCTCTTCCTTCCATGGATAGGGGCGTACTTTCTCACCTGTTGTCCCCTGCCTTCCACCTGCGGCCCACTCCCACTCCTGTTCATTCGGAAGACGATAACGATTCCTCTCTCCCTCAAGCATCGAAAGCCATAAAGCATAGGCGCGAGCGGCATACCAGGTGACACCAACGACTGGCTGATCCTCTCCATCAAATTTGCGATCTTCATCAAACCGTGAACGAAAGTGACTGGCAAGGTTGTCGTTGCCCTTTTTGAGATAATCGCCAAACTCCTTCCCCCATTTGTCACTCTTTGCAATGGAGTTCAGTTCAGCAATGAATGCTGAACGCAACCCAGGTGCCTCTTTTGCCGCCAGCCAAGCAATGAATGAACGGTAAAGCTTGTTGGTTACCGGATATTTAGCAAAGTAAACATCAGGCACATCAATAATTTCCTCTGTCACTGAATACCGGTAGTTTCCACCCGGTATCAGGATATACTCGGCATTCTCTTCATTCGGGTTGCGGTATGAGGCCGTTTTTCCGCTGACACTCTTTTCTGATTGAACAAGAGAGAGTTGGCCTCCCAGAGCGAAAAAGACCTCTTCGGTCCTGTCGGCAACATCCCTGTTTTTTGCGAGACCCTCATAAGTGAACTTCTTCAAAGCATCAAGTGCTGCCGGTTTGCCGATAGCTTTGAGGCAGTCGATAATCACCCGCTGGCGGCCTGCAGTAGTTGCAGAGTCAAGCAGTTTCTTGCAGAGTGCATCAACTTTTTTCAGCGGCGCTTCCTCAATAATGGTCTGCAACAGCAACTGCTGCTTCTGGTTAAACTGGTCGCTGACGGGTGAGTCAAAGAGCTTTTTCATAAAGAGGTTGAAGATCTCTTCGTCTCCCTGCGCCATAAAAAAGCGGACCGGCTCGTCCCACCAGTCCTGGCCAAAGCCCGTAATCAGGTTTCCGATATACCTGGTTGAACGCACTTTGGTGACGAGCTGAACTCCTGCCAGATATTCGCGGAATGATTTATGGCGGAAAAGATAGTCGTGAGCTCCCGTCTCCACCAGCAAGCCTGCCCGTTTGACCAGATAGTCGCAAAAATCCTCAACCGAGGGCGGCTTATCCTGTTTGTCGAGTTGCTCCCCTATCTTTTTGTGCATCTCTCTGCCAAGAGCCTCATCTTTTTTGAGCTTTTCCTGCATCCAGAGGGAGATCGGAGCAAGCACCTGCCGGGCACGCGCTGCCGAAAGAGGTGGAATAATTCCCCGACGCTTGTCGCGAAATTCGAGCAGGTAGTCGAGCGATGCCTCATAGAGCTTGACCCGGCTCTCCGGCATATAGTCCCGATCCTTCCAGAGAATTGCCATAATTTGCAGGATCATCGGTATGGCGGCAAGTTGGCGCAGCCCCTTGTTCTTCTCCTCCTTCAGATGGGCAACCATCTTTTTGGTGCGCTCTTCGGCTTCCGCACATTGCAGGCGCACCCACTCCGTTTCATCACCATCTTTTGGACAAGGCTCTTTCAAAAAGGCTGCGGTGAACCAGTTTTTCAAAAATCGCTCCTGCTGCTCCACCGTAAAATCCTGAACATCGGCCCGCTCGTAATCGGCCGCAAGCTCAATGCCCTCATCTTTGCGATAGCCTGTCGCCCTTGATGTGACCACAAAACGTGCTGTGATGAAGGTATGCAAGGCCGCATCAATCCACTGGCACACCTCGATTCGATCTTGCGTGTTGCTGATTTCGTCAAGACCGTCAAGTAAAATGAGGGATGTTCCATTGCGAAGCCACTCATCGAATAAGGTCGCATCAATGGGCTGGTGGTGCTTTTCAGACCAGTGAGAAAAATTGGCTGGCAGTGTGTCGTAGTGACCTTTTTCATGACGGACAAGGTCGCGCAATGGCAGATAAAAAACGCTGACCGGAGCCAGAAAGCCGAGCCTTTTGAAGTGATCATCCTCAAGGGCACACAAGGCATAATATTTGATCAGGGTCGTTTTGCCTGAACCCGGATCGCCGATAACGAGCAGCATTCGGCGCTTTTTGAAGGCACGTTGCATCACCTCGTCTGGGTTGAGCATATCATCAGCTCCATCTCGCCCCTGAAGCATATCCTGTTTCCGTGGATGAAAGCCGCTCTCATGCCTGTCGGAAAGGCGAAGCGGCACAAAGGTGTCGTCATTCAGGTTGACCTTGACGCTCTCAACGCCCGGCAGGCCAAGCATACGGATAGAGCCCAGCTCTTCCTTGATCGCTGCATGATAGCGGCGCAACACTTCATCTGCTGGAATCGGCTGTTTGGATGGTGGAGCGCCGAGGGTACAGAACCATTCGCGTATATTTTTGTCAAGGTGGCGAGCAAGCAGTTTTCGGAAAGTCGCCCGATTGCCATACTCCCATACCAACCCATCTTTTTTCATCAATGCCCTGAACTCATCAAGCTTTGCCTCCTGTTCTTTATCAACTTTGTTGCGGGCTGTCGGGAGATTCGAAAAATAGAGCATAACAGGACGTTTCAGAACGGTGAGCATTCTCTGCACCTCTTCAACCGCTCCGCCGGCAGCAATCCGGGTCGGAGTTCCGATGCGGTTCCAAAAAATGCCGATAGCGCAATCGCAATCATCCACAATCTGGCGAGTAATCACCTCCTGCGGGCCATCCCCCTTCCCTCTGTTTTCTGATGCTGCATGTTTTTCCCAGAGCACCGCTTCGAGCATTATCTGACGATCAGCGCTGTTGCGGATGTTCCAATCCTCAATCAGCTCCTCAACAATCTTCCGCTCACTCTCAACATCACCGGGAGAAGCAACAAGAATTCTTAATTTTTTGTCTGTCATAATACATTGGTATCTATTCTTCTGAATGTAACGAATCAACAAGTTACGTCACTAACTCAATCCAGAATTATTTCCTCTTCTGACACCTAAAGTGGCTTTTGACGGAGCAGCAACCTCAACCCGTTATTTTGGTGTGCTTTTTTCCCTTGAAGATCTCCTGGGTTGCAGCGTTGATTTGGTCACTGAAAAAGCGTTACGTCAAGAACTCCGCCCATTCATTGAACCGGAGGGCTCTTCGCATATTATAGTGAGACGAAGTAATAAAGATTATAGGCACCGTAATATCGAAACGCAGGATAGTTAGAACAGCGACCATTGAGGAACGTGAAGTACATGCCGATAAGCCATAGAACCAACAGCCATAACGATTAAAGTACACAACAGCCAACACACTGTAACAGAATACTATACAACAGCTTTAAGCTTCGTAAGGCCTTGGCGAGGGGCTTTAAATGCTTCGAGAGCTACCGGAACCAATACAATACCCAACCATAAACAACCTAATTTTCCTACAGTGGGACGAAGTATTCTGATTTCACTTCGTCTCACTAAATTCTGCGAAGAACCATATTCATGCAATTGCTTTTGAAATTTCTGCTCAATCAATGTCCCGACGGCTTTTCCGTCAGTCACTCCAAAAAGCTCTTTGTGTTGAAATCTTGATTGTTCAATACAAAATAATTCAGCTTCCTTGATCAGTGTTTTTATGGTTAATTTTCTCATCATTTTTATCATAACTCTATGTCATCTGTGGTCGCTCTTTTTTTGATCACCCCTATCAGGAGATTATCCGAGTGCGCATCGGGTCAAAAAAATTTTTCTAACTTCCCATGTAAGTTCTTCCTTGTCGAGTAAGCTTCTTTTTCCAGAGTTCCAGATATCAGGGGATCAGATTTTCAGGAAGAAAAAGACTGGAACGAATCACTCGAAAACCAACATCGTCGTCGTAGAGCCTCGGATAGTAGCCGTACCGGGAGGAGCAGCGCAGAGCATCAGGATTGCTGTTATAATACGCTCCTCGCAGCGCACGCGTGGCATAAAAACCATAGAGACGTTTGTCGGTTAAACTCCAAAGAATTGTAACAATCACGGAATAAACCATCGAAAGCAACCCCAAACCATAGCCGTTCTCCATCCACTCCCACACATTACCGGCCATATCGTACAACCCTTCCGGTGTTACACCTTCGGGATAACGGCCAACCGGTGTTGTAACCCCTTCGTTTTTCCCGTAATTGGCTCGGGTTGATGATGGCACCTCTTCACCCCACGGATAAGTTCTACCGGTTTTGCCCCTCGCCGCATATTCCCACTCCACCTCCGTTGGCAAGCGATAGAGGCCAGCGTTTCCTCCATTGCTTTCAAGCAGCGAGAGCCAGAGGCAGTAGGCACGCGCCGCATACCAGGTGATGCCAACCACCGGCTGTTCATCCCCATTAAATTTTCTGTCGTCATCAAAGTAGGAACGAAAAAGCGTTGCCAGATTATCCCTGCCTTTCAGATAACGGCGAAATCCCCTGACACCTTGCGCCATGGTGCTCAACTGCTCTTTATAGCGTTCAAGTGGCAGAATAGTGGCAAAGTGAGCCTCATTCCCGTCAAGGTAAGCAATAAAGCGGCGGTAAAGCTGGTTGGTCACGGTGTATCGTGCAACATGGAGGTTTGGCACCGTCTGCTGCTTTTTCTTGACTGAATAGACAAACGAACCGCCTTCGATCAGGACATAAGATGCGCCTTGCCTATCGACCACACCCGTCACCGTAAAGTCAGCGGCACGGCGGCGAATGTCGGCATCTATGTCAGGGTTTTGCTCAATGAACTGCCGAACAACATCTCCTGCTGCCTGATGCCTGCTTATTTGCAAACATTTCAACAGATAACGCTGCTGGTTTGCGGTTGTGGCCGGGTGAAGCAGTTTGGCATAGAGAGCTCCAGGCTCTTCCTTCGGCCTTTCCTGCATAATACGTTCCAGCAAATCCTGCTGCTCCTGCGAAAAATCCAGGCTGACCGGAGAGTCAAACAGTTGCTCCAGAAAAGCATTGAAGGTAACAGCACTCGCCTTTGCAGCAAAAAAGCAGATCGGCTCTTTCCACCAGGCTTCACCAAAATGTGCGGACAGCTCGCTGAGATACTTCCTCTCTCCATTTATCTTCTTGTCGAGAGGATCCATCTGGAGAAGCTCAATATTTTTTACAAGCTGAACCGCCGCCATATACTCACGGAATGATTTATGACGAAACAGATACTCCCTTTCGCCATACTCCACCAGCAGGCCAGCCCGATCGACAAGGTTTTTGCAGAATAGCGGTGGTATTGGGGGCTCAGAATGCTTGATCAATTCGACCTGCATCTGCTGATGCATTGTCTCTCTTTCCACTTCATCTTTTTTCAGCTTTTCCTGCATCCAGAGCGACACCGGCATCAATACGTCGAGCGCCTGTTCAGCGGCAAGCAATGGTATTTTATTGATCTGCCTCTCCCGATCATCAAGAATGTAGTGCAATGCTTTACCGTACAACTCCACACGACTGGTTGGCAGATAGTCCTCGTTTTTCCAGAGCATGGCCATCATCTGCAATAACAGGGGAATACCGGCCATCGATTGCAAACTTTTATTCTCTTCAGCTCTTAAAAAAGCAATAATTGCGTCGGCTTTTTCTCTTGCTTTTTCTTTCTGGCTCTTTTTCCATTCCAGCGTTTTATCGGCAAAAGGAGTCGTCGCCTCAAGAAATGCCGCATCAAACCATTGGTATAAAAAATCTTTTTGCTGATCGAGCGAAAAATCCATAACGTCAACCCGCACAAAATGCTTCAGCTCAATCTTGTCAACCTGTCTGTAGCCGGTTGTTCTTGAGGTCACAATAAAATATGCCTCGGGAAAGCTGTTCACGGCATTGTCAATCCAGTTACAGACCTTTATTCTCTCGGCAATATCACTGATTTCATCAAGTCCATCAAGCAAGACAAGGGTTGTGGCTGAATGAAGCCAATCGATAAAGACATCTTCCCCAACGGGATGAGAATGCTTTTCAGACGATGCCCGCAGGTTTGCCGGGAGTAATTCGTACTCTTCTCCATCCCTCTTCAGCTCACGCAAGGGCAGATAAAAAACCAGCTCCGGTATGCGAAAGCCGCGCTTTTCATGAGGCTTTGTTTCAAGGCACAACAGAGCATAGTAGTACAGCAGCGTTGTCTTTCCTGAACCGGGTTCACCAATAACAAGCAGCCTTCTATACTTGTTTTTGAAGGCCATTCGCAGCACCGCTTCCGGCGACTGGATACCATTATTACTTTTGTCGTTATAGCCTCTGCCGGGCATAAAACGGCTCTCGTTGCGCAGCGTATCGGAAAGACGTAAAGGGACAAAGGTATCGGTCAGGGTAACAGAGACACTTTCAAAAGCAGTTGTTGAGAGTGATTGCTTTTCAATCTGCTCTCTGAGAGTCTTTTTATGAAGTTTTGCAAAGTCTTCAAGCAGCTTTTTTCTTGCAGATTTTTCCCTCCAACGCGGGGAAATCTGTTTGTATAAAGCCCATATTCCATAAATTGCACCACAAAAGGCAGGTATGACAACGGCAAGCAGCGCAATAGAATTAACAGTATTCAGACCGACACCAAAGATTTGAATAATCGTATCAGTGTTTCCTTTCTCCGTCAAACCATCCTCCTTCAACACTCCCCGGCCATCTGCTTTTTCGGGATTTGCTGTTGTTGTGGCAGCGACAGACGTAACATTCGACGGCTTGGTGCTGTCACCCTTTGCCGTAGCAATACCGCCAGCGCCTGCCAAAATAACAAGAACAAGCAAAAGCATTCGGCTTATGCGGCTCATGCACTTAACTGATTCAGAAACATGCAGGCAAGAAAAAGCCATAGCACAGGAGTTGTGGATGACAAGGTAAAAAGATGCGTAAGCGAATATAGTATAATCGATCGTGAAAATTCAAGCGTGACTATCGAAGAGAAAAATCAGGAATGTATGGAAAATCCCTTGATACTCTATTAAACGGGATTCTTGATCTCCTTGAGGTTGATGAGATTTTACCGCCCAACGCCGTCGATCATGCGCTTGTTGGGATGTTTGCAGGATACCGTGATTGGCTAACTCTTAAATGGGCCGCCACCGTGTCGGGCCCTAGGTCTTGCCCATCTGGCCAACCGATACCGGAAAAAAACAAAGCCACCTTTTGAAAATAGGCTTCATTTTTCAACGGTAAAAAAAAGTCAGAAGTCATATATGGATTGACATCAAACTCGCCACATCGACCATCCTGTAAATAAACCTGTACATAGCCACCAGGCAGTGGAGTAGCTTTAATCACTTTATTCATATCGCGTTACTCATTCAAGTGGTTTTATCTTTTGCACCGGGAGCCCACGCACAGCCAAACTCCAGTCGGCTATAATCTCCAACTGACGAATATTGTTTTCATTTTCTGGAAAATGCATTATGTAATCGTTCCTTTGTCATCAAGGATGATAACCCGCAAAATCTTCTATTTACCGCTCAATATCCATCCAGAAATCAACCGCCGCAAATTGCGGGTATCAGCCTGACGCGCATGGCCAAACCACCCTGAAAGAGTTTGCCTGATGTTATCCGGCTTTGCAATCAGGGCGCATTGAATCCGTCTCTTCGCCCTGCGAACATTGTCGGCAGGGAGCAGGCGATGTGACTGAAAGACCCGCTGGCCAAGAAAACTCTTCCCTTCCGTCGAGGGATAGAGTTCTGTTCTCTGCGGGTTGAGTATCAAGCGATACTGCTCCAGAAACAACTCGATGGCTCTTTTCCACTCCCACAACTCCTGCTTGCTGTTGGAGAACATAACACAATCATCCACATAACGCACGTACCCTTTGCAGTGCAACACCTCTTTGACGTAGTGATCAAAAAAACTGAGGTAATAGTTGGCAAACCACTGGCTGGTGAGGTTCCCAATCGGCAGGCCCCTCCTTCTTTCGTGCGGGGTAAAGAGGGTATCGCCGGGGAAATAGTGGAGATGTTCAACTTGCGGATTGCTGTTGTCGATGATGGTTTCAATCAGCCAGAGGGTATCGGCGCAGGCAATTTTACGCTGGAGCAGTGCTTTGAGAATCTCATGGTCAATGGAGGGGAAGTATTTTCGGATGTCGCACTTCAGCGCGTAGGCGTACTTTGTGAGGTAGTGCTGGTAGCGTGCGATTGCCTTGTGTGTCCCCTTGCCGACTCTGTTGGCGTAAGTATCGAAGATAAAGCTCCGTTCCAGAATGGGCCCGACAACGGTGATAAGCGCATGATGCACCACCCTGTCACGGAATGGCGCTGCGCTGATCTGGCGGGGTTTTGACTTGTAGATGCTGAAGGTTTTGTACGATCCTGGTTGGTACGTTTTGTCCCGCAGCTCCGAAATAATCTGCCAGAGGTTCTCTTCGAAATGGTTATAAAACTTCAGCACAGACTGCTCTTCACGCTTCCCTTTCGCGGCTTTGCTGACTGCCAAAAGGAGGTTATCGAAGGCAACGATACCCTCAAAAAGGTTTTTGCTGGTTTTCATGGCGTTGGCAAAAAAAAACAGGCCGCTCTTTCAATTGCTTACTCAAGCGACCTGTTTTGTCTGTTCTGTTTGTGCCCGCCCCACCGACGAGGTGGCGACGTGCCTCAGGAGAAAGAGCCCGATGTCATGCCCAAAAACTGTCCGGTCTTCCTTGAAAGAGCGGCATCAGGATGGGCTTTTCACTCATAAACGGGCATGATTGGAACGAATCACTCGAAAACCAACATTGTTGTTGTTGTTCCTCGGATTGTTGTTGTTCCGGGAGGAGCAGCGCAGAGCATCAGCTTTGTTGTTTTACAAGCTCCCGCACACTGAACGGGTAGATCATTGTATCGGCCCTTATCCGCAGGAAAGTTATCATTTCTCCACCGATTGTTCAAACTTTTTTATCCATCCGCCGAGCATTTTTCCCAACTCGGCAATCTGTTGGCTCCCGAATTCAAAGGCGGTGAGATTGATGAGTTTCATCTCAAAACTCATGCGGAAGAGGAGCCGCAACCGGGTCAACACCGCATCAGCCTCATGCAACGATGGAAGCTTGTTGCCCCGCATATTGGCCACCGCAACAAGCTCGGTGAATTCAAGCACGCTGTTTTCGAGCCGCACCGCAATGCTGAAGCGAAAGCTTTTCGGAAATTTACCGGTGTGGTTCAGCAGCCATTTCGAAAAATCGAAGGCCTTTTTGACGATCAGCATTTCGTGATTTGGCATGGGAGTAATCAATTGTCAGTATTCAGTGGTTTGTGGACAAGTACCGGCTGAGCGGCCTTGCTCAAAAAAAATTTTCTAGCCTCCCCCTGTTGGTTCTTCTTTGGCGAGTGAGCTTCTTTTTTCAGAGTTCCAGATATCAGGGGATCAGATTTTCAGGAAGAAAAAGACTGGAACGAATCACTCGAAAACCAACATCGTCGACGTTGAGCCTCGGATCGTAGCTGCCCCGGGAGGAGCAGCGCAGAGCATCAGCATCACCGCTATAATACGCTCCACCTCGAATTGCACGAACATCTTCGTCTTTATCATAAAAGTCATCCGTCCACTCCCACACATTGCCTGCCATATCATGCAACCCTTGCGGTGTAGTGCCTTCTGGGTAACGCCCGGCAGATGTCGGGGCACCTTCATGATTATTATAATTAGCCAATGCTTTATTTGGTTCACCTTTCTCTTTTGTCCACGGATAAAGTCTGCCCTCTTCTCCTGCTGCGGCATATTCCCACTCCACCTCCGTCGGCAACCGATAGAGAGCATCGTCGCTCTCAAGCAATGATAACCATAGGCAATAGGCACGCGCCGCATACCAGTTCACCCCTGCCACCGGTTGATCATCCTTGTTGAATTGTTTATTGGTGTCCCGATACGAAACAAAACGCTTCGCCAACAATGATTCTTCATTCAGCCAGTCACTGAATCCCTTGATGGAGGATGCCATTTTATGCAAGCGCTCCTCGTACGTTTTGAGTGGAACCCTCCCTGCTAATTCGGGCTCTTGAGCATCCAGATAGCTGATAAAGCGCCTGAAGAGCTGATTGGTCACTGTGAACTTTGCAACGTACATCTCTGAAACGGGTTCCGGCTTTTTCGTGAGGGAGTAGGGGAACGTCCCGCCCTTGATAAAGATGTACTCAGCGCCAAGTTTGTCATATTTCACCTCTTTGACCAACTGCTGCTCTTTCGTCAACCCCGACTGCCTGAACTCCAGAAGTGTCGCCATTGCCTCCGGCTTCTCGATATTTTTCAGGCACTCCAGCAGGTAGCGCTGCCGGTTTGCCGTGGTTGCCGGATCAAGCAGCTTCGTGCGCAGGGCATCAATCTTCCGCTGTGGTGCCTCCTCTACAAGAGCAATCAGCAAATCCTGCTGCTTTTGAGTCAACTCTTCCGTCACCGGCGAATCGAAAAGCCTCTGCATAAAACTGTCGAACAGCTCTGCATCCTCAACATGGCCGATGAAAAAGCGGAACACCTCTGTCCACCAGTCATCGCCGAAATGGCTCACCAGCTTGTTGAGAGAGTCTTGTTTGTGAATATTTTTGAGCAACTGAATGCCCGCCATATACTCGCGGAATGATTTGTGGCGAAAGAGATACTCCTTTTCACCGTACTCGACCAGCACTCCCGCACGGTCAACAAGGTTCCGGCAAAAATCGGAGGCTGGCAAAGAGTTATACAGGGTGTCGAGCTGCCCCTGCATCTGCTGCTGCATCTCTAAACGATCAATCTCATCTTTTTTCAGCTCCTCCTGCATAATGAGCGAGACAGGAGAGAGCACCCGGCGCGCATCCTGTGCGGAAAGTTTTGGATAAAGACCACGACGACGGTCGCGATAATCAAGGAGATAGTTCAACGCCGCATCGTACAGCTCAAGGCGACTACCAGGTAAATACTCACGCTCTTTCCAGAGCATCGCCATAATCTGCAACAAAAGTGGCACACCCGCCAGAGGGCGCAAACTGCGATTTTTATCCAATGCAAGAAATGCAAGAATGGCATCGGCTTTCTTGGTGGCCTTCTCTTCCTGCTCCGTTCGCCATACTGCTTGATCGCCAGCAGGTGGAATTTCACCACAATAAGCAGCCTTGAACCAGCGGTGCAAAAACTCCGCCTGCTGTTGTGGAGAAAAATCCATAATGTCCGCCCGCAAATGATCAGCTTCAATTTCGATGCCATCACCTTTGCGGTAACCCGTGCTCCGCGACGTTACCACAAACTTTGCCCTGGTAAAGCGCCAAACCGTGCTGTCAATCCACTTGCAGACCGCTATCCGATCCTCCTTATCGCTGATTTCATCCAACCCATCAAGCAGCACCAACGTTGATGGTTGGTCAAGCCAATCGGAAAAATATGCTGCATCAATGGCGAGAAACTGTTTTTTCGACCATGCAGCAAGGTTATCTGCAAGCGAAATATCGCTGCCATCGCCTATGTTCAGCTCACGCAACGGAAGAAAAAAGACGTTCACCGGTTCACCGAAACCAAACTCACCATAGCGTTGTTCGTTGAGGCAAGAAAGCGCATAATGCTTGAGAAGTGTGGTTTTCCCCGAACCCGGATCACCGATAATCAACAGCAAAGGATGCTGCTGAAACACAATACTCATAACCTTTTCAGGCGTTCTGCTTTGCGCATCAATCATTACTTCGCACTGCTCAACTCCCTTGCAGAAGCGTGTTTCAGAACGCACCGAACCAGAAAGACTGAGCGAGACAAACGTATCAGAAAGCTTGGTGGCAAAATGCTCCAGTGCCGGAGAACCCGTGAGCGTTATGTTACCGAGCTGCCGCATCAGTGTAGCCTGGTAGAGGCGAAGAAAGTCGGAAGCGGTATTCACCTGCGGCAAAGGAGTTGGACGAAGTATTGGAGACTCTACAGCGAGAATATCTGCCATCGCAACCCGCACTTTGTCACGCACAATATTTTTCAGCTCTTCAATACTCTGATAGGTTGGGCATGGTGTCACTGAACATGAATCAGTACTTGTCCAATCACTTGTCAACTCCTCCTGACGTTCAAGTAATGCCGTCCAATCGCGGGAAGCCTGAAGTTTGGCCTGTGCATTGGGAAACTTGCCCTGGTAAGGCTTCTCCTCTGGAAACAATGCCAGGATATGCAGGTGCTGCTCCCGACTTCGCTCTCTTACCTGTTCCAGCTCCTGCCAGGTAACTTTTCCTACTCGTTCTTTAAAAATAAAAATGGCAACTCGTGCGTGGTCAAGAGCGTGTTTCACAACCGCATCCTGACCACCAGTGATGGTTAATGCATCTTTACCCCATGCCCAGAAATTCCACCGACGAAAACGCGAACGATGCGAATTAACTTTCAGAAATTCCCCGAACATCTTCTCGATCTCCGATCTCAGCGACATTACAGCCTCAACTTCAGCCGACGCATCGTCACTGTGCCCGATAAAAATCAGCAGCTCATCAGGCGGAAATTCCGGGAATCCTTTGTTGGTATCTGGTTTCATAACCATTTATGAATCAATGTTTCAGGCAAGAATGAAGCTACGCAATTTCAACCACTCTGAGAATACCAGCCACAAGAGCATTAAAGCTCGGTGAGAGGTTATTACATGATTATACAATCAAATCAGTATAATTCATACCCCCTTGTCCATGTCGGACAATTGCTGTGCAATATCGGCCAGTGACATCGCCTCAATGTCGGGAGCAAGCCGATAACGCTCTTTGCCCGGATAGACAACAATTTTTCGGGAAGGATTGAGGTCGGCACAGGCCAAATGGAATCCTCGTTCCAGTTTTGGGGAGATGCTTCGCTTTATTTCAATCGCCCATAAACTTCCATTCGGCCAGGTGAGCAACAGGTCAATTTCAGCGCCTCCACCTGTGCGGTAAAAATATCCCTGAACATCATCCGGCGCAGCGGCAAGGATGTTTTCAATCGCAAAGCACTCCCAACTCTGCCCGATAACGGGATGCGAGAGAAGTGTCTCCTTGTCCGGGATGGAGAGCAGGGCATGTAAAAGCCCGCTGTCACGCACCGAGACTTTTGGGGATTTGACAAGGCGCTTGCCGATATTGCCATGCCATGGGGCCAAACGACGAACAAGCAACAGATCGACCAGCAGATCGATGTAGTTGTTGATGGTTTTGACATCAACGCCAAGATTCCGGGCAAAATCGGCGCTATTGAGCAGTCCGCCTTGCTGCCAGGCGAGCATCACCCAGAATCTTCGTAATGTTTCAGCCGCAATGCGAGGGCCAAACTGGGGAATATCGCGTTCGAGGTAGGTGCGAATAAAATTTGTTCTCCACCGAAGGCTTTCAGTTGATGTTTTGGCAAGCAGACTGTCTGGAAAGCCGCCACGAACCCAGAGATCATCAAGAGGAAATGCGCCAGTTTCGAGAACACCAAAAGGTGCCAGCTCCAGATAGGCAATTCGGCCTGCCAGTGTTTCACCGGACTGTTTAAGCAAGTCGAGGGAGGCTGACCCAAGAAGCAGGTATTGCCCACTTTTACGACCAGCCCGGCGAGCGCTGTCGATAAGGCCCCGCAGAAGAGGGAAAAGACCGGGAACACGATGAACCTCATCCAGAATGACAAGCCGATCCTGATGGTCAGAGAGATAGAGCTCGGGATGTGCCATTTTTGCTCTGTCCTGTTCCGATTCCAAATCAAGATAGAGGGCGTTCGGGCAGGTGTGGCCAACCTCAAGAGCCAGGGTTGTTTTTCCAACCTGACGAGGCCCAAGCAGCGCCACTGCCGGAAAATGAGCAAGGGCAGCAAGAAGCTTGTCGTGAAGGGTTCTGGTGATCATCTGATCAATTATGGATGTTCATTCCATGATTTGCATGGTTCAATGAGGAAATATACATTTTTTTTATGAACAATGGATAATTGTCTTTCAAATTAGTTAGAGGTTTGTGGAAAAGCACCAACTGAATAGCTTTGCACAAAAAAAATTTTCTAGCCTCCCCATGTTGGTTCTTCTTTGTCGAGTGAGCTTCTTTTTTCAGAGTTCCAGATATCAGGGGATCAGATTTTCAGGAAGAAAAAGACTGGAACGAATCACTCGAAGACCCACTTCAAAATTAGATAGTCACTGAATCCCTTGATGCCCGATGCCATTTTACGCAAGCGCTCACTGTATGTTTTGAGAGGAATCCTCTCTGCAAATTCGGGCTCTTGAACATCCAGATAACTGATTAAGCGCCTGGAGTAGCTGGTTGGTCACGGTGAATTTTGGAACGTACATCTCGCAGGGCATCAATCTTTCGCTGTGGTGCCTCTTCTACGAGAGCAATCAGCAAATCCTGCTGCTTTTGAGTCAACTCTTCGGTCACCGGCGAATCGAAAAGCCTCTGCCAGCTCATGCAGCAATCGTGGATAGAGCTGATTTTCAGGCTCCTCTACACACAACAAAGGGTGTGGTGAAGGATCATAGAGCAGAACCGTTTTGCCCACACCGCGCAACCCTGTCATCATCATGCTCTTTTCGGAGCGTTTTAGGCGCACCCGTCCGAAAAGCACATTGGCAAGCTCCAGAATGGCATCACGTCCCGCCAGTTCTGGAGGAGGAGAGCCAGCGCCGGGAGAGAAGGGATTTCTGATAGCATCCATCGATAATCCTGATTTATTGGAAATTATATTCGACTATACCTATTTATACATAATTATACAATGATTACGGTATAATTCAACCCACAACACCATCATCGCTGCACCCCATCCAACACCGGTACAAAACAACCAGCAACACCGTAAAAAAATTTCCCCATACGCCAGAGGAACAGCGCAGCATGAGAGGCTTTGCTGTGTGAGTTCAGGCTTTGCTGGCGATCGGTTCAGCACATTATCCTCGTTTTCTGCCGAGCTGGAGCTCGGCGCTCCCAGGTATCGGCGCTCCCAGGTATCGGCGTCGACTCCATCAGTATCCTACAGCACAATAATTTTCAAATCAGGAGCAATTTTGCAATTTTTTCATGAGTTCTACTCATTCCCCACTTAACCATGCCTGAGAAGAGTAGCCGCCAGCTTCATCTGTTCATGCTCAAAGGCTGGAGCAAAATCGTTCAGCTCATGAGGCTGCATGCCAACTGCCGGGGTGAGAGCCAGAACACGCCAGTTCTCCACGGCTCTACAAACCTGCCGAAGTATTTCGAGCGCTTGATCTCTTTCGAGCCAAAACTGCCCGGCAACTTGCACCACCTCTTTAATGGAGGATACCGGACCAGCCTCCTCCGTCAGCCAGGTCTTGAGTTCCTGCTCCTTGTCGGGGAACGGGTTGAGATCAAAGGCGGGCGCAAGTCGCCACTGGCCGTGACCGACATGCAGAAAGCCATGATTGTGCAGATGATCATCCACATTGGTAATGAGCAGGTTGAAAACAATACGACGCCACAGCTCTGCCAGATCGTGCCATGGGTCTGCACAGGTGGCGATGATACGCTCGGCAATCTCGCTGTATGCACGCTCATCATCCCGACGGGCCTGAAGAAGCGATGCTGCCGAAAGATAAGGAATACGAGTTCCCTCAAGCGTGCGATCAAAACGACGCACGACAGCCACTGGAGAGGTATCAGCATAGACAATACGAGCCTGGGCGGCATCAATACCGGCAACGACAGCAAGACGCAAGGCCAAGACTTCACCTTTTGTCACACTGCGCTGATCCTTGACGCTTGGAAACTTCCCGATGGCCAACTGCCCATCGTCATCAAGAACAGAACATTTCGGACGAAGCCCCCCAAGTGAGGTTCCCCTGCCACGAAGGTAACGAAGATCGGCTTCCGTCTCCCTCCCCTGCTCAACGGCATGGCTTGCCCCAAGCAGAGAACCAAGCTCCAGCAAGGGCGGCGTAGCCCTGTCGCCACTCTCAATGGTTCGCAGATAGTTACCCGTTTCATCACGCAAACGCAGGGCGCCAACCCGACTGAAATCATCCACACCGACCAGATAGTCCCATTGCGTTAGAGGAGCAAAAGGCTCCTCCCCCTGTGCCTTATGCTTGACACGACGCTTTGCATGATCACGCGCAATGACACGGCAACCCCAGCCATCTGGTGCCGTATCGGCAATGGCGAAATGAAAAACAGAGTCATTTTCGGAAGCTGCCTTATGGTACTGATGTGTTTCTGTCAACAGCAAGTCAGGGGAGATTGAAAAGCGTTCCAACGACTGAAGCCACTGCTGGCTATAAACAAACGAAGAGTTCTCACGTACTCCACTGCGGGAATAGGCAAGTTGGCCAACAACCACCCCGCCTTCACCAAGGCAAACCGTCGCGCCTCGCTGCATTGCCCGGCTCATAGCGCACCAGACTCTGGTGAATGTTTTCGGAAGCGAATACGCCGGGGCAACCGCTCATCCATCAGAACAAGCCCGATATCATCGTTTGCCGTGTCGAGCAGTTGATTGAGCTTCTCAATCTCGCCAAGCACATACATGGCGCGGGCAATAGTGCCCCAGCTCAACGTTGGATCACCTTTTTCCAGCCGTCTCAGGCTTGAAACCGAAATACCAATCCTCTCAGCCATCGACTGCTGCGAAAAGCGGCGACGGCGACGAGCCAGCGACAAATCCCTGCCAAACTTCATGACAGCTCGCTTAACCGGCAATGGCATCGGCACCTTTTCGACATAAACTGTCATATATAAACTTTTAAACTATATTACCACCTTTTTATAACCGAATATAGAAAAGAGCAGCCAAAAGCGCAAAGAGATACAGCCCGTTCCGACCACACCCCTGGGAACGCCGAGCACCAGCTCGGCATCTTTTCCGAAAACGCCAAGAAGAAGAAAAGACAACCGGCACAGAACAACAGATTATGAGTATCAGCCTGACCTGCATGGCCTTCCCGCAAAAAAAAATTTCTAGCCTTCCCCTGTTGGTTCTGCAATGTCGAGTGAGCTTCTTTTTTCAGAGTTCCAGATATCAGGGGATCAGATTTTCAGGAAGAAAAAGACTGGAACGAATCACTCGAAAACCAACATTGAGGTAGTAGAGCCTCGGATTGTAGTAGTTCCGGGAGGAGCAGCGCAGAGCATCAGCATTATCACTATAATACGCACCTCCTCGCATTGCACGCCAGCTTATACCTTTTTGATATAAATCCTCCGTCCACTCCCACACATTACCCGCCATATCATGCAACCCTTCAGGTGTAGCCCCTTCAGGATAACGACCTGTCGGTGTTGTGGCTCCTTCATTGTTGTTATAATTGGCAAGTGTAGGCGAGGGCTCTTTATCGCCCCAAGGGTACTTTCTGCTCTCTTTTCCACCTGCCGCATACTCCCACTCTTTTTCAGTTGGCAGGCGATAGAGTTCGGGAAGCCTGCCATCACTCTCCAGCAATGAGAGCCACAGGCAATATGCCCGGGCTGCATACCAGCTTGGACGAAGCACCGGCTGATCATCCTTATTGAACTGTTTGTCATCATCATAAGGAGAACAAAATCGTGTTGCCAGCGATTTCTCGCCCTTTATAGAGTCACTGAAGCCCTTGATGCTTTCAGCCAGGGAAAACAGGCTTTTTGTGTAGCTTTCAACAGGCAGTATGGCGGCATAACCGGCCTCTTTTGAATCCAGATAGTTGATAAACTGACGGTAGTGCTTGTTCGTCACGGTGTATTTTGCAACGTAGATATCCTCCACTGTTTCCGGCTTCTTCGTCATGGAAAAGGTGAATATCCCCCCCTTGATCAGAATATAGTGAGCACCAAGCTTGTCCATTATTATAGAGGCATTTGCTTCACAACGCTCACGGTTGCCTGCTCCACCTGCCTGCACTGTAACGTTCGCCATTTCACAGGCAACATCCAGCGCTTCTGCTTTTTTCTCAAAGGGAGCATCAAGAAACTTCTGCACCGTCTCAAAGGCCTCCGCAGTGCCGATAGCTTTCAGGCATTGCATGATGTAGCGCTGCCGGTTTGTTGTTGTCGCCGAATCAAGCAATCTCTTCTGCAAGGCCTCCGTTGTTGTCTGCCGCGCCTCATTGATGAGCGTGACCAGTAAATCCTGCTGCTTCTGGTTCAACGTGGCGCTGACCTCTGCATCGAACAGCTTCCCCATAAAGGCATCAAAGGCATCGGCATCAACCTCGGCGATATAGAAACGGAGTGGCTCTTCCCACCAGTCTTTCCCGAAATTGTTCACCAACTTGTCGAGGTGGCCAGTGCTGCTGTGCATTTTTTTCTCAAGCTGCAAGCCTGCCATGTACTCCCGGAATGATTTATGGCGGAAACGATACTCCTTGTCACCATAGGCTACCAGCAGCCCGGCACGGTCAATCAGATTCTCACAGAACTTCTCGACTGAAGGGGGCTGGTGAAGCGTTTTCAGGTGCTTCTGCATCTCGGCCTGCATCAACGCTTTATCAGCCTCGTCCTTTTCGAGATCCTCCTGCATCCAGAGCGACACCGGGGTCAGAACTCGCCGGGCATCTTCAGCACTCAGCAGGGGAGAGATCTCTTTTTGGCGGTCGCGATAGTCAAGGATATAGTTCACGGCGGCATGGTACAGCTCAGAACGGGTTTTGGGCAGGTAGTGGCGATCTTTCCAGAGTATCGCCATAATCTGCAACAGCATGGGAACTGCGGCCAACATGCGCAAACTCTGGTTCTCTTCCCGCTCTAAAAACGCAATAATGGTGGCGGCCTTCTCCCCTGCCTTTTTTGCCTGCTCCTCTCTCCACTCTTGCAGACTTTTACTCCCGGGACGCAGCTCACGGCACAACACCGAGCGAAACCACTTCTCCAGAAACTCTTTTTGCTGATCCGGCGAAAAGTCCATGATATCAGCACGCACATGCCGGGAGCGAAGTTCAATCCCGTCACCTTTCCGGTAGCCGGTATAACGCGTGGTGACAACAACTTTGGCTTTTTCAAAACCGGTGACGATACGGTCAATCCAGTCGCAAGCCTTGATGCGCTGCTGCGGATCGCTGATTTCGTCAAGGCCATCAAGCAGAAGAAGGGTTTGACGGTTATGCTGCCAGTCAAAGAAGAGCTTCTCCGCTATGCCAAGGGAATGCTTTTCACTCCACGCGAAAAGGTTGGCAGGAAGTGAATCATAATCAGCTCCTTTTTTGACCAGCTCACGCAAGGGGAGATAAAAAACCAGCACGGGCTCCTTGAACCCAAGGGTGGTGTAGTGCTCATTTTCGAGACATGCAAGGGCGTAGTGTTTGAGCAGGGTTGTTTTACCGGAACCGGGATCGCCAATAACCAGCAAGAGAGAACAGATTTCAAAGACAAGGCTGACCACCTCTTCAGGGTTACGAATACGCTCTTGCTGTTGTGATTCAGAAGAGTGTTTCGGGTTCCACCGCATATCGGTGCGCCAGGTATCGGAAATACGCAGGGAGACAAACGTATCGGTCAGCGTTACCGGTATATTCTCAAGCGCATGAGTACCCAGCAGGCTGATGGTGCCAAGTTCGGTTTTGAGCGCTCCCTGATAACGGCGCAACTCCTCTGCATTACTGGCCATCCCGTCAGTCGGGCGGGTGATATCGACCGAAAGAATGTCGGCAATGGCAATCCGCACCTTGTCACGGATAATAGCCTTAAGCTCTTCTGTATCCTGATAGGTTGGTGTCGGGGTTACTGAGCGCGAATCAGGGTTTGTCCAGTCGACCGTGAGAGCATCCTGATAGTCGAGCAAAGTTAACCAATCCTGTGCGGCTTGACGTTTTGCCTGTGGAGTTTGATTCCTGGCTTGAGTTGGAGCTGCGTCGGGAAAAACGGCAAATACATGGGGCTGCGACGATGCGCTCCCCTTTCTGGCCTTCTCAAGCTCTTGCCAGGTAACCTCTCCAACACGCTCCCTGAAAACAAAAATGGCGATCTGTGCACGGTCAAGCGCGGGGCTAACTGCCCTCTCCTGGCCGCCGGGCAATGCCAGTGCATCAAGCGTCCACTCCCACAGCCTGATACGCTTGAAAACTGAACAATGACGATTGGATTTCAGCAGCAGTCGAAAATCCTTCTCGATCTCCGATTGCAGCTCAAGAATGGCATTTGCTTCCGCAGAAGCATCATCGCTGTGCCCGATGAAAATCAGAAGCTCATCGGGCGGGAATTCAGAGGTGGCGTTGTTGGTGTTTGGTAGCATGGAAGGCGGCAGTTCTCTTTTCGGCATCTACTTGCACTTTTGTATCCGTCAATTTACCTGAATTTTAGGGTATACCACTCACTTGTTGAATCAAGAATCTTACTTTACAGGCAGAACTGCGCCACCGCCGGAAAATGAGCAAGGGCAGCGAGGAGTCAGTGGTTTATAGCCATAGAATACAACCCCTCCGTTGTGGCGCTTTGTGGATAACGCCCAACGGTTGTGGTTGCTCTCATTGTCGATATATCCTACCGCCTGACTGCTCTCAGGAACTCTCCGATCCACAAAACAAATGATGTCGAACCAATAATTATGACCCAGTCTTTTGGAGATAGAGGGACTGTTCTAAATACTTCTCCACCATAAGAGACTATTAAATACTGTCCAACTAAAATCAAAACGGCAACAATCAAAAATCCCATACTTTTACTTAATCCGTGAAATGCTGATTTACCTGTTGCAAAAGCTTTTGCATTAAATAAATTCCAAAATTGTAGCATTACAAAAACAGTAAAGAAACGCGACAAGTTATAAGTGCTGATTGAGCCATTTTCAGAAAAGTAAAATAACATGCCCAATAATATGACGACAAACGATAACCCGACAAATAATATATTAATTTTCATTTGAGGGGTAATAATGAAATCATTATTATTTCTTGGCTTGTTTTGCATGACACTTAAATTTGGCGGCAATGATGCAAGTGCTCCTGCAGCAAAGGTATCCATGATAAGATTTACCCAAAGCATTTGAGTAACAGTTAATGGAAGTTGTTTCCCGAATATTGAACCCAGGAAAACAATAATCAGTGCTGCGACATTTATGGTCAGTTGAAACAGAATAAATCGTTGTATGTTTAGATATAATGATCTACCCCACATTACAGCAGTTGTAATACTACTAAAGGAGTCGTCCAATAAAGTTATATCACTGGCTTCTTTTGCAACGGAAGTACCCGACCCCATGGACAATCCAACATGTGCATAATTTAAAGCAGGAGCATCATTGGTGCCATCACCTGTCACTGCAACAATTGCACCGGTTTTTTGCAATAATTGAACAAGGCGCTGTTTATCAGTTGGTCTTGCCCTGCACATAATTTTTATCTGTTGCACTCTTTTTAAAGCAACCTCATCCGATAATTTCTCAAATTCAATACCTGTAATAATGTTATCCAAATTATCTTTTTCATTCCAGATACCAATTTGACGACCGATTTCTCTTGCAGTACCAGGGGTATCACCAGTGACAATTTTAACTTCTATACCGGCGTTCATACATTTTTTAACGGCTGCGGGAACATCAAGACGAACTGGATCCGATATTGCTGCAATTCCAATAAAGGTCAAGTTAGTATTTATCAATTCTCCCGATTCAAATCTTTCATTATTATCTTCAACAAACTCATAAGCAAAACCCAATGTTCGCATTGCCTGATTTTGATAATTCGTTAGTGAATTATCAATTATTGAAAGAAATTCTGAAACAGGTTTTAAGCCATCGTCAGACAAGACCTGGTTACATTTGGAAAGGATGATTTCAGGGGCACCCTTGATATAGAGTACTTTTTTATTGAGTAAAGGAGAAAAAATCAATGTTGCCATAAACTTTCTTTCTGTCGAAAAAGTAAGTTGTTCAATAATTTCAACGCTTTCTCTGATAGACAAATAATTGACATTTTGATTATGCAACCAAAGTAAAAGCGCGGCTTCTGTTGGATTACCAAGCGTTTTAATTTTTGGTAGCTCAGAATAATCCAGAAATGCTGTTGAATTAACAGATATACTTTCTTTAATGATATTGCTAATTTCATCATTTACTAATACCTCACCATGTAATGCTAAAAATTCTGTTTTATGGACTTGCATTTGGTTTTGTGTCAGCGTCCCTGTTTTATCGGTACAAATAATTGTCGTTGCACCCATTGTTTCACAGGCATGCATTTTTCTTACTAAATTATTATTTTGCAACATACGACGCATGCTAAGCGCAAGACTCAGGGTAACGCTCATTGGCAAGCCTTCAGGAACAGCGACAACAATTAACGTTACTGCAACCATAAAATACTGTAGAATACGACCAGCAACATCAATACTGACCCATGAATCAGCATTTAAGAGGTTAATGCCAAACAAATAACCAAGACCAGAGAACAACAGGAATGAAAATATGCCATAAACTAACCATCTTAACCAACTACCTTTTTCTACGCTTTCGGGAAGTTCTTTCTCTTTGCCAAATAACTCAAATATATCATAGAAAATTGGCAACCAAACTTTTGTTAAAATGATGGATGCTGACAAGATGACAATACCAATAAAATATAATTGACCTATGGTATATTGCGCATCACCAAAAAACATATCTTTTATAAAGAGAGCAAAGAAAGTTAACCCTGCAAGAATAAAACCTACAATACCAATAAACTTTGCAAGCTTATCTAATTGCTTATTGAGAGGTGTCTCCTCTCCGCTCATCTCTGTGGCTTTGGCTGCTACTTTACCAAACTCCGTAACATCACCGACTGCTTTAACCTCAATAATTCCATGACCATCAATTATTTTTGTGCCCCTCATACAATAATTTGACGGGTAAGTCGATTCCGAATGGAAATGGAGTGGGTTAATCGTCTTGTCAATAACTGGTTCACCAGTTAAACAAGATTCGTCTATCTGCAATGATACAGCCTCTAAAAGCATTCCATCTGCAGGAACTTCCTCTCCAGTCCCTAAAAGGATAATATCTCCAACAACGATATCTTTTTTTGAAATTTCAAATATATTGTCATTTCTGATAACTTTATAAAGAGTATCATCATTTACTTGATTTAAAACATCAAACTTTTTATTAGCATCAATTTCAAACCAGAACGCTATGCCAGTTGCAAGAATAATAGCACAAAAAATCCCTATGGTTTCAGCAAATTCCATATGAACAAAAGAAATGCCCAATGAAAGAAACGCTGCTATAAGCAAAATTCGAATAATCGGGTCTTCGAATTTTTCAGAAAATAATTTCCATAGTGACTCCCTTTTCGGTGGAGTTAAAAGATTTTCACCATATTTTAGTCGATTCGCAATAACTTCTTCACTGGAGAGTCCGGTGTAGTGCTTTTTATTTTCCATTTTTTATAAATAAATTTTTTAATACGACGTAATAAACCAAGGTTAGAAAATATCGAGATATATTTTTAAAATATTAAATTATTACGGTTGCTTTTGTTTAAATTTTTGTTAAAATAATGAAGGTGAATTATGGTTTTAAATTGTTATATAGATTTTATCCTGCACCAAATTTAAAGATTACTATTCTTTATATTATTTTACTAATTGCACTATTATTAATCGGCCTCCATCCTCTTTTGATAAAAGAATTCTTTTTCCTTCTGTAAGTTCAACCGCTTCCCCTATTTCTATTTTTTTATCGATATCCTTATCATACATTGATGGTAATTTTCTGTTGATAAGTATCCACTTGTTATTATGGAAATGAAAGTCCCCAACCGGTATTTTCTGTTCGGGTGTAGTTTTTTCGTTGGCATAGACAAATCTATTGACATGCCACATATATAATAACTGTTTATTGTAAACCATTAACCTGTAATTTTCCGGATTAAAGACTCCTTCTTTGCGTGAATAATATAAATTCAAAACAGGTAATTGTCCTTTATATTCTGTGCCGCAAAATGGGCACTTGGGACTTGTGGAGTTATCAAATACAAACCACTTGTGCCAACAAGCCGGATTTTGACAAGGCTGCATTAAATCGACAGTTTTCAATAATGCGTCTTCCCATTCAACCGCAGAAGGCCTTGCATCAGGGTCTTTAACTCCATCAATAAAAGCTTTATTAAATAATTTCTTTAAATAGGGACCACACACCGTGTATGGAATTTTATCGACATCAATAAAGGGAAGACAAATAGTATAATCACGATCATATTCTCTTTTCATATTAGAATTACGTCTATCGGTCGGGTGCTCAATAAATAATGCATCAGCACCCATTTTACGCTCTTCCTCTTTATCTGGATCAAAACCATCGCCAAAATATCTTCCTCCCTTTAAGGGATGACGATGTAAGAGATACATATAAATCATGACTGCGAGTGCATGCCTATCCGTTTTTATACTCGGTAATACTCTCTTGCTATCGGTGATGGGTAAATGTTTTGACATTAAAACCTCGGGTGCAATAAAATCTGGAGTACCGATAACATCAGGCGGGAATTTTCCAGGAACAACGAGGCCATCAATATCGATAATGGAAGCTAAGCCAGCAGAAGGGTCAATCAAAACATTTTTGTAGGAGAGATCGGAATGAGCCAAACCCGCAGCATGAAGTCTTTTAACGGCGCGACTGATTCTAATGCATATTTGAAAATATTTAAACCAATCACCCTTTTCTTCTGGAGCAAGGAATTTATTTAAATTTTTTGCCGAAGCATACCATTTTCCCTCTTTTTGCTTTCCTTTAATTCCCAGGAAATCATTGTTTATTGACCCTTTAGTGAAATAGAAATGTTTTTGATAGGCTGGGCATGTTAAACCTAATTTTCCATTATATTCAACAATTTTAGTAGGCCAACAATATAAATCTTTCCAATAATCGCCACCAGCTTGATTAAAAATATTGTCTCTATATTTTCCTACAATATTTTGTAATCGGTCTTTTGCATTAAAATCCTGTTTATCTCTAAAAAAGGCAACTACATAACTTTTATCTGGACTAAAATAGACATCCTTCATGCCACCAGCATCAAACATTTGATCTATATATTCAACATCAGAACCATCTGTGGCTTTAATTTTAATTGTATTTGCCATAATTAATAGAGGATTGCAATTGTCCTGTCATCATGATTACCAGGCGCCCAAAAGTCTAACCAATTTAATAATTGTTCCGCCGAATCTTCATTATTATATGAAAAATTCACCTCTTTTGACAAGTCGTTCCATAATTCACTCCATTTGTCAACTTTTAGGAGATTTGCATCTGTTTCAAATTTGGGGTCAGTAATTCCATCGGTCATTAAAATAAGAGCGGTAAAATCATCAACAATCTCAAATCTTAGACGTCTGTACAGTTCTGGCGGCTGTGTAATTTCAGCCATCGTTACAAAACGTGTTTGGCCTGCATATTCACCACCATCAGATTCACCCAACACTTTGACAAACTGATTATTTTTGTCATATATTCCAATACCACCATCACCAACCCAAAACGCGCCAACAAACCACCCAAATTTGAATTTTTTGCTTATGGAGACAATCAAGGTTGTGGAATAGTCCTTAATTGGCCTATCTGCTCCTCTGGCCTCTTCTTCAATCTTCTTTACTGATAAAAAAACAGCATTACCAAGAATTTCCCAGAGAGAATCACGTATGCACTTTCTATTTGCATCTGTCTTGTCAGAGTGAAATTCTTTAATGTGACGCTCAAACTCACTTATCCTCTCATTGATTTTTGATGTGCAAACCTCTACAACTGTTCTACAAGCAATTTCGGAGCCTTTTCTCGATGATTTTGCTGAACCGGCTCCATCAGCTACGGTCATGATATACCAATCATGCTCTTTAAGATAATATAAACCAAAATCATCGTCTCTTGGTCTCCCTTCCTGTGCATGTGAACGACCTCTTTGGCTAGCCGCAATAAGAATTTGTTTGGTAAATTTGTTCTCCCCAAAAAAAGACTTCTGCACTGACTCAACCTTTACAAAAGACTGGTTGCTATCTGGTTTAAAATATTCAATATCATTTGGGGTTGGAATATTTTTCCAAAGTGATTTTGGATCTGGATTGATGAGAAGGGTAAGTTCCTTTTCCAGAAGTAGCTTGCCATGTCCCCAATCATTGATTTTAATGACAAGCTTTATTTTATGCTCTCCGGCTGTGACTGGAATTCCTTTAATTTCATTGGTCACGGAATCAAAGGACAAACCAAATGTATCTAATCCCTCAAAATAATATTCTCCTATATCTGATAATCCAAGTTCATCAATTTTAAATGAAAAGCAATATTCTTGATTAACTTTACCATTTGCAATATATATATTTTTATTTTCAACAAATGATTTATTTCGATTTTCAAACACCCCCCACTTTGAAATAATATCATTTTTAATTTCAGCATTATTTTTATCAAACGATTTTATCAATTGCATTTCATCGGTTGCTGCTATTTCAAGATTACCGTTATATTTTATAATATCCATAATTAATCATTTTTTTGAAATAACATCAATGCTGCCTTCAGCAATACCAAATATAGCTTCAAGGGCACACCAGAAAAATATATTTTCTTCTTCTTCACCTGTACCCATAATATTTCCCCAACTGCCCTGAAACATTAATGATAAGATAGAGAGACAACATCTTTAAACAAGTACCCCTAAAATAAATAAAAACAAAAACAGCAAAATGATTTGTGACATATCAATCGCTATTCCTTTGCCCACTTGTACTGGTTTGGCTATTAAACTTAGAAAGTTCAATAATGGATTAAATATACTTTCAAAAAAATTGAAAATATTTTGATATTTATCAGTGAGTTTGTTTTTATATGGCAATAATTTTGAATATAAAAACAAGCTTACAATCAAAAGAGTAATAATAAGAAAGAGTAGTATTTTTATCATTGGTATTATATTATATTATAGAGTGTAATTCTGATGGAGGTGGTGGAAGAGTCAAGGTATCAGTGGCCCCCATACTTCTGCCACCAATGCCTACCACATCCGAAACCCATTTGAAATATTGACTAAACGTCGCACTGTCTGTTGTATCCAAACTTATCACATTATCAGTTAACTCCTTGAGGTACTCTGGTTTAGCATCAAGTCCTGCTGCACATCCAATAATGGCAGCCAATTTTCTCTTTTTAACTTCAACGATCATTTCCCTGTACAGTAAAATATCCGAGGGCTTTCCATCTGTCATTATAAAGAGTATAGGCATCCAGTCACCTTTTCTTTCTTTGGTGGAAAGCACTACTTCTTCATCGATTTTTTGGCAAAACAATTGAAGAGCTTTACCTAAATGTGTAGGACCAGATTCCGGTGTTGTAATTTCAGGCAATTGAATATCTGCAATTTCAGTAAGAGGTACTACATTATTCACCTCTTTATCAAAAGTAATAATACTAATACACGCTGATTCTGTTGCTTGAGGGTCTTTTCTCAGGCACGATATTAATGCATTTAAACCTACATTGACAGAGGCTATTGCTTCGCCTCTCATCGATCCTGAAGTGTCTATTAATAGATAAACCGGTAATCTCCTCATAACTCTCTTTTTCCAATAATATCGAAAAAATACAACTCAAAACAGAAAAGCCTGCTTTGTATTCTAAAACTTTAGTGGCAACAGGAATGCATGTTTTTCAGGCAAATCTTTACCTGGCACCAGACATTCCTGAAGCTCCTTTCCATGAAAAGAAAAAACCATAGATTTTACTTTATTCCTTCCTGAACTAAACCACGATATTAACTTCGGGTGGTGGTGGTGGTAATTCGTTTAATCCCGAAACGTCTTTGCCACTCGCTTCAATTTTTTGGCTTCCTGTACTAACAGACGCTGAAACCCATTTAAAGAATGCCTTAATTGTTGCGCTATCTGCCGTATCAAGCTGTACAACGACTTCCGTGATTTGTTTTAATATAGTGGTATTAGCACCTGAACCAGCCGCACAAGCGACGACCATCCCGAATTTTTGGTTTTTAAAGTCATTTAATCCATTCTGCCAATTGTCTGTAGGCTCACCGTCGGTCATTAAAAACACAAGTGGCTTCCAATCTCCTTTTACCTCTGCTGTGGTTTTTGCAACCTCAGTGCTTACCTTGTTAGCAAGTAATGAAAGTGCCTGGCCAAGTGAGGTCGTCCCCGTTGCCTTAATATCGGGCATTTGGAACATTGATAATTCTGTCAGCGGAACTACTTGTCTTGCAGAAGTATCAAATGTTATGACACTTAAAAATGCTGTTTCCAGGGCATACGGGTCTTGCCTTAATGTTGAAACCAATACCTGAACACCATTTTTAACGGCTTCAATTGGTTCGCCGGACATTGAGCCTGAAATATCCAAAACCAAATATACTGGCAATCTTCTCATTTTGCGTATTTATTTAAGATTACTTGAATTGTTTCTAAAAATATTTTGTCCTCTGTCGGGTCGCCGATGGCATCAAATTTCCATTCACCATTGCGTTTGTACAATTTCCCGAGCACCAATGCTCTTTTATTGACAAAGGTTGAGTCTGTTGCAATGTCGTAATTTGAGAATACTTTATTGACCTTTGTCGATGTCCCTTCATACATTCTTATTTTAGCATAGGGAATATTTGAAAAATCAATATTTTGACCCTGATTTAAATAGATATTAATAAAAAAGAATATTTTCTCAACACTACTGTTTAACTTGTTTAAATCGACGGTAATAATTTCGTTGTCCAAACCATCATCACCGCCTTGGTCGCCCTTTCTGTCATCACCACTATGACGCAACGCACCATCTTGAGAGGCAAGTTTGCCAAGAGGATGATTCTTTCGTTGCAAAAAAACGTTATAGTCAGGTGAATAGATGTAATCGATCAGGTTTCCTGCATTATCTGTCATAATACAACTCAAATCCAAATCAACATTATCAATGATTTTTTTGCTCCCAAATATACCTTTTTTGACGGTTTCGATGGCCCCCCAATTTACCCCAACACAGAAGTTTGTAAGTTTCTCTCCTGACTCTTTTATTAAGTTAATTTTTTGACCTTTTGATAAATTTATAGCCATATTATTGGATTTTATAAATTAATTATATTTGTTTAAAAAATCTTGCAGCCCGCCTTTTAGCCCAACTCCAACAGCTTCAAATTTCCACTCACTATTTCGTTTATAAAGTCTTCCAAATTCAACAGCCGTTTCAACAGAAAAATCCTCTTCTAATTCATATTTTAAAATCTCTTCATTGTTGTCAGGATTATAGATACGAACAAATGAATTGCGAACTTGACCAAAATTCTGTTTTCGGGTTTCAGCATCGTTAATTGTCACGACAAAGCATAATTCAGTTGTCTTTGGGTCGATTTTCGATAAATCAATTTTGATACTTTCATCATCACCATCACCTGCCCCCGTTAAATTATCTCCAGTATGTTCTACAGCTTTATCTGGAGATACCAAATTATTGTAAAAGATAAAATATGAATCCGACAGTATTTTTTTATTCTCTCCAAGAATAAAAACAGAAGCGTCCAAATCAAATTCAGACCCGGAGCTTGACGCATTCGCATCCCAACCCAAACCTACAACAAACTTTGGTAGATTAACATTAACCCTTTGCCCTTTTTCTAAATTGATTGCCATTTTATTTTTATTAAATTATTTACTACCTGCAGTCCAGTTTATACCCCAGTTATATGCTTTATCACAATCGCTGTGTCCATTATAAAATGAAACAAGTTTTTTTACCGTTATTGATTTTTTTGAATCAATAAGCACATCTGCAATGGCACAAAACTTTTTTGAATTGTATTGCTTGCCCATTTCAACAACAACATCCGGATTTCCTGATACTTTTATTGTTACCACCGCATTTGTTTCTTCCCACTTAGCAATACCCTCATAAATAAAACAATAAACAACAATTCTTTTCAAATCAGAAAGCCCGGCAGGATTTACCAATATATTTTCACCACCAGCCCCGGAACGGTCATCCCCTGTATGCCAAATCCACGGTATACCAGTATACCTTCCCTGTTTCGTCAATCGCTCTTTGGGGCCTCCAAGACCATTCGAAAATTGAACCCCGTCAATAACGGATCGCTGGCCGTCATTTAACAGGTAAAAACATCCCAGGTCAAGGTCAATAGATTGAGTACCTCCAAAATGACCAGAAAAGAAACCATTTTTTTTTGTTTTTTGTGTCCAGTTCAGATTAATAGTTATCTCTGTATGAGCATTACCACTTTCCTTCGTTAAGTCAATTTTGTGACTGTCTCCTTGTTTTTCAAGAGTAACTTTCGATAAATTTATTGCCATAATCTTATCTTATTGATATTTATCAACAAAATATTGTAACCCGCCCTTATAACCCATTCCCATCGCTTCAAATTTCCATTCACCATTTCGTCTATATAATCTTCCAAATTCGACCGCAGTTTCTACCGAAAAATCTTCATCAAGCTCGTATTTTGCTATTTCTTCTCCCGTAAGTTCATTGATAATTCGAATATATGAATTTCTTATCTGACCGAAGTTTTGTCTCCGTTGTTCATAATCGTATATGGTTACACATAAAACTATTTCTAAAATTTTAGCATCAACTTTTGATAAATCAATAGTAATAGTTTCATCATCACCTCCATCACTTTCATTTCCTGATGTATCGTCAAATGCTCCGATTACAGAAAAATCAGCAGAAACCGGTCTTGTTTTCTCCTTCCAATGATCCTCACTACTCCTGTATTTTCCTTCATCATTTGTGTATGCGGCATATTTACCTGAGTTTGACGGTTCTATTTTAAAGGTCGATTCAGGCAATACTCTTTTTTCGCTATTATAAAAGACCAAATAATCATCAGTTGGCAGCTTTTTATTCTCTCCTAACATGAATGCCGATGCATCAAGGTCAAAATCAAACCCTGTTCCTTCGTTTGGATCCCAGCCCAACCCAACGCCAACTTTGGATAATCCAATCTCGATGCGTTGTCCTTTTGATAAATTTAAAGCCATATCCTCGTTTAATTTAGTGTCCGAATTAAAAGTGGTAACCCTTCTGTCTTACTTGCCAACTATCTTTGCACCGCCTCCGCTGGCTGTCCGGTTATCTTTATCGGGTGTACCTTAACCCAATTGCAGACGCAGCCTGTCTGCGCTAAACATTACGAAATATTCCGTTAATGCGCAATGTAATTCTGTTTGAGTTTCCGAACCTTTTACGTAAATTTCCATTTTACAAATTTCCCGGCCCTGTTTATCTTTCCTCTTTTCCTTATCTTCCCAAAAACACCCCGGGCTGCAAAAGGATATCCGCATTGGTAATCCAGCGTTCCGGAAACATTCACGAAGTAACCACACCAATGACCATGAAGGGAGAAGCCCAGGCGATTGTGTTGCAGAAGGCCAACAAGCTTAAATTGCAGAGTGCTGCGTACTATGCCGATCAGCCAGAAGATGTTCTGGTCAAAACAATAGCGAGCACCATAACGCCAGGATTTGACCGGCTTCTTCTGACCAACAAACCGGTATCGAGCAAGGTCTTCAAGTATCCGATCATGCCGGGCAGTGAGGCTATCGGCCAGGTTATCGAAACCGGCCCGGGAGTTACTGATCTGCAATCGGGTGATTTTGTCTATGTTTTCAAGGGTGATCGCTGGGCGGGCATTGAGCCTTATGCCGGCTGCCATGCGGAGATCATCCCCACCTCACACCAGAATGTTCTTGCTCTTGGCCGTCCTCCTGTCCACCGCGATCTGCTTACCGGTCTGCTTGCCTACGCAGTCAGTGCTATCGACAAAGTGCCCCTTGAGGCTTCGTCGAGGGTCCTTGTGCTTGGTCTTGGCTCTGTCGGGCTCATGGTTTCGGAGTACTTGCACTCTCTTGGCATCAAACATGTCGATGCGGTTGAAATTTTCAGTATCAGGGGGCAGCTCTCCCATGCCGAACATATTGCGCTCGATATTGACGATTTCACCGATGAGTTTAATAATACGTACGATCTTGTTATTGAAACGACCGGCAGAATCCTGATGATTGAAAAGGCCACACGCCTGATGAAGCCCCAAGCCGTCGTTCTGCTGATGGGCAATTATGAGGTTATGGCCTACGATTATCGCCTGATACAGCATAAGGAACCGGTGATCATCAGTTCCAGTATTACCAGACTGTCGCACCTTAAAGAGGCCATCTCCCTGCTGGAGAGTGACCGACTTGAAACGGAAAAGTTTTTTACCGGTGTCTACCCGGTTGCTCAGTTTGAACTGGCCTACCGCAGGGCGCTTGATGGCAAGGAGTCTATCAAAACTGTGTTGAGCTGGCTATAACGACTGAAAATCCTCATGCCATGGGTGTTGCCGTCCGTTTGAGCGGTGTTTCAAAAATGTTTGGAAGCTTTGCTGCCAACAACAATATCTCGCTTTCTGTTGAAGAGGGCACGATTCATGCCTTGGTCGGCGAAAACGGGGCGGGAAAGAGTACGCTCACAAAAATCATCTACGGGATGCACCAGCCGACATCGGGCGAGGTGGTCATTCTGGGAAAATCTCTGCGCCTCTCTTCTCCACGGGAGGCCATCAAGGCGGGTATCGGGATGGTTCATCAGCACTTTATGCTTGTGCCGGAGCTCTCGGTTGCAGAAAATATTATCCTTGGCCATGAACAGACCGGACTTTTTCGTTCTCTTCCTCTAAAAAAAGCCAACGCTCTTATTCTGAAAGATGCCGAAACCTACCGCCTTGCGGTTGACCCTGACGCTCTGGTTGCAAACCTCAGCATTGGCGAGCAGCAACGGGTTGAAATTCTTAAACTGCTGTTCCGTCACGCCTCCATCATGATTTTTGATGAACCAACTGCCGTACTCACACCCTCTGAAACGGAGAGGCTTTTTGCAACACTCCGCTCGCTTTGCCGCAAAGGGAAAACTGTTATCCTCATTACCCACAAACTGGACGAGGTGCTGGCTGTGGCCGACATGGTAAGCGTCATGAGAAAAGGGGAAATTGTCGGCACGGTGCCAGCATCCTCGGTGACCAAGCCCGAACTTGCCCGGATGATGGTGGGGCGCAATGTGCTGTTACGCGTCACCAACCCTCCGGCCTCGCCTGGAGAAACCATGCTCAACATCAAGAGGCTCAGATTTTGCACTCCCCAGGGCGAAGAGAGGCTTCACGACCTCACCTTGACGGTCAGGGCCGGTGAGATCTACGGGATTGCCGGTGTTGAAGGAAACGGGCAGAGCGAACTGTTACAGGCACTCTGGGGTCTTGCGCCCGAGGGAAGCCTCATCTCCGGCGAAGTAACGCTCAAAGGGGAGTCGATCATCGGAAAAAAACCGGCAAAGATCGCGCTTATGGGCATCTCTCACACCCCTGAAAACCGTCTCCGGCATGGAGTCATCCTTGAGTACACCATTGCTGAAAATCTGCTTTTCGGCAGGCACCGGGAGGCGGCTTTTCACCAGGGTATCGGGTTCAACAGCCACAGCATCAAGAGCTATACCGCAGCGATGATTGCGGACTTTGCTATCAGATGCAGCTCACCGGAACACCAACCTCTCAGCACCCTGTCGGGAGGCAACCAGCAGAAGGTTGTTCTTGCCCGTGAACTCAACCGTCCCGGTATCTCCCTGCTGATCCTTGCCCAACCTTCACGAGGGGTTGATATCGGTTCCATTGAGATCATCCATAACAAGATTATCGAGGCTCGCAAAAGCGGTATGGCGATTCTTCTTCTCTCTTCAGAGCTGGAGGAGATCATTGCGCTTTCAACGCGTATCGGCTGCCTCTACAAGGGTTCCATCCGGCACGAATTCGGTCAGGAAGAGGTGGCACTCAAAAGGGAGGCCGAACATGAGTTTGAAAAAGAGATTGGTCTTCATATCACGTGAACAACCTGACTACCATGCATGCAAAAAATCTCCGGATTCTTGTACCTCTGTTCTCTCTTCTCTCTGCGCTCGCCGTCAGCAGTCTGATTATTGCGCTGGCAGGCCGTGATCCGCTCATGATTTTTCAGAAAATGGTGCACGCAACGCTTGGTACACCCTACGGAGTCGGGCAGGTGATATTCAGGATGACAACGCTTGTGCTTGTGGGGCTTGCCGTTGCCATTCCCTTCCAGCTCAAGCTCTTCAACATTGGCGCCGAGGGGCAGCTTCTTATGGGTGCTTTCGCCGCTGCCCTGACCGGTGCCGCGCTTCCTGCCAGCCTCCCCTCCCTTGTTGCCATCTCGCTCTGCACTCTTTCTGCAATGGCCGCAGGGGCTTGCTGGGCACTGCTGGCCGGAGTGCTCAAGGTACGCTTTGGAGTGAATGAGGTGATTGCCACCATCATGCTGAATTTCATTGCCCAGGGAATTACCGGATATCTGCTGACCTGGCATTTTGCGATTCCCTCGACGGTTCATACTGCCCGAATCACAGATAACGCCATCATTCCAACCTTCGATTCGGTGACGGGATGGTTCACCAACTCCCCGGCCAACCTCAGCACACTTCTGACCATTGCCGTGGCACTGCTTTTTTGGGTGCTCCTCTACTCTTCGAGATTTGGCTACGAAATGAGGGCTGCGGGCCTCCAGCCTGACGCGGCCCGGTATGGCGGAATCAATGCCGGGATGCACACCATCGTCGCCATGAGCCTCGGTGGAGCTGCGGCAGGCCTTGGAGCTGCGAACATTGTGCTCGGTTATAAACACTCTTATGAGTCGGGAATGGCTGCCGGAATCGGCTTTACGGGCATTGCCGTGGCGCTGCTCGCGGGTGCTCATCCGTTATGGATTCTGCTCTCAGCATTTTTTTTTGGATGCCTTGAATACGGAGGGCTGACGGTCAACGCCTGGATACCAAAGGATATTTTCATGATCATCGAAGCGCTGACCATCCTTCTGGTTATCTCCTTCAGCGCTTTCGGAAAGCGGGCACGATGACAATACTATTTTTTTTTAACTATGATAACAAGTGCCACCTATGATTAAAAAAAGCATTGCCAGGGTCTGGGGATCGCTCTCACTTCTTTTTGCTGGCCTGTGGCTGGTTGTACGTATTATTCTTGAGTATTTCGGACTGATCAGTGACGGTAACGACAGAACAACAGGCATAAAGGATATGCGTGAGGAGTACAAGAAGGCCAACTATAAATAAGAGGGACTACTCTGCCGTTACCACAGTCAATTCAACCGGCTGTTCGGGTGAAAGATAAGAACCAACAGCCGGCTTTTGGCTGATAACGGTGTTGGGCACAAGAAGAGCCGAGTATTCAGTCGTCACCTTTCCCATCGTCAGACCAGCATCGGCAATAACCTGCTGTGCCTGGGCAAGAGACATACCAAGAACATCGGGCAGAGCAATTTTTTTCGTTCCTTGCGTTGATGCTTCATACCTGCCAACAATAATGGAAGCCGCAGTGCCTGACTTCACCATCGTCTGTGGTGGAATCGACTGGCTCAGCACCTTTCCGTTCTCTTCAGAGTTGGTGACTGTGCTGACCTGGACACCAACAAGCGCAATATCCATACGGGCAGCAGCCTGAAGTGCATCAAATTCTGGTCTTCCTACCAAATCAGGCATGGGAACACTCGGTTTTTCGCGCCGGTTGACGACAAGATAAACATTTCTGCCTGGCTTTACCTCCATTCCTGCCTGGGGCATCTGCGAAATAACAATATTGGAATCAACATTGCTGAGGTATTTGACATGGTAGCTTTTGATTGCCTCGAACCCGGACACCCGCAACTTCTGTGAAGCATCATCATAGTCCATATTGGTCACATCAGGAACAACCTTGACGCTTCCCTGTGAAATATACAGGGGCATCATCAGCTTGTCGAACAACACCAATAACGCGATAAGGATAAGAAAAATAACACCTGCTTTTTTCATCTCGACGGTAACAGTTATTTCTTTTCAATGACAACACCTCCGACAAACGGAACAAGGGAAATTAATATTGCCGTATCATGACAAAATCCACAAGCCGCAGCAATGAGGTTTTTGCGGAACTCTCAGGAAAAGAGCTGATTGATTCAACGGCTTTTAAGGCAAAACCTTCAGCAACTTCAGCGGCATAGTCGAGCCCCCCTTTGCCGGTAACAAACGCTATGACCTCCTCGCTTTTCATGGCCCGTTTGCGGGAGCTCTTTAAAATAGAACGAATTTTTTTCTGTTCGGCGGCAGGAGCATGACGAAGCGCGTAAATCAAAGGGAGGGTTATCTTCTTGTCCTTGATATCAATACCCATCTGCTTGCCCGTTTTTTTGGAATCCCCGGTATAGTCGAGCAGATCATCACGTATCTGAAAAGCGAGCCCAAGATACTCACCATAACTTTTCAGCGCAGCAATGCTGACCTCATCGGATGTTGCACTCATTGCCCCCATACCACAAGAGGAAGAGATCAGTGACGCGGTTTTGTCTGAAATGACGCTCAGATAATCCTCTTCAGAAATATCGAGACTGCGGGTTTTCTGTATCTGAAGGATCTCTCCCTCACTCATCCTGCGCACCGCTTCCGAAACCAGATGGAGAAACCCATAATCTTTATGTTCAAGAGAGTAAAGGAGACCCCTGGAAAGAAGATAATCGCCCATCAGCACCGATATCTTATTTTTCCACAAGGCATTAATCGACGGCAACCCGCGCCTCATTTCAGCCCCGTCCACCACATCATCATGAATGAGTGTGGCTGAGTGCAGCAGTTCAACCATAATGGCAGCCCGATAACTTGAATCGGTTACCCCGCCGCACAACCTGGCCGCAAGCAGAACCATGGCAGGACGAATCTGCTTGCCCTGTTGCTTGAGCACATAGCGGGAAACCTTGTCAACCAAAGTATTCCGGGCATAAAGTACCTCTTTGTACTTCTGCTGAAACAATACAATTTCATCGTTTACCGATGCAGTAACATCCTTGATATTCACCAATTCCCCGGACTTTTTTCATGACAAGCTCCACCAAACGATGTAAAGTATAACATTTCAGTGAGCAAAAAAAATGAGTCAACTATATATAATTATGCGGAGTAAAACATTTACTTGTGCAGGTGCGGCTTTGTTGCTATTATTGTAGCCAGGATAATCATTTTCATCACGAACCACGTCATGACCAAGGAAACAGAATCGACACCATCACGGGAGCTTCCTGAAGAGAACCGGCAAAGCATCACTGCCCTGGAGACCGAGCCGGACAAGGAGATGAACTTTGTCGGACATCTCGAGGAAATACGATCACGACTGATTAAATCCGCCCTTGCACTGCTCATCGTTATGACCCTGTGTGCATCTTTTGCTGATTTCCTGGTCAACGAGATTCTTATTGGCCCGCTCAAACGAAGCAGCCAGTCACTGGTACTGCAAAACCTTGTTCCTTATGGACAGCTCTCCCTCTACTTTCAGGTCGTCCTGTTTGCCGGATTCGTTATCTCTTTTCCCTTTATTGCCTGGCAAATCTGGCAATTTGTGGTGCCCGGCCTGCACGAACACGAACGCAAGGCTGGACGGTTTTCCATACTCTTCATCTCTCTCTGCTTTTTTTCCGGTATAGCCTTTGGTTATTTTGTCTTTCTGCCCATCTCGCTCCAGTTTTTTGCAAGCTTCGGCTCCACTCTCATAAAGAACAATATCTCCATTCAGGATTATGTCAGCTTTTTTATTGGGACACTTCTGACCGCCGGCCTTGTCTTTGAACTCCCCTTTATCTCCTACATTCTTTCAAAGATAGGACTTCTGACGCCGGCATTCATGAGGTTTTATCGCAAACATGCCATTGTTGTTCTTTTGATTGTTGCTGCAATCGTGACTCCTTCAACCGATTTTGTGACCCAGCTTATTATCGGGCTTCCAATGATTCTTCTCTATGAACTCAGTATCCATATTTCAGCCCATGTCAACCGCAACAATGCCGCGCTGAAATGAGAAACACCGTACCGGGCATTAGTGGCTCTCGCAGGCTGAGGCGGCGGCAACCAGCAACATGCCATAGAGAGCTTCGGTCTCTTTTTTCAGCTCGTCAAAAGAGCCCTGGTTGAAAAGCACATAATCGGCTTTTGCCATCAACTTTTCCTGGGGCCACTGTGTTGCCATACGTCGCATGATCTCCTCACGCTGACCCATACCCTTCTGCACGGCCCTCTCAAGCCGCTCATGCTCATCAGCCACCACAACAATCACGGCATCAAGCCCCTCATTGCTGCCTGACTCAAAAAGAATTGCCGCCTCCTTAACCAGTATTTTAGTCCCCTGCTGTTCTGCTTCAACCACCGCTTTACGAAACTCCCGAGAGACCCCGGGGTGAATAAGCCTGTTCAGGGCCTCAAGTTTATCGGGTGCAGAAAAGACTGTGGCTGCAATTTTTTTTCGATCCAGCTCCAATTTTCCAGAACCGTCTTTCGAGTAAACATTTGAGCCGAACAGTTCACGGATTCCTTTAATTACTTCAGGATCGCAAAGCTGCAACTCCTTTGCGACGCGGTCAGACTCGAAAAGCCTGCAACCCATTTCCGAAAAAAAGTGGCAAACTGTCGATTTTCCGCTACCAAGACCGCCTGTTACTCCCACAAGAAAAGGATAGGTTCGTTTCATTGCCCGGCTGCTGCTTTATGACGAATATTTGCCCGAACCAGCTCAAGCACCGATCTCCAGAGTTCGGGATTTTTTTTATAAACATCTACTTTGCGGGTCATACTCTCTCGAGTCAGGGCGTGACGCACAAGGAGATCATTGAGATCAACCGAATCAATCGCAGTAAGTTCAACTCCTCCATCACGAGGCTCCACGCCGGATATCAGAAGATAATCACAGTAGAACCCTGCAATCCTGACATCATCTTTATCAAGGAGCGTCGGCTTTTTTTCGCTGCACCCGAAGAGTGAGCAGCAAAGAACAAAACCGAATAGAGTGGATCGAAAAACATCGCAAAATTTCATTACCGCAAAAATGAATTGTATTGTATTGATGAAACTAAATTTTCATTCCACAAGTTTAAACATTTTAAGTATATATCTTGCCTTCTTTTTTAACTCTAAACAACTTATTCTCATGGCTTATCAGCAACCAGCACTGTTCTATGCAGAAAATGCACTGGAACCGTATATTTCCGCAACAACGCTTGGTTTTCATTATGGCAAACACCATGTTGCCTATATCAACAACTATAACAACCTTGTAGCCGGAACTCCTTTTGATAGCTTGACGCTTGAGGAGGTCATTGCCCTGACGGCTACAGATCCCCTGAAAGTCGGTATCTTCAATAACGGAGCACAAGCCTGGAACCACTCTTTCTACTGGAACTGCCTCACTCCCAATGGCGGGGGCAACCCTGGCGGAGAACTTGAAGCAAAAATTACGCAGGATTTTGGCAGTTTCGACAAATTTAAAGAGGAACTCAAGGCCGCCGCTGCAACCCAGTTCGGCAGTGGTTGGGCATGGCTTGTGCTCGAAGGAGAGACTCTGAAGGTCGTCAAAACCGGTAATGCCCAAACTCCTTTAACCAGCGGCCAAAAACCGATTCTTACCATTGATGTCTGGGAGCACGCCTACTATCTCGACTACCAGAACCGTCGCCCCGACTACGTCGCAGCCGTCATCGACAACCTCCTCAACTGGGATTTTGCAACAAAGAACTATCTCTCTTATTTGTAAACGGTTACGGCTCTATAATTTTATCCGGAGAACCAGCGGGGGCTAAAGGTGCCATAAACAAGCCCCCATTTTCCGGGTGCACAAACGGGTGCACGAACCACGTCCTTGCCGGACTCACTCCTGTAACGGTTTCCGATATGTTGTCTCTGTTGACAGGGTGCCCTTGCAGAGTCTTTACATCCAGGGCAAGGCTGCCGCATCATTGAGGTTGACCACCTTTGCTTTTTTGGGCAGTGAAAATCTGAAAGAGCGACTCGCCTGGTTAAAGACCCGTCCATCATAGGCGATAACCAATTGCTGCTCACGACTACTGCCGTCGGCGTTACTCTTGTAGAGCGCCATCTCAATCTCTTTTGGAACCAGCGTGGTTTGCCCGTCAAGAGTGATTGTCTCAAAATTCCTGAAATGCACTTCAGAGGTCGTTCTTCCCTGCAAATCTTTTAAAAAAAGAGCACCAAGCGTCCGGTTGGAAGGATCGATAACCACCTCTTTACTTCCCGTCGAGGTCGAAACCGTAAAAAGCAACATTCCTGAACCTTTTTTTACCGATTTGACCGCACTCAGGGGCTCTTCCAGGTTCACCAGCCCCAAAAGGGATTCGGTCAGGAGCCGGTATCCTGAATTCACTCCTATAATTTTCTCAAGATTCAGGTCGTTGTTACTGCCAAGAAAAAGCCGGTTGTTGAGCATATCATGCACATAAAGCGAATCCCTGTTGAAAAACATATCCGCGACAGGCCATCCAAGCAAACCTGCACTGACAATCATCCTTGCCTCACTCCCCCGATTGATCAGGATATTGCAGAAAACCCGATTCCGTCTTTTCGGAGTTTTTATCCAGACATCAGCATAACCATCCATCGAGTGAATAAATGGGGATGCTTTTGCGACTTCCCGATAGAGTGCTGCATGTTCAGCAAGCAGCGTCGTTTGCTCTGCAGGCAGTTCCTGTTTGCCAACTGTCCGGAAATCGGCACAACCTCCCAGAAAAACAACGATAAACAGTGTCCACAACAGCATTCTCTTTCCTTTCATCTCTCTCTTCCTTTAACTATTTCTTTTGAGATTCATTGCTTTTGCTGCACATTGCAACAGATACGTTTGGTATCGCGATTGATACTTCACCGCTGAACATGCCGCCTGGCCACAAGATAAACAACTGCATTGTATTTCGGCGAAAGTTATGTCAAGGCAAAATAAAGAGATCTTAAAACACGACACATTTTTCAAGCCATGCAATCCCTCTCCCTTAAGCCAAAAGAACACCACCGGATCCAGAAAGGTCATCTCTGGGTGTTCAGCAATGAACTCGAAAGCCTTCCCCGTGATATTGCTTCCGGTGAAACGGTAAAACTTTTTACACACGACAAAAAATTTCTGGGAACAGGTTTCTACAATCCCCATTCACTGATCGCTGTACGACTCCTTTCCCGGAAGGATGAGGAGCCTGACAGAGATTTTTTCCGCAAAAAATTTCTTGAAGCTTTGACACTTCGTGAAAAAATCTACACCAATGAGAAAACCAATGCCTATCGTCTTGTGCATGGGGAATCGGACGGTCTGCCTGGCCTCATTGTAGACCGCTTCAACAAGGCCGTCGTGCTTCAGGCTTTTTCGGCTGGCATGGACATTCATCTGCCGCTGATCTGTGATGTCCTGCAGGAGCTGCTCAACCCTTCCGTTATTATTGTGCGAAACGAATCTCCCTTGAGAGAGCTCGAAGGTCTGGCACTCCATAAAGATATTGTCAGGGGCGAACGCTCCGAAGCGATACAGACCATTCACGATGCCGGGATTACCTTTGAGGTCAATCTTTTTGAGGGACAGAAAACGGGCTTTTTTCTTGACCAGCGTGAAAACCGCAGAATTATCAGAAAGTTTTCTGAAGGTGCCGAAGTGCTTGATGTCTTTACCTATGATGGAGGCTTTGCCCTCAACGCCCTTTACGGAGGTGCTCGTTCAGCCATTCTTGTAGATGCCTCCAAAGAGGCGCTGCTACGGGCGGAGAACAACGCTCAACTGAATAACTTTTCAGAGTACAGTCTTGTTGCTGCTGATGCCTTCGAGACGCTCGATCAGATGGTTGAGTCAAAAGAGTCATTCGACCTTGTGATTCTTGATCCTCCGAGTTTCACCAAGAGCCGCAAAAACCTTCCCGGTGCCCTCAAGGCGTACAAAAGGCTCAACAAACTCGGCATGCAACTCCTGAAAAATGGAGGGTTTCTTGCTACCGCCTCATGCAGTCACCATGTTTCAGAAGAGGACTTCCTGCAAGCAATCCATCAAGCGGCCCTTGCTGCGGGCTGCCAGCTCAGGATGATCTACAAAAACTCTCAGCCGTTCGACCATCCTGTACTGCTTGCCATGCCTGAAACAAGCTACCTCAAGTTTGCCTGTTTTTATGTAACCCGTTGATCTGCCCAACCATCGTGCAGCCTTCGGGCTGCTGCGTGGATGGAGAAAAAAAACGTCGATTATTTTTCTTTTTGAAGTCCCGAGATTGCGCTCCTGATATATTCCGCCGCTTCATCAATAATTTTCATCGCATGACGAATCTCATAATCATCATCTGCATCATCCTTTGCTCTTTCCATTCGTCTCTTCGCATCCTGAAGAGCATCCAAAGCAAGCTGCAGTTTTGAAACAATGGCCATGATACTCTCCTCTTTTGATTATACTCTTGCGCACGCCTTACAGACTGAAATGTACAACTGTTTGTGGAAAAATTATATTTTCTGTGGCAGCATACCAACTCTGCCCTCTCCAATTTAAGTGATTTTTAATGAACTCTTCAGGTTGTTTTAAGCTCTGTTGATTATTTTTTTCAGAACGTTATCCATTGATTATCAATACTCAACGATGTGGAAATCACTCTTTGTACAACGAACCTTGCCGCTGTCGATCTCTTATGTTTTACTGATCATTGCCGGAATTGCACTTGACTACCTCCTTCATATTGCGCATCTTGTCTGGGTCGGACGATATTTCGGGATTGTCGGCACGGTTTTTCTGGCGTTGTCTTTTGGATATTCAGCACGCAAACACAAGGTTATCAAGAATGGAGCACTCAAGTTTTTTCTCAAATTTCACTGCTATACCGGATGGATTGGAACCCTGATGATTCTCGTTCATTCTGGTATTCATTTCAACGCAATTCTACCATGGGTTACAACAGCGCTTATGATGGTCGTCACGGCAAGCGGCCATGTCGGGCAATACTTGATAAAAAAACTCAAAGAGGAGATGAAGCTGAAGATGAAACAGCTTGGAATCACTGCAACAGTCGATGATGAACTGGAGCGGCAACACTACTGGGACAGCCTGACTGTCAAAACTCTTGATCAATGGAGAAGCGTGCATAAACCTATGGTCTCTTTTTTGATTGCATTAACGACAATCCATATTCTTTCCATATTTTTCTTCTGGAACTGGAGGTAGCTTTTGAAACCAATTTTTGTTTTTTTTGCTGCTGCAATTATTCTTGCAGCTCTTGCCATAGCCTACCCCGACGTGCTTTTGAGTCCCGGCAAGCTCACGAAAGGTCATAAGGCGCTCAACAACGATTGCCTGACATGCCATACCCCTTTTCGTGGCATAACGTCACTTCAGTGCATCCATTGTCATAAACAGGGTGACATCGGCCTCAAAACTGTCGCCGGGGCCTCTCTCAAAAAAAATTCCAACAAGGCTCTCTTTCATAAAGGCATGGTCGACAACTCCTGTGTCGAGTGTCATTCGGATCACAAAGGGACACTCGCCAAAGAAGTCACAAAACCGTTCAGACACGCATCGCTCTCTCTTCAACTCAGGAACGACTGCCTCGCCTGTCACAAAAATCAGAAGCCGAAAGATTCCCTTCATCAATTTGCACAAGGCAATTGCGTTGTATGCCATCAAACCACAAGCTGGAAGCCCGCTACATTCGATCACAAAAGCCTTGCCGATTCAGATCTGAAGCTGTGTATCAGTTGCCACAAAAACAAACTGCCCAATGACAGGCTTCATCAGAACTTCTCGACAAACTGCGCTGAATGCCATCGTACCGGGAAGTGGAAACCGGCAACATTTGATCACAAAAAATTCACTGCTTCAGGTGGAAAACAGTGCATTAGTTGCCACAAAACTGATCGGCCAAATGACAGGCTTCACCAGAGTGTCTCCACAAACTGCGCTGAATGCCATCAAACCAAAAGCTGGAAACCGGCAACATTTGATCACAAAAAATTCACTGCTTCAGGTGGAAAACAGTGCATCAGTTGCCACAAAACTGATCGGCCAAATGACAGGGTTCACCAGAGTGTCTCCACAAACTGCGCTGAATGCCATCAAACCAAAAGCTGGAAACCGGCAACTTTCGACCACAAAAAGTATACTGCTTCAAGTGGAAAACAGTGCATCAGTTGCCACAAGGCTGATCAGCCCTCGGACGAAATGCACCGCCAATCTCAGGCAAGCTGTGGAACTTGCCATAGTTCGATCCACTGGAAACCGGCAACATTTAACCATAGCCGATATTTCAGACTCGACAGTGATCACCGGACAAATTGCAAGACATGCCATACCGATTCAGGCAACTACAAAAAATATACCTGTTATAACTGCCATGAACACTCCCAATACAATATTGCAGACAAGCATCGTGAAGAGGGAATCTACAATTACCAGAACTGCATGAAGTGCCATCGCGACGGCAAAGCTGAGGAGAAGGAGGATGATTGAGACACCGTGGTGCCAGCATCATTTTTTACAATAACTCGCACCAGGTCTTGCTGGTGCTGAGAGATAACATCCCCACAATCCCTTACCCCGGCTTGTGGGATGTACCAGGAGGGCATATTGAAGACAATGAAACTGCAGAAGAGTGCATTGTCAGAGAGATGCTCGAAGAGATCGAAGTCAATGTTGAGGGGTGCACACTTTTCCATGTCTATGAGTTTTCAGACAGGACGGAGTATATCTTTCTGAAAGAGGCAAATTTTGATCTCAGGAACATTACCCTGCATGAGGGGCAGATGCTCCGATGGTTTTCCAGGAATGAAGCCGGGCAAGTCGAACTTGCCGGCGGCTTCGATGAGGTTCTTGCGGACTATTTCAACAGTCATCCCGCCTGAGACCAGAATCTGGTGAGGCTCAACGCATCGATTCAAGGAACCGCTCTGCATCAACAGCCGCCATACATCCCGTGCCCACAGCCGTAACCGCCTGACGGTACACAAAGTCCTGAACGTCGCCACAGGCAAAAACACCCATCACATTGGTTTCTGTCGATGATTTTTTGGTTTTAATGTAGCCGTAGTCATCAAGGTCGAGCTGGTCTTTGAACAACCCTGTGTTGGGTGCATGACCGATAGCCAGAAAAACACCGTCGCAAGCGTGTTCCGAAAGTTCGCCGGTCTGAACATTTTTCAGTCTGATTCCAGTCACTTTTTCACCGTCACCCAGAATTTCATCAACCACTTCATTGAGCATCATGCTGATTTTCGGATTTTTTCTGGTTCGAAGACTCATGATTTTCGATGAACGAAACTCTTCGCGACGATGCACAAGAGTAACATGAGCAGCAAACTTTGTCAGATAAAGAGCCTCCTCCATGGCGGTATCGCCTCCCCCGACAACAAAGACATTGCAGTCGCGGAAGAAAAAACCGTCGCAGGTTGCGCAGGCTGATACTCCTTTGCCCCGATAACGCCCTTCCGACTTTAAGCCAAGCCACTTGGCATTTGCGCCGGTTGCGACAATGAGTGCATGGGTCAAAAATTCCTGGCCATCCTCAAGCGACAGACAAAATGGACTTCTCGAAAGATCAACCTCGGTAACACTCCCGCTGATAAACTCTGCATCAAACTTTGCCGCCTGCTCGCGCATTTTTCCCATCAGCTCCGGCCCGTTAATACCTTCAGGAAAACCGGGAAAATTCTCGATATCTGTTGTAATCATGAGCTGGCCACCGGGCTGAAATCCCTCAATAACAAGAGGTTTGAGATTTGCCCTTCCCGTGTAAATAGCGGCTGTATAACCAGCAGGGCCAGTGCCCATGATAATAAGATCGCGTACGCTACTCTCCATGATGTTTTCCCTGATAATAATTAAAGAAAGAAACCCCTGTTATCCAGAGCGTCAGCCCGGTAATAACAGGGTTCGTGGTTTCACTCTGTCAGCCAAGATAGGTGTCGAGTTTCTTTGCGATCATGTTCTTCGGCATGGCTCCCAGCATCTGGTCAACCACCTCTCCATTTTTGAAAATGAGCAACGAAGGAATACTCCTGATACCATATTTGGCAGCAGTAGCCGGGTTGTCATCAACATCAACTTTGGCAATAACCGCTTTCCCGTCATAATCGACAGCAAGCTGTTCGATCACAGGGGCAAGCATCTTGCACGGGCCGCACCATGCCGCCCAAAAATCAACCAGCGCAACTTTATCAGACTCAAGAATCTCAGCCTGAAAATTGCTGTCTGTTGCCTCAAGATATTTTCCGCTCATTGTTTTAATACCGGTTTAAATTAAGAGATACTCTTTCCATCACCATTACCATCAATCGAAGTGAAAAGTAACAAAAAATTTATAATTAACCCGGACTACCCGAAAATCCGCACATTATCGGGGCCCAGAACTTCCTCAAGCTTTCCAAGAGTACTTTCTGCGACATCAATGGGTGTGCTGCGAGCAAAGATGGCAATGGTTTCAATATTCCCCCCCGACTGCGCTTTTACCTCAAATTCTACCGGTGTGCCCCCCTTGTGTGCCTCAAATATTTTTTTGACCCTGCCAAGTTTTTCCATCTGCACCTGATCGTCCGCATCTACTTTAAGAATAATTTTTTTGACCAGGCTATTTCTTACCTTTTTTATCGGCACAACATCTCTGACAAGCAGTTTGAGCGTTCCGCCACTCACTTCCCCTTCGGCAACAAGCATCAGTACCTCTTCAGGCTTGATAAGATGACCATACTGTTCATAGAGGCTGGCAAACACCGTAAAATCAGCCTTGCCGGTAAAGTCCTCAATACAGCCAAAAAGCATCTGCTTTCCTTTCCTGTCCTGGTAAGGCTTCACCGATACAATAACACCAATAACTTTGTACTGCTTTGCAGCAACCACCTCTTTAGCCTGAAGCTCAAGCGTTGCAAAAGCCTCCCAGTCACGACGATAGGGAGAAAGCGGATGGTGACTCAGGTAAAACCCGACCAGTCTCTTTTCATGAAGGAGCTTGTCAGCTTCAGGCATCATCTCGGCATTCTCCATATCGGGATAGTGCTCCTCTTCAAGCCGGGCACCCTCTTCGGCAGAAAAAAAGCCACACTGACCCAGTGTCACTGAACGATTCTGCATTTGCCCGAATTTGATCGCCTTATCGACATTGGCGATCAGCCTGGCACGATGCGTGTCGAGCTCGTCAAACGCACCCGAAAGAATCAGGCACTCCAGCGCCTTGCGGTTCACGACTCTCAGATCAACCGAGACCGCTAAATCAAACAGGTTGACAAAGTCACGTTTTCTGCGGAGCCTTGAGGTCACGACGGCTCTGGCGGCACCACCAACCTGCTTGATGGCACTGAGCCCTACGCGGATAGATGAACGCCCCCCGGCATCATCTTCAACGGAAAAAAGCGCATCACTTTTGTTAATCGAAGGGGGAAGAGTCGATATACCAAAACTTTTTGCCTCATCAGTCAAATGCTTCATCCGTTCAACATCGCCTATTTCACTATTGAGCACCGCCGTAACAAACTCAATGGTATAATGAGCTTTCAGGTAGCCCGTCCAGTAGGCAAGAACACCATAGGCCGCTGAATGGCTTTTATTGAAACCGTAACCGGCAAACTCGGCCATAAGTTCAAACACCCTTGTTGCAAGCGTATCATGGACGCCTTGCTGAACAGCACCCTGAACAAAATCAGCCTTGTATTTCTCCATGATTTCAGGCTTCTTCTTTCCCATAGCCTTGCGCAGATTATCGGCCTTGGCAAGCGAGAAGCCACCCATCACCTGAGAAATCTGCATCACCTGCTCCTGATAGACAATAACGCCATAGGTCTCTTTTAAAATCTCCTCAAGCATGGGGTGCATATAATCAATAGCCTCCCTGCCATGCTTGCGATCAACAAAAAGATCCACAGCATTGCGGCGTTCATCAATCCTCGCATTGAGCGCCCCTGGACGATAGAGGGCGCTCATGGCAATAATATCACCAATCTGGGTTGGCTGCAAGCGCGTCATATAGCTCTGCATACCCGATGACTCAAACTGGAAAATCCCGGCCATCTTGCCTTCCTGAAAAATTTTGAAGGTTTTACGGTCGGTCACAGGAACTTTTTCGAGCTCAATATCGAGGTTGTGCCGTCGCTTGATCATCTTGAGTGTTTCGTCAATGACGGCAAGGGTTTCAAGACCGAGATAGTCAATTTTGAGCAGTCCGGAAGTTTCAATCCAGTTCTTGTCAAACTGGGTAACCACCTGCTTTTCATCATGACCGTCAGAAGCTTTTCCCCTGACATGATCTGGTTCATCAAGATCAAACTCGTCGGCAAATTTTCTTGCCTCGGTCTCAATTTTGTTGGAGACGTAGAGTGGAACCTGCTCTTCAAGCGGGCCATCGGTAATCACCACCGCACCAGCATGCATTGAAACATTTCGGGCCCGACCTTCAAGGGCACGCGCATAACGCATCAACTCCTTGAGCTCAGGCGTACTGTCGGCAAACTGCTGCATCTCTTTTGCCTCACTCAACGCCTTTTCAAGCGTTATGCCTGGCTTGACCGGAACCAGTTTTGCAAGTTTATCGACCAAAGGCAGCGGAACCTCCAGCACCCTTCCAGCATCACGAATCGCCGCTTTGGCAGCAAACGTACCAATGGCGATAACCTTGGCAACGCTCTCGGTGCCATATTTTTCAACCGTATACTCGAGCACCTTCTGTTTACCGACGGGAGTAAAGTCAATATCAATATCGGGCATCGACAAGCGCTCAGGATTCAGGAAGCGCTCAAAAAGCAGTTTGTATTTTAACGGGTCGATCCGTGTAATCCCGGTAAGATAGGCCACAATGCTCCCTGCCGCCGATCCCCGGCCCGGCCCGACCGAATAGCCCAGCCGCCTTGAAGCCGCTATAAGATCGCTGACGATGAGAAAATAGGAGCTGAACCCCATCTTGTCGATCACACCAAGCTCCAGCTCTATTCGCGCACGCACATCCTCAGCAGTGATTCCATCGGCTTCAGCATCGGCATACTTCTCTTTTGCCCCCTCCCAGGTCAAGTGACTGAGATAGGCAAATTCATTGTCAACCCCGGGAGGAAGAGGAAAATGGGGCAGAATAGGCTCTTTTTTGCTGAACGTGTAGGAGCATTTTTCGGCAATCAGCACCGTATTGCCCAGCTCCCGGTGTTCATCACTGAAGAGAGCACTCATCTCGGCGGAAGACTTCAGATAATGGTCGTTTCCAGCAAGTGCCAGCAGATTCGGGTTTGAGAGCTTCTCCTTGGTACGGTTGGCAACCATCGCCCTGTAGCAATCGGCATCCTTTCTTTCGAGATAGTGGACATTGTTGGTGGCAACCAGTTCAACCGAAAATTTTTGGGCCAGGGCAATGATCTCCTGATTGAGCTTTTCGTCAAAATGGGTGCCATGACGCTGAAGCTCGAGATAGAAATTCTCCCCGAAAATCTCCTGATAGTAGGCAGTAAAGGTTTCGGCCTCATCAATGGCCCCGGCAAGAAGTGCCCGACCTATTCTGCCCGAAGAGTAAGCCGAAAGGCAGACAAGCCCCTCATGACAGCTCTCAAGCAGACGACTCTCAATATGCGGCATCCCATAAACAAAGCCCTCCCTGGCCGCCCTTGAAAGTAAAATGCAGAGGTTTCGGTATCCGGCATCATTCTGCACAAGAAGCACCAGTGAAGGAGAGACTGGAATGCGACTGTGCTGGTGCGCATCGGCTTCGAGCAACAAAAGCTCACTGCCGATAATAAGCTTGATACCAGCATTTTTTGCCTCGCTGAAAAGCTCCGGCATGTTAAACATCGCGCAATAATCGGTGACCGCGATACTCTTCATGCCAAACTTTACGGCAGCAGCAAAAATCTCATTCGGAAAAATAGGACTGCTCTGCATCGAATAATGCGTATGAGCATGTAAATGTATAAAATCCATATTGATAAAAATTCATCCTTTGAATGGCAACAACATTGTGGAAAGCCGAAAAACAGGACACTGCAACCGTCACGGCGTTCGAGCCTCAAAGTAGTACATTTTTTTGGTTCTTGCGACTCTGTCAACAACCTCCTTTCCTGCAAAATTCTTCCACCAGCCTGCGCCTTGCCGTTGAAAACGATGAACAGAAAATTACTGAGAATGTTTTCTCTCTTTTATGGCAGTAACGCTTTTTTTTCTTATTATTTATATAACTGCTTGCAGGGTTTCTCAGTCAATAAAATAATACAACAAGAATGTTGGAGCAAAATACCTACAATCAATGCCCTGTCTGCGGCTTTCCCCTCTCTCTCAACAGCGCTGTATGCCCTCGTTGCGGGAACGACATTTTTGAAGATATCTCCTCTCTTGACCAGCAATCACAGGAATTGCACCATCAGAACATTGAGGAGAAAAAAGCCGAGTGGTATACCCGCTGCCTTACCGAAAAACTCAATTTCAACGCCGACAATCCTGCCCCTTCTGCGAAAAATGTTGCTGCTGAAAGTGCAAGAGAGGCCACCAACAACGGTGATGAACTCAAGTTTCTTCGCCGCACCTCCAGGGCTGAGCTCCTGCGGGATGGCGCTCTTCGAAAAAAGTGGTGGAATACCTTGACCTCTGACTGGAAAGAGGTCATTAAAACGACTCTCAAGATTGTCCGGGAACCCTCTGACCAGGAGCTGCTCTCCTTTTTTGATACAACGCATCTCCGTTGCGACAACCGCCGAATCCATAATCTGTTACCCGTTCGGATACTCGAAAAGCTTCAGCAGCTCCGTTGCGACGAGTCCCCCGTTGAGAATCTTGAGCCGCTGGTCAATCTTAAAAAGCTGCAACGCCTTTATGCATTTGACTGCGACTTTACCTCGCTTGAACCCCTGCGCAACCTTACCAGCCTGAAACTGCTCTGGATATCGAGCACACAGGTCAGTTCACTTGAGCCAATCCGTCAGCTTCTTAACCTTGAAGAACTCTATTGTTCTGAAACAAGTATCAAGGATCTTTCACCCCTGAAAGAGCTTGTCAACCTTGAAAAGCTCAGTTGCTATAAAACAGGTATCACTTCCCTTCAACCCCTCAGCCATCTCGAAAATCTTATTGAGCTTGGCATAGACAACTCCAATATTGACGATATAGCGCCACTCGCCGGGCTCAAGAATCTCGAGTATTTCCGATGCAATAAATCCAGAATCAAAAGCATTGAACCGCTTCGAGAGCTCTTTGATCTTCGAGAGCTGAGCATAGCAAGCACACCGCTTGAGTCTATCGATGCTCTGGCGGAACTTGCCAACCTCGAAGAACTTGATATATCGAAGACCCTCGTGACCACCATCGGCCCGATCATGCACCTGCAGCAACTCGAAAAAATAGAACTCTCGTCTGGCAGAGTTCCTGAAGAAGAACTTGAACGCTTTATGGATCTCCATCCAAATTGCGAAGTGGTCGTGAAACCATAAACCAGAACACGAGGAGTTCCTGTGTTGCAACCGACGGCGTGATCCCCTGTGGCGATTTGCCTTGCCCCTTACCATTGGCGGGGTAACATGCTGGCGAGCCATTCAAGTCTGCTCACCCAGCCCCGCGTTCAAGCTCAAGCAACCATTTTTTCAATGCCAGCCCGCCACGATACCCGCCAGGAGTACCGTCACTGCCAATAACCCTGTGGCAGGGAAGAAAGAGCGGTAGAGGATTCCGATGATTTGCCATCCCCACTGCCCTTGCAGCAAAAGGATTTCCGAGAGCAGCCGCCACATCCCTGTAGCTCACTGTTGTGCCGTAAGGAATTTTGGAGAGCATGCGCCACACCGCCAGCATAAATGGTGTCCCGGCAGGAGCCAATGGCAGTGAAAACGCTTTCAGGCTTCCCGCAAGATAACGCTCCAACTGCCGGAAAGCCTCGTGAAGTCCTTCAGTTTCAAGGCGTTCAATGCCCGCCGGGAGCTTCTCCTCTGCAAAAAAAAGGTTGGTTATACTCCCGTCATGTTCTGCTATTCCGACACGACCGATGAGGGTATTCTGAACAGAGAGCTTCAAATTTTTTATATTTTCTGCAACTCCCGTCTTCAGGGAGCATCCGCCTGAACACGAGAGTCCGAAATCGTCAGTTTTATCCAATGGTCATCATGGTCTCTCCCATTCCTACCGTGTCCCCTTTGGCTACCGTAATGGAGAGAACTCTTCCTGCACAGGGAGCTTTGACCGGGGTTTCCATTTTCATGGCTTCAATAACGGCCACCTCTTCTCCCTCCCGCACCTCTTCACCAACTTTGACCGCGATTGAGAAGACATTGCCAGGCATAACTGCCGATACGGGTGTGCCGGCTGAGACTGCTGACTCGTCCGGTTTGCCTGGTGCTGCGGAAAGTTCAGGCGCAGTGACGGACGGCGGATTGATAGACGAGCCTTCAGCAAAAGAGACCGTATAAGGAGCCCCGTCAACGAAAACGGTGAAGTTCCCGGCCATCGAAATGACTTTTGAGGCCGGTGGAGTTGAAACTGCCGACGCTGATGGCAGCTTTGAAAAGAGCTCTTCAAGGCGGTAGTTCACCTCTTTCTGATGGATGTCGTGTTTGTGAGCTTCGTGGTAAGCGGCCACCACCTCGGCTCTTGGTGTTGCCTTTATTTCAACAGCAATGTCGGCCTTGTAACGAATACCAGTTGAGCAATCGCCCTGAAGGAAGGCAATCCCTTTGGCACCACAGGTTGCCGCAATAAAAATGTTTTCGTCAGTCTGCGGAATATGGGCGTTCTGAAGCAGCGACCTGTTATAGGCGACACCCAGTTCAGGATTTCGGTCGTTGATATCGTGCACATCTTCGAGCGTTGTAGGAAGTCCAAGCTGTTCTGATGCAAGCCGCACCACCTCTTCGTCGGGCGTGGCTGGAGTTTTACCAAAGTAACCCAGCACCATTTTGCCATAGCCGTCAGTGATTTTTTTCCAGTGCCCCTGAATGGTATTGGCAAATGCCTGCTGGAAATAGAACTGTGAAACCGGGGTAACCGAGGCACCAAAACCTCCTTTGACCACCACCTCCCGCATGTTCTTGATCACTTCGGGGAAAAGATGAAGCGTGTTGTTGTCGCGCATCATCTGGGTATTGGCCGTAAGGGCACCGCCTGGCATGGGTGAAAAGGAGATCACCGGATTGACGGCTGTCGCTTCGGGGGGCATGTAGTACTTATACATCTGATCGATAAAGAGTGCCTCAACCTCAAGGTATTTTTCCTGATCGATGTCGAGAGTGTAGCCGGTACCCCTGAGCCGCTGCCACATGGTGAGAATATCGACTTCGGCTGTCCCTCCGCTGACCGGGGCCATGGAGAGGTCAATAATGTCTGCGCCCCCGGTGATGGCGGCATAATTGCAGGCGACACCCATCCCTGCAGTATCGTGCGTATGGAACTGGATTTCAGTTCCTTCCGGCAACATCTTTCTTGCGCCCTTGATGGTCTCATGAACAACCGCAGGAGTTGTGGTGCCTGAAGCATCCTTGAAGGCGACACTGTCGAATGGAATTTCGGCATCAAGAATCTCCTGCAGCTTGTCGAGGTAAAACTGCGGGGTGTGGCAGTAGGTCTCGACCAATCCCGGCGGAAGACCCATCATGGCCACAACGACCTGATGCCTGAGCCCGGCATTATAAATACATTGCCCGGAATAGGAGAGGTTTCGGATATCCATCAGGGCATCGAAATTTCTGATGGTCGTGATGCCATGCTTTTTGAAAAGACGGGCATGAAGGTCGATAATGTCGCGGGATTGAGAAACAAGGCCGACAACATTGGCACCTCTTGACAGGGTTTGAAGATTGATATCCGGTCCAACAATCTTGCGGGCTGTATCCATCATAACAAAGGCATCCTCTTCGCAATAGAAGTAGAGACTCTGAAAGCGGGCACCGCCACCTATTTCAAAGTTGTCGGTACCGGCATGAACGGCAGCTTCCAGAGCAGGCAAAAAATCTTCGGTCTTTACCCTGGCACCAAAACATGACTGAAAGCCGTCCCGGAAAGAGACGTCCATAAATCTTATCTTTTTCATAAACTTTCTCTTTTCAATTTAAATGAGCTTGATAACCAGGGAAAAACGTCATGAGTGCGAATCGTTGTCAAAGGTGCCAAGTTGACGGAACGACTCCTCTTCGACCAAACGGTGCAGGCTGTTGCCATGAGCATCCATGGTGACAATAGCCGGGAATGAGCTGACCTCCAGATGCCACATGGCTTCGGGCACACCCATCTCTTCAAGAAAATCGACACCGGTCACTTTGTCGATGCAGCGGGCATAGTACTGCGCCGCGCCACCGATGGCATTGAGGTACACTGCCCCGTGTTCCTGCAATCCCTTGAGGGTTTTCGGACCCATGCCGCCTTTCCCGATAATGGCTCTCAAACCAAGCTTTTTGATAACATCAGCCTGAAATGGCTCTTCACGAATCGATGTCGTCGGGCCGGCAGCGGTCACCCGATAACTGCCGTCATCGTTTTTCATGATCACCGGACCGCAATGAAAGAGAACTCCGCCCGTTGTATCAAGACCGGCGGGCAGATTGTGGTGCATGATGTAGTGGTGAAATGCATCACGGCCGGTGTGCATCGTTCCGTTGACCAGCACAACATCGCCAACCCTGAGACTGCGTATCTGCTCCTCGGTAACTGGTGCCTGCAGAACAACCTCTTTACCGGTCAGAGGCATACCTTCACCTTTGGCCATGCGCTTGATCTCGTCCGCATCCCTGTAATACCAGCGGTCAATGGTTCCTGTAGCCGGGTCAAGCAAGACACCAAGCCTGCGGTATGCCCAGCAATTGTAGGCGACAGAGACAAAGAAGCTTGCCGGAACACGGTGTGATTTACCAATTTTACAGCCAAAGAGGGTGGTTTTTCCGCCGAATCCCATGGGGCCGATAGCCATGGTATTTGCTTTTTCCACAATCTCCTGTTCGAGAGCATCAAGTTCGCTGTCGGGGTTACGGTCGTCAATGGTACGGAAGAGCTGCTTTTTGGCCAAATCAAAACCGCTGGTACGGTCGCCGCCGATGCCGACACCGATAACGCCGGGGCTGCATCCCTGGCCCTGCGCCTGATAGACAGCATGAAGCAGACATTTGCGCACACCGTCAAGGTCTCGCGAAGCGCTTCCCAGGCCGGGAATGACATCGGGCAGTGAATACTGAATGTTTTTGTTTTCACAGCCTCCGCCTTTCAAAATAAGCTTCACTTCTATCTCATCCTTTTCCCATGGCTCAAAATGAAGAACGGGAAAATGGCTGCCAAGATTATTGCCGGAATTTTTGCCCGTGATGGCATCGACCGCATTGGGACGAAGCTTGCCTGTTTTTGATGCCTCTGCAACAGCCGCTTCAATCTCCTCTTTCATGAAAAGCTGATCGGCACCACGAGGGGTGTGGATAAAAAAGGTTGGCATACCGGTATCCTGGCAAACCGGTGAAACATTGTCGACGGCCATATCAATATTGACCGAAATGGTCGACATGGCAAGACCGGCCTGGGATGCGGGATCTTCGCGGTCAATAGCGGCAGCAAGTGCACAACGAACATCACTCGGAAGGTTGGCGGATGTTTCGGTAATAAGCGAGAGAATTGATTCCCTGAAGTGTTCCATAACATGTAGCGACGTATAATTAAAAGGAATTTCGGGCGTTGAAACAGTTATTCTACAATAATCTTGGCGGCTGCCTGCTCCTTGACCAGCAGTACTGGAATGTCAGAACAACGAAAAACCTCTTCGGCCACGCTGCCCATCATAATCCTCTGCAGACCTGTACGGCCATGCGAACCCATAATGATAAGATCAGCACCCCATGAATGGGCCTGTTCAGCAATAACATTGGGAGCGTCCCCCTTGAGAACACGAAAATCGGCATTCAAACCCTTCTTTTTTTCATCCATAAGCACTCGTGAAAAATTGTCGGGAAGCGCATCACCATCCTCTTCGGGCTGAACGGCAGAAACTGCGGTTTCTTCCGATGAGGCTGCGGGTTTCTCGGGGAGGACTCCGGGAGAGAGGATATGGACAAACCTGACATGAGCGCCAACTTTTCTGGCAAATTCAACAGCATAACGCACAGCATTATCCGACGTAGGTGAATAATCGGTCGGACAAAGTATCCTTGTAAGATGTATCATAACGGTAAGTTGACTACATGAATGTGATGAAGCGTCTTTCTTTTGCAATGAAACTTCAATTTACATTTTTTTTAAAGGAATCCATTCGACCGCACATTTCTTGTCTGCTTCGATTCGCTCCTGTATATTGGAGCAATAAATCTTTTTTCAGCGTTTTCACTTATACCGCTATGCAATCTCTGGTTGATGCATTGAGCCGTTCGGCGGCATATCCTCACCCAACTGGAGCCATTGAGGTGGTGGAGACCCACATCTCCTGGATTTTCCTTACCGGGTCGCTGGCTTACAAAATCAAAAAGCCGCTGAACCTTGGATTTCTGGATTTTTCGACTCTTGAAAAACGCCATCACTCCTGCAACGAGGAGCTTCGCCTCAACCGGAGGCTCTGCCCGGAAATCTACCTCTCTGTTGTGCCGGTCGTTTGCACTGGAAATACATTTTTTATTGACGCTGAAGGAGAGCTTGTCGAATACGCCGTTAAAATGGTACAATTTGACCGGACAATGGAGCTTGACAGGATGCTTGCAAAAAAGCTGCTCACCGACCAACATATCGATCATCTTGCATGCATGATCGCCCGCTTCCATACCTCACTGCCCCCGGTGGCCAGAGAGAGCGGTTGCGGCCATCCGGCAAATCTTGTCAAGCCGATGCTTCACAATTTTACCGCTATGGAGTCGATTGCGTCAAACCGGCGAGAAATTGAAAGGCTTGAAGAGCTGAAAGCATGGACCCTGCAAGAACATCAACGCCTCTACCCTCTGCTTCTCCAGCGAAAGAGAGGAGGATTTATTCGCCCATGCCATGGGGATATCCATACCGGCAATATGGTTCTGTGGCAAAACCGGATTTTGCTCTTTGACTGCATTGAATTTAATGAGCACCTCAGCAATATTGATGTCATCAGTGATCTGGCGTTTCTCTTTATGGATCTCGACCATGGCGGAGAACCGCAACTGGCCTGGAGACTCCTGAACAACTATTTGATGGAGACTGGCGATTACGGCGCTCTCCCGCTGCTGCTCTTTTATGCTCTCTACCGGGCGATGGTACGGGCAAAAGTGACCGCCATCCGCTATGCACAGACCAGCGGCCAGGATACCGATCAACAGATTCTTGAAGAACATCGCTCCTATATCCGGCTGGCACAACACTACTCCTCTCCCAAAAAACCTCTGCTCATCCTGACCCAGGGTGTTTCAGGTAGCGGAAAAACAACTGTTTCGAGCGACATTGCCAGGTCACTGCCGTCGATCCATATCCGCTCTGATATCGAACGGAAAAGGCTTGCGGGACTCAAGCCGCTTGAGGGGAGCAAACAAAGCCTGTCGCTCTATACCGATACCATCACCAGCAAAACCTACCACAAACTGCTTGAAGTCGCCAGGCTTTGCCTTGAAGCCGGGATATCGGTCATCGTGGATGCGACTTTTCTGAAGGCTGACAACCGGAAACTGTTCATGGATTTTGCCGAAAGCCTCAAGACTTCCTGCCGGATTCTGCGTTTTTCAGCTCCTGAAAAGATGCTCATGGAAAGAGTACAGCAACGCTCTTTGAGAGGGAACGATGCCTCAGAGGCCGACGCTGAAGTGCTTGCTTCACAGTTGGAAAAACAGGAGAGGTTGACCACTGAAGAGCAAAAAATCACTCTTGAAATAAACACGACGCAACCGGTCGACGCAGCAGCCGTTGCTGCACTGCTGCGATCGCTCCCTGCCTGAAGAGGGCTACATCAGAATATCGGGGAAGGCAAAATGCAGAACATAGCCAGCCCCAAAGCTCAGGGCCGCAACGGTAAAACTTAACCCGACCATTTCTAAAAAACGGCTTTTGAACGGCAAGTCACGGGCAACGGAAATGTAGTAGTTGAAAAAGCCGATGATGCATATCGCCGTAAAAAATGAGAGCCCGAGACAAAGATAGCGATCTTCAAAAATGAGATAGGGTGCAATGAGCGACAAAACAGTAATAATATAGGCTACCCCGGTATACAATGAGGCGACGAAAGGGTTTTTACCGCCCGGATCCGACTTTGTTGAAAGGTAGCCTGATGCCGCCATGGAAAGTGCCGCAGCAATGCCGGTGATGGAAGCTGTCAATGCCATAACGGATGTGCTGTGAAGAGCAAAAGTAAGACCGGCCAGCACCCCCATCAGCTCGACCAGTGCGTCATTCAGGCCAAGAACAATCGAACCGGTGTATTTCAGACGATCTTCATCAAGCAGCGTCAACAGTGCCTGCTCATGCTCTTCCTCATCGCGGAGAATTCCATTGACCTCCTTGAAGGAACCCGGAATGCGACTATAGAGATCATGTGCCCTTTTTTCGCCGTTTTCCATCAGCTTGATGCCAAAAGTAAAACCGAAAACCATACTGACCAGCGTGTAAAACCATACCTTGAAACGATTGGGACTGATATCCTTTCTGGTATAATTTTTCCAGACACCGTAATGACGCATTTCATCGTCGGCAATCTGGGAGAGTATGCGGCGATTTTTTACACCGCTTACCCTGCCGGAAAGATTTTTATAAATATGATGCTCGGTGATCTCATTCTTCTGAAATACCGCAACAACCCTTTCATCAAACACCCTTCCCTTGTTCACAAATTCACTGTTTAAAAGTTTTTAAATCCAGCTTATCTGGAAAGAGTTGCCGCCTCGATCAACTCGTTCATCCTCGATAAAAATGCGGTTGTCGACTCAAGACCTCCCTCAAGAAACAGTGCCCCTTCATAAAGCTGCTTCATTGCCGTTCTGATCAGAGGATTATTGATATCGGCAATGATCATGCCGGCAAGATTGCGGATAATCGGGTGTGAGGTATTGACCTCGAGAATCCTTTTTGCGGCAGGCATAGAACTCTGCATCATCTTCATCATCTTTTCCATCTGGCTGTCGAGACCATCCTTTCCAATCACCAGCGTTACGGGAGAGTTGACAAGCCGATGCGACTCAACAACATCCTCAATCCCTTCACCAAGTGTTTCGCGGAAAAGCTGCAGCACCGGAGCAAGAAGATTCTCGGCAAGAGGCTCTGCGGTCTCCTTTTTCTGCTTCGAAAAGTCAATATCAGCCTTTTCAATCGACTTGAGAGGCTTTTTATCGTATTCATGAAGGGAGGGAATGACAAACACATCAACCGGATCGCTGAGCAGCAAAACCTCAATGCCCATATCCTGGAAATACTCAAGATTAGGGTGTGCAAGAAGCTGACTGCGGCTGTTTCCGGAGTGATAGTAGATCTCTTTCTGATCGGCACCCATTCTTTCCGTATACTCCCTGAGCGTCACATATCCCCCCTCTTCGGTCTTTGTACTTTCGAACCGCAGCAACTCAACAAGCTTGTCGCGATTGGTAAAGTCCGTATTCAGACCAATCTTGATAATGGCACCAAATGCCTTGTAAAATGTCTTGAACTTTTCAGGCTGCTCTTTGGCAAGTGATTCAAACCAGCCAAGAATCTTGGTGGTAAGAATCTGGCGGATTTTGGCCATCACGGGGCTCGACTGCACCACCTCTCTCGACACATTGAGCGAAAGATCTTCGGTATCGACCACGCCAACAATAAAGCGAAGGTATTCGGGCAGAAGATCACGACACTCATTCTGGATCAGCACTTTTTTGACATAGAGCTGCGGACCACGGTTTTCGAGTTCACTTTGGCGATAAAGCATCTCCGGCGGTGCCTCTTTTGGCAGAAACAGGAGCGCTTTGAAGGTGACCTTGCCTTCGACTGAAATCGGCAGAAAATCAAGAGGCTCATGATAATCGTTGGCAATGAACTTGTAGAACTCATTGACCTCTTCCTCCTTCAGCTCACTCTTTGAACGCTGCCAGAGCGCGGTAATACTGTTGACCTGCTTTTCGCCCAGATAGATGGGAAAGTCAACAAAATTGGAATACTTTTTGATAACCTGCTCAACACGGTACTCTTCAGCAAACTCTTTGTGCTCCTCCTTGAGCTTGAAGGAGATTTTTGTGCCACGCTCAGCCCTGTCAATTTTTTCGATGGTATAGGTACCCTGACCACTGGAGCGCCAGCGATAGCCCTGCGAATCGGGCCGGGCGCTTCTGGTCTCAACCGTGACCTCTTCGGTGACCATAAAGACGGAGTAGAAACCCACACCGAACTGTCCGATAAGATTGCCGTCAAGTTGTTTCTGCTGCTCTTTCAGCGACTGCATAAAGCTGAGTGTCCCCGACTTTGCAACCGTTCCAAGATTGGCAATCAGCTCCTCTTCCGTCATGCCGACACCACTGTCTTCAATGACAAAGGTCATCTCTTTGGAGTCAATGCTTATTCTGATGGCAAGCTCAGCCTCTTTGCCAAGAATGTCCTGATCAGTCAGTGCATTGAAACGCACTTTACTTAACGCATCGGAAGCATTTGAAATAAGCTCCCTGAGATAGATTTCGGGATGGGTATAGAGTGAATGGACAATAAGATCCAGAAGCTGCTTCATTTCAGCCTTGTATTCAAACTCCTGGGCAGGTACTTTACCGTTATTGCTGTTGTTGCTCATAGTGTGATGCTTTATTAAAAAAAGTTCGGAATCCTTTTTATCAATGAGAGTAAAATTATAAAATCACGAGCGCCGTAATTTTTTGCGGGCTGCAGCTTCGCCATCGTAGACACGCTTGATGCCATCACCAAGAGCTTTTTCAATGTCGCGGATATTTGAAACCAGCCTTGCCATACCTGAAAGTTCAACCGATGCCGCCTGGTCAGATCCCCAGAGAGCGCGATCAATGGTGACATGACGTTCAATAAAGGTTGCTCCAAGCGCAACAGCGGCCCACGTGGTGGAAAGCCCTACTTCATGGCCGGAATAACCGATCGGCACCGTGGGATAAAGAGCTTTCAGCGTTGTAATCATGCGAAGGTTCAGCTCGTCAATCGGAGAGGGGTAGGTTGAATTGGTATGAGCAATGAGAAGTTTTTCGGTTCCCAGCTCTGCGACCGTTTTTTCAACCTCATTCATGGTAGACATGCCGGTAGAGATAATGAGCGGCCTTCCGGTTGCTGCGGTTTTCTTCAGAAGTGCCAGGTCGGTCAGCGATGCCGAAGCTGCCTTGTAACAGGGGGGATCAAACTGCTCCATAAAATCAACAGAGTCTTCATCCCAGCAGGATGCAAACCACAAAATACCGTGCTCTTTACTGAACCGGTCTATTTCCTGATACTCATCACGCCCGAACTCAACCTTGTATCGGTAATCGATGTATTTCATGCGTCCCCACGGAGTATCACGCTCAATATCGCGCTGATCCTTCGGCACACAAAGTTCCGGAGTGCGCTTCTGAAACTTTACCGCGTCACAGCCAGCCAGAGCCGCGCCTTCAATAAGTTTTTTGGCAACATCCATCGATCCATTATGGTTGATGCCGATCTCAGCTATAACAAATACGGGATGCCCATCTCCCACTATCCTCTTCCCTATGGTAATTTCAGCCATTACACTACTCTGGATAAAACGATCCATCCACTCCTTTCAATTGAAAATGCCTGGAATCGCTGTTAATAAAAAATATAGTCAATAATTTCTGAGCGCAAGGAGCCACTCGGCAAAATCCCTGAATGCACCGTCCCCACCATCAGCTTGAGCCCGATAGTGACGGTATGGCTCAACAAAAACAGTTGCATCACGGGGAGATGCTGTCAAACCCTCTTTGGCTATCTCCTCCATAATTTCGGCATCATTGACATCATCGCCGATATAGGCCAGTTCAAAGCAGTGAAGTCCAGTTTCGGCCAGCACCGTTTCGAGCATGGATAACTTGTCTTTGACACCAAGATAAAGCCTCTTCATACCAAGCTTTTCAGCACGCTTCTTCAGACTTGGCGAAACCTCACCGGTCATGATGCTGGTCTCAATACCGCAGTTTCGGAGCCGTTCGACTCCCATGCCATCCCTGATGGAATAGCGCTTCATCTCCTCACCCCTCTCTGAATAGTAGACACCGTTATCGGTGAAAACGCCGTCATTATCAGAAAGAACGAGTTTTATCTTTCCAGCCCTTTTGGCAAGTTCCTCAATCGGTAATGACAGCATAAGAGAAGTAGAGCGTTTCTGCTTGATACAATAGTTTTGAGCAGGCCAATATATGACTTTTATCACAAATTCATTACATGCTCGATCATCCAAATTACCACCCCGACAATTTACGTCTCCGGGTTTTCACGCTTTATGCTTATCTTCTTTTTTTGAAGACTTTGTCCGCTCTTCTGTTACGACTATGACCGCCCGATTCTGTTTTCATTTCGGCACGCACCACACCGGTTACCGGCCTGATACCGTTGCGGGCATAACTTTCTCTCTCTTCAACCCTTACCACTAAACCGGACGGAACAATGCTGAACGCAAAACTGCGAATAGCTCAAATCGATTGTACGCTGGCCAACTTTGATGAAAATCTTGCCCGACACTGCACACTGACGGAGGAGGCAATCCGTGATGGTGCCGATGCCATCGCTTTCCCCGAGCTCTCTCTGACTGGCTACAATGTGCAGGATGCCGCACAGGATATTGCCATGCATATTGAAGATGCACGGTTTGAGCCCCTGCGTCAACTCAGCCGGAAGATCTGCATTATCTGCGGCGGCATTGAGCTGAGTGATGACTATGGTGTCTATAACTCGGCGTTCATGTTTGAGGAGGGGAACGGACGAAGTATCCACCGAAAAATCTACTTGCCAACCTACGGCATGTTTGAAGAGCTGCGCTACTTCTCTGCCGGTCAGCAAATCAAAGCCGTCACCTCAAAACGGCTTGGCAGAATCGGAGTGGCCATCTGTGAGGACTTCTGGCACGTTTCGGTGCCCTTCCTGCTTGCCCACCAGGGGGCCAAACTGCTTGTTGTGCTGATGTCGAGCCCCTTGCGCATGTCGCCCGGCAGCGGAAACCCGGCCATTGTTACCCAGTGGCAGACCATTGCCTCAACCTGCTCGTTTCTCTTCAGCAGCTATGTCGCCTGCGTCAACCGCGTTGGCAACGAAGACAGCTTCACCTACTGGGGAAACTCGTCGCTCAACGGGCCTGATGGTGCAGTACTCTGCGCGGCACCCTTGTTCAAGCCACATGTCATGGATGCGGTGCTTGATGTGACGGAGGTCAAACGCGCCCGCCTGCACTCCTCTCACTTTCTGGATGAGGATCTGCGACTTATCAGCGATGAACTGAGTGAGATTATTGTGCAGGGGCGGCGGGGATAAACTATCACTGCTCCATGGCAAAACCCGGCGGCGTCAGGCTCGTCCGATACGTTTCGGGCACGCGCTTCATGGCCGCCAGCGCCTCATCCTCCCTCTCGAAAAGGCCGAAAACTGCTGAACCACTGCCGGACAGAGAGGCAAACACACTTCCCGCTTCAAGCAAGGTGCTCTTGACAAGGCGAACTGCCGGAAAGTGATCGAACACCGCAGGCTCAAAATCATTTTCAAAGGCTGGAAATCCCTCTTTTTTCCCGAAACGACAGAGTTCTGAAGCAAGCGTTTTGAGGTCGGGAAGCTCACGATCAAAACGGGGATAGAAATTTTTGTAGGCCCAGACCGTTGGGATGTGCTCTTCGGGGAATACTGTTACTATATAATAAGGAAGGCTCAGACCAAGGTCGTCAAGCTCATCGCCAATACCCCTGGCATAAGCAAGCCCTTTCATGGCCAAAAAGTATGGCACATCAGCTCCAAGTTTCACCGCCAGTGTGTGCAGTTCAACAGGAGAAGCGTTGACCTGCCAGAGATCGTTGAGCACTCTGAGCACGGTTGCCGCATCACTGCTTCCACCGCCAAGCCCGGCACCAAAAGGCACCTCTTTGAGAAGCGTCATGGCAATGCCCGTCTGTATTCCAGCAAACTGCTGCAGGGATTTTGCCGCCTTGATACAAAGGTTGTTGTCGTCAACCGGAAGATCACTGTTGGAGCAACTCATCGAAATCCGCTCCGAATCGCTGAAATCGATGGTGTCATACCAGTTAATGGGGGCAAAGATGGTTTCGAGCCTATGATACCCGTCAGGGCGCTTGCCGGTAATCAAAAGGCCGAGATTAATTTTCGCAAAAGCTTTGACTGTGAGAAGATGCATGGAATGCAATTGATTTTATATGAAAATATTTGGCATATTCATGAACTGGCGGCGCACGTCTACAAAAACAGGAAACAACAAAACAACAACACGAGCCTATGCTTTCTGATAAAACGTTATTGCTTCTCCGCAATCTTGCTGCGCCACTTTCTGTTGCGTTCTCTGTTGCGCTCTTCTGCCCAACGGTGCTGCACGCTGCCGATGAGCAGTCATACGCCAGGGAGATCCTGCGTTATGTGGCAGAAGATAAGGTTTATTTGTTGGATAATCTCAGGCAAAAAGTTGCACTTCCCTCTGAAAAGCTGGTGCTTGAAGCTCTTCTTTCAGAGGATGGAGCACAGGCGGTTTCTCTCTATCAAAAACAGTTGACGCTCTACCCTGATCCTGCTCTTGACCAAATCAGCAGATCACGAATAGCCGCCTACAGTCTCGCCATGGAAAGCGCAGCACCTGCTCCCCTGGCAAGCAAACAGGACACCACGAAGCACCTGCCGACTTCCCGCATCAAAAAAAGCGAAAAGAAGGTGCCCATTCCCGAAAAGGCAAACCCTGCAGAGCCTCCGGTAAAGGTCACCAAACAGGAGACAACCGCTACCGGACAAAAAACTTTTACGGTGCGGTTTGGGAGTTTCAAAAGCCGGGAAAATGCTGAAGCGCTTGCCACACAAATAACTCGTTACGCCCCGACAGAGACTTTTCTGCGAGGAGAGTTATACCGGGTACAACTGAAAAACAACTATACCTCAAAACAGGAGGCCGAAGCGGCTGCAAAAAAACTGCCGTTTGCGGGATTCGTTATTCCGGCCATATAACCGCATGAACCATTGAATCGAAAGCAGAACCCTGTGATGAAACGAGAGCCTGCAATTATCGGACAATCCGTTTTGATCTCCCAGCTCAAGCAACTTGCCCTTCAGGTTGCCGAAACAGATATTACGGTGCTGATCATCGGAGAAACAGGCGCTGGCAAAGAGGTTCTGGCTCGATTTATTCATGCAAACAGCCTGCGTGCTGACAAAAGCTTCATTCCTGTCAACTGCGGAGCCATTCCTGTCGGCATTCTGGAATCTGAACTTTTCGGCCATGAAAAAGGAGCCTTTACCGGGGCAGTACAAAGCAGAAAAGGGTACTTTGAAAGCGCCGACAGAGGCACCATTTTTCTTGATGAGATTGGTGAAATGCCTCTTGAAACCCAGGTAAAGTTTTTGAGGGTTATTGAAACCGGGGAGTTTCAACGGGTCGGTTCATCGGAGACCATTTACTCTGATGCACGCATCATTGCAGCCACCAACAAAAATATGTATCAGGCCGTCGCTGAAAAAAACTTTCGGGAAGATCTCTTCTACCGCTTGCGCAGCGTTGAGCTTCAGCTCCCGCCTCTCAGGGAAAGAGGGAGAGACATTCTCCTGCTTGCCGAAAATTTTGTGCATGAGTTTGAACAAAAACACAAAATCATCTTTGACGGCTTCAGCCCGGATGCGGCAGAAGTGCTGATGCGCTACCCCTGGCCGGGAAATGTCAGAGAGTTGAGACATCTTATTGAATCGCTCCTGGTGCTTGAAAAGGGCAAATACATCACCCCGGAAATTCTTGAAAAACATCTGGTGCAGAGAAACCGGTATAAAAGTCTGGTGCATGACCCGGCACGTTCCGAAAAAAACGAACTCCAGTTCATCTACAGCAATATTATACAGCTTCGCCAGGAGGTAACTGAAATCAGGATGCTTCTGCAACACCTGGTTCAAAGCAAACCACTCGCTCCGTTACTTCTGCCCGATATTCAGGCAACCGTTTCACCGTTCAGCAATGCCCTGATGCCAACTTCGCTGGAAAACGGCCAGGAAAAAGAGCCTGAGCCATTACGCTCTTTGGACGACATCGAAAAAAAATCGATTGCCGAAGCACTCGAAACATACCACGGAAACAAACGGAAAACCGCGCTGGCACTTGGAATTACCGAACGCACCCTGTACCGGAAAATCAAGGCTTACGGTCTGTAGCAATATCCCCTCTCCAATTCATTACAAAAGCAACGAAAAACAGCAGGGCGGATATGGCAACTGCAAGTTTTGGCAAAAGATCGGGATTGCATGTATAAAAAGTCAGGCGACTCTCCAGCGGCACCTCAGCAGTCAGCGTCTGCTTCTCCCACCAGGGAATTTGCGCAATCGTACGTCCATACTTGTCAAGAACAACGGTAAGTCCTGTATTGGCACACCGCGCCATCGCACGACGGTTCTCGATACAGCGCAACCTTCCAATGGCCAGATGCTGATACGGACCGTAAGAGGTGGCATACCAGCCATCGTTGGTCACAAGGGTAAGCAGCCTTGCCCCTTTACGAACAAACTCCGCAACATGACCGGGAAAAATAGATTCATAACAGATGAAATTGGCGATAACGACCTCTCCATACTTTGCCGTGGAAAGCTTCATGACAGCAGTGTCGAGCCCACGTCCCCATCCCCTTATCCCTGAAAGTGAAAAGGTTGCAGAACCAAGCCAGGGAAAATATTCAACATAAGGTACTCGCTCTGCAAACGGAACCAGGTGCATCTTGCGATATATCTGAGGAGCCGCATTGCCAGATTCGAGCAACATTGATGCATTATAGGCCTCATAGGGCTCGTTGTGCAACATCATGACATCGACAAACCCGGTCAGGAGGGCTGTATGCCACTGCCTCAGCGATGCCCGCAACGAGTGGAGATCAGCGGCATAGTTGGCATCAAAAAGAGAGAAGGGAATGGCGGTTTCCGGCCATATCACCAGGTCAGGCCGGTTGTCACGAACGACCTTGCCGGTCATCCAGTAATATCGATCCATAATATCGCCACTGTTCTGCCGTAACCATTTGCCATGAGGATCAATATTGGGCTGAACAAGCGTAACGCGGAGCCTGGGCCTGTTCTCACTCTTGCCTGTATCACGAGACCAAAGCGCCCAAGAGTAAAGCAAAGGAGCAAGAATCATGAGGAGCATGGGCGCAACAAAACGAAGCACCTCTTTTTTCCCGCTCCTCAAAGCCATAACGGCAAGCACATTGAACCACAAAAGCCAGAAACTGATACCCCAGACACCGGTTACATCGGCATACTGAATCATGACATTCAAATTTGCCTGGGAATTACCGAGGGTAAGCCATCCAAGCGAAAGATCCTGCTGCATATAGGCCCACTCCCAGGCAACCCAAAGAAAAGGGAGCGAAAACAGTGCAAAACGGTAGCCAGCCATTTTTTTAACGACATAAAAAGCCAGAAGTGGCACGGTCAAAAATAAAGCCTGCGCAAACAGAGTAAGAACCCCCCCCGGGAGAGTAGCAAGACTTACCCACCAGAGGCTGATCAAACAAAAGAGGAGCATTGAAAGATAAACCCGACGAAACAGCTCACCAGCTTTTTCAACCGAACGAAGAGAAAGAAGCAGCGGCACAAGCGCGATCCATGCCAGGAGTTCAAGACGAATAAACGGATAAGAGGGGAACGACAGACCAAGAAAAAGACCTGTCAAAACGGAACCCGCATAACGGGAATGACTCAATTGAAAAATTGAACGGGAGAATGAGGTCATAAAAAGATCAAAAAATTATCAGCAACAACAAAAAAAAGTTAAAATAATGGCCATCTTGCACGAAAGCACCAAAAGAAATGACTTTTCTGACAAAGAGATTGCCCTGCAAGAGATATTTTACTTTAATTATTGATTTATATTCTTTAAATTTGTTACAATCTGTTACTTAACAGGAATAGTCTCCCTGAATTTTTTCCTGATAATATCCAATTTCAACGCCATTAGAAAAAGGAGAACTCATTATGGCTCTTTTCGGCACTAAAGACACCACTACCGCACACTCAGATTACGAGATCGTACTCGAGGGCGGTTCGAGCTCGTGGGGCAAAGTAAAATGCAGGGCCAAGGTTAACGTGCCTCCTGCACTGCCTTTGCTACCGGCAGACTGTAACATCAAGATCAATGTGAAACCTCTTGATCCAGCAAAAGGTTTTGTAAGGTTCTCGGCTGTTATTGAGTCAATTGTAGACAGCACAAAAAGCAAGTTGGTTGTTGAGGCTGATATTGCCAATGAAACCAAAGAAAGAAGAATCTGCGTTGGTGAAGGCTCCGTTTCTGTAGGCGACTTCTCACACTCATTCTCTTTTGAAGGCTCCGTTGTCAACCTCTTCTACTACCGCTCGGACGCAGTCAAAAGAAACGTCCCGAACCCCATCTACATGCAGGGACGTCAGTTTCACGACATCATCATGAAGGTTCCGCTTGACAACAATGATGTTATTGACACGTGGGAAAACACCCTTCGCGCCATGCAGTCAACCGGTTCGTTCAATGACTGGATTCGTGAACTATGGTTTATTGGCCCGGCCTTTACCGCGCTGAATGAAGGAGGTCAGAGAATTTCAAAAATCGAAGTCAACAGCATTGGCACCCAGAGCGGTGAAAAAGGCCCCGTCGGCGTTACCAGATGGCGCTTCTCTCATGGCGGCTCCGGTATTGTTGATTCAATTGCTCGCTGGGCAGAACTCTTCCCTGCAGACAAGCTGACCAAACCTGCATCAGTGGAAGCTGGTTTCCGTTCTGACTCGCAGGGCATCGAAGTCAAGGTTGACGGTGAGTTCCCCGGTGTCTCTGTCGATGCTGGCGGTGGTCTTCGCAGAATCCTGAACCACCCTCTTATTCCGCTGGTACACCACGGCATGGTAGGAAAGTTCAACGACTTTACAGTCGATGCACAGTTGAAGATTGTTCTTCCTAAAGGGTTCAAAGTGCGTTATGCTGCACCACAGTTCCGTTCCCAGAACCTTGAAGAGTATCGCTGGAGCGGTGGCGCTTATGGCCGCTGGGTCGAGCATGTCTGCAAGGGCGGTACCGGACAGTTTGAAGTGCTGTACGCTCAGTAAGAAGCGGATTGAAGTAAACAAAAAAACCGGTGGAAAGCCGGTTTTTTTGTTATGACTTTTTTGGTTATGCCCATTCTTACCCCAGCAACTGAAGAATATCTTCAATCTCCCCTTTTATCTCCTTCAGCAACAATGTACGCCGTTCATCAACCGCACGGTGACGACTCTTTGCCGTGCCAATCTGTTTCTGCAACTTGAGAATTTCGGTGGTTTTATGATCCTCTTCACTACTGCGAGGGGCACCCTTGACAATTTCACTGGCCTTGCCCAGCTTATAGCCCTTCTCATAGACAAGATCCTTGATATTGAGCACCATGGCGATATCACGATTGGTGTACCGTCTGTTCCCCCGCGTGTCCCTTGCCGGAGTCAGCTCATTAAAAAATGTTTCCCAATACCGGAGCAGGTAGGGAGGAACACCGGCAATTTTAGTGACCTCGCCGATAGAGTAATAGTTTTTGTTTGAGTCAAATGCCATAAAACAGAAGCCTGTATGAAGTTTTGTTTTCTCTCTTCTTATTATACATTACAACCGTCACTTCAAAAACAAATAGACGGATGAAAAATCTTCTCAGCCTGAAACCTTATCTCTCAAGGTATAAAAAAAATCTCTGGTCAGGCTTTCTCTTCATCATCCTGACCAACCTCTTTGCCGTCATCGCGCCAAAGTACATCGGTCTGGCCATTGACACCATGAACCGGAAGTTCGAACTGCTGGACGTTCTCCGCTCTGCCGGCCTTTACTTTCTCTTCGCTCTTTTAAGTGGCTATTTTCTCTTTCTTGTCCGGCAAAACATTATTGTTGCTTCACGGCACATTGAGTTTGACCTGAAAAACGACTACTATAAACATCTGCAAACCCTGCCGAGACGTTTTTATAATACCACCAGCACCGGCGAACTCATTTCAAGAGGCACCAACGACCTGAACGCCATCAGAGAGTTCCTCGGCCCCGGCATCATGTACTCCCTCAACACCTTTTTCCGACTTGTGTTTGCGCTTGTGGCAATGATTGCCATCTCCCCGAAGCTGACCCTTTTTGCCCTGCTGCCCGCTCCTCTCCTGAGCTATTCCGTCTATAAAATCGGCAGCTCCATGCAAAAACGCTCAAAAAGTATTCAGGAGAGCTACGCCGCCATAACCAATCTTGTCCAGGAAAATCTCTCCGGCATCAGGGTTGTGAAAAGTTACAACCGCGAATCTTTTGAAATCGAGCGGTTTAAAGCTCTCAACAAAGAGTATTACCACAAAAACCTCTCGCTCGGAAAACTGCAAGCGCTCTTTTTTGCCTTTCTCACCTCCATGACCGCCTTCTCGCTGCTTCCCGTGGTATGGGTTGGCGGCATCGGCGTTATTGAGAAAAGCATGACGGTGGGCGGAATCGCGGAATTTATCGTCTACGTCTCAATGCTGAGCTGGCCAATCATCTCCATCGGCTGGGTCACCAGTATTATCCAGAGAGCCGCATCAGCGCAGGTTCGGCTGAACGAAATTTTCAGCATTAAACCCGATATTACTGAAAAAAAGAATGGATTCCCTGAAGAAAAAAATTTCACAGGCGCACTCTCTTTCCGCAACGTCCGGTTTCACTACCCTCTTCAGGAGCAGCATCCCATCCTGAAAAACATGACGCTCGACATTGAGGCTGGCTCAAAAGTGGCCATCGTCGGCGCAACAGGCTCAGGCAAAACAACACTGGTCAACCTGATCCCGCGACTCTACGAACCGGTCGAAGGCTCCATTCTGCTTGATGGCCGCGACATCCGAAGCTTTCCAATCACCACCCTGCGAGAACTCGTCGGCTTTGTCCCCCAGGTGAACTTTCTCTTTTCTGACACCATTGCCCACAACATCAACTGGGGCAGCCGGGATGATGATGCCGATACGGTTCTTGAGGCCAGTAAAATAGCCATGCTTCATGACGATGTTGAAGATTTTCCCGACGGATTCGAGACCATGCTCGGTGAAAAAGGGATCAACCTCTCCGGCGGCCAGAAACAGAGAGCCTGCATTGCCAGAGCCATTGCCTGGAAACCCCGTCTTCTTGTGCTTGATGATGCCCTTTCAGCCGTCGACACCGACACCGAAGCACGCATTTTTGAGGCTCTGCTGAAGAAACTCCCTGACACGACCATCCTGCTGATCAGCCATCGGATTTCGACCGTTAAAAACTGTGATCGCATTGTTGTGCTCAAAGAGGGCTCCATTGTTGAAAGCGGCACCCACGAAGAGCTGCTCGCCGGGCAACACCTCTACGCCGAGCTTTATAACCAGCAGTTGCTGGAGGAGGAGATACTCTCTATTTTTTAGGAACTTTGCGGCGGTTAAAAAGTTCGCACAGCACGAGCACACCGCTGGAAACTCTTATCGTAGTAGCCCTGGATGCCTTGGTAGAAGTACTGGATCCATGCGTTATCTGCATTGTACTCCGTAGAACTCCAGTAGAAGTAGTCAGAAAAACCACAAACAGCACATTTAGCCCGATAAAGCTTGTCCAGTTCACCCTTGGTTGGCAAACGCCACCCATCACCGAGGGACGCGCATTTTGCCTTCGCAGCATCCCATGAATGATAAGGTCCTGGAATATCCGCTTTTGCAGCAATCAATCCATGCTGACCTGTAGCATCAAGCCAGGCAATCTTTCCGCCCCCATATTCATCACCAATTTTTAGCTTTTTTTTCGCTTCCGCTCCAAAAGGGGGAGCAGTCTCTTTATCTGCACTCAATTTTGCTTCTGTCGTTTTTCGACGGGCATCGTCCTCCTGATTTACTTTTACTGCCGCAGCACCGGAAACAGATTTATTTTCGACTTTTGACCATAGCCGCATACTCCCAACAGCGCCAAGGATAACCAACATCACAACAGCAACACCTATTGCAAGTTGGTTTTTTTGAGCAAAACCTACGTTTCCAACCGATTGCTGCGCCGGTTTGCGTTGCGGTGCTGTTTGCGCAGCGCCCTCTAATAATGCCAGGCCATGCTTTGGGAGGGATTCTGTAACTGGCAGCGTTGAGGGTGAAATTTTGGATTCAATCGCATCAATGAGTAACTGAAATCCCTGATAAGCGTTGTTGTTATTCCTGTCAGAGAGATCTACAGCATTAATCCGCAGAAACCCCAGTGGCAGCACAAGCGTATCAAGAAAAAGAGGCACAAGAGTACCCTTTTTCCGGGCCACATCCGCCTCTTTTTTAACCCAATCCGACCGTTCAGAAAGGGGCGACCAGACAACAAGAACACAAGGCGACTCTTCCAACGCTTTGCCAATAGAGCTCTCCCATGTTTTTCCAGGAGGAATCTTTCGGTCCCAGAAAACACTCCAACGTTTTTCAAGCTCTCGAACGATTGGCCTGACACGCTCCTGATCCTCATGAGCATAACTGATAAAAATATCGGCCATGAATCGGTATCAATTATTTATCGGGCAGGAAACCTGTGAACCTTTGCAGGGAATGTAACCATTTTCCAGCTTTTTCACCATAAGAACAAGCAGTGTTCCAAGTAATACCATCATTGTGGAGTTGTAAATCCTTCTTGTCATACACGCATTAGTCGTTGCTTTTTCGAGACTTTGCTTCTCTTTGAGCGGCGAGGCATGAGGTTGCGCATGATTTTCTTGAGTCGGGCATTTGCTGTGGCCAGCCTCAGATATCAGTTCGAAAGGCGTTTGCGCAACTTGCAGTGGCGGAGGAGACCGGTCTGGTTCCATTTCTGGCACATGACCAGCAATGCCAGATTTGAAAATGCGAAATATAATTTTATCAATGGGCCCGGCTGTCAATGTTATGGCATAGAGATTTCTCTTCCCACAAAAAAGTGGTTATTATCAGTTAATGCCTCACTTGTCTATTTCCCTTGATTTTGTATATAAAATCATGGGCTCTTGTTTTTGGATGCCATAGACAAGAGCATCGTAAATTTCATTCATGCTCTCAAATATATAACCGATAAAATAACTGCGAACTTTATGCCAGAAATTGGTTTGCGACTTGCACTTGTTCATCGCTTCATTAAATATATCGCAGCTTATCTGCAAGCTTTGATCTCCTAAAAATACCAGCATCATTAGCGAAGCAAATATAGAACTTAAGTTATCATAACCGTGTCCGAAATTGTGTTCAAAGTCCTCCCCTTCATTTTTTAACGTATTAATTGTTTCATTTTCTATTTTCCAACGTACCCTTCCACCTCGCATTAACGCGTGAGCATTCTTTTGTGTTATATTCAAATCTGTTACCCATATACAATGTTGTTTTTTAGCTGTTTTATTATTTATTTCCCAATATTCCAAAAAATTTATTCGTACATCCTGATTGGTTTCATTCAACGGTAAATTGTTGCAATAAGAGAAGACATGTGTCATATCTCCTTGTTCTACCGAAAACTCTGATACCTTGCTATACAATTTCATGTTGGCCACTTGAGCAAACAAGAATTTGTGATCATCCGGTTTGACCCCCAAAATATACCGACAGTTATGTTTTGTTAATTCCTTAATATGAGGCGCATTAGATGAGATTCCATCTTCTGTTACAATAACGTTCAACTGGGGATGGTCTTCCCTGAAACTACTTAAAAATCGCTTGACCGAGTTTCGTTCACAATCATTTTTGGCTTGTCCATCTTGTTTCACAATCATTTCTGGAAACAAGGGTATCACCTCCCGCTTGTCGGGATGCACAAAGGCGGCACCCAGAAATTGATGATAGTAGAGTGTTCCACCTTTAGATTTTCGCTCCATGCAATTAGCACATTTTATCTCATTTGATGAAAAGTATTCCGTTTCATGCAGGGAAACTAAATAGTAATCCTCAAGAAATATAAAATCCTGTAAATAATTTGAACTCTGTAAACGATTAAAAATGAGTTTAAATGCCGGTCTTAAAGCTTCGGCAGGTATTGAATCAAGGATTGTTCTTAAATGAGTGTCGGCAGGTATTCTTTCTATTCCGTACACGGTTTTAAGATTCTGACCATACAGCACATGATTGAGTTCAAAGGATAATAATGATTTTTCCTTTAACGAGAATATGGCAAAGGCAGACATTAAAGCATCAGTAAGTGAAATACCACCATTACTACTGCGTTGATCGATAACGGTCGAAAAAAAGTTTCGCATCTCAGCAAATAAACTATTTGCGTTCAATTCTTCCTTGATAATCATTATAGTCACTTTATATATTTTTGAGAGGAAATATTTTCAGAGATACAAAACAATAGAGTCTGATACTCGAAATGTTACAAAAGTTTATCCAATAACCACAAAGCAACCTTTCAATCGCGAATATCCAGTGATTTTTCACTTCGTTTGATGCGGTTCTCTCTTAACACCTGTTGATCACATTGAGACCTCCAGTAGCCCGTGAAGCTGTTGGTGGCAATCAGCGACTTGTCAGATGAGCTTGCCACCGCCAGCAGACTGTACAACCCGACACCAAGCCGCGAGAGCATGGTTTTATTGATCGTTTTTGAATAGCTCTCGTGCATCGTTTTGACCACCTCGGGATGAGTGCAATCCTCTATCCAGGGAGAACGCTGCGCCTTAAGACTGTCGGTGATTTTGGTCCAGTTTTTTTTGAGCATCAGGGTGTGAGTTCAATCATCACGGTTGTTATCACAAACAAATAATTTGGCAATCTCGCTGCTGCCCATACTGTCAAAATCTTCAGGAGCAAAAATCCCGCCGTTATTACGGCCAACTTTCTGCAATACCTGCAACTTTCATAAAGTACTTGAGTAACCCAAGTTTCATAGCTGCGTTGCCATGGAGAGGCAATGAGATTCTGGCTGGACTGCCAGCTTTCATATACACATGATGACTACCGCTAACCCGAACCAATTTCCAACCCCGACGCTCAAGCAGTCGTGCAAATGCTTTTCCCGATATGGATTTCAAACCACAAGCTCCAATACTTTGTCATTCTCAGAAACTTCAATCTCTTCCAAATCAACTGATAAACATGCGGCCACAGCTTCAGTTACATTCGCCAGGAGTTCCTCAACTGTATCGCCTTGAGTGGCGCAGCCTGAAATTGCAGGAACTTCTGCCCAATAACCACCCTCTTCGGCTTCGTGAATAATGACTTTAAGTTTCATATTGTTTTCTCCGTTATTTCTCTGGCACCTATAGGGATACTCCTATCGCTTGCAATGCTTGTCTATAGCAGATAACTGCCACTTGTTCTGCCTGACGTGCAGCTCAAGAACGGGCTCTCCTGAATTAAACCATAATGAAAGATCCTCAGCAGCTCTGGATAAGCAATATATGCGATGCCTTACAAATAATACCTGTTTCGAGGTTCTCCATCAAACCTTGCTCCTGATCCAAATCGGGGTGGAAAATTGCTTGGGCATGAATCGGTGTCAGTCAAGGATCTCTTGATTACTCATAAAACATCTCCTCATCACTTCCACGGATAATTCAGCAATTTCGCCACCTGAATTCAATGGCAATACCCGAAGAGGGAGATGAACTTGCAAGAACGGTCAGCAAAAAAAGAAAACGGAGTGTTCCATCCGAAAGTTCAGCCGCCGATTGCTCCCGTTGCAATGATTTCCAGTGAATCCGCATTTGTATTCTCTGATCGGATGCTGGCGGAAATACCAACTCTTCAAAATCATCACCAAAGGCAGCCCGCATGGCGGAATTAATATCCCTCTTGAAATCACGATCGCCGGTATAGAGCGTATGCAGCACACTGACAAGATTTTGCCCATCAGGATCAACCCGTTTTTCCAACTCTTGCTAATTCAAGCTCATACTGTTTTCCCCCTGAATAGAGCCCATCTTCCATTGTTTCCAGAGAAAACTTGATGGATGATGCCACACCATCCCAAACGATTGAATCCATTCCACCTGACGACTGAATATATTTGCCCGGCCTTCCTTGGGCAGAAATTGCCATCAACTCCAAAAAAACGCAAAAGATTAGACTTGCCGGTTCCGTTGGGGCCGATAATCACCTTGAGATCGCCGGGCATCCATGTTACGTTTCGGAGAGAACGAAAACCCTCAATATCCAGTTGTTTGATTTTCACTTTTTATCTCCATATATGGCAAAATTGTACACTCTCGGGCGATCTTGTTTGAGATCCTGGTCAAGAGTGGATTTGTATTTATGCTGAAAATCTTTGGTGTCTTCAAAGATTTTCAGGATCAGACGATAGATATCACGATACACTGTGAAATCAGAGTAAAATACTGTGGCCCAAAAAAAATTCGACTGGGGGCGTTGCCCCCGGTACCCCCTTAATTGTTGAATAGATAAATAGTTAAAAAGCCCGCACCGCCCGAACACACCACCCCACACTCTTATTGTTGTAGTACTGGTTGCCACTGGCGAAGAACTGTATCCACGCGCCACCTGCACCGTTCTCCGTAGAACTCCAGTAGGTGTAGTCGGAAAAACCGCCAACAGCACTTTTGGCGTAATATAACTTGTTTAACTCTTCCTTCGTTGGCAAATACCAGTCGCTATACCCATTGTTCACTAACTCCCGACACGCTTTCTTTGCAGCTTCCCAAGTAATATCTCTGCCAGGAAGATCAGCTTTTGCCGCAATAAGTCCGTGCTGACCTGAAGCATCAAGCCAGGCTATTTTACCGCCACCATATTCGTCACCAATATTCAGCATGGAAGCTGCTGACTGCTGGCTGGCGGGCATCTCCTGTAGAGCTGTTGCGACTGGTTTCTGGCCTGGCGCAGGAACAACGGTCGACAAAGCTGGCTTTGGTGTCGATTTTTGTGGTAGCGGAATGATATCGGTGATGGCCGCAATAAGCTGCCGGAATTCCGGGTCATCACGGTTTTGCTGCCAGTTGGAGAGATCGGCGGCCTGAATATGACCAAGACCAAACGGAGGCGTAACTTCATCAAGCAGGAGCGGAATCAGAATATTCCGATTAAGAGCCTCATCGGCTTCAGCATGAACCCAATGGGACTTTATCGAGTCGGGAGACCAGACAACAAGCACACAACATGACTCATCAAGCCTCTCCTTGAGATAAATCCTCCATTGTTTGCCGGGAGGAGTTTTTTTATCCCAAAATACACTCCAACCAACCTTTTCAAGCTCTTTTGCAATTGGTATGACTCGCACTAAATCTTCACGAGCATAGCTAATAAAAATATCGGCCATGATTCACCGGTTAACTCTTTTACTGCAACTCTCCTTTATTCTCAAGGAATATAGCCATTTACCTTTTTTTTATACCAACAAGAACAAAGATGGTGTTAATTTTTTCGCTTATCAGCAATGAGGGGGATGTTTTCAGCCAAGTGCACTACGCAATGGCAGATCCATGTATCGCAGCACAGGCCACCTGTTTACTCCTCAAGATAGTGGGTTGTAACATAACCACGCCCTTGGAGTGACCGGGCGTTATGCCATGACGCTACTCTTGCAGCGAAGTATAGAATGTATTGCTTCTCTCTTGATCTGCATCCTCTCCTCAAGGTCATAGTCATTTTGCAGACCCAGCCAGAACTTTGCGGAATTGCCGAAATATTATGAAAGGCGCAATGCCGTATCTGCTGTAATACGTCGCTTCCCTTTCACTATTCCGGATACTTTTTCCCCAACGCTTCAGCATAATCAAACCGCGTCGAAAACTTAATATCCTCCGAATGATTTTCCATACACGAAATCGCCGAATTTTTGGTCTTCAGTTTTCGCAACCTCCACCGCATTTTGAAAAGCTGAAGAACGTTTGAGTTTCCAGAAAACGATATACCTGATACTGGCAAAGGAGATTTACATGTCCCTCTACTCTCGCAGGAAACTGACCTCACAACCTTTAGAACCGGCGAAACAACTGCTTCCTATAAGAGAATATCCTATTGATTAGTAATAAGTTATCCAAATATCTCCTATAGAATCTCTTCTAAATCTCTTCTAAATCTCTTCTAAATCTCTTCTAATCTTTTCTCTTTAAATATTTCCCTCTTGCTCCTTTAAAACCCATTTTGGAGCAGCATCCGAACCCACATTCTTTATCGTTTCATTCCGACTCATTTCAGAAATAAGATTGGTGATTTTCTTTTTTTTCTGCTTTTCATCGTATAAATCAGACAGTTTCGTCCAAACCAACTCTTCGATGTCTTTGCGGGAAAGTGAACCATGATCTTGAATACCCTGCATAATCCAATCAAAATACTGCTGCTTGGAAAAGGCTTTGTTTCGGGTGTAAACTGCTTTTTGTCCTGTGGTTTGTGCTTCTTTTGCCGAAATAATAATATTGGGTTTTTTACCTTCAATAAGACCTTTTGCCCTCAGCAGCTTTATTTCTGCCTCCAAAAGAGGCTTCCGTTTCTGTACTTTATCGAGAAGAATAATCTGGTTTAAACTTAACTTGGGGTTTCGGGCAAGAACCCTCGCATAGTCCATATCCAGCACTTTTCCAGTAAGTGTTACTTTTACCTTGTTCCCTGAAAAATCGTAATCGGGCATTGGAAAAAACCTCTCTCGCTGCACCCTGAACATCCGCTTGATACCGCTGCCAATGGAATCAATCATATTGAAGGACTCCATAGTGGTAACCAGCAGGGTGTTTCTGTAAAATGAAGGCGGTTCTTCGCTATCGATAACCTCCTGAATGCTCCCGGGAAGAAAGGAGCCTGGATTTGTAAACGAGATGTATCCATCTTCATTTTCAGCAACAGAAACCCTTGAACCCAGGTTATAATCCTTATGGGCGATGCAATTACTCAACGCTTCTTTGATATTCTGCTGGTCGTACTGATCCACTTCATCAGGGAACAAAGTGCCCTCTTTGAGATAGCGATATTTGAGATTACGAATTTTTGCAAATACCTCATCGACAGCAATGATGTATGGCGGATAAAAATGTTGGTAATCCTTTTCAATTTTTTCTTTGCTGTACAGTACCCAGCTAATCTGCGGCTGTACGGGATGCAATTGTACCGTTGCCTCCGGCTTGCCAAGCAGCAAAACAGCGGCTCGGGTGATTTTTCCATTCACTATCAATCGGCTCTTTGCAAGAAAAGTCATAGTATCCCACCCATCTACCTCTTCGGTAATACGGGGATTTTTTATTTTGTAATTGAATTTGGCTTTGGCAATGGCCATCTCATCTAATTGACTGATCGTGACCGTTGGGCAGATACCGGCACTCCAGTCATCCGCCGTATGGAGCGGTTCCATTAAAATCGCATCCCTTCTGCTCTGAGTCAATTCAATTAAACTATCACCACTACGCTGCCATGCTTTTCTATGAGCAATTACAGGCTGACGTGGCAGATGTTTGGGGATATGCAATACCCAAACAGTTTTGTTGGTATCTGAAGTGATCAATGGCTCTACCCTTAAACCTTCACTCGGAAGATGGGTACAATTACCAATGATGCGGAAAGGAAAATTTACTGGTGTATAATCATGAAGGTTTTGAATACCGATAATGCGCAGGGTTTTATCCTCTACACCTATAACCAAATCCCCGCCTTCCATGTTGGCAAGAGCAGACACATAAGAAATCACATCATCACCGGCAGAACCCGAAACGGCATTGCGCAAATTGCCAAAGGCTTTCCATTCGCAATGCTCATTTTCTTCAGGAAAATGCAGGGTCAAATATTCATAGAGTTCTTGCTCTAACATATTATAGTGCCTTTATTTTAAATTAGATGCGCAACAATCAGCATCTGCTGCTTTTTCAAGTCCGGTTTGCAATTCCTGCGATAGCGTTAGTCCTTAAAACCACACTCTTTTATCCACTTGTTCTATGCCTCACTTGCTTGATTATTTTCAGATATTCAGAATTCGCCACCGTTGACATCACGATGCACCATAAAATCATAGTAAAACGCCATAATCCAAAATATTTTTCGACTGGGGGCGTTGCCCCCGGTACCCCCTTAATTGTTGAATAGATAAATAGTTAAAAAGCCCGCACCGCCCGAACACACCCCCCGAAACTCTTACTGCTGGCGTTCTGGGCGCCATTGCCGAAGTACTGGCCCCACGCGAGATCCGCACTGTACTCCGTAGAACTCCAGTAGTAGTTGTCGGAAAAACCGCCAACAGCACTTTTGGCGTAATATAGTTTGTTGAGTTCCCTTTTGCTCGGTAAATACCAGTCTTCAAAACCTCCGCCACGATATGCTCTCGCAACTGCCGCCGCAGTATAGGGATACTTTTTCGCCGGATACTTCGCTAATATTTTTTCGGTATTGGCCGCACCTTCACCTAACCGTGTACTGGTGTTGAGAAGTTCCTGCAAGGCATAATCAGCGTTACCCTCTTTTTCCGTTTCTCCCGTACTCCATCGAAAACGAACAGTTTGAGTCCGATCACTCCACACATCGGTGTAATTAACACTGATATCTGATTTAGCAGCAATCAACCCGTGCTGTTCATTTTCATCGTAACCCACGTCACCTGGCTGGTAGATATAGGCAACTATCCCACCACCATACTCATCGCCAACATCCACGACAGGAACCGTACCCTTATCATCGATATTCAACCAACGCTTAACCATTTGAAAATTCTTTTTGACGTGATGCTCAACCACTCGATACCCTGCCTTGAGAAGGTTTTGAAAACTATTCTCCGATTGATAGTGCTCCACTTCAGCATACGTTTTGTCCCAATCCTTGTTCAGGTCATCATTGTGGCTTTTTGGCAGCTTGAGATCTGCAAGCAACTCACTGCTGTAAAACGCCTTTTCCCAATTTTGGGCATATTTGAGCCGATGGGAATCAAACTCTCCTTCTTTTACGAAATCCCTGAAATTGGCATACCTGATATCAGCACTCTGAAAATTGGTATTCTGGAGAGTCGCACCAGTAAAAGTCGCTAACGTGAGGTCGGCTTCCTCAAAATTGGCGAAGGTCAGCTTTGCTTTCTGAAGATTGGCTTTGTTAAGGGAGGCACCCTGAAGTTTTGCCGTTCTGAGATCAGCATCGAGCAAATTGGCTTCATCAAGATGTGCTTTTTGAAGAATAGCACCGCTGAGGTTTGCCCCTTTCAGATTGGCATTACTCATATCAGCGCCGGTCAAATCCAGCCCTTGCAGCCAGGCTTCATGAAGATCTTCCCGCTGGAGATTCAGTGGCCTGCGGAATGAGTCGGAAACAGAGGGAAAATAACCCATAAACGCAACAAGCAGTGCGAGAAGTATCCAGCGCGGAGCATTTCGCCAGAACCGTTTCCTTTCGGGACAACGATTAATCCGCAAAAAAAGAAGAGCAAGTGTCACGACAGAGGCGACATAAAACATAGGGCGAATCAACTCTTTGAGAGCGAACGCCTTGGAGGCCATGACGCACAAGATCAACGGCACAAACCAGTAAAAGATAAAGGTGGTGACAAACCGGGGCAGACGGTCGCTAAAACTGAAAATGGCTGGAACACTCTCAATGGTTGGCTCACCGGCGTTCGCTGGCTCTTTGTTCAGATCTTCTCGCTTTGTTTCAAGCAGCAGCCATTTGCCATACAGAATGTGAAGATAGACGGTCAGAATGACAAGAAGAAAGGGCGAGACTATCAGAAAACCCTGAAAAGAGATTGAGGTTCCGACCAGTGGTGTTTGAATAGAGCTGTTGGTAGCAATCAGCGACTTGTCGGGTGAGCCAACCACCGCCAGCAGACTGTACAAGCCGACACCAAGCAGCGAGAGCATTGTTTTATTGATCGCTTTTGAATGGCTCTCATGCAGCATCTTGACCACATCAGCATGACGGTTATCCTTTTTGGGCCCAGGATACCACCAGTTGCGGGGCCATAGGTTACGGTCAGTGATTCTTGTCCGGAGTTTTTTGAGCATCAGGGTATAAATTCAATCATCACGGTTCTTATCTCAAACAAATAATGCGGCAATCTCGCTATAATCTACCGAATGATTTTCCTTACACGAAATCGCGGATTTTTTAGCCAATAATAATTCAGCAAGTCTCTGCCGGATTTGGAATCTCAAGATTCTTGTTGCAAGTAGGCGCGTTTCTGCCTATGCTTCAGGGTAATAGCAGAATCACGAAGACAGGGGATGAAAATGGAACAAAAGAAAGCGCCTCCGGGCAAGGTTGAAGAGAATTTTTGGTCTCTCTCTGCAGAAAAGGCCCTTCTGAGCCTTGGTACGAATGCCCAGGGCTTGTCAGAAAAAAACGCCCAGGAGCGATTGAAGCAGTACGGCCCGAACACTTTGAAAGGAGGTTCAAAAACTTCCTCACTCATGCTGTTTCTGCAGCAATTCAAAAGCCCGGTAACGTTGCTCCTGATCTTTGCCGCAGCACTCTCTTTTGCCCTGCGTGATCAAACTGATGCGATCATTATTCTGCTTATTGTTATGGTCAGTGGCTTGCTGGGCTGGTGGCAGGAGAAGGGTGCCGCCAGTGCGGTCGATCAATTGATGAAAATGGTGCAGATCCAGTGCCGGGTACTCCGTGACGGGCAGGAGAAAGAGTTGCACATCGAAGAGATTGTGCCGGGTGACGTGGTGTTACTCTCCGCCGGAGATGTGATTCCCGGCGACTCTCTTCTCCTTGAATCAAAAGAGCTGTTTGTGGATGAAGCCGCCTTCACGGGTGAAACCTACCCTGTCGAAAAAAACAGCGGCGTTCTTGCAGCCGACACACCATTGGCAAAACGAAGCAATACCCTCTTTATGGGCGCTCATATCATCAGCGGAAAAGCAACCGCGCTGGTTATGGGAACGGCAATGCAGACCGAGTTTGGAAAAATTTCCAGCTCCCTTCGGCATAAGGCTCCTGAAACCGATTTTGAACATGGCGTTCGCAGGTTTGGCTATATGCTGATGGAGATTACCATGGTTCTGGTGGTCATCATTTTTGCCGCCAATGTCTTTTTGCAGAAGCCGATTCTTGACTCTTTTCTCTTCTCTCTGGCGCTTGCCGTAGGCCTTACTCCCCAATTGCTGCCTGCTATTATCAGTGTGAACCTGGCCTCCGGAGCCCGCAATATGGCCAAGCAGCAGGTGATTGTGAAGCGGCTCTCTTCCATCGAAAACTTTGGAAGCATGAACATCCTCTGCTCCGATAAAACGGGCACAATTACAGAGGGTAAAGTAAAATTGCATAAGGCGTTATCTTTTACAGGCGATCCGTCGGACAAGGTGCTGCACTACGCATGGCTGAATGCCTCCCTTCAAAAGGGGTTCCAAAATCCTATTGATGAGGCCATTTCCAACAGCCTCCCCGGAAGAAAAGATCTCTTTGAAGTACAGAGCGAGGTTCCTTATGATTTTATCCGGAAACGCCTGACCGTTCAGATCCGTAATGCTTCTGAAAATATTGTGATTACAAAAGGGGCGCTCAGGAAGGTGCTGGAGGTGTGCAGCATGGCGGAAAGTGAAGACGGAACACTTGTTGCGCTTGAGGAAAAGCGGGCTCAGATTATGGAGCACTATGAGCAGCTCAGCACTGACGGCTACCGCACGCTTGGCGTTGCATGGAAAGCCGGTAACCCTCAGCAGAATTTTAGCCGCAACGATGAGTCGGAGATGATCTTTCTCGGCTTTATCACCTTTTTTGATCCTCCCAAGGATCACGTTAAGGGAACGATTCAAAATCTCAAGAAACTCGGTGTTGCCCTGAAAATTATTACCGGCGACAATGCGCTGGTGGCAGCAAGTCTTGGACGGCAGATCGGCATTGCCAAGCCGGTCATCCTCTCCGGCCCGGATATTCGCAAGATGAGTGATCGGGCGCTGATGCAGCAAGCGGTGCTCACCGACATTTTTGCTGAAGTGGAGCCGAACCAGAAGGAGCGCATCATTCTCGCGCTCAAAAAGGGCGGGAACGTTGTGGGCTTTATGGGCGACGGCATCAACGACGCTTCGGCGCTTCATGCCGCTGATGTGGGAATTTCGGTTGACTCTGCGGTGGATGTGGCCAAGGAGGCTGCCGAGATTGTACTGCTTAACCATGACCTGAAGGTATTGGAGCAGGGCATTATTGAGGGGCGCAAAACTTTCACGAACACTATGAAGTATGTCTTTATGGCGACCAGCGCCAATTTTGGCAACATGTTCAGCATGGCCGGGGCTTCCCTGTTTCTGCCGTTTCTGCCGCTGCTGCCAAAACAGATTCTGCTGACCAACCTGTTGACCGACGTACCAGAGTTGACCATCTCCACCGACCGCGTTGATGCCATCAACATTGCCCAGCCGCATCGATGGGATATTCACTTTATCCAGCGCTACATGATCACCTTCGGGATTCTCAGCTCCTTTTTTGACTTTTTCACCTTTGGAGTCTTGCATTATGTGCTACACGCCAAAGAAGCAGAGTTTCAGACCGGCTGGTTTGTTGAATCAGTCATCTCCGCCTCGCTTATTGTGCTGGTGATTCGAACGCGCCTGCCATTTTTCAAAAGCCTTCCCGGCAAGTATTTGCTGGCTGCGACAATACTTGTGGTTCTTGCAGTACTGGCGCTGCCTTTTACACCGCTGGCCGCGACGTTTGGCTTTGCACAGTTGCCTCCGATCTTCTATGGCTGGATGCTGCTGATTGTGGTGCTGTATATTGTGTCAGCGGAGGTGACGAAGCACTTTTTTTACAAGCGGCTGGAGAATATGGGGTGACGCCCGGGTGCGCCAAGCCCTGAGAGCGCCGAGCTGGAGCTCGGCGTTCCCAGAGAGTTCCAGATATCAGTGGATCAGATTTTCAGGAAGAGAAGAATAACTGGAACGAATCACTCGAAAACCATTAAGATAGTTTCTGACACTCAAAAAATCGAAGCGCCTGGAAACACAAAGCAGATTAATAGGTTTATTGAGCCATGAGCCCCCACGCAAGTCAGACGAATCATTTTGATTTGTGAAACTCTCCATCCATTCCCATACATTGCCTGCCATGTCATACAATCCCTCCGGAGTGGCACCTTCCGGATAACGACCAACCGGCGTTGTGGCACCTTCATTTGAATTATAATTGGCAAGTTTTGGTGTCGGTTCTCCTCTCTCTTTTGGCCAGGGATAGGGGCGTCCCTCTTCTCCTGCAGCCGCAAATTCCCACTCAATTTCTGATGGAAGGCGATAAAGGCCAACCTTGCCACCTTCAAGCAGGGAGAGCCACAGACAATAAGCTTTAGTATCGTACCAACTGACACCCACGACAGGCTGATCACTACCACTAAATTTTTTATCAATGCGATTATTTTGAACAGAATCAGAAAAAAAACATTCTGCCAAAGATGGTTTCTTTTGCACATAAGCTTGGAAGCCATCAATACTATCAAACAATTCAAACAGATGCTTTTTATAGCTCGCAGGCGTCACAATATCAGCTAAATCCTTCTCTTTTCCTGTCAAATAGCTGATAAAGCGACTATACATCTTGTTGGTCACCGTGAATTTTGCCACGTAGAGGTCTGGTACAGTTTCCTGCTTCCTCGTCAAAGAGTATGTAAAAGTGCCTCCCTTGATCAGGATATACTCTGCGCCCAAAGGATCTTTGACAATTTCAGCAACAACCTTCTGCTCTCTGGAAAGCCCCGATGCATTAAACTGCTTCACCACCTCAATTGCATCGGTATGAGCTTCAAGCTGACCGATGGCGTTGATGCACTGCAACAGGTAGCGCTGCCGGTTCAGGGTGGTCTCAGGCTCCATCAGCTTGCTACGCAGCGCATCAAAACTTATCTGTGGAGCTTCCTGAATGAGAGTTATCAGCAAATCCTGCTGTTTCTGCGTCATCTCTGCACTAACTGGCGAATTGAAGAGTTCCCGCATAAAGGCATCAAAGGTTGCGGCATCAGCCTGGCCAATAAAAAAGCGCAGTGGCTCGTTCCACCAGTCGTCTCCGAAATACCCGGCCAATGTTGTGCGCCGCTCCTTGCTGCACTCTTTCAGGAGCTGCAGACCCGCCATGTACTCCCGAAACGACTTGTGTCGAAAGAGATACTCCTTGTCGCGATACTCTACCAAAAGACCTGCGCGGTCAACAAGGTTCCGGCAAAACTCCTCGGCGCTGTAGAGCTTCGTGAGAGTCTTGAGCTCAAGCTGCATCTGCTGCTGCATCGCCTCCTGCTTGACTTCGTCAGTTTTCAGCGTCTCCTGCATCCAGAGTGAGACCGGAGCGAGCACACGAAGTGCATCGCGAGCTTTCAGCAGTGGCTCAATCCCTCTCTGCCGGTCGCGATAATCAAGAATGTAGCCAAGCGCAGCCTCGTAAAGCTCCACGCGGGTAGCCGGAAGAACTTCACGCTCTTTCCAGAGAATCGCCATGATCTGCAGCAGCACCGGCACCCTTGCCATCACCTGCAGGCTGCGGTTCTCCTTTCTTCCCAAAAACTCAATAATTGTCGCCGATTTCCGGAGTGCCTTCTCTTTCTGGCTTTTCTCCCACTGCTCCAGTGTTCCACTCCCTTTTTTCAGCTCGTCCCGCATCGCTGCCGTAAACCATTTCTCCAGAAACACCTTCTGCTGCTCATCACTAAAGTCCATGATGTCGGCCCGAGTGTGACGGGAGGCAAGCTCAATTCCCTCAGCCTTTCTGTACCCGGTGGCACGGGAGGTTACCACTACCCGCGCATTCGTATAGCGCGCGACAATCCGGTCAATCCATGCACAGGCTTTGATGCGCTGTTTCGGATCACTGATTTCATCGAGTCCGTCAAAGAGCAGCAGCGTTGACCGCTGTTTCAGCCAATGGGCAATGTGCTGCTCCGTAATTTCAAGATCGTGCAGTTTCGACCACGCAACAATATTGCGAACAAGCGGTGCGCAAGTGCCATCCTCTTCTTTGATGAGGTCACGCAGCGGCTGAAACACCACCAGCAGTGGCTCGCTAAAGCCAAGCTTCTCTTTTTTGTCGAGAGAGGTGAGCCCGTAATGCTTGAGCAGCGTGGTCTTGCCTGAACCGGGATCGCCAATAATGAGCAGCAACCGCCTTTTCTCAAAGACAAGGCGCATCACCTCCTCCGGAGCAAGGGACTTTTGATCTCCTTCCGATGGTGGATCCAGCTCTGCAAGGGTGGCATGGCGATTCTCCCCGTCGCTGCGCCAGGTATCAGAAATACGGAGGGCAACAAAGGTATCGGTTAATCCAACGGGAACATTTTCAAGGGCATGGGTACCGAGAAGGTTGATGGTCTCAAGCTCCCCCCGAAGCGCCTCATGGTACTCCTGAAAATACTCTCTGTCGAGAGACGTGACCGTTGCAGCCTCTCTGGCATCAGGATTTGAGTGCTTTAGGAGTGTAAATGCGCTAATGTAAGTGGGTGGCGGAAAGTGCGTAGTGTCAAGCGTCCATGCTTCTCGAGGCTTGTCCTGATAGCATATCGGAAAAATAGTGACCCGGCCACCTTGGGCAGTGGCATACATGGCGCGATTCGGCCACTCGCGTGTCTGGTAGGCCGCCCCCGCGCCAAGCTTGAGGTAGCCGCCATGCTGCGACACTACGCTTTCGGTATCGGTCTCATGGTAGTGGCCGTGCAAAAGCAGGTCAACTGATGCGCCAAGAGTGGCCCTGACATTTGCCCGTTCAACCGCGCTCAGCCAGTCGAGCGGATGGTGCAGCAGGGCAATGGTCAGGTCAAACTCACACTGCTGCAACTGCTCTTTGGCCTTGTCGAGGCAGCGGCGACCGAGCAGCAATTTGCCGTGATCGTGGTCGTCAATGCAGAAAAGGGTGCTGTTCAGCAACAGCATGGCAACCCTGGACTGCCTGATCTGCACCACCTCAACTGCGCTGCAGGTGGTATCAGTCGGAAAACTGCGGATATCGGAAAAATAGCTGTTGTACCATGCTGAATAGGCCTGAAGTTTCTGAAACTGATTGCGTATTGCCATGCCGTCAGGATCGAAAAATTCATCAGCATCCTGATCGTTGTCGAGAGTATGAAGCGAAAATTTGCCTGCCTTCCGGTCAACATCATGGTTGCCGGGCACCACAAAAAGCCGCCGTTTGTCAAGCCCGGCAGCAGCAAGCAGGTCGTCAAAAAAGTGTATTGCCTGCCGGTACTCTTCTGCCCTGCCGCTGTGGACAATATCACCGGTGACAACAATCAAATCCGGTACATGCCCCTCTGCCCTGAATTGCTTCACCGATGCCACAAGCGCACGCAGAATCACCTCCTGATCGTAGGCTCCCCGATCACTGAGGTGAAGATCCGAAATATGCAGCCAAGTCACGGACGAATCCAGTTCGGCCTTTATGTTCAGTGCCTCCTGTCTTTGTACTGCTTGCATCATTTGGTCATGAATACTGATCGTTCTCCCTGATGAAATATATTACGGTGGCTCATGGAATCAGCTCACGTTCTTGCAAGATGGTGCGAACAACGGGATGCACATCGCACCAACCCTCATCATCATAGCCAAGAATACAGAGGTTATGCCGCAAGTCGAGGAGAGCCGCAGTATTATGTACCTTTTTTGTCTTCCTCTCGGCAACCGCCTTCAGAGTTTGATAATACTCGTCTACTGAAATGATAAGCTCCTTATTCACCCACTTTTCGGCAATGGTATTTTCGTATGAGATCATCACCCTGTAATGGCACAGGAGATAACTTGTCGTAAACCGAAGAGAGATCGATCATGGTAAAAATGTCTTGTTTCTTTTCACAGAATATCGCCTATTCGGAAACGACCCCTGCTGCCAAAGCACGCCTTTCAGTATAACGAAAATTGCCGTTCAGCCCAACAGCTCCGTCAAACCTTGCAGCGTATAAACAAAAAGCCTCAATATTCAACCGGCCCTCTCATGGCCTTGACTGAGGCGCGTTTCACCTTGCTCTCAAGGCGCCGCTCCTTCGAGCTTTTTGTCGGTGCTGTGGCTTTGCGTTTTTTCACTGGCAGAGCTGCACGCTGAAGCAATGCTTGCAGACGCAACATGGCATCGATGCGGTTCTTCTCCTGTGAACGATAGCGTTGCGCCTTGATGATGATCACTCCATCTTTCGTCAGCCGATGATCCTTCAGCATCAGCAGCTTCTCACAAAAATCGCCAGGAAGCGAGGAGGCCCGGATATCGAAACGCAGATGAACGGCAGTCTCAACCTTGTTGACATTCTGGCCGCCCGCACCCTGTGCACGCATGGTCTGGAGTTCGACCTCTTCATCAGGAATAGCAATGGTTCTGGTAATCTGTAACATGGCCTAAAAAATGATTCTCATACGAACGGCTGCGACCAACGCGTTGGAGGCCGCCGAATTCTGGGGGTTCATGACATACTGCAAATCGGGCTGAATCATGCTCCAATGCGTCAGTTGTTTTTGATAGCTCAGTTCAATCACTGACTCGGAATCAGTCACCTGGATTCCTGCGTCGCGCTGTGACTCAACGAAGGGCCCTCCAAAGCTGACATGACTGCATCCAATGCCGACACGGTCTCCATCGCACAGCCCTTGACCGGTAATTCCAGCATCAAGATAACAATCAACCTCGTTGCACGCAACCAGCGGACTCAGGCCACCACGCAGAAACACACCCAGCTTCGGTGCCTCACGATTACCAATCAGCATCTGATCAAGCACCATGTAGAGTGCGTACTTGCCGGATCGCGCCTCACCACTCCGGTATTCTGTAAACTCTCCGGTATGGAACAATGCGCCCAGTTTGCAGGTGCCTCCACCTCCATCCAGTCCAAGCTCGGTCATTATGGCTGCACCCTGACGATGGGAAAGGGAGTAGCCGAAGCCGTGGCGGTTACTGCTCTGGGTGCCCGCATGGTCGCTCCTGATTTTCTCAAAGTAACTCAAGGGTATCCGGCCAATTCTGGAACTGTATGCTTCTGATTCCGGCTTGTGAGGCAGAGGCGCAATTGACCGCCTTGTCGTCAATCAGGATAAACTCATCTGCCCGGTATCCTGAACTGTCGAGAACATGGCTGAAAGCTCCGACACTGGTTTTCATCTTCCCATGCTCAAAGGAGAGGTAGTACCGATCAGCACTTCGAAGTAAAGGATAGTGGTCGAGCAAAAAGGTAAAATGGAGTGGATCGGTATCGCTCATGATCCAAATCGAATACTTCTCCCTGAGCAACCTGACCGCTTCAACAGCACCCTCCAGCGGTTCAAAAATATCCTGCCATCGCTGCTTGAGCTCGTTCAGCGGCATAGCTTTGAGCTGTAAATCACGGGCAATCATGGCAAGATATTCAAGCGGCCCAATCCAGCCGGTATCAAGCTTTTCTTTCAGCTCACCGGCACAGTATTTCCTGAAAATCTTTTCAGCACCTGCATTCAGGTCAAGAGTAACTGCCCGGCAAAAGCGCAGGAAATCGACCGTTACCAGCACATTGCCTATGTCAAGAAGAATAATACTCATTGGTTCCATTTTTGTTGCGGCAAATTTTTTTTAGAGAAGATAAGCCATCGCCAAACAAAAATGGAGGCCATTGCAACGTACTCCGCTCTTGACTCAACGTCATTCTCTCCATTGTACCAATTAAACCCATTAACACCAAGTGCTGACTGCCAGGGGAATAATCCCGAAAATATATGTACTTCTTGTTATTATTGCGTAACTTCAGCAGTCAGTTCTACTGACGACCATGTTTGAAATTATGTAATTAACGGCAGTTCAGGCACTATCTATCCAGACATTATTATGAAAATAGTTATCGTTTATTGGCATCCCGAACCACAGAGTTTTAATGGTGCAATGTTCCGCACTGCATGCAGGGTGCTGGCCAATGCAGGCCATGAGGTGAGAATTTCCGATTTGCATGAGATGCACTTCGATCCTGTTTCCAGCCGAAACAACTTTACCACAGTCAAAAACCCGGATTTTTTCAAACAACAAATCGAAGAGATGCACGCCACGGTAGCAGGTGGTTTTTCGAAAGAGATTGATGCCGAGATGGAGAAGATCGAGTGGTGCGACCTGATGATCTGGCAATTTCCGCTCTGGTGGTTTGGGTTGCCAGCGGCTTTAAAAGGATGGGTTGACCGGGTTTTTGCCATGGGCCGCGTTTACGGTTTGGGTCATTACTATGAAACCGGGGTTTTTCGCGGCAAGCGTGCATTGCTGAGCCTGACGACAGGTGGAACCGAAGATGCCTTCCGTCAAGGCGGGTTCAACGGAGATATTGCAGGCCTTTTGCGCCCGATAGAGCGTGGAATCCTGGAGTTTGTCGGTTTCGGCGTTTTGGCACCACAGGTTGTGTACGGGCCTGCCCGCATGACCAATGATGAGCGCGAACAACAGTTGGCCGCCTACGCCACGCGCCTGCAGAACATCGCCCAGGAGTCACCCATTGCTGTTGGGACGTATTGAGGGGAGAACGTCAGGCACCGTTCTGTTCAACAACATATTTTTTTGAGGTCACAAGATGTTTGTTTGAACCATTGGAAAAGCAAAAAAGCTGCCCCATAATGTTACTTATGAGGCAGCTTTGCTCAAAAAACGGTCATTGAAAATGCTTCCGGGAGCGCTTTGTCAAACGTGCGAATGCTTCTTGATATTCGGGATGAAGATCTCGTCAGGATCGAGCACTTCATGGATAATCCGTAGCTCATCAAGCGTTGGAACTTCGGTCTCACCCTTGACCCTTGAAATATCGAGGTCAAACTGGCAGAGAGCGTGGATCTCTTCGGGCGTTTTGCCGGGATGGCAGGTTTCAAGGAACATGCACCCGGTCTCTTCGTCAAAGCGGAACACGCCGACCGTGCTGATGACGGCGGAGGGGCCTCCCCTGAAGGCCGAGCCGTAAAGTTCACGGCGATGAACAAATTCTCCTCCAGGCCATTTTTTTACACGCCATCCAGGGCTGGTGATATAACTGACATTTTTGACAAACCGACGTTTCTCATGCAGCATGATGAATACCGTGCGGGAAGCAAACGAGTTGATGTCGGGATTGCCGCCGCTCCCGGTCAGCCGCAGTTCGGAATGGAGATAATCGCCAATACAGGTGGTGTTGACGTTGCCGTACTGATCGACTTCAGCACCGCCAAGGTATCCGAGATCGACATATCCCCGTTGAGCGATTGAGAACGCATCGTTCAGTCCCGAAGAGCGGGAGGCTCCGATTTCACAGCAGGAGGCGCCGACTGAAGTGGGCAGTTCCGGCGGACGTCCGTCGAGCGTACCGGCTTCAAAAATGAGCTTCAAATTTGGCGCATGGGTGCGCTGTGCGAGCAGAATCGCGACCATCGGCAGGCCGGTTCCAGCAAAAACAACTTCATTGTCGCGCACCTCGCGGGAGGCTGCGCAGCACAGAAGATCAGGGAGACAGTACTCTCCGGGCAGTGCGTATGTACTCATCTTCAGTTTCCTCCTTTTGGTTTGCGTGGGGTGTAGTTCAGTGCTGAATTTGATCCAAGATTCAACATTCTCGACCAGCCCAGCTTTTCAAGGTAGCTGAGGTGATCGTGCCCGTAGATCCACTCTTTGGCGAACGCGTCAAAACCCTCCTGAGTTCTGGTGGTGGTATAGAAATGCTTGAGGAACTCACCATCTACGTCATAGCGACCAAACACTCCTGAAGGGTGGGCACCAAACGGACACTCGAGGATGTAGTCGACCTCAAAGCTGGGAATGTTGTTCCTGGTGGCGTCGCGGCGAAGATACTCTTCGGGTACAATCTCTTCTGCCATAACGATGGTGATGTCGGCTGCCCTGGCAACTTCCGGATCCGAGTAGAACTGACCATTGATCCGTACCGTTCCCTCTTCGCCAACCTGATGCACGAAGAGCACGGCAATATCAACTTTGGCGGCAGGAACCAGCACCAGCGAACCGGCATCGTAGAACGAATCTTCGGTAAAGATATATTTGTGCTTTGCATTTTTTTTGCCATCACGCAGTCCCGCTCGGCCGAGCATATCGTACTCGGGGTTGTGGATATCGGTACCGAGGGAGCTCTGGCTCACCGCATAGGGAACGCCCTGGGAAGCTGCGGCAAACCGGTAGAGCATCTCGGCGTGGCTATAGTCCTCAACAAGCAGCTCCTTTTCGCGTACCTTGCGCGAAACGTTTGCGCCATACTTGCCGTAGAGTTCATGGCCGACCCAGCATGATTCCCAGATATCGACGCAACCTGCGCCGACGAGGAACTCGGTATGAGATCCTCCATTGACCTCAATGAGATGCAGTCCCTTGCGGTGCTGACGGATCAATTCATACACGATCGCCATTGGACGCCGCCAGATGGTGAAGCCGGAAAAGGTCAGCCGGGAACCATCCTTGATGATTTCGACCGCCTGCTGGAGGGTAACTCGCTTGTTATTACTCATAGTATTCCTTGTTTGAGATGAAAAGCGTTATACGGAATAATTTTTCAGAATCTCTCGCGATATGATCAAACGTTGAATTTCATTGGTGCCTTCGTAGATCGACGTAATTCGGGCATCCCTGGCGTAGCGCTCTACAGGAAAATCCCTGGTATAGCCATAACCGCCGAGCATCTGGAGCGCTTTGTAGCAGGCATCGTTGGCCGCTTCCGTGGCAAACATCTTGGCCATGGCGGCCTCCTTGGCGAACGACCGACCGCTCTCCTTGCGGAACGCAGCGTTCATAAGGAGTAGTCGAGCAGCCTCAAGACGGGTGCTGGCATCGGCGATCATCCACTGGATAGCCTGAAAACCGGAAATCTTCTGGCCGAACTGGACACGCTCGACGGCATGCGATGTCGCACAGTCGATGGCGGCAAGTCCAATGCCGAGACCGAGGGAGCCGATGCCGATGCGACCACCGGCAAGTTCGACAACGGCGATGCGGAAACCGTCGTTCAGCTTGCCCATCAGCGCACTTTTCGGAATATGACAATCATGGAAAATTACCTCATTGGTCGCCGAGGCGTGCTGCCCCATCTTGCGCTCTTCCTTGCCGATAAGAAGGCCGGGAGTGCCTGCTTCGACGAGGAAGCAACTGATGCCCTTGCCTTTGGGGGCCGTCGGGTCGGTGACTGCCCAAACCACGAAGACTCCTGCATAAGGTGCACTGGTGATATAGAGCTTCGATCCGTTCAGAACGAAACCGTCACCAGAGACCTCTGCCCTGGTCACCATGGACGAAGGGTCGGAACCTGCACCCGATTCCGTCAGCGCAAAGCTTCCCGCCGCATAGTCACCCGAGCAAATCTTTGTGATGTAACGTGCTTTCTGCTCGTCGCTGCCAACAGACTGTATCACCTCGCAGACCATGTTGTTGACCGACACGGTCACGGCCGTGGAGGCACACGCTTTGGCGAGTTCAGTGATGGCGAGGCTGAAGGCAACCGCCCCAGCGTCGGCACCGCCATACTCATGGCTGACGTTCAAGCCCATGAAGCCGAGTTCAGCAAGCAGCTTCAGGTTGTCGAGCATGAGAGAACGATCACCACCATCGTCAAGTTCGGCCGCAACCGGCTCAAGACGATCACGGGCAAAGTCCCGTGCGGTATCCTGTATCAGTCTCTGCTCTTCTGATAGATCAAGGTTCATGGTGAACTCCTTTTTGTTGGTGATTTGCTGCAAGACGGAAATGTAGATCAGTGCATCCTTCTGTCAACGGACAATTCCGACAGGCTGCCTGCGGAGAGAGATCTCCATGCTCTCTCCGGATATCCAAATCGTATGGTACTGGTAATCGCCCTCTCAGGAGAGCTTTGCCGTCAATGCAGGAACAAACTGCAGCAGATCGGCGACAACAAGAACATCGGCAACTTCGCCGATAGGGGCATCCTTGTCTTTATTGATAGCCAGAATGAACCCTGACTTCTTCATTCCGGCAAGGTGCTGGATGGAACCTGAGATACCGCAAGCCACATAGAGCTTTGGGGTAACAGTCTGGCCGGTAGAACCAACCTGATGACCATGATCGATCCAGCCGGCATCGACCACGGGACGGCTCGCCCCAAGCTCGCCGCCAAAAGCCTTTGCGAGACTGCGGATCAGCTCGATATTCTCTTTTTTCCCGATCCCGCGTCCGGCGCTGACAACAATCTCGGCTTTTGCCAGATTGACATCCCTGGCTTCGGCGGGCTCGTAACCCATAAATTCAGTGGTCGACGCTGCGTCGGTCGAGAGAACCTTCACTGAAGGGGTGCCTTCCACCTGAAGGGCCGGAAAGGCTCCTGCCTGAATGGTGATGACCGCTTTCGACGTCAAAGGAGTGACGTTACGATGCATTTTCGCATTACAGCATCCCACCTCATAGGCGTTACCGGCAAAACCGATCACCTCGGAGACCTGCGCCAGCTTGAGGCTTGCGGCAACGCGGGGGGCAAGATCCCAGCCGTAAGAAGAGTGGACAAAAACGACAAGATCCGGGTTCTCCTCCTGAACGGCCTTTAACAACAGTTGTTTATGTACTTCAGGGTTGTATTCGCCGTAAACCTTCGCATCGGCCAGATAGAGTGTGCCGCTGAATGCCGGAACAGCTTCAGCGCTCCCGACAAGAAACAGGGAGGCATCTCCACTGATTGCTGCTGCAAAACCAAGGAGTTCTGCGGTGGTATCGAGAAGTCTGCCTTCCCTGTATTCGCCAACAAGTAATAGCTTCATTTGTATCTCCTCAGCGCAGAACCGCCGTTTTATCTTTTAGAATGACAAGCACCTTTTCGACCAGTTCATCGACACTCCCTTCAAGCACAACTCCACTGCCCCGCTTTTCCGGATGGCGAAAGGCTGCTGAACCCGTAAGCGGCTTTTCGGAAGAGAGTTCTCCAGCCTGAAGGGTGGTGATCTCTTTTTTCCTGGCCTTCATGATGTTCGGAAGGGTGGGATAGCGCGGAGAGTTGAGTCCAAGCTGGCAGGTCACGAGCGCAGGGGTCTTCAGTCTGACCTTGCTCTTCACTCCCCCTTCAAGCTCCCGCGTTGCCGTCACCACGCCGTCGGCCCAGGCGAATCCAACCAGAGTCGTTGTCGAAGGGATGCCCAACAGCTCGGCAACAAGAACTCCAACCTGTGCTGAACCACGATCCTGCGACTGCATGCCGGTAAAGACAAGGTCAAATTGCTTGCTGCGGGCATAAGCCGCAATCATGGAGGCAATCTGCCAGGGCTCTTTGGAGGCGACATCCGGTTCCTTGATATGCACGGCACAATCGCAGCCTATGGCTAGCGCCTTTTTGATCGCCTCGATGACCCGGTCGGGCCCGATCGAGAGTACCGTGATTTCGGGCGCCCCGCCAAGCTGCTCCTTCAGCCTGACCGCCTCCTCTACCGCATATTCATCGTATTCATTCATCCGAAACGCAAGGTCCGACTCATCGAACCAGGTTGCGGATCCATTGGGCCTGAAGTGTGACTCCATATCAGGCACCTGCTTAATGCAGACAAGTATCTTCATAATTGTTTACGTTTACGTACATGTCAATTAACAATATAAATTTTACGAAAATGAATTGTATGATGCAATACCTTGCTGTAAAATAAATTGCCAAAATGCCCGGAAAAGCTGCTTTAAACCGCCTGTTATTGTACTATTCGCTCAGCAACAATCTCTGCCAGGTCGCGAACCTTCAGCTTGCCCTCAAATCCACCGGTCTTGATGCCATCTTCAAACATCGTCAGGCAGAAGGGGCAGTTGGAGGCGAGGATCGGCATACCGGTCTCGCTGGCCATGGTGACTCTCTTCACGTTGATGCGACTGCCGAGCTTCTCCTCGGCAAAAATCCTGCCGCCGCCGGCACTGCAACAGAAGCTGTCGTACCCTGAACGGCTCATCTCGGTGAGCTTTCCGCCAGCCGATTTCAGAACAGCACGAGGCTCTTCGAATATGTCCTTGTACCGACCGAGATAGCAGGAGTCGTGATAGGTAAAGTTGAAGGCTTCCGGTTTAAGCTTCAGCCGCTTCTCCACGATCAACCTGTTGATGAAGGTGCTGTAGTGTTCAACCGGCACGTCAAACTTGAGATCCCGGTAATCGCGGCTAAGCGTATTGAAGCAATGGGGGCAGGTGGTCACGATACGCTTGACCTTGTAACCCTTGATGGTCTCAATGTTCTCCGCAGCCACCATCTGGTAGAGGTACTCATTGCCGAGCTTCCTCACCGGCTCGCCGCAGCACTTCTCCTCCTTGCCAAGGATGCCAACCTTCACACCGGCTGCCGCACAGATACGCAGGAAGTTTGCGGCAACCTCCCTGTTGCGTCTGTCGAACGACGCATAGCAGCCAGCGAAATAGAGAATATCGACATCACTGTTCTCCTGCATGATGCTGACCGGGAGCCCCTTCGCCCAATCTCCCCTCGAAGCGTAGGCCATACCGAACGGATTGCCGTTCACCTCGATGTTGTTCGTGGCGGTGCGAACCTCGTCACCCGGGAATTCGCCCTCCATCAGGGTCAGGTTCCGGCGCATTTCGAGGATCTTGTTGACGTGCTCGATATTGGCCGGGCAGATGTCCTGGCAGGCACCGCAGGTCGTGCAAGACCAGAGCGCATCAGCCGTCACCGCCTCAAGCAGAGCTTTTTTGGGTGACGTTTCGGCAACACTGCCTATGGTCTTGATCACCTTCATCGGAGAGAGCGGCTTGTCGGTGCTGTATGCCGGGCAGCGATCCTGGCAGCGCTTGCACGAGGTACAGGCGTCGCTGTCAAACAGGTCTTTCCAGGTGAGGTCGGTGATTTTCGAGGCACCGAACTGTTCAATGCTCTCATCTTCAAGATTGATGGTGCCGATCGTCCCTTTCGGTTCAAAGGGGGCAAGGAAACTGTTCCCGCTCGTCGTCAGGATGTGGCGCAGCTTTGTCCGGGGAATAACGGAAATAAAGCCAAGCCCAAGCAGAAGGTGAAACCACCAGAGCCCCTTGTGCAGGCCAGAGAGGGCTCCGTCGCCAAGAGAGGAGAACGCCTGGGCAAAGACGTAGCCGACAGGAGACCACAAGGCGAGAGCAGGGTTCTGCTTCAACTCGGTGACGGCCATGCGGCTCCCTTCAATGAGAAAGCCGGTGATCAAAATGGTGAAGAGCAGGGCGTGAATACGGTAGTCGTCGGTGACCGTTTCGAGCCCCTTCGGCTTGATGAGGAATCGGCGCACAAAGAGTCCGCCGAGCATCACGATGGCGACCAGACCGGCAAGGTCGAGCACAAGGGAGAAGTACCTGTAGAAGTTCCCTTGCAGTATGTTAACCTTGAAGAGCGGCATGAGGAGATCGGCCTGCACCATAATAAGCATCGTGCCCGCAAGCAGGATGAGGAAGCCCCAGAAAAAGAGCGAATGGAACAACCCTCCATCCTTGACCCTGGAGACGCGGGTCTGGCCGAAGACGGTCGCGAGCATACGCTGTACGCGGTCGCCGCGCCGGTCAAAACGATCCAGAGACTTGCCCTGGCGCCAAATCTCCAGCCTCTCTTTGAAGCCGAAGGCCGCGCCGGTTACTGCCGCGATGGTGAGCAGGTACATGACGGCAACGACCCCGTGGCCGACGTTCCAGTATATTTCACGAGTTGCATCCATTGGTAGCCTCGACTTCAGTCATCAGGTTAAGAAAGCAGTTGTTTGGCAATGACGATACGCTGCACCTCACTCGTCCCTTCATAGATCTCGGTGATCTTGGCATCGCGGTACATGCGCTCGATTTCGTAGTCTGCAATGTAGCCGTAACCACCATGAATCTGCATGGCCTCTTTGGTTACGAACGTAGCGGTCTCCGATGCGTAGAGCTTGCAGAGAGCAGACTCGAGGGAGAATTTCTTCTTGTGGTCTTTAAGCCAGGCGGCCTTGTAGATCAGCAGCTTGCTTGTCTCGATGCGGGCGTACATATCGGCCAGCTTGAACTGAATGGCCTGAAACGCGCTGATGGTCTGACCAAACTGCTTGCGCTCCTTTGCATAAGCGACGGAACGCTCAAAGGCACCTTCGGCGATACCGAGAGCCTGCGAGGCAATACCGATACGACCGCCATCGAGAGTATCCATGGCAACATTGAACCCCTTGCCCTCCTGTCCGAGCAGGTTCTTGAGCGGCACGCGCACGTTGTCGAGCGCAAAGGCGGTGGTGTAGCTGCCGCGAATGCCCATCTTGTTTTCGTTTTTCAGGATAATGACACCCGGCGACTGCAGGTCGACGATAAAGGCTGTTATCCCTTTATGCTTCAGACTGCGGTCGAACGAGGCAAGCACGATGCCTGTGCCGAGATATCCGCCGTTGGTGATGAAGTTCTTGGCTCCGTTGATAACGACCTCATCGCCTTCGATGCGGTAGGTCGTGGCCGTTCCACCTGCATCGCTGCCGGCATCAGGCTCGGTGAGGAGGAAGCAGCCGATCTTTTGACCGGTGAGAAGGTCAGGCAGCCACTGCTGCTTCTGCTCTTCGGTACCGTAGGCGTAGATAGGGTTGCAGCAGAGGGAGGTATGGGCCGAAACAAGAACGCCGGTCGATGCACAGGCTTTGGAAATCTCTTCAACAAGAATGGCGTAGGACATCATGTCGAGGCCAGCACCACCGTACTCTTCGGGAAAGTAGCTGCCGAGGAACCCCATCTCCGAGATATGAGCAAGAAGCGCGTCGGGAATTCTGTGCTCTTCGTCGATTTTGGCCGCGATCGGCTTGATTTCGTTGGCAACGAAGTCGCGCACTGCGGACTGCAGCACTTTCTGGTCGTGGGTCAGTTCAAAATTCATAGTTTCACTCCGGTTTATTTTCCTTTGAATTCAGCTTTGCGCTTCTGGGCAAACGCCCCCATCCCCTCTTTCTGATCTTCACTTGAAAAGAGCACACCGAAGAGCGAGGCTTCGTAACGGAAGCCGTCCTCCTTGCTCATGTTCAGGCCATTGACAATGGCATCCTTGCTGTAGCGAACGGCAAGGATACCGACCGATGCAATAGCCCTGGCGCTCTCCAGCGCTTTCGGAATCAGCTCGCCCGGCTCGAAAATCTCGTTGACAATTCCCCACTCGCAGGCCTTCGCCGCACTGATCATCTTGCCGGTGAAGATCAACTCGCTCGCTCGCCCACGACCGATGAGCCGAGGCAAGTTCTGGGTGCCACCGAACCCCGGAATGATACCCAGGGTAACTTCGGGAAACCCTACCTTCGCGTTTTGCGAGGCGTAGATAAAATCGCACCCGAGAGCCAGTTCCAGTCCGCCGCCGAGCGCATAGCCATTAACGGCCGCAATGACCGGCGTGGCCATCTTTTCGAGCTGCAGCATCACCCGCTGTCCGGCCTTTCCGAAGCGGTGCCCTTCGAGCGAACTCATGGTTGACATCTCGGTGATGTCGGCTCCGGCCACAAAGGCCTTTTCACCGGCGCCAGTGAGGACGATGGCTTTCACCGAACTCTCCGCCTCAAGTTCCGTAAAGGCACCGAGCAGTTCGGCAAGCAGTTCGCTGCTCAGCGCGTTCATGGTACGGGGGCTGTTGATGGTCACAAGCGCCACGCCGTCGGTCGTTTCAATCAGGAGTTTACTGTATTCCATATCGGTTTTCTGTCAGATTGGTTGTCGTTCTGCTGAAAAGTTTTCCTTAATAGATAAAGAAGCCGCGTCCCGACTTCTTGCCCAGATACCCCGCATTGACCATCTTGACGAGGAGTGGGCACGGGCGATATTTCGGATCCTTGAACCCTTCATAGAGCACATGGGCAATGGCGAGCACCGTGTCGAGGCCGATAAAGTCGGCAAGCGCCAACGGGCCCATCGGCTGGTTGGTTCCGAGCTTCATCCCCTTGTCGATATCTTCAGCCGTTGCAATACCTTCATAGAGGGCAAAAATAGCCTCGTTGATCATCGGAATCAGGACGCGGTTGACAATGAAGCCGGGATAATCCTGCGATACGGCCATCTGCTTGTCGAGCACACCAACGAGCCGGGATGTCGCCTCGAAAGTTTCATCACTGGTGGCATGGCCACGAATGATTTCGACCAGCTTCATGATCGGCACCGGGTTCATGAAGTGCATACCAATCACTTTGTCGGGGCGTTTGGTCGCAGAGGCAATTTTGGTGATCGGGATTGACGAGGTGTTAGAGGCAAGAATCGAGCCAGCCTTGACAATGTTGTCGAGCTTGCGAAAGATCTCAAGCTTGAGCGGCTCGTGCTCAGTCACCGCCTCAATGGCGAAATCGACATTGGCAAGATCCGTCATCTCCGTCGTTGTGGTGATGCGGTCAACACTTTCGGCAACAAGCGACTCGGCAATCACCCCTTTCTTTGCCTGGCGCTCAAGGTTCTGGCGTATGGTGCTCACCGCTTTTTCAAGCTGCGTCTCCGAGATGTCGAACAATACGACATCGTACCCCTGCTGTGCAAAAACATGGGCAATACCGTTGCCCATCTGGCCGGCGCCGAGGACGCCTATGGATTTGTTCATGGTGTAACTCCGCTTTGGATTTTGGTTCAGATTCGTTCAAAGATAACCGCCACGGCTTCGCCTCCACCAATGCAAAGGGTCGCAAGGCCGTATCGTTTGCCGCTGCGATGCAGCTCGTTAATCAGTGTCATGGCGATACGTGCACCGCTGGCACCGATCGGGTGACCAATGGCACAGGCTCCACCGTTAACGTTGACCTTGTCAAGAGAAAGGCCAAGCGCATTGATTGCCAACAAGGGTACCGTGGAGAATGCCTCGTTGATTTCAAAGAGGTCGATATCGGAAACCGAGAGGCCAGCACGGCTGCACGCCTTTTGGATCGATCCGATCGGGGCCTCCGGAAAATTGTCGGGATGCCGACTTTCGGTCGCCGAAGCCAGAATGCGCGCTCTCGGCGCAAGACCGTTTGCCTTGACTGCGGCTTCACCGGCAAGCACCAGCATGGCGGAGCCGTCACTGATGGTTGAGGCGTTGCCTGCGGTGATGGTGCCATCCTTCTGAAATGCTGGCCTCAGTTGAGGTAACTTCGAGGTGTCGCCCCTGAATGGCTCCTCATCGGTATCGAAGATTTCATCACCCTTCTTGCCTTTCTTGACGAACGGCACGATTTCGTCGACGAAGACTCCTCCACTGATTGCTGCCCGGGCACGCTCGTAGGAGCGAGTCGCAAACGCGTCCTGTGCTTCACGGGTGATGTTTCCGGCCGCAGCGCTCTCCTCGCCAATCTCACCCATGTGACGACCGGTAGAGGGATCCTGCAAGCCGTCATAAATCATCATATCGAGCAACTGGCTATGCCCCATACGGTAGCCGCTGCGCGCTTTTCTGAGAAAATAGGGTGCCATCGACATGTTCTCCATACCACCGGCGACCACCACGTTTGATTCGCCGAGTCTGATGCTGTCTGCGCCAAGCATGACGGATTTCAATCCGCTTCCGCACACCTTGTTGATCGTCAGTGCATGGGCGCTGTCCGGGATTCCGGCAGCCCGCATCGCCTGGCGGGCGGGTGCCTGGCCGCATCCGCCTGAGAGTACCTGCCCTACAATAACCTCATCCACGATTGCCCCGTCGATACCGGCTGCAGCAAGCGCACCTCTCATTGCTGCCGCACCGAGCTGCGTCGCCTCAATTTCGGAAAACATGCCGTTCAGTGATCCGAAAGGAGTCCTTTTGGCCCCCACAACAAAAACTTGTTCACTCATTGTTCAACTCCCTGGATAGTTTGTCTTACATATTTCTTCTGTATTTTCCGCCAACCTCGTAGAGCGCATGGGTGATCTGACCGAGGGAGGCAACCCGAACGGTATCCATCAGCTCGGCAAAGATGTTGCCGCCCGATACCGCAACATCCTTGAGTCTTTTGAGCGCCACCTGGGCAGCCTCACGGTTTGCCTCCTGGAACGCCCGCAGGTTCTCGATCTGTTGCTGCTTCTCCTCCTTCGTTGCCCTGGCAAGCTCACCCGGCATTTGACAGCCATCCTCATCCGCACGAGGTTTGAGGAAGGTGTTCACCCCGATAATCGGCAGTTCGCCACTGTGCTTTTTGTGCTCGTAAAGCATGGACTCGTCCTGAATCTTCGCACGCTGGTACTGCGTCTCCATCGCCCCAAGCACGCCACCGCGCTGGTCGATGCGCTCAAACTCGGCAAGCACAGCCTCTTCGACAAGGTTGGTCAGCTCCTCAATGATAAACGAGCCCTGCTGCGGGTTCTCGTTCCTGGCAAGTCCGAACTCCCTGTTGATGATCATCTGGATCGCCATGGCCCGGCGCACCGACTCCTCGGAAGGGGTCGTCACCGCCTCGTCGTAGGCGTTCGTATGGAGCGAGTTGCAGTTGTCATAGATCGCCATCAGCGCCTGCAGGGTAGTGCGGATATCGTTGAAATCCATCTCCTGGGCATGCAACGAGCGGCCCGAGGTCTGGATATGGTATTTGAGTTTCTGGCTTCTTTCGTTGGCACCGTACTTGTCGCGCATGGTGACCGCCCACAGGCGACGTGCGACGCGCCCGATCACGGAATATTCGGGGTCAAGACCGTTGCTGAAGAAGAAGGAGAGGTTCGGTGCAAAATCGTCGATGTTCATGCCTCTCGACAGGTAATACTCAACGTAAGTAAAGCCGTTGGAGAGGGTGAACGCCAGTTGGCTGATGGGGTTGGCCCCGGCCTCGGCGATATGGTAGCCGCTGATTGAGACCGAATAGTAGTTGCGCACCAATTTGTCGATGAAGTACTGCTGAATGTCGCCCATCATCCTCAAGGCAAACTCAATCGAGAAGATGCAGGTATTCTGGCCCTGATCCTCCTTCAGAATGTCGGCCTGAACCGTGCCTCGCACCGTTTGGAGGGTACAGTCACGAATCTTCAGATACTCCTCGGTCGAGGGATCACGGCCGTTCGTTTCCCGGAAGATGGCGGTCTGCTGATCGATGGCCGCATTGAAAAAGAAGGCGAGCATCATCGGCGCAGGGCCATTGATGGTAATGGAGACGCTGGTGTTTGGGGCGCAGAGATCAAAACCGGCATAGAGCTTCTTCATGTCGTCAACCGTGCAGATCGACACACCGCTCTCCCCCACCTTGCCATAGATGTCGGGCGGAAAGTCGGGATCTTCGCCATAGAGCGTAACGCTGTCGAAGGCCGTGGAGAGCCGTTTGGCATCATCGTCCTGGCTGAGGTAGTGGAACCTGCGGTTGGTCCGTTCGGGCGAACCCTCTCCGGCAAACTGACGCTTGGGATCCTCTTCGGTGCGCTTGAACGGGAAAACGCCCGCTGTAAACGGGAAGTAACCCGGAGCGTTTTCGAGCATGCTCCATCTCAGAATTTCGCCAAAATCGGCAAAGCAGGGCAAACAGACCTTTGGAATGCGGGAACCGGAGAGAGAGAGCGTATAAAGGTCACTCCGGATTTCTCGCCCTCTGACCACCGTCACGAGCTGATCGCGCTTGTAGGCATCTTTCATCGCTGGCCACTCATTGAGAATCGACTTCGACTCCAGCGTCAGCTTTGTTCCAAACGCCGCTACCTGCCGGTCAATCTCCACCAGGGTCGCTTCGTTCAAAAGCACCTCCCTTGCCCCTTCGAGCTGGAAGAGACGACGTGCAACGCCTGACTGCTCCTTGACCTTTACATGATAGTTCCTTACGGTATGGACGATCTCGCCAAGATAGTGGACTCGGTCGGCGGAGATAACCGAGCGCTTCAGGCTGTTGCTCTCGTCAACAACAAATGATGAACTCCAGCCTGAATTTTTCTTACTGTTGACTGTCTCGATCAGTGCCTTGTAGAGGGTATTGGTGCCGGGATCATTGAATTGGGAGGCAATGGTGCCAAAGACCGGCAGCGCCTCGTCGAATCCCTCGAAGAGGTTGCGGTTGCGTCGATACTGCTTGCGAACATTGCGCAGCGCATCTTCAGCCCCTTTCCGTTCGAACTTGTTGATGACCACCAGATCGGCAAAATCGAGCATATCGATCTTCTCGAGCTGTGTTGGCGCACCAAACTCACTCGTCATCACATAGATCGCAACATCGCAGATATTCACGACACCGGCATTTCCCTGCCCTATACCGCTGGTTTCAACGACAACAAGATCATAGCCTGCAGCCCGCACAACGTCAAGAGCATCCTGTATGGCCGCCGACAACTCCGTCTGCGAATCCCGTGTGGCAAGGGAACGCATGTAGACCTTCTTCGAATTGATGGCGTTCATCCTGATGCGATCTCCAAGCAGGGCGCCTCCGGTCCGCTGTCGGGAAGGGTCGACCGCAAGAATGGCAACACTCTTGTCGGGGAAATCGATGGTGAAGCGACGCACCAGTTCATCGGTCAGCGAACTCTTTCCTGCTCCACCGGTGCCGGTGATACCGATAACCGGAACATCCCTGCCAAGCTCCTGAATTCTTTGGCGAAGCGATCCGTAACCGAGGGTGTGATCGCGCACATCCTGTTCGGCAAGAGAGATCAGCGTATTGACCGCCCTGACATCCTGGCCTGCCAGTTGAACAATTTGCTCTTCCGGGTCGCGCTCAATGCTAAAATCACACTCTTCAAGCAGCACATTAATCATCCCCTGCAACCCCAACCGACGCCCATCCTCCGGAGAAAAGATTTTCCGCACACCGTACCCTTCAATCTCTGTGATCTCCTCTGGCACAATCACGCCACCGCCACCGCCAAAAACCTTGATATGCCCCTCACCCCTCTCCTTCAGAAGGTCAATAATGTATTTGAAGAATTCGACATGGCCGCCCTGATAACAGCTTACGGCAATCCCCTGGGCATCCTCCTGGATGGCCGCCGTCACAATCTCTTCGACCGAACGGTTGTGGCCCAGATGAATCACCTCTGCTCCGGAAGCCAGCAACATCCGACGAATGACGTTGATGGTAGCATCGTGGCCGTCGAAAAGACTGGTGGCAGTCACAAAACGAACCTTTTTCCTGCTTTGGTATGGCGCGATTGCTGCAGACATCATTATCTCCTTGATGATCGTTTCATATTATTTCTTGTTTTGATTCTGGTATGGTGAATTCCCAGGCGCACCAGAACTCTTCCGGCAGCTCATCGGGAGGACATACTATGCAACTGGTCTTGATGCGAGGGTCAATCGTCTTTGCGAATTCGGAATACTCCACAATACCAACAGACTTGCAAGGATGATTCGGCAGTCCTTTGCGTTTTCGTGCAGACTGCACACGACAGTCTATCATACGGAAAACAGCCCTTCTGTCGGTCACTTCGATACACTCCTGAAGGTTAAGACGTGCATAGAATCGATGCTTCAGGCATTCAACGAGGGCAGGGATTCCGCCGCCGGGCTTCATACCGAGTCTCTCCATAATCCTTTTCGCCTCAATGACGGTAAAGTGGCGCCAGGCTTCGATATCCAGCTCAACGGCAACATCGATGCCATATTTCCTCTCTATCGCCTGAAACCATACCCCGTCGTGAGCAAGCCAATTCTTTGCATCATCGACAATGATCCTGACAAGCTCCTCCTTGCTGAGTTGCCTGAGAAGGCTGACGCCCTCATCTCCTGCCCGTTCCGCACTCGACATAGACCGATCCTCGAAAAATAATTGGATAACGAATTCACCAGCAAGAGTCCACAGCAGGCTTGACTTGTCGGATGATTCAGATGAAACCCTCTGTCAAAGAAACAAATATAATATATCGTTTACGTAAAAGTCAAGATGCAAAACGATTTTTTTTATATTTTAGAATATGAGGCGATCGCGGGCATTAATGCAAAATCAGCCTGTAATTATCTTTAATAAAAGCGGATACAATGCCTGCTATTTTTCTTCATGCTGTAAATTTTCTGTTATTGATGCTCCGGGCCTGGAAAAAAATGAGGGCGAGTTATGCTGGTTGCATGTCGCACACCGACATGCCACGCCTGCGGTGTTACAAAAATGCTCATGGTTTTCAATACCGCAGGCATGGTAAACGGAGTTTTCTGGCAACATATTCAAAAGAAAGAGATGAAAGATAAAGAACAAACTATAGAGGAGATCGTTCCGATAAGCCAGTTGGCAAAACAGCTTGGCATCACCACAAGGACACTTCGCTACTGGGAGGAGGTGGGCATCATTGAATCAGTCGAAAGGGCCGAAGGCGCAAACCGTGGCTACACACCCTATATCATTCGACGTATCAAGTTCATCATCAAACTCAAGGAACTGGGTTTGAGCATCCAGCAATTTCAGGAGCTCCACAAGGTTTACGGAGATGCCAGGCGAACAGACATCATGGTACCGAAGCTTATCGCAATTCTGGACAATCATATCAATCAAATTGACAGCAAGATAGCGAGACTGGCCTCTCTTCGACACGATATTGTTGAATACCGCGAGAAGATGACAGCAAAGCTTGACGCTGTTGGGTCAACCGACGATCAGAGCCTTTAGAGTCAATGTCGAGAAGACGAGCACGATATAGCCCTACTATGACATATAACCTCTCGTCAAGTGCTGTAACATATTGAAATTAAAATAGATAGGGATATGTTTAACTTTTTGATGTCAGTATAATCTATCTTATTTTATAAAAATACTTTAATGCTGTATTTGACGTTGCAGGGACAGCATCCTTAACAACGGTATTTTTGCACAATCAGTATCGACCGCCCCAGCGTTGGGAGGTTTTGTGTTTTCTAAAAACTCTTGGCAAATCCGGCAAAAATAATTTAAACTGGCAGGCACCTTATGAACCCTTTTTGTCAAGTATTTTCCCTGGATTTTGTTTTGGCATCGTAACAGCTTCTTTTTTTTTGGTTACGAAAACGATTTTGTCATAAAGACTGTTGTGTAAGGAAAAAACAGGAATAGGCGAGCTTTCGGCCTTTACGCCTGATTTTGGTGTGACTGTAGAGTTACCAAAATAATCAATAAACGGGAAACAGCACTTGCCTGAAAAAGCCTCTCATAACCATTAAGGAACAGCCCCAATTATGCATGCTAAAATTGTATTTACAACTGACTTTGAAGATGAATCTCTTATCATAATTTTTAAAAGCAATCAATGGTGGCCAACGTATGGCCAGGTATCCAGTGATGCAGAAAAAATTATTAACGAGATGACTGGGGCCGTTAAAGAGAGTGACGTACCTCTTTTTCTGGAAAGTAAAAAATTTATACTCTTAAGCGCCATAACAGATACACACGGAACGCTGTCGTTTGAAAATAGATCCTGGGTTCTCAGACTTCTTAATCCTAACCTTTCTCTTTTGCAGCTTGATTGTCAGGTTTTTGTCCATAAGTGCATTAAATATGCCAGGCAAATGGATCTCAGGATTCAATTTCATGATAACCCCGTTCAGCTTGTTGAACGGCATCGCAAAGATCCGATCATTGAGGGAAAAATATTGGCATCAAAAAAAGATCGAATTTTATACGCAAAAAAACAGAAAAAGCTGGAATATTCTATTAGTGTTACTGGACTGATCATCTTTATTGTTCTGCTGTTATTGACCTATCCATGGCCATTCAGAGATCAGAGTAACCAGATACAGGTATGGGTATTCACCATATTTGAAAAACTTGTAGGTTCTGTGGTGATCACCTCGCTGATTTCTTACGCGCAGTTCCACTCTTTTTATGCTTCACTTCATCAAGATTCAATTAAATGGACAATCGCGGGGGAACCTGAAAAGAAAGCGATCAAGACTCTTGTTTAGACCCACGGTGACGGCTCAAAGAAGATTATGGGATCGCTGAGAACAGCTTCTCCGAAGTGTTGGTTCTTCCTGCTATAAAGGTCGATTTATCAGCGCTGGAGCGTGTTGAACCGTGCGAAAATAGTGAACCGCAGGTTTTCCAAATGCCATGACGTAGCCTATCACATGGTCGTCCGATATACCGAGCAGATGTCGAGTTTCCGGAACAAGGTCGTTGATGGCCCATTTTGCCAGGCCATTCCAGACGGTGCCTATACCGTTGGCCTGGGCAAACAGCTCGAAGTAGGAAAGGGCAATGAGGCAGTCCGGCATCGGTGAAGCAACCTTCGCTGGTGCCGAGGCGATCAGCAGGTGAGGAGCACCACGGAAAATAACATCCGTTTGACGTTCCTCCCATACCTGGACAAAGTTGGCAAAGAATTCCATCCCCTGCGGCAGAGCATTTTGTTTAACCAGTCCTGCCAGTCCGGCTATCACTTCGTCACGCAATTGTGCAACCTTCTCCTTGCTATCCAGAACAGTGAAACAAACCTGGCGTGAGTTCACACCAGTAGGAGCGTGCCATGCAACCTCCAAAAGCCTCTCTAACAGCTCAGGATCAAGATTTTCACTTTTGTAGCGCCGTACAGAGCGTCGCCCTTTCATCAGAATCTCAAGGTTGTCAGGATCAGGAAATCCACCGACAAGAGAACGACTGTTTGCCGGATCCAAACCAAAAATAGAGACCGATGCCGTAGGACAGATCGCCAGGCAATGCTGGCAGGCAATGCAGCGGGCTTCTTTTTCGACAGGAATAAAGGGATAGCCACCCTGCTCCATAGAGATGATACTTGCTGTGCAATCAGCAACACACTGACCACAGTGAATGCAGTTCTGTTCGTTAATCCTGAAATCCAGCATTTTTATTACTTTAAAGTTTTGCAGTCATTTTCTGGCCATGATCAGATTTCAATGTTATTTGTGCTGTTGATGCTGGGAAGTCAACAATTCGTTAATTGCCAAAGCCACCTCGGTCAGTTTAACCGGCTTTTTCAGGAATTGGCTGATGCCGTAACGACTGGCAAGCATTGAGAGTTCAATATCCTTTCCATAGCCAGTCATCAGGATAACCGGTATCTGAGATTTTGTCTTGTGCAGTTCTTCGGCAAGCACAAGACCGGTCATTTCCGGCATAATCAGGTCGGTGATGAGAAGGTTAAATTTTTCAGGATTCTGCCTGAAAAGTTCCACGGCCTGCAACGGATAGTTAATCGCCTGTACGGTAAACCCGATTTGAGTGATCATTTTCGTCACCACCCGGAGCAAGGCCGGATCGTCATCAACCAGGAGTATGCAACCATGTCCCTTTCCTGGAGTGACTTTCACCGGTGGTTTCACAATGTGATCATTAAGTGCTTCAGCATGAACATCTTGCACACCAACTGGAGTTGGAGTACTCTCCTGCGACTTGCTGAAAAGAAGAAGTTGTGAGACAAGGTTCTGGGCACGCACAACTGACTGACTGATTTCATTGAAATATTCATGCAGCGTTTCCTTTTCTGTCAGCTCTAACATCCCAAGTTCAGCATAGCCGAGAATAGGAGTGAGAATGTTATTGAGATCATGCGCAATACCGCCCGCAAGAGTTCCAATGGTTTCAAGACACCTGGATTTACGGAGATGCAATTCCAGTTGCTGTTTTTTCTCTTCCGCATGCTTTCGCTCAGTGATATCAACGACATTACCAGTCATACGCTTAACGTTACTCTTTTTATCATGTTCAACAATGTTGCCTCGACTTTCTGTCCGGCAAATCTTGCCAGTGAGTATGCTGCGAAGAACAGCATGAAAGTGAAAAAAGCCTACTCCATAACAAGATCAATGGTTCGGCGCTGCATATCCACACTGTTCACCTTGACTTTGAGCCTCTGGCCAATTTGCAGCCGTTTTTTGCGACGTTTGCCAACAAGGGAATAGGTCGCCTCATCATACTCGTAGTAATCATCAGTGAGGTTGCGCATGTGTACCATACCTTCGATAGCAAAGTCAACCATTCTGACATAGATACCGTAATCAGTAGCCCCCGAAATAACGCCGGAATAAACCTTGCCGACATGACTTGCCATATACTCGACCTGCTTGAGTTTGATCGACTCACGTTCAGCCTCAACAGCGCTCTTTTCGCGCTCGTTGGATATCTGGCAGACAGTCTGGATTTTATCGGTCAGCTCGGCAAGACGTGCAGGGGTAATCTTGCGGCGCTTCTTGCGAAGGTTCTCATATTCAAAGAGCATACGATGAACAATCAGGTCAGGATAACGCCTGATCGGGGAGGTAAAGTGTGTGTAGTGTTCAAAACCAAGCCCGTAATGGCCGACATTGTCTCCGGTATAGACCGCTTTCGACATGGAGCGCAGCACCAGCTCACTGACCAGAAACTCAACATTGGTGCCCTTCACCTGCTGCAAGAGCTGACGAAGCACCTGTGCTGAGACAATGGGCCCCTCTTTGCCCCGGTTCAGCTTGAGGTCAAAGCCAAGCCTCTTGACGAAATTGGCAAGAATAAGCACCTTCTCCTGCTGTGGGGCACCATGTATTCTGTAAATAACCGGCTGAGGCTCTTTCTTGTTTTCCCTGAAGGTTTTGGTCAGATATTTTGCCACCTTGCGATTGGCGAGCAACATAAATTCCTCAATGAGACGATGACTGCCAAGTCGCTCTTTTTTTATCACTTCCAGAGGTTCGCCCTTCTGGCCAAGCTTGAATCGCACCTCCTCAGTATCAAAATCGAGCCCTCCATGCATGAACCGTTTTTCACGCAGAATGATGCTGAGACGGTCAAGTGACTGCAGTTCAGTAACATAGTCTCCTTCACCCTGCTTCAGTATCTCCTCGACATCTTCGTAGGAAAAGCGACGTTTGGAGTGAATAACTGTTTTATGAAATTCGTGTTTGCGAACTTCGCCGTCAGGAGTAATCAACAGGAAAACTGAAAACGCCATCCGGTCAACGCCAGGATTGAGACTGCAAATTTGTTCAGAGAGTCTGGCAGGCAGCATGGGAATCACCCGATCGACAAGATAGACTGAGGTGGCCCTTTTCAAAGCCTCACGGTCAAGGGGAGAGTTTTCGGGCACATAGTGCGAAACATCGGCAATATGAACACCAATTTTGTAGAGCCCGTCATCAAGAAGCTCCACGGACAAAGCATCATCAAAGTCTTTTGCATCGACAGGATCGATGGTAAAGACAACTTTGTCACGAAGATCAAGCCTGCCTTTCACCTCTTCTTCAGTAATACCCTCACGAACAGAGGCCGCAAAATCGAGCAGTGCGGTATCAAATGTTTCGTCAATACCCTTGCTGCGGGCAATGGCGCTTACTTCGACCGCTGAATCGCCTGCCTTCCCGAGAATCTCCAGTACCTTCCCCTGAATGACACCCTCTTTGCTGAAATCAAGCGCTCCGACAAGCACCTTCTGGCCGTCAACAGCCTTGGCAGAATTTTTTATGGAGACTATAATTTCAGGCAGCAGTTTCCGGTCATCAGGTTTGAGCACAAACCTGCGGTTTGCCTTGGTCAGTGTGCCAACAATCGTTGTAACGCGACGGGTAATAACTTTCTGTACCGCACCTTCACATCGCTGATGGGGAGTAGATTTCGAAGCATAAGTCTCTGGCACTTTGGAAACCAGAACTTCGACTTCATCTCCATGAATTGAAGAGCCCATTTCACCAGCCTTGATGAAGATATCATCATCAAACCCCTCAACATCAACAAAGCCGTAGCCGTTAGGATGCGTTGAAATATGACCAGTATAGCTTTTGGCGACGGTATACTGCTTTTTGCCGGGAAGAGGAAAGGGCTTGACAAGCTCAAGATGGTCTTCATAGGTGGACGCATCGGTGCCCGCCATGCCGTAACAGCGGTTTGAATCCTTGTCCAGAGTCCCCTCTTCCTGCAGTTTATGCAAAACATACCAAAAACCCGGAAGCTGCTTTGATTCCGTATAGCCGAGAGCTTTTGCCAGTTCTACAGACTTGAAGCGCTCACCATCATGATCGGCAAAAAAGGTGATAATTTCAGTTCCAAGTGAACTCTCACCCCGCCTGAAAAGAAACTCGTTGATCAGAATATGATCATTCGGCCTCACCCTCTCCCCGGTAAACTGGGACGGAGGCCGACTACTCTTATTGCCCGGGGTTTTTGATTTTCGGTTGTTACGCTGTCTGGCCACTACAGTAACTCATTTATATTAAGACGCTTAAAACTCACTACACAGTAACACGCAGAAAAAAATCCTGCGGCTTGAATTTCCATAATTGCAGGGTACTTTTCCTGACAAAAATAACCACCACCTGCACTCTATAACATAATGAAAAGAAGCTGGAAACACCTTGTACAGAAAAAAGAAAAACAAGAAACAACCATGATGACGACAAGAGGCAGCATCAGTAACGATGGTGTTTGAAACCGGGTTTATGGTTTTATGCCAACAAGGCAGCCATTCACTTCATCGATGTCGGTTGCTGAAAGGATTCCCGCAGTTTGCTTGAGCATGAGCTGATTGAGAATGTACTGATAGCGCGCTTTTGCGAGATTTCTGCGGCTTCCATAAAGCTTCTGCTGGGCATCAAGCACATCGACATTACTGCGCAACCCTGCCTCGTACCCTTTTTGAGTGCCATTCAAGGCAATTTCATGAGAGTGAACAGCCTGTTCAAAAGCCCTGACCTGCTCAATGCTGCTGATAGTGCCATTATAATACTTTCTTATATCCGATTCGACCCCGCGTTCTTGCCAGTTGAGCTGCTCACCAGCTTTCAGCCACTTTGCATGGGCCTGACGGACCGATGCGCTGATATAGCCGCCGGTATAAACAGGCATACTCATCTGCAGGCTGATCGAATACGTATCGTAGATTGAACCGATTGAATAGTTGTTTTCACTCTCGGAATAGTTTCTCCCTCCAACCAGATCAATCGTTGGATATCGGGCAGCCTGCTGTTTTTCGATCTCTCTTTTTGCAATAACAATTTCCTGACGTGCGCCAACCACTTCCGGATTAGCAGAATGAGCAAGTTCAATCCACGATTCGACATTGTTAGGCTGTGGTCGCATCAACAGCAGTTTCTCCGAGACCACTCTGCAAAGCTGATCAGGATAGACTCCGGTCATATTTTCCAGCTCCTGGCGACTGAACTCTACACTGTTCATAATGTCCACACCCTCAGCCTTGGCATTATCGTAACCTGCCTGAGCCTCCTCCACTTCGGTGATCGTGCCGAACCCCTTGCCAAATCGTTGTTTGGCCTGCTTAAGCTGCTCCAGCGTTGCCGTTATCAGCGCCTTGCTGAACGCAAGATTATCCTCGGCAAATAAAGCATTACAATAGGCTTCTGTTACTCTGACCATCAGGCTTGACTCTTCTTTCCCCAACTCAACATCGCTTTTTGCTGACACGACCTTGGCCTGTTTGTAGCTTGCAATATTGGAAAAATTGAGCAGCGACTGTCGAACCGACACCCCATAATTAATGGTGTTATAGAAATCAGGCGCAGAAAAGCTCCCCAAATAACCGTGCTGTGTCGCACTGCGTCCACGCGCAGCGTTCATGCGCACATTTGGCCGAAACTGTGACCTTGCCTTGCCAATCTCCTCCTTATAGATCAGATTATCAGCTTGTGCTGAACGAAGCCGGGCATCATACTCTACCGCCTTCTGATAAGCTGTCGTTAAATCAAGCTGGGCAGCATGAACAGGCAACGCAACAGCTATCACCGCCAAAACTATCAAATGCACCAAGAGCTTCATGATCGGCCTACTCATAATGTTTAGTCTCTGCACAACACTACTCCTCTTTCATTGAAACCGTAATCCTTTTGATCAGAGGATCAACAAGATAGGTCAACAATGAACGTTCACCTGTTTTGACGACAACCGTCACCGGCATTCCAGGCTGCATTTCACGCTTTCCCAGTGACTTCATCCCTTCCGAAGTTACTGAAACTCGCGCAAGATAATATGAGGCACCTGGTTGTGCCGGGTTCACCTGGGGATCGGTCACAATGTCTTTTGAGAGCGACTCTACCACCCCCTGCACAACAAGCTGGGGAGAGTGGACAAATGAAGCAAAGCTCACATCAACCGGCAACCCCTTCTTGATGCTGTCGATCAGATGGGGAGCTACCTTGGCATCAATGAGAAGACCTTCATGAAGTGGCACAATATCCATCATCTTCTGGCCGGGCTGAACCACCGCTCCCACCGTCTGCACCTGCAAACCCACCACCTGCCCTGAGGCCGGTGAGCGAACCTCGGTATCGGCAAGCTCTGCGGCAAGCGCCCTGCTCTTCTCAGCATCAGCCTCCACTTCGAGCTGTACCTGCGCCAGTTGGGATGCCGTACCGCTCTTGAACTCTGCAATCTTGAGTTCAAGTTCACGCTGCTGACTCAAAGGGGCGTATCCCTCCTTTACCAGCGAAGAGATGCCCGCCAACTGCTCTGTCAGAATTTTCAGCATCGTCCGACGCGACAAAAAAAGTTGCTTCTGATTCTGCATATTCTGTTCCGCCATTTTGCGTTCGGGATCACGCAACAGATCCTGGTGAAAGGAGATTGAAGTGGCACCGCTCATCTCCGCCCGCAAACGGTCTGCTGTGGCCCGCATCCCAATATAGTGCTGATGAATCTCGTCATAGCGGGCCTTGGCCGTCTGACTGTCGAGCGTAATAAGCACATCCCCGACACGGACTATCTGCCCCTCCCTGACATGAACCATTTCAATCCGTCCACCATGAAGGTTTTCCACAACCTTGCGTTTGGTCGCTATACTTACCAGACCCTGGCAGGGAACCCCTTCATCAAGCGGCGCAAAACCTGCCCAGATCAGAAATCCCCCAAATCCGACAAGTAATATCCAGATACCAAGCCGGACAGGACTCCGGGTATCACGGTACGCTTCGTCCTTCTCTTCCCCTCCCTTTTTGGCGGGTACCGGCATCATCTTTGCCATGACATCACGAATACTCATTACTCTATTTTAAACAATTGTCAAAAAAAAGAACCCTGATTACCAGACACTCAGGCAGGACGGGCACCCGCAGCACGCAGAACCGCCAACACCTCATCACGCGGCCCGCAATGCATCATCCGTCCACCCTGCATCACAACCAAAAGATCGGCCACAGTAAGAACACTGGGGCGATGCGTCACAAGAATGACCGTTTTACCGGCACCCCGCAAATCTTTGACGGCCTCAAGCAACGAACGCTCGCCAGCATCATCAAGGTTGGCGTTCGGCTCATCGAGCACAAGAATCGCCGGATTGCCGTACATGGCACGGGCAAGCCCAAGCCGCTGCCGCTGCCCACCCGAAAGCATTCCGCCAGCTTCACCAATCTGCGTATCGTAGCCACGCGGAAAGCGCAAAATCATCTCATGAATACCTGTTCGCTTTGCCGCCTCAATCACCTTCAACGAATCAACCTCGGCAAAACGGGCAATATTTTCGGCGATGGTGCCATCAAACAACTCTATGTCCTGTGGAAGATAACCAAGGTGCGGCCCGAGTTCCGCCCTGTCCCAGCTTTCAACTGGCTCGCCATCAATCAGTACCCGACCTTCCCGTTTTGGCCACACCCCTACGATACAGCGGGCAAGCGTTGATTTGCCCGACCCGGATGGTCCAAGCACAACGGTTACCTTGCCTGCTGGAAACATGGTTGTAAGATTATCAAGAATTGGAGTCTCGCGACCTTCTGCAGTGGCAGTAAGTCCCTCAAGCTGTATCTCGCCAAATGGATCCTGATGTTTGGCTCCAGCCTCCCGCTCTGGAAACTCCTCAAGCAGCTTCTCAAGTCGCTTAAATGCCATACGGGCCTGAACAAAGGGCTTCCAGGTAGCCACGACAAGATCAAGAGGCTGAAGTGCCTTCGACATCAGAACATTTGCCGCAATCATGGAGCCAGCAGACATCTTCCCCTCTATAACCATGAGGGCACCAGCGCCCAGTGTCAACGACTGCATACTGTAACGCACAAACTTTGCAAAGGCCTGCTGCCGATGCTGCCTTTCAAGTGAAGAGTCTGCCTTGGCCAGCGAAGCTTCGTGCAGCAAAAACCACTGCCGACGAAGGTTTCCGGCCATCCCCATTGCATGCACCGGTTCAATATTACGAAGCTTGCTCTGCACATAACGATAACTGCTATTGCCAAAATCAGATGCACTCTCTATCTCCCTGACCGACAGCCGATGGGTCTGCCAGGTCACCAAAAGCTGAAGAACCGCAAACAAAATGGAAAGCCAGCCGAGAAAGGGGCTGAGCAAAAAAATCACCGCAATATAGACCGGTGTCCATGGTGTGTCAAAAAACGCAATCATGCCGTTCGCCGTCAGAAACTGGCGGATATTGGTCAAATCCGAAAATGCCTCAAGCACATTTTGCCGTGCACGGTTCAGATAGGCTTCAAAACTTGCCTTGAAAACCAGGGAATTCAGCGCTTCATCAAGCCTTACACCTGCTCTGACCAGTATGCGCGACCGGAGCCACTCAGCAAACGCCATCGCGGCATAGAACAGGATCAAAAACAGGGTTACCATGAGAAGGGTCAACTCGCTGCCGCTCTTCATGACACGGCCATAGAGCTGCAGCATGTAGATCGTCGGTGTCAACATCAGCACATTGGCAATCATGCTGAAGATACCAACCCACAGAAATTCCCTTCGAAAAAGCCAGAGTTGTCGGGAAAGGACACTGCGATCAAAAAAATCAGGTTTCATGAAAAATCTGTTTGCTGATACTTGTTAGGCTTGAGACTTGGGGTTTGGAGACTGCTGGCCTGCGGGCGGCGACTGAAGAGCCTCCATGACCTCCTGACAGGTACCGAAGCGCTGAACCTGACCATCAACCAGAACAAGCATGTGCTCTATTGCACCAAGAATATTCAGCCGATGCGTGATGACTATCACGGTTGAACCCTTTGTTCTCAACATCCTGATGGTATTGAGCAGCGCCTCATCACCAGCTTCATCAAGACTGGCGTTGGGTTCATCAAGCACCACAAACTTCGGCATATCGTAGACTGCGCGGGCAAGAGCCACCCGCTGCCGCTCTCCACCTGAAAGAAAGGAGCCATCATCACCAATCTGGGACTCATATCCCTTGGGAAGCTGCTCAAGAAAACTATCAAGACCCACCATCCGGCAGGCTTCTTTCACTTTTTCAAGGTCCGGCTCCCCGAAACGGGCCACATTTTCGGCAATGGTACCCTCAAAAAGCTCCACGTTCTGTGGCAAATAGCCGATATATTTCCCAAGCTCCTCCTTGTCCCACTGGTAGACATCATTACCGTCAAGCCTTACCTTGCCCTGCATTGCGGGCCATATTCCCATAAGCAATCGTGCAAGAGTCGTTTTCCCAGAAGCCGACGGGCCAACAATCGCCAGCGAACCGCCAGCAGCAAGCCTGAAACTGATACCCTTAATAATTTGCACCGGACTTCTTGGAGCACCGGCAATAACCCCTTCAACCGAAAGCATGCCCGCAGGTGCAGGCAGTGCCATACCCTTCACCGGAATCGGAAGCTCCCTCAACATACTCTCAAGACGATTGTACGATTCCATCGCACTCTCAACCTGCCGCCAGTTGCCGATAATCTGAACAAGTGGAGCAAGTACTTTTCCTCCAAGAATTGAGGCGACAATCATCCCTGAACCATATATCTCTCCCTTCAGCGTCAGCCAGCAACCCATGCCAAGCAAAAGAGAGCTTAACAGGCTCTGCACCAGCTTGGAAAGAGCGGAATTGGTTCCCGCATGATCAGAGGCTTCAGCTTGCTGGACAAGAAACTCATGCTGGCGACCCATCCAGCGTTTGTGAATATGATCAAGCATCCCCATCGACTCAATAACCTGCGCATTGCGTATCACCCCGTCAGCATAAGTCTGTGCCCCCGCAGCACTCCGGTTTGCGGCCAGAAGAGGCTCACGGATGCGACGTTCATTGATAACCCCAATCCCGAACTGCACCAGAGCACCAGCAACAGCAAACCAGCCAAGAGCGGCATCCATCAGAAAAAGCAGTATCAGCACCAGCAGGGCAAGAGGAGTATCGACAACAGCAAGCAGCGCCTGGGAAGGAAGAAACTCACGAATAACCTTGAGATCACGCAACGCCTGAGCGCCCGCAGCAGGAATGTTCTGAACCCGTGCGGTAAAAATCGCGCTGAAGACATGCGCACGCAACGACCGGTCGAGCTGCATTCCCGCATCATGCATCACCTGCCGGCGCACCCACTCCAGCGCCTCAAGCAGCACATAGATGCCAACGACAAGAAGAGTAAGCATCAACAGCGTCGAATGACTGCGGCTGTTGACGACCCGATCGTACACCTCCATCATGTAAGCACTCGGCGCAAGCACCAGAACGTTGACAACAATGCTGAAATAAAACGTATGCCAGAGAAAGGGTAAAAGCGACACAAGTGCCTCGCGCAATGGCGATTTTACTTTAGCGCCTTTCACAAGCAGAAAATCTTGAATTGCAGAACATCATTTTATTCTATTGAGACTACCATAAAAAACATTGAACTCAAGTTAACAATTAGAAAACATTATCCTAACATCACCCATCAGAAAATGATCCAGGCAAGAACACCAAGGGCACCTGCTCCCAATAACGCGACTCCAGCTCCATTGCCTCCATGGCTGCCGCCTGCGTAGGGATCTGCGCCTGTGGTAAAATCATATCCCGTTGTTCCTGCGAAGTTGTTCTCTGCCAGATCATGAATTGAACCATCAGCCAGAGTGACGTAGTAGTGTGTGCCATAGGCCAAATCACGGGTCGGGTTGATTGTGACGGTTTGATCCGAAACGGTAATCGTAGCGCTTGTTGCATCATCAGAGCTGGCAACAACCGCTCCTGTCGGCGAACCGCTGTGCAGCGCTATTGTGCCCGACCCTTGATGGATTGCCTCACTGAACGTCAGCACAATATCACTCCCAACAGCAACACCTGTGGCCCCGTTGCCCGGGCTGAAAGTCTCTATCGCCGGTTTTATTAAGTCAGAATGCAGCCCGTCGGCAAACTGGAAGTTTTCAACATTGCTGACAGAATCTTTTCCATCTCGATGTTGTGTTTTGTCCATAATCGTGCAGGTGTGCGTCGTTTCATCATAATTTATAATGTAATCAGCATAATTGCCGCTGAACACTGCTGTATCCGTGCCATCGCCACCATCCAGCATGTCGTCGCCACTGCCACCGCATAGCGTGTCGTTTTCGAGACCTCCAAACAACGTATCATTGCCTGCATCACCAAAAATGACATCGTTGCCTCCGCGTGAACCAATAATATCATCGCCGCCACCGCCATAAAGCGTGTCGTCTTCGGCTCCAAGCACAATCCACTGGTTTGCAGTGTCACCAATGACAAAGTTTTTTCCTTCACCACCCGTAAGCCGCACAGCACCGATAACAATGGCAAACTCAACGTTGTCAAACGTAATAACAGATCCTGACGGCAAGTTGGTCACATCAACAACCAGCGCCTCCTGATGATACGGATTTACTGCAGTGCCCTCGCCGGTAGATGATGCTCCAGTGATAATAATGGGATCGGAAGAGACTGTCGTCCCGCTGTTGAAGGTGATGTTACGCACCGTTACCTGATCCTGAGCCTGAAGCGTAAGCACGTAAGCGTCAAGGCCTGCGAACACTTCATCACTGATCTTCGACCCTGAGGCCTCTGCAAGCTGATCGTGCAGGGTCGAAGGGGCGCTTTCAGCAGAGTGCTCCTCTGAAAACGTGATACCAGCAGGAACGGTGAGATCAAGAAGAGAGACTCCCCCCTCATTACCCAGCGAAATTGCGCCACTGGTTTTGTAAACATCTACGGTGGTTGGTGTTCCGTCAGAACTGTGCACATCGAAGTGATCATGAAAGGTTGCTCCAGAGGTGAACACAATCCCAGGATCAAACGTATAACTCCAGACACCATCAGCGCCAAGCTCAAAGGTGCCATAAGTGCCATGAGTTCCCTCCTGGGCCACAAAAGCCGGCGACGGCGTGTCAACGTCAAGGATAGTCAATTTTCCACCTGTCGAACGCTCTGTACTGCTTTCTGACAAAGCAGAGATGGCCGATGAAAGCACGGCGTGATCGTCGACACCTGTTATGGTGATGGTCACCATACACTCTGTTGTTCCGCCCTGATCATCGCTCAGGGTAACCGTAAAGCGCTCATCCTTCGTCTCGCCTCCCGCCAGATATTCGACGGTGGCAGCATCAACACTGTAGTTCCAGGTGAGCACGCCACCAGCGCCCGTTCCTGTCGTATCCGCAGTTTTTGTTATTGTCAGTGTACCCAGGACGTTGTTTGAGGCTGTCACAAGGCCCGGCGTATAAGGAGTGGCAACATCACTGAACTCCATCGTCCCGGTACTCGTCAGGGTGGAATGTGCTGCGGGTGTACCCGTCGTTTCAGTGACCGCGCCGGTAAATGCACTGATCTCTCCCGCATCCTTCGTGCCAACTATCGACACCGTAACAACCTGTGGTGTGCCATCGGCTGTTGCAACTGTTACACTGTCGATATAGGTTGTTCCGGCTACAAACTCATTGTGTGCACTGTCGGTCGTGTAGTTCCATACTCCGTTACGGTCAATGCTGAACTTGCCATACCCATTCGTTCCTGCAACATTAGTCTGTTCCATAAACGTATTATTGTCGCCGTCAATGTCCGTTGCTGTGAGCGTGCCAGTCGCCGTCAGCGGGGCATCCGTCTCCGTCAGGCTTGCGGTGCTTGTACCGCTGATAAGTGCCGCATCATTCGTCCCTGTCACGGTAATCACCACATCCTTTGTGACGATACCACCGGTATGCTGATCATTAATAGTGACGCTGTAGGTTGCCGCAAGCGTTTCATCCTTGGCCAGAAAATCGAAGGTCGAGTCTGCAGCGCTGAAATGCCACGCTTGTGTTCCGCTTCCTGCATTCGTGCTCTCTTCCATGGCATCAAGATAAAAGGCCGCGAACAGTGCATTCTGCTGGCTCTCTGTCAGGGTGCCGCTTGATCGCACAACGTTTGTTCCTGTTACGGTGATGACGTGTGTATCGGTCAAATCAACATCGGCAAAGGCTATTGAACCATGTACGGTAT
>CAJEXI010000002.1:19766-178329 GCA_903994455.1 uncultured Chlorobiaceae bacterium | reverse complement strand
ACGCTCACCAGCCGGGTCTTTACCGTGCAGAATGCCGTGAAGCGGGCGATGCGTGCGCCCCGGCTGCGGTCGGCGGTGCTGATGTTCAACCTGCTGTATGTGCATAGGTACGGGATGGCGCGGAAGGATTTGCTGCGGCAGTTGCGGGGGATGGGGTGACGATTATGAATTATAGATGTTTGATGTAATGATGAATAAATCTTGCATGTCACACTAATCCAACAAATCTTGAGTCAGATAATGGAATGGATGCTTCGCTATACTGCGGCATGACACGCTGATGGCGAAAAATTAGGATACAATGGGAAGCATAGGTGGGCTGAAAGTTTTGTACCTTGAAGCGTATTGCTTAATAGGTCTTAAAAGAAAACGTTACTATGGTCAATGTTCAGATATCAAGCGACATTATTCCGCTAAGAGAATTTAAAACAAGTATCACGGCTTGTTTAAAAAAAGCTCAAGAAAGTGGTCATCCACTAATTATTACGCAACATGGTAAACCTGCTGGCGTTTTACTTTCTCCTGCTGAATACGATGCCTTAGTGTATCAACAACAATTTGTTGCCTCTATTCAGCGAGGCTTAGCCGATGTTGATGCTGGTAATGTTTATACAACTGAAGAAGTAAGAGCCATTCTTACGGAAAAGCGCTTAGCACGGCAAAACGCATGAATGTTATTTGGTCAGCAGAAGCACTGTATGAATTGGATCAAATTGAGCGGTTTATTGCACAAAATAATCCTCAAAGAGCATCAGAATTTATTGAAACCTTACTTCAAAGTGGCGATTCTCTTGCTTATCACCCTGATAAAGGACGGGTTGTGCCAGAACTCTCAATCGCTGCTTTTCGTGAAATTCTTGTAGGTCATTATAGGCTTATATACTATCGCTCTGCAGAGCGAATAGATATTTTAACCGTTTTTGAAGGTCATCGCTTACTTCGTTTAGAAGAACTTATGCATAACCCTTCGTAGCGCGAACCACATATCGAGGCGATCTGATTGCCGCAGGGCTGCAACGCATTCCGCTCTGACGAGGGTGTTTGTGAAACACCGGTATAAAAGATAACTTGCGCAGGGACAGTTTTTTTCCAGTAACCAGCAAAAAGGAGGGGATGATGAAGAGTATGACGATGCGGGGCAGAGCTTTGCTGAAGAGAAAAGATGCTGTACTCAGGGAGAGATTTTTGTTGCTGCTTCAGCGACAGTGGAAAATGGGCTTTACCGTTTCAGCTCTCGGGCTGTTGTCATTGCTCTTTTTGACCACACCCTTGACTGCTGCTGTGTCAAAGGTAGTACCAGCAAATTTTGTAAAGATACCGGCGGGAGAATTTACGATGGGTAGCCCTGCGAATGAACCCGGCAGGCAGAACAATGAAACGCAGCATCAGGTGCGTTTGAGTTTGCCCCGGGTGGACGAGTTCTGATGCGAGATAGGGAGTGGCTTGTACGTCGTGTTGACAACTCCAATGATGGCGGTTTATTGCTGAGTTGTGAAGGTGTCAATGAAAGGAAAAAAAACAGAGTCTTTCATTGCGGTGGGGGCTGCCGCCAGATACCGAAATGTGCTCTTTAACCTCAATCGGATCACAGCGAAATTGAAAGGAGAAAAAATGCAGACAATAGTCATCAATGTCAATAATGATGTATTGGCAGACAAAGTCAGGTGGCTTCTGGAACATTTCCAAAACGAAGGATTGGAAATTGTATCAAAAGAAGATGCATACGATCTGAAATTATTGAGAGCCACAAGAAATGAAGAATCTGTTCCGTTTGATGAGTATCTGAAACATGAAAATCTATATCCGTAAAAGTGCCATCAAAGATTTGAAAAAGATTGACGGCCAAAATAAGGAAAAAATTAACTCGGGAATTTGTGAACTGAAAAAATTCCCAGCAGTCTCGGGTGAAAAAAAACTGACAAATTTTGAACCTTCCTATCGTCTTAGGGTTGGTGATTACAGAATTCTGTTTGATGTGTCTGAAAATATGATTGAAATCGGCAGGATATTGCATCGGAAAGATAGCTACAAATAAACCTTGTCAGCAGGGGATTCAGATGACTACAGCGGAGAAATTGTATAAAACAGCAAGGGAGCTTCCTGAACCGGTAGTGGCTGAGATACTTGATTTTGCCGAGTTCCTGCAAAAAAAAATGGCAGGTGAGCGAGCATCAGGTAACGAGATGCTTATCGATATGTCAGGCGGTCTGGAGACATCTGCCATGTTTTCTGGTGATCCTTCAGAAATCCAGAAGCGATTACGGGATGAATGGCAGTAACTATATCCTTGATACCAATTTTATTTTGCAATCTCAGCCATACCCGTTGCTCTTGCAACATCGCCCAAAGCCTCAAGAAATACCTCCGGGTTCGGGTCTTCCGCTGTTGCCTTGAGGTATTCAACAATCACTTCATCGTTGTCGAGATAGTTGGCCGTGTCAAAATCCCGGATCGTCACTGTGCTCATAGTTTCCCTCCTTAATTTCACGGGCCAGTTCTTTTGCTCGTGTAATGTCTTGCTGTTTTACCCCGCAACTTTATAGGTCTGCCCCACAGGAAGAAAGCCTGCAACATCATCGTTCGCAAGCTGTAACTTCATCGGCCAGCACCGCCAAACTTGCGACAGGCCTTTTGTACCGGTCAAAAATCCGGTAGTTGTAGACAAACATCCGTTCGGCAAACGCAGTCTGCTTTGTGCCCTGCACTTCAACATGGATGTATATCCAGCTTTCAACGCCACCAATCTCGGTCACCCTGACCAGCTTTTCCACAAAGCGTGTACCCAGCTCAGCATCCTGCACCACGGCCCTCAGCTCCTTATCCAGAAAAATATACTCTTTCGCCCAATCAATTCCAGCGTATGCATCCGGGAAATAAAAGGCCATAAACTCGGGCAAGTAATGCTCAATTGCCTCTTTCCAGGGACTGTCGTAACGGTCGTTCTTGCTCTCCATAGCTTTCTTTTTTTTCCAGCAACATCAATTTACCAGACAGGGGATATGCCGCAACGCTTTACGAATGGTGTCAATTACTTTGAATATATCATCGATAACCCTTTAAACAAAATAATTCAGCAGCCCATCGTTTTCCAACTTCATCGCAGGGATGCTGCCCTGAGTCATGCAAAAGTCGGATGACTGCCTCTGAACAGACTGATGACCCAGCCCCTGATTCTGTCAGGGCAAAGAGCGCCACAGAACATGTGCTATGGCAAACTTTGGTATCAACTCAATGAGCTCAGGAAAAAAGAAAAGGTTTGACTGCGGCCATCATACGATGCAATTCGCTCTCGTTGTGTTCAAGAAGCTCATGTCCCCATGTTTGTGTTGTGTTTTCATAGCAATCCTTCGCAAGTGCTTCACCTATTGTTTCAAAGCCAACGCAACCCAATGCTCTTTTTAATTGTTTCAATATCCCCCCGAATCAGGGCACCGACAAGATCACCTTGAATCGGTAATTCGGAAAGTAACCTGACGAGCGTAGGTTCCAGATGACTTTTTCGGTCGAGTACAAAGGTGTTTTCATTGGAAAACTTTCTTATGGCTTCGGGATTATGCGAGGTCACCAGAATTTGCCCACTCCCCTGAAATGATTGCCGCAATGAGAGAAGAAAAAAGCCGACCTCAGAGAGTGCGAGGTAGTTGTCAGGTTCATCCCAAAAGCAAAAGAGCGGTCCATAATATCTGTTTGCAGCAACAACCAGCGCACACACAAAAAAGCATTTCTCTCCATCCGACAGCTCATTGAACTCCACACTTAACGGTGCATGGTTAACAGTAAACCGGACAATCATATGTTTTGACTCTTTTCCGATTTGTTCATTCTGAATATCCTGGATATCAGGCATAATTTTCCGGATGTACTCATCAACCTGTGTGTAGGCTGCAGGATATCGGCTGAGAAATCCGGTAAACCACTCGGCAAAGTTAGAACCATCACGTTTCGGCATCAATGTTTCGCCGCTGGACTCACCATCCATTAAGGCGGGAATTGGAGCCAACAGAATCATAAGATGAGAGCCATCTCCTGAAAATATGGAGGGGGTCGGTCTCGGATTGTTCCTGAATAACCGGCAAGGCAACAAGATGCCAATCAACCAAAAACTGCGCTTCACGGTTTTGCTGGCTTTTGAAAAGAGTGACACTTGCCTCTTTACGGGAATAAATGGGCTCTCCAGCAACAAGCAATTGCTCTTCAAAAACTCGAAGCTCCCTGAATTTTTCAGGAAGATCCAATGCAAGTGTATACGTAAAAAGTTTTCCCTCAAGCAGCACTTCGAGTTCAAAACGGATGGGGACATCAGCCTTTCCACGAGAGAAGTCTTTCGGGCTGACCAGGTTCAGTCTTGAAAGTTCGCTCATTCTGTTGACACCCTGGGCAATACTCTGGAAGAGTTCCAGGACTCGTGCTATGGTTGATTTACCGGAGCCGTTTTTTCCAATCAAAAGCGCCGAGGGGATCCCTTTTACGATCAGCTCAAAGTTTTCAAGGCACCTGTAATTATGAACATATAATCGTTGCAGCATGGGTGTTGGGTTGGTTCGTTATGAGCTATATCGCTTTAAAATACGTATTACAACAGTCACTTCCATTTTTTGGTTGCTGGAGGAGTTAATGGACTGGTTTTCAGTGCGTATTCTTCTTGCATTGCAGAATGCCGTGAAGCGGGCGATGCGTGCACCACGGCTGCGGTCGGCGGTGCTGATGTTCAATCTGCTGTACGTGCATAGGTATGGGATGGCGCGGAAGGATTTGATGCGGCAGTTGGGGGGAATGGAGAAATAACTTTGCTCTATTTTGATTTCTATCAATATCTATTGGTTTCTTGTTATAGAGGTATATATTTGGTTATTTATAGATATAAATTCATATAAATCAAAGCTCTCTCATTTCTGTAATACCTCGTGCTGTTATGGATCCAATTAGTAACCCTTTTTCTCCGGGAGCCGGTTCGCCGCCGCCAGAACTTGCTGGTCGTGATGCTCTTCTGGAGCAGGCACGCATTCTTTTCGGGCGTGTCCGTCGCAAAAAGCCTGAAAAAAGTCTTTTGATGATGGGGCTTCGCGGTGTTGGTAAAACAGTTCTGCTGAATGAAATGAAGCGCATGGCCGAGCATGACGGGTACCGTACCATTTTTGTTGAAGCCTCTGAAAACAAATTGTTAGCTGTGCTGCTGGTGCCGCAATTGCGAACTCTACTTTTTGAACTCGATCGCATGGCTGGCACGGGCAACAAGGTGCGTCGGGGGCTTGCAGTGCTTATGAGCTTTATCGGTGCAATAAAGGTGTCGGTGGGAGAATTTGATGTTGGTCTGGATATCGATCCAGAAAAGGGAACGGCTGATAGTGGTGATCTTGAAGTTGATCTTACCACTCTTTTTATTGCCGTGGGAGAGGCTGCAGTTGAACGGAATTGCGCTGTTGCAATTCTGATTGATGAAATTCAATATCTCTCATCTCTTGAGCTGAATGCCCTGATTATGGCCATGCATAAAATGCAGCAACTGCAATTGCCATTGGTACTTGTTGGAGCAGGTCTTCCGATTTTGGCAGGAATGGCAGGAGATGCAAAGTCCTATGCCGAGCGGCTCTTTAATTTTCCTGATATTGGTCCGCTTGAGGAGGCAGATGCTAACCTTGCCTTGCAAGACCCTGTGCAGGAAGAAGAGGTTGAGTTTGAGGCGGTAGCGCTTCATGAAATTTACCGTTTGACGAAAGGCTACCCATATTTTTTGCAGGAGTGGGGTTATCAGGTCTGGAATCAGGCAGAGTCATCACCCATAACTCTGCAGCTTGTTCAGCAAACGACAGAGCTGGTTGTGCATCGTCTCGACAAGAACTTTTTCAGGGTTCGTTTTGACCGGCTTACCGATAGAGAAAAGCGCTATCTCCGAGCTATGGCTGAACTTGGTCAAGGGCCATATCGAACGGCCAATATTTCCGAACAGCTTGGTGTTGAAAGCAGTGCTACCCTTAGCCCTGTGCGTTCGAAGCTGATTAAAAAAGGGATGATTTACAGCCCGGCTCATGGTTTGATGGCATTTACCGTTCCACTGTTTGATGAATTTATGCGACGATCAATGCCTCTGTAGTTGATGGTCTTGTGCGCACCTTAACTTTTACCACACTGATGATTTCCAATCTTGGCTTGATTTTCACCAATCGCTCCTGGAGCCGCACCATTGTTACCACCATGCGGTACCCCCAATATGGCATTGTTGCCAGTGATACTATCCTGAAGTGATGGTGCAGGGAAATTGATGGTAAAGCATTATATCTCCCCGACAGTTCGATGAACGATAAATATATGACTCTTCCGGGTAAATCTTCTTCAATCATCTCCAGTGAGTCAATACAGAAACAACTGCGCTATTTCACACAAATAAAATGCTGTAGATGGCTATTCATTTTCGCCATCGTTTCCGGGTCAGCTTTTCCGATAAGTTTGATAAATCGTCTCTTGTCAAAAGAACTGATCTATTTTGTTTTAAGAAGAGAATTTTTCATGAGTCTGTTCTGAGAATTTGCGGTTATCAGAATATCCAGTTCTGCAGGATTGGCTATTTGGGACGAAATCGGAATAACCGTCAGCAAATTGCCTGATGCAATATAGGCCTCGTGCTGAATAATAAGAGCGGGTCTGATTTTTTGGTATTCGTGTCCAAAGCTTGGGTCAAAATTTACAAGCCATACCTGACCACATTGAAATGTTTTCATTCTTCTTTCAGACTCAAGTAATAACTGAGTTCTTCCTCAGAAAGAAAATCAGTTGAATTATCATTGACAGCCGAAAGCTCTGTGTCGAATTCTGTGGCTTCCGCGTCATTGTTCTCTTCAAAAATGACAATCACCTTGAACTGGGCATTTTTCTTTTGACCAAATTCCTTTGGACAGTAGAGATGGCCATCCGGCAGTAATGTACTTTCAAACGTGGCGGTATTCATGATCAAAATTTTTTGTGTGGTTGTCAGTGCATAACTGTTTCACTCAAGAGCATATAAAATGACATCACAGGGGTTTTGCGCGACCAGCAACAAATTCACTGTTACCCAAGTTGATCGATTTGCTACAAAAAAAATCATATTTCCGGTTAAAGTGTTATATCAAAATGGGTAAAAGTAAATTACCGTTTACAACGTAACACAAACCACCTGTACGGAAGTTCTATGGCAAAAGATACATAAAAAAGCCGCAAAAAAGACCATCATGTCAGTGATAGGAGCTTATCAGGATCAGTATGATATGGCCATGCTGATTTCAGGCGATAGTGATCTGGTTCCTCCAATACGTCAGATTCATGAATTACTTCCGCAAAAGAGAGTGTTTGTGGCATTTCCACCAAAACGTCATAATCAATCCGTTGCCTTGGTTGCAAAAGGCTCCATGCTGATTGGACGAAAAAAATTGGTAGAGAGTCAGTTTGATGAAGCGGTGATAAAAAAGGATGGTTATACACTGCACAAGCCAGTCGATTGGACATAGTGCTTCAGTCGTGGTTGAGGAGTCTCCGACTTCAGTAAAGGAGCCTGCGTGAGTAAAACGGCTTACAATTCCGACAACGCTCGTCGTGCATGTTGGTTTTGATTTGCCCTGCCGTAGTCAGTTGGCAGCTTATTTCGACTTTGCTTTTGATCAATAACTTTTTACAAGACCGAATATCGTACTATATTCAGGTTTAGAGAAACAACGAACAGGAAAGGATATATGAATATCACGACCGACATCAAACCGGTTACCTGGCTCAAAGCAAATGCGGCTGATCTTCTTGCACAGATTAACGAGACGCGCCGTCCCGTTATTATTACCCAGAACGGTGAGCCAAGAGCGGTTCTTCAAGACCCGAAAAGTTATGAGGAGATGCGCAATGCGCTTGGCTTGCTGAAACTGCTGGCACAGGGTGAAGAGGATATTCGCAAAGGCAATATTCGCCCACAAGAGGAGGTATTCAGTGACCTTGAACGTCTGTTGAAAGAGCAGACCTCATGAGTGCTGGCTACAGTGTTTTATGGACTGAAGTTGCGGAAAAAGATCTCAGAGAGATTATAGCCTTTATTGCTGGGGATAATGTGCCGAATGCTTTGCATGTTCTGGAAAACATCAGGGATAAAGCATCCACGTTATATGCTTTTCCCGAGCGAGGCAGGGTCGTTCCAGAGCTTCAGTCCAGCGGCATTTTTATCTATCGGGAGCTGATTATTTCTCCATGGAGGTTGTTGTATCGGATCGCAGACAGGAATGTTTATGTAACAGCGGTACTCGACAGCCGACGCAATGTCGAAGAGATTCTGCTGCAGCGTCTTATTCAATCATAACCACTTTTTGGCTGAAAAAAAGATGATCACCTTTTTCGCTTGAGTACCATGTTATCTGATCCTCCAGCCGTTGCCCAAAGTATTCGGAATCGTTTATATGCATAGCGTTTCTTATGAGTTGCGAATAGTCAAAGTGTTTCCTGTTTTCCATACACTGCGCTACAGCAACCCTTTTTTCCACTCTTTGATTGCTCGCACTTTATCTATTATATTCGTCACTCATCGTTATCTCCTCCTTAATTTCACGGGTAACTTCTATTGCAGGGACGTTCCCCGGAGCATTGCAAACTCGAAGAGGTCAGCATCAGAAGCATGCTGTCACAAAAAGAGTACGCAAACCACGCTATGTCGTTGGTTGCCATTACTGAATATTGAATACGCCAATGCAAGAGAATTCAGAAGAAATGTGTACCGTGCAGTGGTGGCCAGTAAAGAATAAGGGCATCAGTTGTGGGCTTGAACCTCGTGCTTCGTGGCGGTCGGGAATTTTGTCGAGAAATGGGCGATGAATCTTTCATTATATTGAGTTTTATTGTCACAGAATGACAAGCCTCGCTTGAATAACATGGTGTGATCTGCTGCAATGCTGAAAAATTTTTTCATTAATAATTTCAAGTCGCTTGTTGACTTTGAGGTTGAGTTCTCTCGATTCAATTGCCTGATTGGTCTCAATGGCGCAGGCAAGAGTACTCTGCTGCAGGCAATTGACTTTGCCAGTTCTCTGATGACCGGTGAAGTGGAGAGTTGGTTGAGTAAAAGGGGCTGGAGTTCCAAAGATGTAAACTCATCGCTTGTCAGCCGTGCAGTTGCAAGAAATATACAGCTTGGCTTTGAGGTTCAAATCGACAACGATTGTTATCGCTGGGATGCAGTGTATACTCATTTCAATCGCGCCTGCCCTTCAGAAAAAATTGTTCGGCAACGTGATCAGAAAACTCTTTTTACGTCGAGCCGTGGTTTTTTTTCAAACGGAAGCAAAGACAAGAGTGATAAAATCAACTTTCTCTATCAGGGTTCGGTGTTGCCTCATCTCAAAGAAGAGCTGTTAACGGATGAAGTTATCAAGGTAAAGAAGCGCATTGGTTCGCTGCGCTCCATGGATCTGTTGTCCCCGCATCTGTTACGTAAAAAAGCGAAAAGAGCCACAGAGGGAGATATTGGCATGGGGGGGGAGCACCTTTCGGCATTTATTCATCAGTTATCGGATGAACAGAAACAGCAGTTACAGCAACAACTCCAACGCTACTATCCCCAGATACTTTTTCTGAAAACAAAGGCATTGCGATCGGGATGGGTACAACTCGAAATGACTGAAAAGTACCAAAACAGCAATGGAGAAGATGAGCGGATAGTAACAGAAGCCCGTCATATCAATGATGGTATGCTGCGGTTGCTGGCTATTCTTGCCCAACAGTTCAGCCCACTGGAAACTCTGTTATTTGATGAGATAGAAAACGGGATTAACCCTGAAATCACTGAACATGTTGTTGATGCTTTGGTGGCCTCACCCAGGCAGACCATTGTAACGACCCACAGCCCCATGGTTCTTAACTATCTGCCGGATGATGTGGCAAGAGATTCTGTTACTTTGCTGTACAAACGACCCGATGGTCGCACGCAGGCATGCAAGTTTTTTGAAATTCCATCTGCTGCACAAAAACTCAATTGTCTTGCGGCTGGTGATGCCATGCTTGATCTCTCTTTGCAGGATGTGGCCATTGAGGCTGAGCAGATCAGGAGCGCAAGCCATGTTCAGTAAGATGGTTGTTTCCGGTGAGGGCCCCACTGATATGGGTAGATGCAATAATCAGGCACCGGTATGTTCTGGAGCAGCGTATGATATTGGGCCGGTGACGTTGCTGCTGGTTAAACTGCTTGAAAACAACTTGCCTGAATGGAATGCCAATCAGCTTGACTTTGATCATCCAGAGCAGCTTGTGACCTTTGTCTATCGAGCCCATTTAAGCGAAAAAGCAAAACAGCGGAGATTGATTCGCCCAGCGAAAAACGGAGTCGAAAAAGGGTTTATGATACATGCTCAACGGGCTGCTGAGCTGGCGTTTTATGCCCGAGAAAATGGCCATCAGATTGCGGCCTATTTTCATGATACTGATGGCACACAGCAAGAGTTGCGTGATGATCCTCAACGAAGGGAAAAGTTGGTCAATGCTATCCGTAAAGGGTTTCGAGCTGCCAAATTTTCTGAGAATGGAGTTCCTGTTGTGCCTAAACCCACATCGGAAGCATGGTTGTTGTGTGCTGTAAAAACAGAAGCGTACCAGCATTGCGCTGCGTAGGAGACGCAGTTATCGGGCAATGTACGTTCTCCTGAGAGATCACCGAAAATTCTTTTGGGCAAAGCGTTGGAAGATGCAGAGTATGACAGGGAAAGACTCTGTGATGTGGCCCGCTCCATATCGATAGAGAGGCTTGATATGCCAAGCTTTAATGAACTCAGGGAAGATATGCAAAGAGCAATTGTCTCTCTTTGCGGACAGTTATGAAGAGAAGTGTCAGTTCTATCGCTTTTGCAGAATAAGGGCTTTGAACGTCATGGATAGCCGAATTCATGACAAGGTGCATGAGGCGTTTGAAAAGGGGGCTTATTTGTCGCCGCCTTTTTCTCTGTTGCATCCTCATTCAATTTTTCGTATTAAAGTGATAGAGCGAATATTTTTGCCCCGGGTGGACGAGTTCTGATGCGAGATAAGAAGTGGCTTGTACGTCGTGTTGACAACTCCAATGATGGCGGTTTATTGCTGAGTTGTGAAGGTGACACTGAAAGGGCAAAAAACAGAGTCTTTCATTGCGGTGGACGGACTGCCGCCAGATACCGAAATTTGCTCTTTAACCTCAATCGGAGCACAGCGAAATTGAAAGGAGAAAAAATGCAGACAATAGTCATCAATGTCAATAATGATGTATTGGCAGACAAAGTCAGGTGGCTTCTGGAACATTTCAAAAACGAAGGATTGGAAATTGTATCAAACCGTTTATTCCGGCAGATCGCTTTATTGATGAATACCGGTCACGGAATGAGCGTCTGGCCGATATCATGCGCCGACCTGGAATCTGTGAGGAGAAGAGGAGCGGGGGAGACAAGGTTATTCAGGCAGCAGAGTTCTCTCAGTTGCCTGCACCTGATTTCCGTATCGGTGAGCATCTGACAACAGCGGTGTTATTTGCTCATCGGGGATTCATCGCTCCGACCGTATCAGGGCCTATTATCAGCACGGTTTCCTCCGCTATGTGATGAATGAGCGCATGACCAATTAAAGTCTGCGGGAGCGGTTTCATTTGCCAGAACGCAAGAGCCCGCATATATCACAGGTCATTGCAGCTACTATAGAGGCTGAAAAAATTAAACCAACGGATTCAGCGCAAATATCTATGCGGTATCGCAGCTATACTCCGTTTTGGGCATAGTACGTTTTACTTTAAAGCAAGGGCATTTTACAGGGTTGAAAATATCTAACCGTCTATTTTTTTAATGTTTTGCTTACTTAAAAGCAAACCGCAGGACTGGGTGGCCCCTACGTCTCCATCTTCCCCGACCAGTGCCGCGACCATGCCGATGTGCTGGTCATTGGCGAGGCTGACGATATCTGGCGCGAGGTGCAGGAGGCTCTGCTTGCCGGTGCCCTCAAGCCGGAGTATCGGGTTGCCACCTTTCCCGATCTCTCTATTGAGCGTGTTGTTGAGAAAAGTGCGCTCGACATCAAGAGCTACTTCACCACCAACGTGGTGCAGACCACCCGAGGCTGCCCCTTCAGTTGCGACTTCTGCAACGTCCACGTCATGAATGGCCACCGATTGCGCCACCGAACCATTCCCGCCGTTCTCAGGGAGGTTGAAACCTTTCTGAAAGAGGACAAGCGGATTTTCTTCTTTCTCGACGACACCATCAACGCCGACGAAGAGTATGCCGAACAGCTCTTTCGCCAACTGGAGCCCTTCAACATCAAATGGGTAGGCCAGGCTACCACCGCCCTTGGCGAAAAGCCCCGACTGCTCGATGCCTTCGCCCGCTCCGGTTGCGGTGCCCTCCTGATCGGCATTGAGAGCCTTACCGACGGCAGCAACCACGCCCACAAGAAGTTCCATAACCCAGCCGCCCGTCAGGTGGAGTGCATCAAGCATATCCGTCAGGCAGGGATATGCGTCTACGGCAGCTTCATCTACGGCCTCGACGAAGATACCCTCGAACTCCCCGCCAAACTCGAAGCCTTCATCGAAGAGACCAGCGTTGATGTGCCTGGCATCAACCTCCTGCGCCCTATTCCCGGTACCGGCATCTTCAACCGGCTGGCACTCGAAGGACGCCTGCTCCACTCCCCGGATGATCACGATGCCTTCAAGTTTTCATGGGGGCAGGAGATGCTGTACAAACCTTTACGTATTCCTTTGCAAGAGTTTATTCCGAGTTATACCACGCTTACCAGCCGGGTCTTTACCGTGCAGAATGCTGTGAAGCGAGCTATGCGTGCACCACGGCTGCGGTCGGCGGTGCTGATGTTCAATCTGCTGTACGTGCATAGGTATGGGATGGCGCGGAAGGATTTGCTTCGGCAGTTGTGGGGGATGGGGTGAGCGTTGTATGAAAAATGAAGGTAAAAGGCTATATTCTCCAAGTTTTATCGCTGATAAAAAAATTGACATGAAATAGTATGGCGAATATTTTTATAAGCTACGCTCGTGAAGATTTGGAGCGCGTCAGGCCAATAGTCAAAGAGCTTGAAAAACGTGACTGGAGCGTTTTCTGGGATAGAACTATTCCGCCTGGTAAAAAGTATCAGGATGTCATTACGGACGCGTTGGAGGCAGCTCGTTGTGTTCTTGTTGTTTGGACGAAATACTCAATAACCTCTGACTGGGTATGGGACGAAGCTAATGATGCAAAGGCGAGGGATATTTTAGTGCCATTGTCACTTGATGCGGTTAAAATCCCGCTGGGATTTCGAAGTTATCATACGGTAGATCTTTCTGACTGGTGTCATACCAGCGCTCATCCGGGATTTCAGCAAATCATTGGTTCGATTGAGACAAATATTTTTTCTGCTCTACAGTCAAACCATGAGTTGTCAGTAACGCCAAGGGCTACTGTTGTTCCTCCTTTGTCCGAAATTGTTGTGCCACAGGTTCCGCCAAATTTTGTCTTTATTCGAGGTGGCGAATTTACAATGGGAAGTCCTTCGTATGAGCCGGAGCGCCAGGGTGTTGAAACGCAGCACCAGGTGGCCGTTGGTGATTTTTATATGGGGCAGTTTGCAGTAACGCAAGCAGAGTGGTGCTCTGTTACAGGAACGAACCCGTCAACTTTTCAAGGTGACAATCTTCCAGTGGAGTGCGTGAGTTGGGATGATTGTCAGGCATTTATACAAGCATTGAACAGGAAAACGAGTAAAACATATCGGTTGCCGACGGAAGCCGAGTGGGAGTTTGCGTGCCGTGCCGGAACGATAACGCCTTTCAATACAGGGGGAAACCTGACGACAGATGAGGCGAATTATGATGGCAATTATCCGTATAACAAGAACCGGAAAGGTCAGTATCGGAAGAGCACCGTTGCTGTTGACAGTTTTGCGCCGAATGCATGGGGTCTGTATAATATGCATGGGAATGTTTGGGAGTGGTGCAGTGACTGGTATGATTCAGACTATTACGCTGCCTGTAAAGCAAGGGGAGTTGTTACAAATCCTGAAAATACAGTGCAGGGTTCGCGCCGCGTTCTTCGCGGCGGGAGCTGGGACTCCTACGCCGAGAACTGCCGGTCGGCTTTTCGCTTCCACGATACCCCTGGCTACCGCTACAGCTATGTTGGCTTCCGCCTGGTGTTCGTCCCGTAGTTCAAGTGGCAGTTTATTCCGGCTTTACTCTTGAGCTAAAGCGGAGCAAAAACAAGGTTGAGGAGAGCGGCTGTGAGGGACGAACAGGCGCACACCTCAACCGAGCAGGTGGGCAAGAACCGCTGAAAGGCCGCCTCGTGGCGGCCGATTTTTGAACAGGGTTGGGGCTGCCGCAGGGGCGTATTGCTGTGCTTGCAAATTTTTACTCTCTGCCAGTGCCTTTTGGCTCGCTCTTGACGGCAACTGTCCAATTTGAGTTCTCTTTTGAAATAAGCTGTTCCACACGCTGCACAAGTATCTGAAACGCATTCTCGCCATCATAGGGCGCACTTCTCCCAAGAAACAGGAACTTCTCATGTTTCAGTGCTTCGGACGTTGCGCGGTACTGAATCCAGTTTTCATGGTATTTGAACAGGCTGCCGGTTGCTGCTGAAATGGCAATCAACATGCCAAGTGACCCAATGATCCAGTTGCCGTACAATACGTTATTTCCCATTCCAGAAAGAAGCGGAATTATCGTTGCCGCGACGATCTCAATCAAGCGGAGGCCTCTGTAGCGAACCTTGCAACGAGAGCTTTCGCTTGAGTACCATCTTATCTGATCCTCCAGTCGTTGCTCGAAGTATTCGGAATCGTTCATCTGCATAGCGTTACCCATGAGTGGCGAATGTCAAAGTGTTTCTTGTTTTCCATACACTGTGCTACAGTAACCCTTTTTCCCGGGCGATATGCATCCCGAGCAGGACGATATCCGCCCATGGAACTTCACCTCTCCAGGCTTTTTCGAGGCGAACTTTTTCTTCCTGGAATACAGGCAATACATCAAGAACTTCGTTCGGTGGCGGAACCCGCACTGCATCGGGACGAGTAGCAAGCCATGACATTACTGCCGGGACAATGGTCTCTACAGTTCCGTCATTTTGCTTTGGATCAAATCCAGCAAGGTCAGATAAATATCGCGCATACTCACTTTTCAGGGGTACCAGCAAAAGCCAGTCATGATTCTCTTTCCCTTCGGGGCCGAATCGCTGCGCCATACATACTCCCAATTCAAGGGGCATGTTGAACCGGGCCAAATTGGCATCGCCTTCGCCTTTGCAACGACATAAATCGTGAATGGAATACTTGGATGAAAGCAGGGCGGAGGTTATTCGGTCCATTCTTGGTACCGAAGTACAGCCTGATTCAATCGCAGATCTCGGAAGAAAACCGCAACATACCGTCGCGAATAACACTCCGTCAAATATCGGGCGATAGTCATCATCGTATGGGCATTTGATAAAAACGGACATGGACCGGGTTGCACCAAGTTCACCAGCGCCGAAATGCACCCTTTCCCTGTCAGTGTTTGGCTTCATATCATCTCTTTTCCCTTCAGAAACTCTGATGACCCAGCAAATTCTGTCAAGACTTTCGAGAGCTCCTGAAATCGTAATTCTACTTTTTTGCGACTTTCGTTACTGGCAAAAGTGATTTTTTCAACAACCACTCCTGACGTTTTGGAGCCCTTGACTAATCGATCGCGAATCACTTGAACCAGTTTATCAGTGTCATGGCTTCTTATCGGCTCTTGATCACTCAAAAAAGCAGGCAACTCAGAATCGTCCAAAAGAATCGGGAAGACACGAACGTCTGAGTCACTCCATTGGCGTTCACAAATAGCGCTCCACTCTCTGGATAACCATTCATTATTTGATCGTGCAGCATTACTTACCAAAATGAAAAAAGTATCCGACCCGTGTATGGCATCTTCCGTTTTCTCTGTCCAGTTTTCATAGATTCGTGTTTTGAGGGGATCATCCCAGACTTTCAGGCCATTTTTTGTGCACAGTGCAGCCACAGCAACTGCCGTTTCAGCATCATGCAGGCTGTATGATATGAAAGCCCGTGACTCCTGTACTGGCACGTTGATGCTTGTGTTTATTCTTTGTTTTTTTTGAGTATTGAACCTTTTTGCCAAGGCCCCTGTTCTTTGTTGTCCTGCACTTTTGCTTCGTCTGGCCAGTTGTGACACAGCTTTGTTCTTTGCTTTTGAGCTAATTGCGGAGCACGATCCAAGAGCGGTTCTTCAAGACCCGAAAAGTTATGAGGAGATGCGCAATGCGCTTGGCTTGCTGAAACTGCTGGCACAGGGTGAAGAGGATATCCGTAAAGGCAATATTTGCCCGCAAGAGGAGGTATTCAGTGACCTTGAACGTCTTGCGAGTGGATGACAAAACAGAGTGGAAAAACGCATTGGTTGCCAACAAAAGCAGAGCGAGAATATGCGTACCGGGCATGGACATACCTACGTGTCAACTGTATAGTGCTGCCGTAACAAAGACTCTCTCACGCAGATGGCGGTTCGAAAGAATTTCGCATTTCAACAACCTGCAACTCCAACTCATGCTGGCGTTTCATGTTTTCCAACTGTGCATCTTGCTGTTTCATTACATCGCTCAACTGCAACTTGTGCTGCTGATATATTGCATCCAATTGAATGGCATGGCGTTTAAGAACAGCGTCCCTGTATAATTGATCTGATTCTGTCATAAAAAGGTCGTCATAAGAAGGTCTTCGAATCAACAAGTCGGTAAAATTTACTTTTGGCGGGATTTTTCACGATATCCCGCCAAAAGGGTTCAAATCAAGCGATTATTCCAATGAGCTGTAATGCCTGGAGGTGAGCCACCTCGGCGTGACCATCGTTAACAATGAGACCAATTTGTGTATCACGGCTGTTGAACACTTTCGTTGTCACACCGTCGTCCAACCACTTGCCAGCATACATGTCCTTTGAATCCACGACGTTGTAAACGATATCCCACCAGGCTGAGCCGGTGCTGTTGTGGCTAATATCTTCTCTGCTGTAGATCGTCGTGTAATCACTGTTATGATTATATACCACGTTTGTAATGTTGCCGGTAGTGTCTGTTCCCGTATGATCTAATACGCTGTAACGGATCACCGCCCCGGTTGCGTTCGCGTATAGTGTCGTATTCGGCGTAGAGTCAGTATTCATGTACTGTACCACCTTGTGACTAATGTCCAGAATCGGTGTCATCTTGGCGGTATCTGCATTTCGGCTGAGGACACTCCCGCCACTACCAAGTGTTTTCGTAACAATACCTTCGACGCTTATACCACTCACCATTTTATAGCTGGCATCAAAATGGTTGTCAAAAGTACTCGTGTAAGTGCTCGTGTTTCTGATGGTTTGGCCAATCTGTTCGTATCCAGTGGCTGTCTTGCCATCACTGGCATAAGAAGTGATCTCGCTGTAGGTGCTTCCGTCGAGCCCTTTCACTTCTTTTGTATCAAGCACTTGCGTCCAGTAGGCATCGTATGTTCTGTGACCTCCAATAGTTGTGCCAGAAATTTCCGTTGCAGCATACGGCAGGCTATGGCCAGTCAATGTGAAATTAAAAGTGTCCAGACCATAGATGTCTGTTGTGTGCAGCCCACTCTGCGCATCTGCCTCAGGATGTGTCCACTGGTAGCCTGTAGCAACATCAGGATGGGCAGGATCGTTATAGAGTATTGTCATCTCTGTGGCGATCCACTTGTCTGTCGGGGCTGTCCCGGGGGCCAACTTCGTCATTTTCTGTGTTACAGAATCGTAACTCCATCCCTCAACAAAGTTCCAGACTTCGTTTGAAGATGTATCGAGGGATATTTCAAATTTGTACTTCCAGTTCATTGCGCCAAAAACGTCAGACTTATGGGCGGTTTCGGTGGCGAAGTGTTTGCCGTTGCTGTCAGTGGTAAATTCAGTGACACCAGAGGTTCCGTCGCTCTTTGTCCATGACGAAGCAAGCTTAGTCCAGTCGGCATCATAAGTCGTCAGGGTGGTCGAACGAATACCGCTTTCCTCCACTGTCGATACGGTGCTGTGTCCGGTTGGCGTTCCCTTCAAATCAAAGAAAGACCTTGTGGTGTCATTATCATCTATCACGTAGCCCGTTACCGTCCCATTTTCAGTCACTGCTGTCAATTTGCTCGTGTCTGCAATCTTGCTGATGACGGTAAAATCTTTACCAAATGTTGTCTTCAATATTCCATCGACCTGCCACCCGGTTGTTAAATTCCATACCACGTTGCCCTCTTTTAACGCTTCGGAAAAATGGAATTCCCATGTTTTCGTGTTTGTGCTGTTATGGCCTTTCTGTACGTGAGTGATGACCCCGTTAACAGTAGCATTGTCTGTGCTGATCGTATCACCCTTTGTTGCTGTGCCAGTCGTTTTACTGATCGTCTCTGTTATGTTCAGTGCGTTTTTCCATGTTGGATCGAATGTAATACGTCCTTCAAAAGTCTCCCCACCTACGGTCTTGTCAGTATTGATACGGTGACCGTACAATGCTCCATCAAGAGTATAGAGGTCCTCTACCCCTTTTGGATTATTAGCATCAATTGTAATTGTTTCGCGGTAGGAAACACCATCAATCACGACAGGCGTCATCGTGGTGATGTCTGCAATCTGGCTGTGGATAATAAATGGTGTGTTCTTGGGTGTTGGGTCATACGTTGTTGTCAATAGTCCATCGACTGCATGCCCGCTTAATAAATTCCAGTTTTTGTCAAAATTGTACTCCCACGTACTCGTGTTTGCGCTGTTGTGGCCTTTCTGCTGGTAACCGGTGATAAGCCACTGGCTATCATAGGTAGTTTTCTGGCTGACAATGGATCCATCGCTGTTTGTCCAGGTATCGTCCAGTTGGTGCCACGCGGTGTCGAATGTCCATACTCCAGTTTTGACGTTTTTGGGATCCGTTGCAGGACTATAGGGGATACGGTAAGAGGTCAGTAACCCAGCCGAATCATAATGACTTATTGTGCCATTTGTGGCGATTGTTTTATAGCCGGTCACTCCATCAACGATATCTGTCTGTGTACTTGAAGTGATCGTTAAAGCCTCCGAGTATTTTTTAGAGGTTAGATGCCAGCTAGCGTTAAACTCGTACACCCAGCTTTTCGTAACGGTGCCGTCGTTTAAATATCCCGTCTCCCGGTGAGCAATGCCTGATGCTGTATTGGTTTCCCAGGTGCTGCTGCTAATAACGGATCCTTTGGTTGTCGTCAATGTCGAGCTCACCACATTCCACTTGGCATCGTACACCGTCGTGGCGGCGTGAGTGCCGCTACTATCAGTGTAGTCGTTGGTGTAACGATAACCAGTGACTATCTTGTTTGTCACAATAGTTGTTATTGTACCCGCCATAATTACCTCCTGTATTTGCATTAGATAGCCAAAAAACACACAGGCCGGTATGATATTCTCCTTCCTGTGCGATTCATAAAACTTATATTAGTCAAATATACAAAAATAAAGTCTTATCGTGGTAGTAGAATTATCGCATTCAATGGATTAAAGGGAAATTTTCTTCTGAATTCGGTATTGAGCTTGCAAATGCATAGACAATAGATTGTTCAGGGGATTGTTCTTGCGACAGGCAGAACCGTGTTCATAACGTGACCGTCAGAAACGGTTAAGTTTACTTTGTTTCCAATAAGGCCAAAGTTTCCGTGATGAAAAACCGGAAAAATCCCTCTGAACGGTGAGGAGGCGAGTGCGGAATGGATAGATCGTTTTTGGTGGACAAGTTGTGCTGGAATTCGACATGGCAGAGTGCGCTTTCGGTCAGCTCTGCCCACCAAGCTCTTATTTCAATGCAATGGCTTACACTTGAAGTATCTGATTAGAACAAGCTTGAAGCAGAAAACTGCAAATCAATTTAATAAATGGAACGTTTTCGGGAGCTGCATTCATATTCCTTGACCCTGCCCTGAATTATATCCATTTTCAAGCCTTGATTCTTTTTCCTTACCATTTTTTATCATGATTTATCATAAAAGATTGTAATCAATTACTATCTTCCATCATACTAACCAGACCACTATGAAAACAAACACAACCATAAAAAATCTGCCAGCAGAGCAGCGGCGGGCGGTGACGGTGGAGGCAGTGATTGAGCTTGCTGCCGAAAAAAATCCTGCATCCATTACCACTGCGGAGATTGCCGAGCGGATGCAGTTGACACAGGGTGCTCTCTTCCGCCATTTCCCCAACAAAGATGCGTTATGGCAGTCGGTGATGGAGTGGTTGGCTGCTCAACTGCTCGGCAGGATTGACCGGGTGATTGCCACAACCGGGTCGCCACTGGAGGCGCTTGAGCTGATGTTTGCTGCGCACATTGATTTTGTGGCGAAGCATCCCGGAGCGCCGCGCATGATGTTTGCTGAACTTCAGCGCCCCGATCCCACAGCGGCCAAGGCAATTGCTCAAACCATGCTTCGCCATTACAGTGACCGTGTTGGCAAACTCCTCGCAAAAGGGATGGGCGAGGGAATAATCGATCCCGATCTTGATGTGGCTGCCGCTTCGGTGATGTTTATCGGGATGGTGCAGGGGTTGGTGATGCAGTCCATGATAGCCGGTGATATTGCCGTGATGCTTGGCAATGCCAAACCGCTCTTTGCGCTTTACGCCAGGGGCATAAAACAGAGAAACCATGAACGTTAACGCCATCAATAAAAAAATGCTCCGGTTGCTGGCGGTGCTGCTTCCCCTGGTGCTGCTCTTCTTCTATGTGGCACTGCGCTCCGGCCCGCTGGCTCCGGTGCCGGTAACGGTTGTTGCGGTTGAAAAGAGAGCGATCATTCCAGTGCTCTCTGGTATCGGTACCCTTGAGGCGCGATATACCCACAAGATTGGATCGGTTGCATCGGGCAGGGTCAGGCAGCTTTCGGTTGATGTGGGTGATATGGTCAAGGCTGGTCAGGTGGTTGGTGAGATTGATCCGGTCGATCTGGATGAGCATCTGAGCGCTCAACATTCCGCCATCAAACGGGCGGAGGCCGGGGTGCTTTCGGCAGAAGCGCAGTTGCGTGATGCCAAAGCAAAACAGGCGTTTACCGCGTCGCAGGAAAAACGGTACGGGTTGCTGCTGCAAGCTCATGCCGTGAGTACTGAATTGGTGGACGCGAAGCATCAGGAGGCGGAGGTTGCCAGTGCTGCTGCATCGGGAGCACAGGCCGGTGTCAACGCGGCGCGTCAGGAGCTGGCTTCCGTCAAGGCCGAGTATCAGGGTATGGTAAAGCAGCGGCACAATCTGCTGCTCGTAGCGCCAACTGATGGATTGGTGACAAGCCGTGATGCTGAGCCGGGCAACACGGTACTGGCGGGCCAGACCGTCATTGAGATGATCGATCCAAAAACGCTCTGGGTTGCTGTGCGGTTCGACCAGTTGCAAAGTGCCGGACTGAAAGCTGGGCTTTCGGCGGAGGTGAGGCTCCGTTCCCAATCAGGGAGGACTTTTACGGCCTCTGTGCTGCGCGTGGAGCCGCTCGCTGATCGCGTTACCGAGGAGATTCTCGCCAAAGCTGTTTTCACGGTGCAGCCTGAGCCTTTGCCGCCGGTTGGCGAACTGTGTGAGGTGAACGTCCTGCTTTCGCCTCTGCAATCGGTTCCCGTTGTGCCCAACGCCTGCGTGCATCGAATCGATGGGCAGCTCGGCATCTGGGTTGTGGATGGCTCAGCTCTTCGTTTTGCGCCGGTTCGCATCGGCGCAACTGATCAGGCAGGAAATATCCAGGTGCTTGCGGGTCTGCAACCCGGCGAGCGCGTTGTGGTCTACAGCAAAAGCGCATTACATGCCGCAAGCCGTATCACGATTATCAGGAAGAACGGTAAAGGAAGCCTCTTATGATCAGCCTTGCCGGACGGGATATACTGCATGGGTGGGTGCGCTTTCTCATGACCGGCTTTGGCCTCGGACTTTTGATCGGGGTCACCTTGAGCATGGCCGGGATCTATCGTGGCATGGTTGATGATGCCAATGTGCTGATCGACAACAGCGGAGCCGATCTCTGGGTGGTGCAGCAGGGAACCCTCGGCCCTTATGCCGAACCATCAAGCCTCTACGATGATAGTTACCGCAGCATTCTCGGCATGGCGGGCGTGGCGCGTGCGGCCAATGTCACCTATCTCACCATGCAGGTGCGTCATGGAGGGGGCGATGTGCGAGCCATGGTGGTGGGTGTAGTACCGGGCGGGCCGGGTGAGCCTGGGCAGCCGGGCTTTCTCGTCGCTGGTCGCCACCTGACGGGAGGCCACTATGAGGTTGTGGCGGATGTCAAAGCGGGATGTGCGCTGGGCGATACCGTGATTATCCGCCGCAACCGATTCAGGGTTGTCGGGTTGACGCGGCGCATGGTCTCCTCTGGTGGCGATCCAATGCTGTTTATTCCGCTCAAAGAAGCCCAGGAGGCGCAGTTCCTCAAGGATAACGATATGCTGCTCCAGCAGCGGCGGCGCACGGTGCAAAATCCCGCCTTTAACCGTCCAAATGTGCCGGGACTGCTCGATGCCATTGTTGCGTCGCAAACCACCAGCCTCTCTGTCAATGCCGTGCTCGTGCAACTGAAACCGGGATACGCTCCAGAAGCTGTTGCAAAGAATATTCAACGCTGGCAGCGGCTTCAGGTCTATACCCGCTCACAGATGCGGACGATTCTTGTCGACAAGCTCATTGCAACATCGGCCAAACAGATCGGCATGTTTCTGGTCATTCTCTCCATTGTCAGTGCGGCGATTGTCGCTTTCATCATCTATACCATGACGATGGCAAAGATCCGGGAGATTGCGGTACTGAAGCTGATTGGAACCAGAAACCGTGTGATTGCCAGCATGATTCTTCAGCAGGCGATCGGGCTTGGAGCCATTGGCTTTGTGGTTGGAAAGATTGCCGCAACGCTCTGGTCTCCATTTTTTCCAAGATATGTGCTGCTTGAACCCGGCGATGCCATTCGTGGTTTCATCATCGTCATGGTGATTTCGGTTCTTGCCAGTATTCTTGCCATTACAGCAGCGCTCAAGGTCGATCCTGCTGAAGCAATAGGAGGTTGAGATGTCGGGCAATGGCATTGTGATTGAGGGATTACAGAAGCGGTACGGCAGTGGTGATACCCTTGTTGATGCTCTGAAGGGGGTTGACATGCAGGTTGCTCCGGCAGAGGTTGTCGGGCTTGTCGGCCCCTCAGGCTCAGGGAAAAGCACGCTCCTGAAATGCCTTGGTGCCGTTATCGAACCATCCGCAGGAAGAATGCGACTGGGGGAGGAGATGATCTACGACAACGGCTGGAAAATCAGGGATCTCCGGGCTCTCCGGCGCGATAAAATCGGCTTTGTCTTTCAGGCACCCTACCTGATTCCCTTTCTCGATGTGGTGGATAATGTTGCGCTGCTGCCGATGCTGGCCGGTGAGCGGAACGGCGCGGCCCGCAAACGGGCGATGGAGCTGCTGGAGGCGCTCGATGTTGGCCATCGTGCCAAGGCTATGCCTGCGCAGCTCTCCGGCGGTGAGCAGCAGCGGGTTGCCATTGCCCGGGCGCTCGTCAACCATCCGCCGGTCATCCTTGCCGATGAACCGACCGCCCCGCTCGACAGCCAGCGTGCGCTTGCGGTGATTGCCATCCTCAACGACATGGCGCGTCAGTATGAGACGGCCATTATCATTGTCACCCACGACGAAAAAATCATCCCCACTTTCAAGCGGATCTACCATATTCGCGATGGTCGTACGCATGAAGAGGCAGGGGAGGGCCGATAGGTCGGTAGCAAAGTGTTGTTCGCCTTGGAAAATGAGGATTTGTTTTATATTGCAGTAATTTCTTGTAAGGCGGTCATCTGCGCTTCTGGTAATCAAAAATCTCTATGATGGATTATAGTTATTCCTGGCATTGGTCTCATTCCTCGCCGGTTGTATCCTTTCTGCTTATGGTCTTCTTCGTGGCAGCGTATTTTATTCCATCCGTTGTGGCGTTCAAGAGAACACATCACAGCAAAGGAGCGATTCTTACCCTGAATATTCTTCTCGGATGGAGCGGTATTGGCTGGATCGTTGCGCTGGTATGGGCAATGGCCTATCCCGGTCACGATTGAAACTGGTGATTCAGAAGAGGCGCGGCGACCAAAATTTGACACGGAACACACTTTTACTGGAAGCGACATGATTTGAAAGCCTGCTGAATGTTTCCCTGCCAGAAAAAAGATCCTGAAAAGCTTGATATGCTGTTTTTGCCTGATTGCGTGATGCTTTTGTGCCCCGCCTTTCAGATCATTGTTTTTTATTATCTTGCGGGGGAGTTTTTTTTCTGTCTTACCTCAAGGATGCATAACGATGAAAACTGAGATCAAAATCGCGCTTATTGGCGGAGTGGTTACCATTTTTGCAGCCGTTCTGCCGATTCTTATTAACCGGTATGGGTCATCAAATGCAGAGAAGCAAAAGGTTATTATGATGCCAACGGTGCAAAGTCCCCCTTCTGTGCAGGACAACAGGAGTCAGGTTAATGCCGTGACTGTTGAGAAAAACAAATCATCCACTTCCAGCGTCCAGCGAGACAAAGCTTCTGCCACCAAAAAATTTACGGAACTTGCTGAAATCATCCGTAATCGCGACCTCCAGGCGGCAAAAGATTTCCCCCTCGTGAAGAAATTTGTTCAAGAGCGGTATGGTAAAGGGATTGAACAATTGGATCGTCGGCAAATGCTCCGATTCTGGCCGGAATTGGCAAAATATCTGGTAGAACAACAGCAGTCAGAGACGAGGTGAGAGGGTGACATCATGGATGTTCTTGAGTCCGAGGGCGTTACAGAACCTGCTCTTTTGACTTGAACCGTGTTGTCGTGAAATTCATGAACTCTGATATTGGCGTTTAACTGTTAACTAATAAAAGGATATTGAATAATGAAAGTTATAGCAATTAACGGAAGCCCCCGGAAAGAGGGGAACACTTTTTATGCGCTGACGGGAGTTGGCCAGCAATTGCAGGAGAGCGGTATCGACTTTCAGATTCTACAAACAGGTAACCAGGCTATCAGGGGTTGCATGGCTTGTGGAGCATGTGCCAAAAACAGGGACGAGAAATGCAGTATCACCAGTGACTCGGTAAATGATTCCATTCAATCAATGAAAGAGGCGGATGGTCTTATTATTGCTTCACCGGTCTATTTTGCAGGTATTGCGGGCACCATGAAATCTTTTCTCGACCGTGCCTTTATGGTGGCAGGCTGCAATGGCGGGCTGTTTCGTCAAAAGGTGGCGGCTGCGGTTGTGGCGGTTCGTCGTACCGGAGGTTCATCTACTTATGACAGCCTGAACCACTATCTGACCTATTCAGAGATGATTCTTGCCACCTCCAATTACTGGAACATAACACATGGAAGAGCGCCGGGCGAAGCGTTGCAGGATGCCGAAGGGGTGCAGATTATGGAGGTGCTCGGCAGAAACATGGCGTGGCTGCTGAAGATGCGGGAGGAGACGAAGGTTTCAGTTCCAGGGCCGGAAGCTGTCAGTAAAGTGTTTACCAGTTTTATCAGGTAGAGGCTTTGCTATCACGAAGCGAAAGAATCGTTATGCGCTTGATGTTATACCTTACTGTGCATGACAGGTTTTCAGAGTGTAAATGCTAAACAGGAGGTTCGACATTGTTATCCACGATTGAACAAGTAAGGCTTAAGGTCTCGAAATCAACTGCCGCAAAAAAAAAGTCGGAACTTGGGCAGTTTTTTACTCCAGCACGAATCGCCTGGTTTATGGCAGGCCTGTTTGATCGAACAATAAAGAACAAATGCCAGCTTCTTGATGCCGGGGCAGGAGTTGGCTCACTCTCCTCTGCGTTTTTGCAGCGAATGGTTTCAGGAGACTTCGACCTTCAGCAGATCGCGATTGATGCGTTTGAGATTGACGAAAAGTTGCACCCATTTTTGAACCAGCTTCCTGAAAACTTCGGTAAGCATCTGGATATCAAGTTAAGAGTCTGGAGCGATGACTTCATTGAAGCTGCGGTAAACTCAATTACTGGGAGCATCTTTGCTGAAGTTCTTCCGAAATATACCCATGCCATTCTTAACCCGCCATACAAGAAGATACGGAGCGATTCCCCACATCGTGCAGCATTGCGGCAAGCAGGTATTGAAACGGTCAATCTTTATTCGGCATTTGTTGCATTGGCCTTATTGCTTCTGGAAGAGCGAGGTCAGCTTGTTGCCATTATACCGAGGAGTTTTTGTAATGGGCCCTATTATCGGCCGTTTCGCGAGTATGTTCTTGAGCGTGCGGCTCTTCGGCATATCCATTTGTTCGCTTCAAGAAACAAGGCATTCAAGGATGATGATGTGCTTCAGGAGAACATTATTATCATGCTGGAGCGTGGTTCCCCGCAGGGTGAGGTAACTGTTACCACTTCGACTGATGACAGCTTCAGTGATTTATGTACTTATCAGCATCATTACGACCGTATTGTGATGCCTGACGATCCTGAGCGCTTTATTCATGTTCCAACATCGAATGAGTGTAATGTTATTGAGCAATCAGCCTCTGTTTGTTGTACGTTGCAGGGTATTGGCGTCAATGTTTCGACCGGCCCTGTTGTTGACTTCAGGCTTAAAGCTCACTTGAGCATGATGCATGGGTCTGGAACAGTTCCGTTACTGTATCCCTGTCATATTCAGGGATGGTCGTTAGATTGGCCAAAACAGGAGTCGAAAAAGCCCAATGCACTTCACCGAAATGCTGATACTGAAAAGTGGCTCTTTCCGAATGGCTTTTATTGTGTTGTTCGCCGGTTTTCATCAAAAGAGGAGAAACGAAGAGTTGTGGCCGGGATAGTTCGCCCCGACAATTTTCCCGGTCTTGATGGGATAGGTTTCGAGAATCACCTGAATGTTTTTCATGAAGAGAAGCACGGTTTGCCCGAAGCTCTCGCTTATGGCCTGACCGTTTTTCTGAATACAACCGCAGTTGATGAAAACTTCAGGCGTTTCAATGGTCATACTCAGGTTAACGCGACTGATTTGCGGCTTATAAAGTATCCCTCAAGAGCGACACTGTTGCAACTGGGGGAATGGGCATTGAGCTGTGGTAATCCGACTCAGGCTATGATTGACAAACAATTTGAGAGTCTCGGGATATGTCACGGCTTTTCAGAACCGTTCTGTTATGGCATGGTATCTCTCTGAAATAGCATGGGAAACTGAAGGATGGGTTGCTGACTCACCCTCGCATCTTATTCATTTCAATGGCGAGCTTTTTTGTGGGCCTTATCATGAAAGATGAAAGGGATATTGGGAATATGAGGGATAACAAATTCTTTGGTTGCGAAAACTAATTCATTTTCGATTCTCATTATAAAATCATTATTCTGAACCTGCAGTACTTTACAATAAAAAATGCAATGAAAATCAAGAGAGTAAAACTGCGTAACTACAAAAAATTTGATGAGGCTGAATTTCAGTTTCATCCAGATTTTACGGTGCTTATCGGTGATAATGCTACGGGGAAAACATCTATTCTGAATGCGCTGGCAACGTTGTTAAGTACCTATTTGCTTCGAGCGGATGTTTTTGCCGGGAGGTGGTCAGTAAAGAAAGATGAGGCAAGGCTCTTGATTACTGAAAAAAATGGGCTGCTTAATTTTGAGCCTCAAAAAGAGGTTTTTCTTGAGGCAGACGGGTTTCGTGACGGCAGGTCGTTTTTCTGGAAACGTCGTATCAAAGACAGAGGGGGAGATGCCACGGAATTGATTGAGATGAGCAACGAAGATTTTATGCGGGTAAGTAGAGGTGAGGATGTTGATTTACCGGTTTTACTTTATTATGGTTCCGGTCGATTGTGGGATATCCATCGTAATGTAAAGACGGGAACGGCTGGTTCAAGACTTGTTGGCTACAGGAACTGCCTTGATTCGAAGTCGGATCACGCACTGTTTGAGAAGTGGTTTAAGACGCTTCAGCAGGCAGCACTCCAAAAAAACAAATCTATACCGGCGCTTGAGGTTGTCAGGAATGCCGTGATGGGGTGTATTCCCGATGCGAAACATTTCTATTTCGATGTTGAGCATGATCAGCCGATGATTGAATTTAATGATGCAGCATTTTGCCCTTTTAATAATCTGAGTGATGGATATCGCAATATTGTTGCCATGGTAGCAGATATAGCCCATCGAGCAGTGAGGCTTAATCCTCATTTTGGCCCTGATGCTGCCCTCAAAGCAAGTGGGGTTGTTCTTATTGATGAAATTGATCTTCATTTACATCCAAAATGGCAGCGTCGGGTAGTGGGCGACTTGAAAAAAGTGTTTCCCGGTATTCAGTTTATTGCTACAACCCATTCACCATTTATCATTCAGTCAATGGATTCTGGTGAGATCATTGATTTGAACCAACCGACAACGGCGCATATTCCATCTGATGGTTATGCTGTTGCTCTACCCTCACCTGTTTTTTCATATAGCCATCATCCCATCGAAGACATTGTTGAGGATGTTATGGGAATTGAGCTGCCACAGAGAAGTCGCCGATACCAGGAAATGTATGCTACTGCAAAGGAGTATTATGCACTTCTTGAAGATGGAGTAGTGGTTGATGCAGAAAAAAAAGAGGCAATTAAACAGAAACTTGATGAATTATCTGCTCCATTCAGTGAGTATGTCGCCTACCATGCGTTCCTGGAAATGAAACGTGAAGCGGCGGGTCTTGGCGTTTCTGAAAAAGGGCAGGAGAACTGATGCGTCCAATTATAAAAGGAAGTTGTCCAAAAGATAGCCATGGTCGGGCTCTTGTGTTTACGGATTATCGTAATGCGCATGGTGAGCTTATCAAACGTCTTGGTCAGTATTGTTCATATTGTGAAATGAAAATCGGAGCTTCACTTGCCGTGGAGCATATTCAGCCAATACACACTGAAGGTGTTTCGTCGGATATTCAGGAGCGGAAGGAGTCATGGGATAATTTTTTACTCGCCTGTACCAATTGTAATTCCATCAAGGGAAATAATGATGTTGTGCTTGATGAGTATTTTTGGCCGCACAGAGATAATACTTTTCTTGCTTTGACGTATGCTGAAGGTGGTGTGATCACTCCTTCAGCTCAGCTTTCAACCGAGTTAAAGCGAAAAGCTCGAAATACCATAACGTTGACTGGATTGGACAGAAATCCCTTGCATGATTCAAAAAAATCTGATCGACGTTGGGAAAATCGAAGAGAGGTGTGGAATATTGCCTGTGATGCAAAAGCAGATTTGTTTCGGCATGACACTTCAGTTCTTCGTAAAAGGATTGTCAGTGAAGCAATTGGGCATGGCTTCTGGAGCGTCTGGATGAGGGTGTTTCAGGATGACCCCGATATGTGTAAAAGACTGATCAACGCTTTTCCGGGTACCTGTTCCGATTGTTTTGATGAACAGAAAGCTTACTTGCCCATACAGCGAAGTACTGGAAAGATATGAACGGGGGAGTTTTTTGCAACTGTAAAACGTCATTCTGAAATGCCTCCCTCACCAACAATAACTGTCGATATCAACCAATCATCCCTCAATGCCGCTGCCGACGAGCCAGTCCTCAACATCAGCGAGCTGTCGAAATCCTACGTCATGGGTGAGGTGCAGGTTGATGCGCTGAAGGGAGTGTCGGTGAAGTTTTATGCGGGTAAGCTGGTGGTGCTGCTGGGAGCTTCGGGGAGCGGGAAGTCGACGTTGATTAACATTATCGGAGGGCTGGATGTGCCCTCATCAGGCAAGCTCTTTTTTCATGGGCGTGAGATTACAGCGGCGACTGAGGCGGAGTTGACGGCCTACCGTCGGCGATCAATCGGGTTTGTGTTTCAGTTTTACAACCTGATATCGAGCCTGACGGCGCTTGAAAATGTGCAGCTTGTGACGGAGATTGCTGAACATCCGATGTCGGCAAAGGAGGCGCTTCTGCTGGTGGGGCTTGGCCATCGTCTTGACCATTTTCCGGCGCAGCTTTCAGGTGGCCATTGCCCGCGCTATCGCCAAGCGGCCTGAGCTGCTGCTCTGTGATGAGCCTACCGGAGCGCTTGATTTTCAGACCGGCAAGCTGGTGCTTGATGTGATTGAGAAGGTGAATCGTGAACTGGGCACAACAACGCTGGTGATTACTCATAATGCTTCGATTGCCGGTATGGCTGACCGGGTGGTTCGCTTGCGCAGCGGTGAAATTGTTGAAGATCGTAAGAATCTTGAGCGTCTCTCGCCTTCTGAACTTGTCTGGTAGGGGAGTGCGATGAAACCCCTGCAGAGAAAGTTGTGGCGTGAACTGCTTCACCTGAAGGGGCAGATGCTTGCTGTGGCTGCGGTGGTCGCCTGTGGTATTTCGGTTTTTGTCTCCATGAGTAGTGTGAAGTACTCGCTGGAGGCTTCGCGGGAGCGCTATTACAGTCGGTTCCGCTTTGCGGATATATTTGTTGAGGTCAAGCGTGTGCCGGAGTTATACCGTGAGATGGTGAGCCGTATTCCAGGGGTGGCCTCGGTCAGCACTCGCATTATTGCCGATGTGACGCTTGATGTGCCGGGTCTTGATGAACCTGCCACCGCGAGGCTGGTGTCGATTCCCGAGTACCGGACGCCGGTGCTGAACGATATTTTTCTGAAGAAGGGACGCTATATCGAACCGGGCAAGCCGGAGGAGGTGATTGTCAGCAAACCTTTTCTTGAGGCCAACCATCTGGCACCGGGCGACCATATCAGTGCGGTGATCAACGGACGAAAGAAGGAGCTGCTGATTGTCGGCATGGGTCTCTCTCCGGAGTACATCTATGAGGTGCAGCCTGGCTCCTTTTTCCCCGACAAGCGCCGGTTCGGAGTCTTCTGGATGAGCCGCAGGGCTCTTGAGTCGGCCATGAACATGAGCGGCGCATTCAATAACATGTCGCTGACGCTGGCGCACGGTGCATCAGAAAAGGATGTGATCATGCAGCTCGACAACCTCTTCAGGCGCTATGGGTCGCTTGGGGCGTACGGGCGGAGTGAGCAGCTCTCTGACCGCTTTATTGTTGATGAAATCAAGCAGGTTGGCATCCAGATCACCTTTCTTCCCGTTGTTTTTCTTGCGGTTGCGGTCTTTCTGCTCAATGTGGTGCTTCGCCGTCTTGTGGCGACCCAGCGCGACCAGATTGCCGTGCTCAAGGCAATGGGCTACTCGAACGAAGATGTCGGGCTGCACTACCTCGGTTTTGCCCTGATTCCCACCGCTGTAGGGTCGGTTGCAGGGACGCTGCTTGGCGCCTGGCTCGGCAGGGGGCTGATGAATATCTACGGCGATTTTTACAATTTTGCGGAGCTGGTCTACTCTTTCCGTTTTGAGGATGTCGCCCTGTCGGTGCTGTTGAGCTTCGGTGCGGCGGTTTTCGGTGCCCTTGGCGCTGTCCGAAAGGCGGTGCAGCTTCCTCCGGCAGAGGCGATGCGGCCCGAATCACCGGTAATGTATAAACCCGGCTTTTTTGATCGCGAGTCGTTGCGGAGCAAAATCCCGCTCTCCCTGAGAATTATTGTGCGCAACCTGGAGCGTCGTCGATGGAAGGCGGCCCTGTCGGTGTTGATGATTTCGCTTGCGGTGGCTATTCTTGTTGCCGGACGCTTCACCTACGATTCAACTGAACGAATGGTGCCGGTTGAGTTTAGCGAGAAGCATCGTGAAGATGTGACGGTGCTCTTCAACACCCCCATGCCTCCGTCGGTAGCTTATGCAATTGCTTCACTTGACGGGGTGCTGGAGCATGAATATTATCGGGAAGAGTCCGTAAAGATGGGCTTTGGCCACCGGGTTCGTCGTCAGTCGATCAGGGGACTCCAATCTTCGGAGGGGTTGCAGCGGTTGGTTGACAAAAACAACCGGCGATTGACTCTTCCGCCGGATGGTGTGGTGCTCACCAAAACGCTGGCGGATATTCTGGGTGTCAGGGTGGGCGACAGGATGCAGGTGGATTTTCTTCAGGGAAAACAGCTTCATCGTGAAGTGGTGGTCAGTGGCACGATTGATGAAATTCTGGGTCTTTCAGCCTATATGAATCTTGGAGCGCTCAACCGGCTTGCGGGTGATGGCGGGGCGTTGAATGCGGCCTATCTACGCATTGATCAGGCAAAGGCTGCGACTCTCTACACTACCTTCAAAAAGATGCCGGGGGTTGCCGGTATCATGATGCTGAAGGCGATGAAGGAGAGTTTCGATGAGCTGATTGCCCAAAGCATGACCACCTCGACGCTTATTCTCACCACTTTTGCCTGTGTGTTGGCTTTCGCGGTGGTCTATAACGGGGCGCGTATCTCGCTCTCTGAACGGGTGCGTGAACTCTCAAGTCTCAGGGTTCTTGGCATGACAGAAGCTGAGGTCTCCATTATTCTGCTCGGCGAACAGGCGCTGCTCACCATTCTGGCCATTCCGGTTGGCTTTCTGATTGGGATCGGGCTCTCCTGGTTGCTGGCCGAAGGGCTCAGCTCTGAACTTTACCGGCTGCCGCTTGTCTTCAGCGCCTATAACTTTTTTTTTGCTTGTATGGTTATCATTATTGTTTCAGCACTTTCCGGACTTCTGGTCAGACGGAAGCTGTTGACGCTTGATCTGGTTGAGGTATTGAAAACAAGGGAATAGATTATGATATTTTTTGCTGACGACTGATCTGGCATGGACTGATGTGATCTTAGCAACGATAATGCAGAGCGGTTTGAGGATGACACCTGGAACATGGCGCTATCCGGAAACCTTTATGCAAGAAATGGGTAAGCCAATGGCGGAGGTGATGAAAAAAGCTATATTGAAAGACTGTTGTGCCGGTTTGGACTGCTCTATAAGCCGGATGAAAAACGTATGAAAAACGCATCTATCAGTGAGGATACCATGCAGACACTAACGGCAAGCCAAGCACGCTCAAACCTCTACCGCATTATTGACGAAGCCGCCACAAACCATGAACCAGTAGTGATCACCGGCAAAAGAAATAATGCCGTGCTCATCTCGACAGAAGATTGGGCATCTATCCAGGAAACCATGTACCTGCTCTCCGTTCCGGGCATGCGCGAGTCCATTATGGAAGGGCTGCAGACTCCAGTTGGCGACTGTACCAAAGAGTTAGAGTGGTGAAGTGGGAATTGGTTTATACAAAGCAGGCCAGGAAAGATGCCCAGAAACTCTCTTCAGCAGGTCTGAAAGAAAAGACGCAGGCTCTTTTGATGGTTCTGCGTGAAAATCCATTTCAAAATCCACCACCCTATGAAAAATTGGTTGGTGATTTATCCGGTGCTTATTCCCGGAGGATCAACATTCAGCATCGGTTGGTTTATCAAGTTTTAGAAGAGCTTCATGTCGTCAAGGTGCTGAGGATGTGGTCACATTATGAATGAAATTGTGCCGATAACAAGCGGATCAACCAGACTGCAAGGAGCAGCGTTGTGCTCATCGCGCTCAAGTTCAGTGGCCGCTGATGTTTACACTTGGCGTTCGGTATAGGAACTTTATGATACTCTCAAAAACACAGCGTCTTATCGGCCTCTCAGTTGCAATAGCGGCAGTAGTCCTCTTTTTTGTCGTTCATCCCTCCAATGAGCTGAAGGATGGAATGGCCGTGCAGGTTCAGGAGTGAGTCAGTCTCTGTTTCTCTTCTCCCTTCCTTTTCGGCCAAAATACGACGCTTATTGGTCTGTTCGATATCCAACAAGTTACTTCACCAGCTTGTTGATGATCACCGCATAAACCATGGCGAGTAAGATAGAGAGCAGGTTTCCAGTGAGGAAGTAAGTGTTCGACATACGATTTTTTTGGTCTTCGCTCAATCGAGTACTGATCTTCAGTGCACCATAGGCTGTCAAGACGTGCGGGAACCCCGCCAACAGTCCCACGAGAAGAGTCCCCCGTTCAAGTATCCCTTTCAGAACCGATTCCCAGCGCGAGACCCCACTTTGGTTGGGACCAAGGCGTTTCTTCAGGATATGAAAAGCAAGCCCTGCTACCAGCTCTCCGGTCATCAGAGTTATAGCCACCCACAGGTATTTCAACGTGCCACCTCTTGAGACAACTCTAACACGACAGTTTTCAACGATACGTACTCATCAACATACAGATTCCTGCGTCGTTTCCAGACTTGGCTGCGGTTTTTGCCATGCGCCACAGCAACGGCTTCGTTGTTTTGACTCAGCATCATGTCGAACAACAAGCCGGCATCTTCGCACTTCCAGTCGCGAGTCAGCGCAAACATGACATCAAGAAGTTGGCTCAACTGCAAGGCCAAACGTCGATCAGGAAGTTCAATACGGAAGCGAGACTGTTTCCGGCGTTTGTCTGATAGTGCCTCTCGAGCTTCAGCAAGCCCGGGCCCGAGCATGCCATAAGCGAGTTGATGGTTGATCGGGGTAGTAATCTCACCGTAGTGGACAACATATCGAAGCCGGGATCCAAACATCCCTTTCAGTCGTGCTTCCTCCAACCAAACAAGAAGCTTCGTGGCATCAAGCAGGGTGCTCACCACTCCCTGGAACTCGTCGCCAAGCGTGATTGTCAGAGGCGAAAGAATTCCCTCAGAGAAAACCGTATTCGCAGTGCCTGTGAGATGCTTAAATTCTCCCATGAGTTGCCGGGGATCTCTGCTCCGACTTGCGATGACATCAGCCATCACCACATAATAGTTGGGCATGTACACCTCTTGTTGCTCTTTCTAAAGCCGGTACTCTTGTATCATTATTAATGAACCACGCCTATTTGTTTCACTAATGGTGATACTAATTCTCGGGAATGTCAACCCCCGATATGTCGAACATTATTTCGATTGATTTCCTGTCTAACCCACTTGACGCAAGATACGGTTATTGGTGAATATTTCCGCTAAAGCAGCATACCGCCTTCGATTCCGCACGCACAGCGGTACAGCAGTATGGCACCCTTGAGATTTTTTTTTCAAAAGGCAGATTTTGCTCTCTAACCAGCGAGCAAACATGCGCTTGTCGGTATGCCCTTGCACACTTGTTTTAACCTGTAAAATTCTTTATTCGGAAGAAGAAGACTCGTTCTGCTGACCTGAAAAGGCATCATCAGGAGTGTTTACAGCAAAAAAATTGTTATACTCCACTTCAGTAAGTTGGAGGTGTTGCCGCTCAATGCAGGCAAAACATTTTCCCCCTGATTTTGTTGATGATAAACAGGATAAAACCATGTGCAAAATCAATCCCCGCGTTGATTTCGCCTTTAAAAAGCTCTTTGGCAGCGAGGAGAATAAGGATTTACTGATCTCGTTGATTAACGCCATTGTTTCGGAACAGGAGCAGGTGGTTGAGTTGGAGTTGAAAAACCCCTATAACTTGGCGGATTATCAGGCGGGTAAAATGTCCATACTTGATATCAAGGCCAAAGCTGAAAATGGCAACTGGTTCAACGTCGAAATGCAGATCGGCGAAGACCGAAATTTCGATAAACGCGCTATATATTACCGGGCGAAACTGGTGACAGATCAGCTCGGCGTAGGGATGATGTACAAGGAGCTGAACAAAACCATCAGCATAAACATCCTTGATTACGACCTGGTGCCTGAAGTCACTGAGGTTCACAGTTATTTTAAAATAATCAATCCAGCGACGGGCAAAGATCACGGGATGCACGATGTTTTTGAACTGCACTACATTGAGTTAAAAAAGTTTACAAAAACGTATCACGAAATCCAGAATGCGCTGGATCGCTGGAGCAGCTTTTTGACGACCGCGCATCAGCTTGACCGGGAGCATACCCCAAAAGAGCTGGCATCCGACAAAAATATTGTGAAAGCCATTGCAGCCATTGACAGGATGTTTAATGAAGAGGAGCGTCTGGTCTATGAGGTTCGTCTGAAAGAGTTCATCGATGTAGCAAGCATCATTGCCTCAGGGGCCGAAAAAAACATAGAAATAGGTGTGGAAATTGGCATGGAAAAAGGTAAAGAAATGGGTGTTGAAATCGGCATGGAAAAAGCATCAAAAGCCATTGTGCTGAATATGGCTGGTAAAGGTGTTGATGTTGCTTCCATAGCCGAACTCACAGGTTTGAGTGTGTCGGATATTGCTGCATTATTGCAGAGTGCAAGTGAGCAATGATGATGCGAGAGAGCGGTTACACCATTTGCGATGAAGCTGATCAAAGGATGCGCGGCCTTTTTAACTATTATTGGCCACAACGTCATACATTGGAACAGAAGCCCCGGCAGTGTTACACTTGCCCCGGAATACTCAGTAACCCCATAAGGTGACTATATATGCCCAAGAAACAATCCGAATCCGTTCCAAAAGCGTTAGAACCTGCCTTTTCGGCAATTGTCAATCTGACAGAGAGCATTTGCAAACAACACCTGAACAGCGATTATGCATCGCTTGCTCGTCAGTTGGCGGCGACGCTTGCACGCAAACGCCCCTCTCCCATCATGCGGGGAAAACCGGAAATATGGGCATGCGGCATTCTTTATGCGCTCGGCAGCGTCAATTTTCTTTTTGACAAAACGCAAACACCACATCTACGGGCGGATGAGTTATGCGCTGTCTGTGGTGTCAGTAAAAGTAGTGGAGAAAATAAGGGAAAACTTATTCGTGATCTGCTGAACATGTATCCACTTGACCCAAACTGGTGCTTGCCTGGCCATGTAGACAACAACCCATTGATTTGGACATTGAAAGTCGACGGGTTTCTGGTAGATATTCGCCTTATGTCGCGCGAGATTCAGGTGATTGCTTATGAGAAGGGGTTAATTCCCTATATCCCTGCAGACAAATAAACGTAGTTTGTGAATAGATGACACGAGTTCCCAAAGTGCTGGACATTTTAAGATTTTGTGTCAAGTTTTCTTGAAACATTCTTGCTTTTGTAATTACATTGTATCTATTCAGGGTCAGTTTAAACACAGGAGGGATGTATGCGAGCAAGTATCGTTCGTATTGGGAATTCTCAGGGAATCAGGATTCCGAAGGTGCTGATTGAACAGTGCCATTTAGGGAGAGATGTAGATCTCGAAGTTAAGGGTGAAATGTTACTTATTCGTTCAGCATCATCTCCCCGTCAGGGCTGGGATGAAAAGTTCAGGAGCATGGCCGCAGCGGGAGATGACACTCTCCTTGATGGTGAACTTGATAACCAGTCCTCATGGGATGAGGGCGAATGGCAATGGTAGTCAAACGCTTTGAGGTGTACCTGGTCAACCTTGAGCCCACGAAAGGGCATGAAATTCGCAAGACTCGGCCATGTCTCGTTATTTCTCCCGATGAAATGAATTGTTACGTTGCTACGGCTATTGTTGCTCCCATGACCACTAAAGGCAGAGCTTACCCTACAAGGGTCAACTGTTCTTTTAATGGCAAGGATGGGCAGGTGGTTCTTGACCAAATCAGAACCGTTGATAAATCACGATTGGTTCACAAACTCGGAGAAATTGACTCCAAAACAAGAGCAAAGGTATTGGCAGTCATTGCTGAAATATTTGCACCATAATCCTTCATCCCCTTCTCGCTCAACGAATAAAATAACCCTCCCATAATGTCCTTCTGAAAAATAATAGGTAACTTCCCGATAGAATATCCATCTCTTTGAACCAAAAATCATACATCTATGGCCTCCTCATTAGTTGTTATCGACAGCCGTGTTGCAAACTACAGCGCGGTGATTGCAAGCCTTGCAGCAGACACCGGGTATGTTGTGCTCGACCGTGAGCGAGATGGCTTGGTGCAGATTATGGAGGTGCTTGCCGGAAAGAGCGGGTACAGCTCAATTCAAATTATTTCACATGGTGCGCCGGGTTCAATAATGCTTGGCAGCTCAGTGCTGGACAGCGCGGCGTTGTATGGCTACCGGGCGGAGTTGGCTACTATCGGCAGTGCGCTCTTGCCAACGGGCGACCTGTTGCTCTATGGCTGCAATATTGGTGCCGGTGATGTTGGGCAGCAGTTTGTGGCAATGCTTGCAGAGCTTACCGGCGCGGATGTTGCCGCATCGGATGATTTGACGGGCAGTGCGGAGCTTGGGGGTGATTGGGAGCTTGAGGTGCAGAGCGGTGCCATTGAAAGCGTGGTGCAACCTCTTGGGGGATTTGAGGGCTTACTGGAGAATAGCGCTCCAACGCTCACGGCTTTTGCTGCACCGGTTGACACTGTTGCTGAAGATACGACGGTTGAAATTACCCTTGACGAATTAAAGGCACAGGGCGATGAGGCTGATACCGACGGCACGGTTGATGCCTTTGTTGTGAAAGCGGTGAACAGTGGCATCCTGAAAATTGGCACCAATGCCACAAGCGCAACCCTATGGAATATGGCATCGAATGGAACCATTGATGCCACCCACAGTGCATGGTGGACACCCGCAGCAAATGCCAACGGTGCCTTGAATGCATTCACTGTTGTGGCAAAAGATAACAGTGGCACTGAATCAGCAACGGCAGTGCAGGCAACGGTAACGGTATCGTCGGTGAATGATGCTCCCACATTTCTTGTCGGTGATGGCAAGGCAACCAGCGATATCGGATTTGGTAATGATGTTGCTGAAAGTGTTGCCATACAAAGTGATGGAAAAATTTTGGTTGGAGGCTGGAGTTTTAATGGCGCTTACAGCGATATGGCTTTTGTTCGCTATAACGCCAATGGTACGATTGACTTGCCCTTTGGTGCAGGTGGCAAGATTACAGGGATAGTTGGGGGCGAGAGCTATCTCAAAACTATTCTTGTGCAGAGTGATGGCAAAATTCTGATCGCAGGCAATAATACAGACGATATTCTCCTGGATCGTTTTAACGCCGACGGTTCACTGGATAACTCGTTTGATAGTGATGGCAGGGTGGGCACGGCAATTGGGTCAGGCGTTGATGCCTGTAACCAGGCTGTTGTGCAGGGCGATGGTAAAATTCTTGTGGCAGGATATACCGTGAACGGTAGTTACAAAGATGCGGTTCTGGTACGGTATACCAGCTCAGGGGCGCTTGATACCTCGTTCAATATCAGTGGCAAACTTGTGGCGGCAACAGGCATTAAAGATGATGAATTCACCAGTGTTGCGCTGCAAACTGATGGCAAAATTCTGGCGGCAGGCTACAGCAATAATGGCGCCTCCAAGGATATTGTGGTTGCTCGTTACACCACAGCAGGAGCGCTTGACAGCTCCTTTGGTAACGCAGGCATTGCCACCACACCGATTGGTTCCTATGATGATGTTGGTCAAACCATGGCTGTACAGAGTGATGGCAAGATTCTTGTTGGTGGCTGGAGCTTCAATGGCGACTACAATGATGGCATTATTGTTCGTTACAACAGCGACGGTTTGCTTGATACCTCTTTTGGTAATTCAGGAATTGTACTCGCTGATATTGCGTCAGGCGATGATATGATTCGGGGAATTACAACCCAGCGTGATGGCAAGATTCTGGTAACCTTATGGAGCGATAATTTTAGTTCCCAAAATTTTGTTTTGGCGCGGTACAACAGCAATGGTACGCTTGATACTTCGTTTGATGGTGATGGCATGGTGACAACGGATATTGGTGTCAGCGATGATGTAAGCAACAGTGTGACGGTACAAAGTGATGGCAGGATTGTGGTTGTGGGCAAGAGCAACAATGGCAGTAATGATGACGTTGCCGTGGTGCGTTACAACAGCGATGGCTCGCTCGACACCACCTTCGATCCGCTTAATACGTTAAGCAGTAAACCCACATACACCGAAGGCGGTGCTGCGGCTCTGCTTGGGAGTGATATAAAGATTTTCGATGCCGACCTTGCTGCGCTTGGCAATTATGGTGGCGCTATGCTTACGCTTGCAAGGCATGGTGGCGCTAATGCTGACGACCGATTTTCGGGTGATGGTATTGTTGCCGGTAGTGCAAGCGGAACCGTTACGGTTGCAGGAAGCAACATTGGCAGTTATACGTGGAGTAACGGCACCCTGGCGGTGACCTTTACCACGCAGGCAACGCAAGCGTTGGTGAATCAGGCTATGGAGGCGCTTGCTTATCAGAATGTCAATACAGCGCCACCTGCCACCGTGCAGCTCGACTGGACCTTCAGTGATGGCAATGGCAGCGGTGCTCAGGGTAGTGGCGGAGTGTCAAGCATAACAGGGTACAAAACTGTTGCTCTTACCGCCGTAACACAAGCGCCAACCTTGACCGCGTTTAGTGGGGCAGTGGCCACAACCAACGAAGATACTCGTGGTGCCATAACGTTTGCTGACCTTATTGCAAAAGGCAACGAAGCTGATGCAGACGGATCGGTAACGGCGTTTGTGGTAAAAGCGCTCTCAAGCGGCAACTTGAAAATTGGCGCTGATGCCGTTACAGCGACACCATACAATCCTGAAATAAACAATGTTATTGATGCCACGCACCATGCTTATTGGTTGCCTGTAGGAGATACCAATGGCATACAGAATGCCTTTACTGTTGTAGCACGTGATAATGAGCAGGCAACATCAGCAACAGCCGTACAAGTTACCGTCAATACCGTGGCAGTTAACGATGCACCAACCTTTTATGTTGGCAATGGGCTTGTTGTAACCGATGTTACCGGTGGTAATGATTATGGTAGAAGTGTCGCTGTACAGACCGATGGCAAAATTTTGATGGCAGGTACAGCCAATAACGATTTTGCCGTTGTGCGTTACAACACTGATGGAACACTTGATACAACCTTTGATACCGATGGTAAAGTTGCAACAGATTTTAACCTGAGCAATGATGATGCTCGTGGTATGGTTGTACAGAGTGATGGAAAAATTGTGGTGGTTGGCACTAATGGAAGCGATGTTGCTCTGATGCGCTACAAAAGCAATGGCTCTCTTGATACCACCTTCGATGGTGATGGCAAAGTCAATACTTCAATAAATTCGGGGGTTGATGTAGGGTATAGTGTTGCGTTACAAAGCAATGGAAAAATGGTGGTCGCAGGATATAGTGCGAACAGTAGTGGCTATGCTGATGCTCTTTTAATCCGATATAATAAAGATGGTTCACTGGATGCGACCTTTGATGGCGATGGTATTGTTACAACAGCTATGAGCATTAAGAACGATGACTTTAAAAGTGTTACGCTTCAAGCTGATGGTAAAATTCTTGCTGCTGGATATAGTTACAATGGCAGTAACAATGATTTTGCTCTTGTCCGCTATAATAGTGATGGCTCTATTGATACAAGCTTTGGCGCTGGTGGCATTGCTACACTGGCAATTAGTTCTGACGATCACGGATATAGTGTTACTATACAAGCAGATGGTAAAATTCTTGTGGCGGGCTACTGTGCTGGCAATTTTGCTTTGCTCCGTTACAATGCCAATGGGACGCTTGACCTCTCTTTTGGTACAGGTGGTGGAGTTACTACTGATATAGCTACTACCGATCTTGCTAACAGTGTTATCGTACAACCTGATGGCAAGATTCTGCTAGCGGGAAATAGCTGGAATTGGGCGGGTAGAACCTACGTATACGGTCAAGGTTACGTCACTGGTTCTTGGGATTATGGCTTCTCTCTTGTTCGTTATAATAGTGATGGCTCTTTGGATACAAGCTTTAATGGCAGTGGTAAACTTTACGATGATCTATGGTGGGCTGAAACCGATGGGGCGACCAGTGTAACATTACAGAATGACGGCAAAATTCTTGTTGGGGGATATGCGGAAAATGACCATTTTTTCGCTCTTATTCGCTACAATACCAATGGTTCACGTGATACCACCTTCAGCCAGATAACAAATACCCTTAATGGTGCTCTGGCCTATATTGAAAATGGTTCCGCCACCGTGCTTGATAGTGATGTTCAAATTGTGGACAGTGAAGCTAATGTAAAAGGCAATTATGGCGATGCCACCCTGACACTGGAACGGCATGGTGGCAGCAGTCCTGAAGATCTTTTTTCAGGCGCAGGTATTCTCGCTGGCTCTGCAAGCGGCAATGTTGTCGTTTCAACCACAAATATTGGCAGCTACACCTGGGTAAATGGCAAGCTGCTCATCACCTTTAACGTTCAAGCCACACGAACGCTGGTGAACCAGGCAATGAGTGCTCTTGCCTACTCAAATGCCAGCGATACACCCTCATCATCCGCACAAATTGACTGGAGCTTCAGCGATGGCGACAGCACAGGCCCACTCATCGCAACGGGTAGCACACCGGTGACGATCACTGCTGTCAATGATGCTCCAACCCTTACCGGCTTTGCGGCACCCGTCGCTAATGGCACCGAAAATCAGTCCCTTGAAATCACCTTTAACACCTTGCTTGCACAAGGCAATGAAGCCGATGCCGACGGCTCAGTGACAGCGTTTGTTGTCAAAGCGGTCTCCACCGGAACGCTCCTTATCGGCACCAGCGCAAGCTCCGCAACCGTATGGAGCGCAACCACCAACGACCTTATTGATGCAACACATCAGGCATACTGGACACCAACATCCGGTGCCAATGGCGACCTCAATGCCTTTACCGTTGTGGCACGCGATAACAACGGAGCGGCATCAGCAACCAGCGTGCAAACACTGGTGCACATTGTTCCATCACAAAACAGCGTCACCCTGACCTCAAGCTCTCCCGCTGACAATGCTGCCAACGTTGCCACTGGCAGTAACATTCTGCTCACCTTGAGCGATGTTGTACAGGCAGGCACGGGCAACATCATCATCACCGATGGCACCGACGAGCGCATTATTGCCATTACCGACACCACCCAAATAACGCTTGATGGTAAAACCGTCACCATCAATCCAATGGCGGATCTCCAGGCAGGGCATCACTACCACGTCACTATGGCAAGCGGTGTTCTTCTGGATATGGCAGGGAATGCATACCCGGGTATCAGTGATACAACCACGCTGGATTTTACCACCAATGCGGCTCCAACCTTGACAACGTTTGCTGCTGTGGTTGAGAGCACAGCGCAAAACACAACCATTGAAATCAGCTATGCCGACCTTGCAGCACAAGGCGACGAGGCCGACAGTGACGGTACTGTTGATGCGTTTATCGTCAAATCACTCTCTGCCGGTATTTTAAAAATTGGCAGCGATGCCTCAACGGCAACCGCATGGGATGCTGTTACCAACAATACCCTCGATGCAACTCACCAGGCTTACTGGAAGCCGGCGAACAACGCTGTGGGTGATCTCAATGCCTTTACCGTTGTGGCTAAAGACAATAACGGTCTGGAATCACCACTTCCCGTTCAGGCACAAGTGCATGTTACAGCGGGCCCGGGAGACCTGAATCCACCGGTTCTTGTCACCGCCACTCCAGCCGATAACACTACCGGCGTAGCAGTGGCCAGCAATATTGTACTGACCTTTAACGAAATTGTACAAGCAGGCACTGGCAACCTTATCATCACCGATGGCACCGACGAGCGCATCATAGCAATTACTGACACCACACAAGTGACCTTCAACAGGAACATGGTCACCATCAACCCAACAGCTGACTTACAAGCAGGACATCACTACCACGTTACCATAGCAAGCAACGCTGTCAAGGACGTGGCTGGCAACGCATACACAGGTATCAGCGATGCAACAACGCTTGATTTTACCACGATCGTCAATCCGGCTCACGATCTCACCGAAAACATCACCTTCTGGAAAACCGGCGCGGCCATCAGCGATGTTGCCACAACCATCACCTCAGTGCCAACCGGTGGCACCCACCCCATTGCACTGAAAAACATCCATGTTGCCGCTGATGGCAGCCATGTTGTAGAGGTATGGGCAACCACGCCAAACAGCACAACCGGCAGCATGGAACTCGAATTTGCCTTGCCAACAGGCTCAAGCGCAACATGGCAGGCGGCAGCCAATCTACCTGCCGGATGGACATCGGCCGTCAACACCATTGCTCCATCAGGGCACCTCCTCGTTGGTGGCATGAGCACCAATTCGCTGGCAGAAGGGCAGGTCAAACTGGGCACCCTCACCATTACCGCGCCAACAAATCCGGGTAATCTTGAGTTGCAGCTTGTTGGTGGTCAGATTGGAGATAACGATCTCGAAGGTTTTGGCTTCACAAGTATCAGCTCAAACACCGGTAGTGGCAATGAGTACATCTACCACTCGCTGCCTGATGGCAACTACCTCCTCACTGCGGACAAGCTGGCTGGAGCAAGAGAAGCAAGCGCCGTACACGCCAACGATGCCCTTGCGGCGCTGCAAATGTCGGTGGCCTTCAATCCAAACAGCGATGGCAGTGGCGTATTGCCCTACCAATTCCTTGCAGCCGACATTAATCAGGATGGAAAAGTTCGGGCGAACGATGCGCTCAACATCCTTAAAATGGCGGTTGGCATTGAAACAGCACCGGAAGACAAGTGGATTTTTGTTTCCGAAGAGGAGGCACTTGCGGCAACCATGAGTCGTACAGCCGTGGATTGGTCTGTTGCCGATATCAATGTCCTCCATAATGCCGACACTCAGCTCCACCTTATCGGCATCGTCAAAGGCGATGTTGATGGCAGTTGGGCCAGCGTTGGATGAAGCATGATGAATGTCGATGAAGGATTGCCATGGCTCAACCAGCGTGGCAATCCATTGCTACTGAACATGGCTTGTTATCCGGGAGCCTTTAAGCAAGACATGAGTAAGTCGATGGCGGAGGTGAATGAAAAATGCTATATTGCCTGACAAGTCTTGATGGAATCGGTACGAACCGGAACAATCTACAGGGTGGTTTGTATCTCTTTTTTAAATAATACATTGACGGGATTATTCTGAATGACATTGAAGGCGTGTTATGCAGAAAGGAGTTCCCGTTTTACCAGAATGAGAGTGATCAGGCGAAACAATGTTCAACATTTAAGGAGAAAATTATGCAACTTGATATGCACTATTATGGCACATACGCAATGGCTCGAGCTGCTGGACTCAAAAAAGAAGTTTGTCAAATCATAGCAACAGCGTCTCAATTTGTTGATGATAATGCCGAAAAAGCAAGTGTTGAATTTATGGATGGTGCTCGATTAGATGTTGAAGCTACAGCCCACCATGCTATCAATGTAAAGAATATCGACAGGGAAGATCAACGGCAAATTTGGGTGCCATTTCACTTTCTGCCTGGCAATGAAGGCGATAGCTACACCCAAAGGCTGGTGTGCCAAAAAGAGAGCGAAATAGCAAAGGAAATGGTTGAATTTAATCTTTCTCTCATTGACCAACCTTTTGCACTACCATTACTTGGTATAACAGCCCACGTTTACGCTGATACTTTTTCCCACTATGGTTTTTCCGGAGTAAGCTCAAGGGAAAATAAAATAATAAATGACAGCATTAATTTTTACTCTCTGAATCCTGAGATAGAGAAATATATTGCTGATAAAGCGAAAAAATTTAAAGAAAATTATCCAAAAGAAGATGGGTTATTAGATAACATTAAATCATGGTTTGCAGAGGAGGCTTCCGGTGCCTTGGGGCATGGTGCGGTCATGACATATCCAGACCGGCCTTACCTTGAATGGGATTTCGTCTATGAAAATTCTTCAAATGGCGAACGTTGCCCTATCCGAAACAACCAAAAGACTTTTTTTGATTGCTGCAGAAAACTCCATGAAATATTTCAAAGGGTGGCAACGAAACGCGATGATTTTTCTGATAAAGCGGCATTTATAGATTTTTCAAAGATAGAGCAGGCTGTAAAAAAAATTATAAGTTTGCAAGCTATTGAACAAGAAAGGATTGAGGCATGGAAAAATGCTGCTCAAAACGGGCTGCTTTTTGGTACAGGAAATGAAGAAATTAATGGCTATGACGCAAATAGTTGGCTCAACAGTAGAGATCGTCTCAAAGGAACGAAAGACTCAAGAGTTGCTCCAAAACTTCCTGTGTTCAGATTTTATCAGGCAGCAGCAGTGCATCGTATCAACGTCATCAGGCATATATTGCCAGAAAAAGGGTTGGTCGTCGCATAAATAATAATACGCAGAGAGCGTCGGCCTGGATGGCAGAAATCTTTACGATAGCGCTGACGGTGTGGCACTCGATAGACGTAATGCATATAACCAGTGTTTGGACGAAATGCCCTCTGATATGATGGAATGATGTGCTGTACGATTCTATTGCCGGGTGGCTTTAAAAGCGAAATAATACTTTATGCGTTTAGGTTTTTTTATTAAAAATAGTGTGGCAATATGTCCTGAAAGAACAATTTACCCAAAACTTTAATTTTTTATATTTACTATGAGTAGCGTCAATAACCATCAAATGATGTTCGGCCAGATCGATATTTCTGCTATAGATTTTAGTGAAAAGTCCCGTGATGACATGCCTAAAATCCTTCGGGCTCTTCAGGGTATTTATATCAATATTGAACTACGCAAACGAGTATTTTCCATTCTTGAAGAGGGACTCTCTGAACGAAAAAATGGCCATGGAAAAGCTGATTCTCGTACGGGGAAGCCGGGTATGGAACAATGGGCCATCCTGGTAATGGGTGTTGTTCGACTGGTACGCAATGCCGATTATGATTATCTTCAGGATTTGGTTAATCATCATAATACTCTTCGTCAGATGCTTGGTCATAGCGATTTGACCGATAAAAAATACTATGAACTTCAGACGATAAAAGATAATGTCCGCTTATTAACGCCCGAACTTCTTGACAGAATAAATCAAGAGGTTGTTCTCGCCGGTCATGCTCTTGTTAAAAAAAGAAAAACACGAGACGGCCATACCACGTATGTGCCGATGTGATTTTTTGTGGCAGAAACAAATGTGCATTTTTCTGGTGATATCCTCCTCGTGCAGTATAGCCGGGCGCTCCGCTCAAGCCTCAAAAATTTCTGAGAAAAATATCAACAGCCATTGCACAGTATTTTGATCGAACGGGATGCTGCAAGTGTTGAGCTGGCAGGGTATTTGAGTGAGTTGACGTATGAGTGATGAATTTGTTGTTACTGGTGGAGCAGTTCCGTTGACAAGTTTGGGGGGGCAAAGGGCGGTTGATGTCTTTTTCGGGAAGATGTGTTTTGATGGGCTGAGATTGTTTTGTTATAATACGCAACATTCTTGTTCTGTATAGGCTAACCACTGTTTATGGGCACTAACCAGTGTTTTTATACTGATCAATATTAAAAGCCGGTATAAAATTCAATACAAGTAGTTATGCTAACCGAAGATCAGCTCAAGGTATTACTGACCGATATGGAGGCCGATACTCTTGAACGAACGACATCAGTAAGTGATACCGATAAATTCAGTCAGGCGATTTGTGCGTTTGCCAATGATTTGCCCAATCATCGAAACCCGGGTTATCTTTTGATAGGAGTAACAGACAAAGGGGTTCTGTCAGGGCTGACTGTTACTGACGAACTCCTCAAAAACCTTGGCGGTATTCGTTCTCAAGGCAATGTGTTACCCCAGCCTTACCTGACTGTCGCCAGATTTGCACTCTCCGGTGGAGATGTAGCTGTTGTTGAAGTTCATCCCTCTGATCTTCCTCCTGTTCGGTACAAAGGGCGAGTGTATATCAGAGTTGGGCCTCGAAAAGGGATTGCCAATGAGCAGGAGGAGCGTGTTCTTGCTGAACGTCGTGTTGCCCTTGCTCGCTCCTTTGATGCACGGCCATGCTCAGAAGCAACAATTGAAGATATTGCGTTAGGTCAATTCGATGCCTATCGCCGGGAAGCTGTTGATCCTGAAACCATTGCGGCAAACAATCGAACTATTGAATTACAGTTGGCATCCTTGCGGCTGTACGTCCCCAAACCAGCCTGCCCAACCTATGGCGGTATATTACTCTTTGGGAAAAACCCCAGATTCTTTTTACCAGGTGCCTATGTCCAATACCTCAAACTGCCCGGAACGGACTTGACGGAACAGCCTGACGACCAGGCAGAGATTTCCGGCGACCTTCACACCCTGTTGCGAGAGCTGGAAGGGCGAATCAGGCTTCTGATACAGACAACCATGCGCAAGGTCAGTGCCTTTGAGGAAAAACTGCAACCTGACTATCCTGAGTGGGCGTTACGGGAGCTGCTTATGAATGCCATCATGCACCGTAACTACGACAGCAATTCACCGGTTCGTTTTTACGCATTCAGTGATCACATTGAGATCCAGAGTCCAGGTGGCTTGTATGGTGAGGCTACAGTGGAAAACTTTCCTACCCGAAACAGTTACCGCAATCCGGTTATTGCTGAAGCCATGAAATCCCTTGGTTTTGTAAACAGGTTTGGATACGGTGTTCAGCGATCGCAAGCGCTTTTGGCACAGAATGGCAATCCACCAGCTCAATTTGAGTTTGATGAGCACTCCGTATTGGTCAAGATATTTCGGAGGCTTCCATGAAAACCATCGCGTTTTTTAACAACAAGGGTGGTGTTGGCAAGACCTCGCTTGTCTATCATCTGGCATGGATGTTTGCCGATCATGGCATCAAAACACTTGCGGTCGATCTTGACCCGCAAGCCAACCTCACGGCCATGTTTCTCGATGAAGATCGTCTGGAAACCTTGTGGCCAGATGATGAGCATCCAGACACGGTGTATGGAGCAATCCGCCCGATTTTACGGGGAACTGGTGATATTGCTCAACCCAGTGTAGAAATGATCACCAGCACCCTCGGTCTTGTTCCGGGTGACCTTGGCTTGTCACGGTTTGAAGAGAAACTTTCGGATGCCTGGCCACGATGTCACAACCGCGATGAATCTGCTTTTCGAACCATGACAGCGTTTCATCGTCTTGTACAGCGTGGCGCAGAATGGGGCGCAGAGCTGGTGTTGATTGATGTCGGCCCAAATCTTGGTGCCATCAATCGTTCGGCGTTGATTGCTTCCGATCAGGTTTGTTTGCCGGTGGCTCCTGATCTCTTCTCCCTGCAAGGTCTCAAGAATCTTGGGCCGACCCTTCGAGAGTGGCGTACCCTATGGGCGGAACTTCTCACCAATGCTCCTCTGGATCTCCCGATGCCCAGAGGGGCGATGCAGCCTGTCGGTTATATTGTTATACAACATGGTATGCTCGATACCCGGCCCGTCAAGGCCTATAAACGCTGGATGGAGCAAATACCGCTTGTTTACCGGGAAGCTGTTCTTAATGAACCAATTACCTCCTTGCCACCTGTTGCGCAAGATCCATACTGCCTCTCATTGCTCAAGCATTATCGAAGCTTGATGCCAATGGCAATGGAGGCTCGTAAACCGATTTTTTTCCTGAAATCTGCCGATGGGGCGATTGGAGCCCACATCGAAGCTGTAAGGAATTGCTATACGGATTTTCAGAATTTGGCTGCTAAAATAGCGGCGGCGGCTGGAATAGCGTTTCAATGAGGAGATCTCAAGTTCCGGCACCAAGTCATTAAGCCGCTCATCATGGCAGGATTGATTGAAATGACCATTCCGGATAAACCACGAAGCCGCCTGCAAAAATACAGAATACAGGAAAAAGGCAGAACCTGGCTTAGAGAAAGAAAGCAATGATATCAGACTATCCCATAAAATCACCCAGCAAGCTTATTGCCGTTGGACGCAGTGAGGAATGGTTACACGGATTTTCAGAAGTTGGTAGATAACAGAGCGGTTGCGGCAGGTAGAGCAACTGATTTGAGCGACAAGTAATACATGAAAGCACTCTGGGTCTTTTTCGGGTAGATGTGTTTTGATGGGCTGAACTTGTTTGTTATACTGCAAAAGGGTACTTGTTAATAATTTTAGATTCGGCATGAGTATCAGTAATCATAATAAATAAAGACTTTTTGATAATTATCCGCTTCATTGCTTTGGTACTGTGGTCAGATATATTTCGAATACAGTTCCGTTCCAAATATGAATAAAAAAAAGCAAAATGAAATGAGAGTTTATCTTGACAATTGCTGTTTCAACAGACCGTTTGATGACCAGTCATCGTTAAGCATACGACTGGAAACAGAAGCCAAACTTGGTATTCAGGAGAAAATCAAATCGGAACATCTTTCGTTGGGCTGGTCTTACATTCTTGATTTGGAAAATAATGCTAATCCGTTCTTGGAAAAACGAGTTGAGATTCAAAGATGGAAAGAAGTGGCTGATTCATTTGTTGATGAAACAGAGGGGATTCTACTAAAAATGAATGAATATACGGCTATTGGCTTAAAACCTCTTGACGCTTTGCATATTGCATGTGCGGTTTCATTACAATGCCAATACTTTTTAACAGTGGATAAAGGTATTTTGAAGAAAGCGACAGAATTTCCAGAAATAAAAGTAACAAATCCTGTAAATTTTATAATTGAACGGGGGAACTAAACAATGAGGACTGATTCTGAAATAAAGATGTCAGGTTTTGAAGTATTGAATCATAACCTTGGAATGGTTGAAACTGAAAGATTTATCGTTCTGATTCAAAGAGAAAGATTTGACTACACAAAATGGAGAGAGGATCTTTTTGATGGATTAAGCGGAAATGAAATAAGTAAAAAGGCTATGGAATTTCAAGATACCTTGAAAAACAGGTGAGAACCCCTAACCAATTGGTGCCGCAGACGGAGCCGCCTACCTTGCCGTTAGAGAGCTATACGGCAAAAATATCATACTGATGGCAGAAAGTGCATGCATCAGTGGAAATAGCTTTTTGAGTGAACGGCAGACAACGAAATTATGACTTTGACAGATATTCTTCCTTTTGTTCGACAGTTACGGACACTTGACAAACTCAGACTGATTCGGATTATCGCGGAACAACTTGATACGGATGAAAATATCTCTCCGCTTGAACCAGGAAAGATTTACGACATGCCAACACTGTACAATACTTATGGAATGGCAGAAATATTGATGAATAAAATTGAAATAACGGATACAGATAATACTACATTTTGAAATTCAGATACTCTGTCAGCGATCCGACGCAAAATGAAGACTTCGCAGGTGCGGATACTGCGGGCTGTTGAAAAATGGCGATATAACAGGAACATGCGAGATACTCAATCACTCCCCACCCAAGCATCCATGTCAGCCTAATAAAAACAAAAAACTCAATGCCTCATAAACTTTCACTGTCGTGGTTAGAAAACTTCCTTGAAGAGGCTTGCGAATCGCTGCGCGGGCATAAGGATGCTTCGGAGTTCAAGGAGTATGTCATTGCCATGCTCTTTCTGAAACGTGTCAACGACCAGTTTGCTCTTGAACGCCTGATGCGAAAAGGGCAACTTGAAAGGCGTGGTGTAGCAGGGATGGAGCTGGAAGAGGGTCTGGAGCGTGAAGAGGCCTACAAGTTCTTTGTGCCGCAACGTGCCCGCCGGGAAAAAATCAAGCATCAAAAGCAGGAGGTGGGCTCTGAGCTGATGAAAGCCTTTGCCGAGCTGGAAGAGAAGAATCAGAACCTCACGATGTTCATGCGCACCTGCATGGCGGTATTCCTGGAGTTGAAGTTGAAGCCCTTGCCGAGTACAGGAAGAGCTACGCCGGTATTCGTGAACAACTTTTTGTGCCGGTGAAGAACCGTTGACCACTTGGTGGGAAGGCGGTTGACGTTTTTTTTGGTAGATGTGTTTTGTTGGGCTGAACTTGTTTGTTATACTGCAAAAGGTCGTTTTTGGCTCAAGGGCTGTGCAGGTTTAGGGGTAAAGTGAGTAATTGCAGTTTCGCGTCATCCATTGTCGTGGAACAATGCTGGCTGATTTTGCTTCTGAGTTGCTGCAAGAGTATCTTATCGAATAAGTGAAGGTCGTTATAATTATTAACAGGAGTTGTTATGCAAACCGTTACAGTGTCACCAAAACGCCAGGTTGTTATTCCTCGACACTTGACGGAATCCTTGCATCTTCATCCTGGCCAAAAATTACAGGTTGTTGAATATCAAGGCCGAATTGAGCTTATCCCGGATCGTGAAATATCTGATCTTCGCGGTTTTGTTAAAGGCATCAATACTGATTTTAAGAGAGACGAAGAGCGAGTATGAACATTGTAGATTCTTCGGGTTGGCTATCATTTTTTGCTGATGAGCCTTCCGCAAAACATTTCAAAGTTCCGCTATCTGATATCAGCTCGCTTATTGTTCCTGTTATTACTATTTACGAGGTGTCAAAGGTACTTTTACGTGAGTCTGGAGAAAATGAGGTGTTGCAGGCAGTTTCGGCAATGCAAGACAAGTCCGCCTCGTTAAACATGTAATACCGAATTCGTTCATCCTCGGCCTTCGGCAACGCCAGAAGGCTTTCTCGTTCGGCAGTGGAAAAAAGAGATCGACGAGGCATGGAATAATAGTACGTCTAACATGAATTGGAAAATGCTGTTGCAGAAACGGACGTTTCCGCAACGATTATTGATCAACCAGAAATAAAGGCATTGCGCATTGCATAAAGTTATTGCTAAATTATAATCATTAGCAATAACTTTATGCAATAGGAAGGTAGAGATGCTTATCGGTTATGCGCGTGTTTCCACCAAGGATCAGGACACCAAAGCACAAATTGCCGCGCTGGAATTTGGCGGATGTGAATTGATCTTTCAAGAGAAAGCTTCCGGGGGCCGATGGGACAGGCCAGAATTGCATCGGCTGTTAGAGCAACTGCGCAAGGACGATGTGGTGGTTGTCTGGAAACTTGACCGTTTATCATGCTCTCTGAAAGATGTGTTGACTTTTATGGAGAAGATTAATCAAGCAGGAGCTGGGTTTCGTAGTCTGACGGAAGTAATTGACACTACTTCGCCCGGTGGCCGCATGATGATGCAAATCGTAGGGACATTTGCGGAGTTCGAGCGGGCAATGCTTCGAGAGCGCACGCGCAACGGTTTGGATGCCGCACGCAAACAAGGGCGTGTTGGAGGTCGCCGACCAAAGCTCACATCACAGCAACAGAAAGAGATCATCCATTTTGTTACGTCTGGACAGAAAACCGCAGCGGATGCAGCCAGGCTTTTTAATGTCCATCCAGCTACGGTATCAAGACTCATGAAGTTTACCAAAACTGCTTAGCGTGCTATTTTTTCCGTTTTCTGAGGTGACTCCATTTAAACAAAATCAATTTGACATGATTTTTAGTCCTAATCTATCCATTCTTCCGCCACCGCAGCTTTTGCTCTGGCCGGAACTTGACGCTACGCCAGCGACATTTACGCTTTACGGCGGAACGGCGCTTGCTTTGCGTTTGGGGCACAGGACTTCTGTTGATTTTGATTTTTTTTCTAATCAGCCTTTTGATCCGGATGATCTGGCTGATGCTCTTCCTTATCTCAAGGGAGCGGAGCGCGTGCAGGTTGGCCAAAATACATTGACTTGCCGTGTTGAGCGTGACGGTCCTGTTTTGCTCTCTTTTTTTGGTGGTCTTGGTCTTGGGCAGGTTACACCTCGTGATCAGGCCGAGGGAGGTTCAATCTATGTCGCATCCCTGCTTGACATTGCAGGAACGAAAGTAGCTGTAATACAAAAACGGGCAGAGGTAAAAGACTATCTCGATATTGATGCGCTGTTACAACACGGTGTTGACTTGCCAAACGCTTTAGCTGCTGGCAGTGTCGTTTATGGACGCAGCTTCAACCCTATGATTGCATTGAAGGCACTCTCCTTTTTTGATGATCTTCCAACCTTATCCGTAGATGTGCGCAAGCGGTTGAGTATTGCAGTTGCTTCTGTCGATCCAGCCTCTCTTCCCATATTAACGCCTTATGCCAAGCGGACGGATGAAAACGAACCAACATCATGAAACCTTTACCCATTACTCCGGAAATTTTAAACGTGGCACGTCGGGTTGTATGGTTCAATACGCCAGAGGAAGAACTTGCTGATCCAGTGCATTTTCTTGCGCATGTTATGACTTTTGGTACGCCTGAAGATTTAAAAGCGTTGAAAGGCATCGTGGGGAATGACGAATTCTGTGAGGTTTTGGAGCATGCTCCACCTGGCGTTTTTGATGTGCGCTCGTGGGCATACTGGAACCTGAAATGTGGACGGCAACCAATTCCGCCTTTGCCGACCCGTACCCGGCTTTTGGATTTTACTAAAACTGCTTAACGTGCTATTTTTTCCGTTTCGTGAGCAGACCCCCGGTGGATCGTTGTGATCTCTATCTCGCACTTTTCGGCGATAGTTATGGTTCCGAAGGGCTGGAAGGCATCTCGCCCACAGAAGAGGAATTTGATCGCGCTACCAAGGCTGCAAAACCCCGAATCATCTTTGTAAAAAGCGAGACCGCATCGTGCCGCCATCCGAAAATGCAGGCACTGATTCGCAAAGCAGGCGACCAGCTCATCAGGCGCCGGTTTGCAACTATCCCTGAACTGACAGCAGGCGTTTACGCCAGTCTGGTAGAATATCTTGGACGATGGGGAGCGATTACGACCGGCCCTTTCGATGCTTCAGCCTGCCGGGGAGCTGCACTCACCGATATTTCAGAAGAGAAGGTGGCAACATTTCTTGATCGGGCAGTGCATGAACGCGGTTATGCCCATGGCCGGGGAACACCGATGCGTAGCGCACTGGTTCATCTCAACCTACTCGACAATGATCGACCGAGTAACGCGGCGATACTACTCTTTGGAGTTCAACCGCAGCGCTTTCTGCTTTCATCCGAAGTCAAATGCCTCCACTTTCACGGAACCCAGGTGAGGAAACCGATTCCCTCTTATCAGGTTTATAAAGGCGACCTCTTTCAACTGGTCGATTCCGCTATAGACTTCGTGATGGGCAAGCTCAACAGAGCTGTAGGTACCCGTGCTTTAAGCAATGAGGCGCCGGTCACCTACGAAATTCCCCGTGATGCCGTTGCTGAAGCAATTGTCAACGGCATTGCGCACCGCGACTACAGTTCCAATGCCTCTGTTCAGGTTATGCTCTTTTCTGACCGGCTTGAAGTGTGGAATCCGGGATGTTTGCCGCCATCCTTGACTATCGACTCCCTGCGGCGCCCTCATGCTTCGATACCGCATAACCCGCTTATTGCTGAATCTCTTTTTTTGACCCGAATCGTTGAACGGGCAGGTTCAGGCATTCTCGACATGATTGAACTTTGCGCCGAGAGTGGGCTCAGATCGCCGGACTTTCGACAGGATGCCGGTTCATTTGTACAAACGTTATGGAGGTCGGTTCAAAGTGGATCGACAGAAGAGCGAGGTGCGACCCAGTCAACGACCCAGTCGGCGACCCAGTCAGCGACCCAGTCAGCGACCCAGCCGGAAATTCACGCACATCTCCCGATGTTTCGGCTTACGGAGGTATTGGAAGATCACAATCTCTCTGCCGGACAACTGCGTGAAGCCCTGGAGATTAAACATCGTCCGACATTCAGAAAAAACTACATTCATCCCGCAATAAAAGCGGGTTATATTGAGCTGACAATTCCAGAGATACCAACAAGCAGATTGCAGAAATATCGTCTCACTGATGCAGGTCGCGCATGGTTAGCAATTGCACGAGAAGGAAAAAAGAGATCGTTATGACCTATCCTGCAAAATCACCACGCAAGCTTATCGAGGTTGCTCTGCCGTTGGATGCAGTGAGGAATGGTTACACGGATTTTCAGAACATTGCCAATCCGCCCTTTTCGCAGAACTATTCTGCCGACAACATGAAGTTCAAAGATCGCTATCAGTTTTGGATGCCCACCAAAGGCAAAGCGGATTTCATGTTTGTCCAGCATATTATCAGCACGCTCAAATCCACCGGGCGCATGGCGGTGATTATGCCGCACGGTGTTCTTTTCCGTGGTGGTGAAGAGCGTAAAATGCGGGAGTGGATGATCAGGCGCGGCTACCTTGAAGCGGTTATTGGTCTGCCGCCAGCCCTTTTTTATGGTACCGGCATTCCCGCCTCCATTCTCATTATCAACCGAGCCGGTGCCGCAACCCGCAAGGAGGTACTCTTTATCAATGCCGACCACGAATACAAGGAGGGCAAGGTGCAGAACACCCTGCGCTCCGAAGATATCGAGAAGATAGCTTATGTCTACCGGAACAGACGGTACCTCCGCTCAAGCCTCGAAAACCTCTGGGAGAAATATCATCAGCCATTGCACAGCATTCTGAAAGAACGGGATGCTGCGAGTGTTGAGCTGGCAGGGTATTTGATGGAGCTAGGGTATGAGTGAACAATTCGTAGGCTTGGGCAATAAAAAACTCCTGGATCATCACCGACTCAAGGTCGGGAGAGGATTTCTCCGGGGACTGCACAAAAGATATAGCATCGGGTATATGATCTGTCTCGCGAAGAGCTATAGCCAGTCACAGGAATAAAACATCAGGGACATTTGCGCAAAAAGCCTCAATTTAGCCGCTCATAACATCAGGTTGGATTGAGCGTACCATTTCGATTCCATGAAATCCGAGAGCTTTGGGCAGTATGAAAAAATGTGTTAATTTGATTAGAAGTGAAGAGTCTGCTTGAAAAATGGGGAAGCAGCTTCGTCCTTATACCTTTCAGCATTTACGTTCAACTTGTTACCCGATCAGTAAATCACCGTACCCCGGAGGAGGAATTATGAAACATTCAGCCCCAATCTCAACATCACCTGCCGTCAATCATATAAGTACGGCTGCGGCGTTTTATCGGGTCTTTTGTGCATTGCCGAAAAAAGACCGTATTGCTGTCGCTGGCTATATTTTTCAGGATACAGAGATGCGAGAGCTTTTGGAGTTAACAGAAATTCCCAATGACCTGACACTCAATAGTTTTGCCGAAGATAAATCATGTATGCCCGTATTTACTTCACTGCAGTCGTTACGTGAGGACTTGTTGTCGTGATGTATCAGATTCGAAGAACCACGCAATTTAAAAAAGATATCAAGCGTGTGCTGAAACGGGGAAAAGAGCTTGAACAACTACTCTCTGTCGTTCAGAATCTTGCCGAAGGAGAGCCTCTGGATTCAGTTTATCTTGATCACCCGCTGAAAGGTCAATATCATGGAAAGTCCAATACTTTGTTCCCCGGAGGAGTTAATCAATGAGAGATGATCCAATCGTAGAAGAAATCCGTAGAGTTAGAAGTGCCCATGCGGCGAGATATGGCAATGATCTTGATCGTATTTTTGCGGCCATCAAAGAGTCAGAAAAAAAGTGTGCCGCCAAGTTGGTTAATCGCGAGCCAATACTTCAATCATTATCTGTCCCAAACATTGACGCTCAAATTTCGACGAGAGAGATTGTAGATTGTATCCGAGAAGGGAGGGATAGGTAGAGCCCTCAAAAAGATATAATAAGCCAACAGCTTGTTGGCCAATTACCCTGGGGTCATAACATTGCAATTATTACCAAATGCAAGGATTGCAATGAAGCGCTCTATTATGCACAGCAAACCGTGCAAAAAAACTGGATCAGGGCGGTTATGGCGTATCAAATCAGCAATTTGACTAATGAGTGAACTGACTTTTTACAAGACGCTGCTGATCGACATCAAGCAGCGTATACGGCAAGCTCAAACTAAAGCGATTCTTTCCGCAAATTCGGAACTGATTTCCATGTATTGGGATATCGGCAAGATGCTTGTGGAGAAACAAAAGGTGGCTGGTTGGGGGGCTGCGGTTATTCCCCGGCTTTCAAAAGATATCCACAACGAATTGCCTGAGATCAAGGGGTTTTCGGAACGGAACATCGGGTATATGATCCGTTTTGCCAGAGAATACGGTACATCAATTTTGCAACAGCCTGTTGCAAAATTACCGGAGCAGGCTTTGCTTGCAGGTATTCCCTGGGGTCATCACTGCTTGTTGATTGAAAAAATCAAGGATGTACCGGTTCGATTCTGGTACATGGAGCAGACGGCTACAAACGGCTGGAACCGCGATACCCTTGCTGCAATGATAATAAGCGACCAGTATAGCCGTCAGGGTTCGCTGGCCAACAACTTCGACCAAACGCTGGCCATGCCGCAATCCGACATGGTACGGCAGGCATTAAAAGATCCCTATATTTTTGATTTTCTTACTCTGTCGGAACAATTTGCCGAGCGGGAACTGGAGACGGAACTGATCAAACACTTCGAAAAATTTCTGGTTGAACTGGGTGCTGGCTTTGCCTTTGTCGGCAGGCAGTATCATCTTGAAATCAGCGATAAAGATTTTTACATCGATCTTCTCTTTTATCACTTGCGGTTACGCTGTTTTATTGTCATCGAACTCAAAAAAGGTGAGTTTAAACCGGAATATGCCGGGAAGATGAATTTTTACTGCTCCGCTGTGGATGATCTGCTGAAACATGGAACCGATGAGAAAACCATTGGCTTGATACTCTGTGAAAGTAAAGACAAGGTATTTGCCGAATACGCTCTCAGGGATATCCATAAACCTATTGGAATTTCGGAATATGAACTAACTCGCTCACTGCCGGAAAATCTGAAGGGGAGCTTGCCGACTATTGAGGAGATTGAGAAAGAGATGAGTAGAAATGAGGGGGTGGGAGATGAGTGAACAATTCATTGTGGTCGGTGATGACTATAAAAACTGGCTGAAAGAGGTAAAACTCCGCATCCGCTCTGTACAGCTCAAAGCGGCGATTTTGGTAAACAGGGCGCTTTTGCAGTTTTGCTGGGAGCTTGGTGCCGACATTGTTTAAAAGCAGACGAATGCGCAGTGGGGCGATGGTTTGCTTCGCCAACTCAGTGCAGATTTGATGGCCGAATTTCCGGAGATGAAGGTTTTTTTCTTGAGCAATATTAAATATGTCAAACAGTGGTATCTCTTTTATAATCAAACAGATATAAAAAGTCAAAAGCGTGTTGGCCAATTACCTTGAGGAGAAAACATTGTTCTCATTTCCCAATAGGGGAGAGCAAAGAAGCGCTCTCTTATGTTCAGCAGACCTTGTGCTGAAAGAAGGGGATAGTGCGGTGCAGGTTCAGGGGTAAAGTTATATTTGTTGATGTATTTTGATGAGCCGAAATTGTGTGTTATTCAGCAAAGTGCCGTTACTCTGACAAGGCAACCACTCGTGACGGCGTGTAATTAGTGTATTTATCTGATCAATATAAAAACAGGAAGAATGTGTTACAATAAGATTGTAATTCGCCTCTATGTATTTCATTAGTGGTATATTAACTATCTTTTTATTGGCGTATTTATATGTATTACGATTCAAAAATCTGTCGTTCAGGTGGATCAATTTAATGAGTGTTATGCTCAATGAAACATTGATGTAAGGAGCGTACATGCCTGGTGCTAAAGTTCTGACGAAAGCTGCCACAAGTAACGCCGGTAAAACACTTGCCACGTCATCCAGTACTAAGGAGAAGTCGGCTGCCTCAAAAACACTCGTCAAACGTTCAGTTGCAACACGGAAAGTCCATGAGGCACCCAAAACAGGTTCAGTTTCCCGTGCAGCCGCAAAAAGTGCCGTGAAAAAAGCCATTGCAAGTCGTAACATGGACAGTGGCAAGAGTTGAGATGGCAACATCATTGAACGTATACTGTTGAGGAATGATGCTTTAGGACGTTGCTGTACCCAGGATAGAGTTTTCTGCACTATACTATTCCAACAATGCTGACTATTCAACATACTGAAGAGGATCTAAGCCGGGCTTACGTTCAGGCAATTGCCGCAAAAGCAGGGGTGAATTTGAGCATGAAAGATCGCTCACACGATTATACTATTGATGGCACATTTCATCAGGTATCTTACTTCAATGGCCATTACCATGAAACTGGTTTCAGTCTTGATTTTCAGCTCAAAGCATCAAAAAACTGTATCATTGATGATGCACATCTTCGTTATGATCTGGATGTTGAAACCCACAATTATCTGGTTGATCGTGCTCCAAGAGCTGCCACTACGCCGGTAATTCTTATTTTGATGGTATTACCTGAAGCTGAAAGCGAGTGGCTCTCTCTTTCAGAAGAAGAGTTGGTGTTGCGTCGCTGCTGTTATTGGATCTACCTCTCTGGAGAGAGAAGCAAGAATGCGAGAACGCAACGAATTGAAATAAGCAGGCAAAACTTCCTGACTCCAAACATCCTGAACGAGGTGTTAACTGCCCTTGAGAAAGGAGAACTTCCATCATGAACAATCACGATATAAGCATTCAGCTCCGCGTAGAAGATATAACCGCCTACATTCGTAAAGCCGGTTGGACCAAGCTTGAGCATCCCAATCCATCCTTACTCGTTTACCAATACGAGCGTAACGACGATTACAACAACCAGATCAAGCTTGTTCTTCCAAACGGTAACAACTATCGGGATGCTGTTGCCAAAATCCATTCAGCGGCCAAACTTATCGCGGCACTTGAGCAAGTTTCCGTTTCAGATATTGTCCAGAAGATAAAAAACCGCTCGCTTGATATTTTTCGTCAGCGGATATACAGCAGCGCCCGCCTGACAAGTTTACCCCTTGAACTGGCACCTTTGGTTATTTCACGCCTGCGCGATCTGGTCTATTATGCCGCCTGTGCGGAGGAAGATAATCAGCCCTACTTTGCCAAAGGGCGGAAAATTGGAAAGGAGTATACCCATAAATGCAGGTTTGGTCACACGTTTCAGGGCAGCTTTGGACTGACCATCGAAATGCCATTGCCACCCTCCACCCTCACCCTGCTTCCTGATATTGAAGCATCACCGCTTGAACGACGGGTTATGGAGCGCATTGTACGAGGTTTGCAATTTGCCGTTAAAGGTGTTCGTGAAAGCGATATCGGCATCATGACCAGCAACTATGAACAAGGCTTCAATGCAAACTTGTGCGAAGTTATGAAAGAGCTTACTGAAGATCTTGATGATTTTAATCTTGAGTACTCAATGCTTTGGTCTCCCGAATTTAACGCCAGCGCCGATGTCAGTTCATTTTCAAACATCATTATTGAACCATCAGTTTTTCGGCCATATTTTGAAGCTGCAGCAAAATCACTTCGGGCAGTAACCGAATCGCATGAAACGGAAATAATCGGTAAAATCATACAATTAAAAGCTGAATCAATCGACACCGATGATGATTCAAGCGACTCCGACGGAAGGCAGGTGATCATTGCCTGGGATATCGGCAACAACCGCAAGGTAAATATCAAGGTCTCCCTGAGCCCTGAGAATTACCGTGCAGCATGCGATGCGCATAAAGATAACAAAACCGTATCAGTCATGGGACGGCCCGAAAAAGTCGGCAAATCGTGGGTATTAACCTCACCGGCAAATTTTGCCATCAATGAAAACGGTGCATAGGTGTGGATATATTCGGTTCAAACCGGATATTCAGGATGATGAAGCCATCTGGTTGATGTTTCCACTCAGAAATGCGACTGGGACATTACCATATATCCGCAAGGCATTAGGGTTGAAAGACCGGTCACATATACATAAAAGCTTTTTGCAGCAAGCCTTGGTGGCTGGTTACATTGAAATGACCCTCTCTGAAAAACCAAACAGTCGTTTACAGAAATATCGTTTCACTGATGCTGGCCGTGCATGGCTAGCAATTGTAGGAGAAGGAAAAAAGAAGCTCTCAACGTAGAGGCGAAAGAGTTGTAACCCCTCCCATGTCAGCCCCAAAAAACAAAACCCTCAATGGCTCATAAACTTTCACTGTCGTGGTTAGAAAACTTCCTTGAAGAGGCGTGCGAATCGCTGCGCGGGAACATGGATGCTTCGGAGTTCAAGGAGTATGTCATTGCCATGCTCTTTCTGAAACGAGTCAACGACTAGTTTGCCCTTGAACGCCTGATGCGGAAAAGGCAGCTTGAAAGACGTGGTGTAGCTGGCAAGGAGCTGGAAGAGGTTCTGGAGCGTGAAGATGCCTGCAAGTTCTTTGTGCCGCAGCGTGCCCGCTGGGAGAGAATCAAGCATCAAAAGCAGGAGGTGGGCTCTGAGCTGATGAAAGCCTTTGCCGAGCTGGAAGAGAAGAATCTCGGCAGCCTTGAAGGCGTTCTGAAACCGATCGACTTCAATAAAACCTTTGGCAAAAACAACAAACGGATTACCGATGCCGACATGGTTGAACTCATCGCCCATTTCGACAAGGTGGTGCTCACCGATGACAATCTTGAATTTCCTGATCTGCCTGGTTCGGCTTATGAATACCTGATCAAATACTTTGCCACGGAACTACCTGGGGCTTGTGCAAACTGAACATGCTCTTTCATGACATTCTGGATGCTCAGATTGAAAACGGCGACACGCTCAATGAGCCAAAGCACCGGGAGGGCAAGGTGCAGAACACCCTGCGCTCCGAAGATATCGAGAAGATAGCATACGTCTATCGGAACAGACGGTACCTCCGCTCAAGCCTCGAAAACCTCTGGGAGAAATATCATCAGCCGTTGCACAGTATTTTACAAATGCAATCACCACCCCACCCCTTCGGGGCACCCCTCCGGAGGAGGGGAATCAAGAAGATGAGCTGCGAGAGCAAATTCCCCTCCCTCGGAGGGGTGGCAGGCGAAGCCTGACGGGGTGGTCACGTCAGCAATCATCACCCCAGAGGCATTGACTGATCGTATTGCCGAACAGGAAAAGCGCATTGCCCGTCATGCCGAACGGGAGGTGGAGCTGAAAGCCTGCAAGAAGATCATCAAAGAGATTAAAGAGCGAAAAGAGAGGCTGGTCGAAGAGGCCCGCAACAAGATTGACAGTGCTGAAGCCAGGCAACTCATTCTTGCACGGTGCGAACGAACGCTTTACGCAACAGTTGAAGAGTACCTTGCCCAATACAGCCGGTCGCTTCGCTCAAGCCTCGAAAATCTCTGGGAGAAATATCATCAGCCGTTGCACAGCATTCTGAAAGAGCGGGATGCGGTGAGTATTGAGTTGTCAGGGTATTTGATGGAGTTGGGGTATGAGTGAACAATTCGTAGGCTTGGGCAATAAAAAACCCCGGGATCATCACCGACTCAAAGTCGGGAGAGGATTTCTCCGGGGACTGCACAAAGCTTTGGAGATCAAGTATAAAGGGTAATCAACCTCTCTGGTGCGGCTTGGTTAAGCCTTTTTTCTCTCGACAAGGTAACCGGAAACATACTTATGGATAATACTCGACACGAGAGTCTGGTATGGAATGCCTTCTTGCACTGCGATAAGCTGCACTTGATCTAAATCCTTTGAAGTCATTCGAATACTGATTCTCTTGTTTTGATTCAGCGTGTTCTTTGCGCACTGCTGGAGCTTGTTAATTTCTTTTTTTGCATCCTTGACCGATACCCATTCTCCATTTTCCCAGGATTCAATGATATCCTTTTCTTCGTCATCCAGAACGCTCTTTTTCATCTTTCTGCCCTCACGTATTTATTGGTAGCTTTTCTACTGGGAATAATTGTCTTGAGAAATATCTCATCATTACTCTCAACATAAGGAATAATATAGGCGTAAGCCTCAATCATAACTACAGCAATTTTCTGCCCAGGATACTTTTCTTGATTTGGATGTTCAAGGTTATCCAAGACTTCTCCTTTTTCCATGAGAAGTACCACTTGCTCGAAGCATACCCCTCTGCTTTGCTTCAGCAGTTCGTTTTTGTCGTTGTCCCAGCGAAAAATACTCATGGCCTAAACTACGACAATATTTGCCTTATTGTCAATACATTTTCACCAGATAAATTTTTCTGTCCAAAACTACATAGGGGTTGGCTCGGGCGGTATGGAGGGCTCGTGGAGCGAAGAGGATTACGATGTCTACCCCAAGGCCGAGCTTGCGGAAGTCAAGGCGCAGATCAAGAGTTTGGGCGGGGAGCTGAAAGAGATTGAGCGGGCCATTAAAAACAAACGGCAGCAGGTCAAAGCGTTGAAACATGCAGGCGAATCTTTTCAGTCGATAGAATACGAGATTGCCGCGTTGACACCACAAGCAGAGGTATTGAGTGATCGCATTGCCGAACAGGAAAAGCGCATTGCCCGTCATGCAGAACGGGAGGCGGAGCTGAAAGCCTGCAAGAAGATCATCAAAGAGATAAAAGAGCGCAAAGAGAAGCTGGTTGAAGAGGCCCGCAACAAGATTGACAGCGCTGAAGCCAGGCAACTCACTCTTGCACGGTGGGAACGGACGCTTTACGCAACAGTTGAAGAGTACCTTGCGCAATACAGCCGGGCGCTCCGCTCAAACCTCAAAAACCTCTGGGAGAAATATCACCAGCCATGGCACAGCATTCTGAAAGAACGGGATGCGGCGAGCGTTGAGCTGGCAGGGTATTTGGAGGAGTTGGGGTATGAGTGAACCATTCGCAGGCTTCGCAATAAAACCCCCCGGGATCGTCACCGACTCAAGGCCGGGAGAGGATTTTTCCGGGAGCCCTTATGCAAGAAATGAGTAAGCCGATGGCGGAGGTGATGAAAAAAGCTATATTTCGAAAGAACTGTAGCTGGTTTAGACTGATCAGTACAAGCCGCGATGACAAACAGTGATGTTGTTTTCTGTCTCTATTAGTTTTGCACCATTCCGGCAAGCAGCATGAAGTCAGTTTACATAGAATCATCTGTCATAAGCTATATCACAGCTCGTCCGAGCAGGGATGTAGTGACATCTGCGCGACAGGCGATCACTATTGAATGGTGGGAGACCTACAGGGATCTTTTTTATGTTTTTATTTCAGAATTGGTGTTAGAGGAAATTGGAACTGGTGATCTACAAGCTGCAAGTAATCGGTTGGCAATCGTTGAAACCCCGTGCTTGTGGCAACAGATAGTGCGAAGGAATTAGCCAAGGCTTTAATTGTAGAAAATTCTATTCCTGCCTCAAGCGCAGAAGATGCATTACATATCAGTATTGCCGCTGTGCAAGGTATAGATTTTCTGCTTACATGGAATTTCAAGCATATAAATAACGCAAACATGAGAGATAAAATAACTCAAGTTGTCAATCATTTGAATTTCCGTAGTCCAATACTTTGTTCCCCGGAGGAGTTAATCAATGAAAGATGATCCAATCGTAGAAGAAATTCGTAGAGTTAGAAGCGCCCATGCGGCGAGATATGGTAACGATCTTGATCGTATTTTTGTGGCCATCAAAGAGTCAGAAAAAAAGTCTACCGCCAAGTTGGTTAATCGCGAGCCAATACTTCAATCATTATCTGTCCCAAACATTGACGCTCAAATTTCGACGAGAGAGATTGTAGATTGTATCCGTGAAGGGAGGGATAGGTAGAGCCCTCAAAAAGATATAATAAGCCAACAGCTTGTTGGCCAATTACCTTGGGGTCCTAACATTGCAATTATTACCAAATGCAAGGATTGCAATGAACCTTCGGCGGTTGCAACGGTTATCGCGGTCATTCCCATTGCCGACGGAGCTGTTCGGGTGATCTACCAGACACCTGATGGAACCCTCAAAGAGCGTCTGCTTGGCCGGGCCGATGACGAGAGCATAGCGGTTGCCACCCCAAGCGGGAACCCCTTTGATAGCGAGCCGGGTTGGGGGATCTCATCTATCAATTTTGAAATCAGCGAATTTCTGAAAAAGGCAGAAATTAATTTATAAAACTGTGAGTATTATGTTATCCGAAAATCAGCTCAAGGTATTACTGACCGATATGGAGGCCGATACTATTGAACGAACGACATCAGTAAGTGATACCGATAAATTCAGTCAGGCGATTTGTGCATTTGCCAATGATTTGCCCAATCATCGAAACCCGGGTTATCTTTTGATAGGGGTAACAGACAAAGGAGTTCTGTCCGGGCTGACTGTTACTGATGAACTCCTCAAAAACCTTGGCGGTATTCGTTCTCAAGGCAATGTGTTACCTCAGCCTTACCTGACTGTCGCCAGATTCGCACTCTCCGGTGGAGATGTAGCTGTTGTTGAAGTTCATCCCTCTGATCTTCCTCCGGTTCTTTATAAAGGACGAGTGTACATCAGAGTTGGGCCACGGAAAGGTATTGCCAATGAGCAGGAAGAGCGTGTTCTTGCTGAGCGGCGTGTTGCCCTTGCTCGCTCTTTTGATGCCCGTCTTTGTTCAGAAGCAACAATTGAAGACATCGCGTTAGGCCAATTCGATGCCTATCGCCGGGAAGCTGTTGATCCTGAAACCATTGCGGCAAACAATCGAACTATTGAATTACAGTTGGCATCTTTGCGTCTGTATGACCCCAAACCAGCCAGCCCAACGTATGGCGGTATATTACTCTTCGGGAAAAACCCCAGATTCTTTTTACCAGGCGCCTATGTTCAATATCTCAAGCTACCCGGAACAGACTTGACGGAACAGCCTGACGATCAGGCTGAGATCTCCGGCGACCTTCATTCAATGCTGCGAGAAATGGAAGGGCGAATCAAACTTCTGATTCAGACAACCATGCGCAAGGTCAGTGCATTTGAGGAAAAACTGCAACCAGACTATCCCGAGTGGGCGTTACGGGAGCTGCTTATGAATGCGGTCATGCACCGTAACTACGACAGCAATTCACCGGTTCGTTTTTACGCATTCAGTGATCACATTGAGATCCAGAGTCCAGGAGGTTTGTATGGCGAGGCAACACCTGAAAATTTTCCAACCCGTAACAGTTACCGCAATCCGGTTATTGCTGAAGCCATGAAATCCCTTGGTTTTGTAAACAGGTTTGGATATGGTGTTCAGCGTGCGCAAGCTCTTCTTGCACAGAATGGCAACCCTCCAGCTCAATTTGAGTTTGATGAGCACTCTGTCTTGGTCAAGATATTTAGGAGGAAGCCATGAAAACAATCGCTTTTTTTAACAACAAGGGTGGTGTTGGTAATACCTCGCTTGTCTATCATCTGGCATGGATGTTTGCCGATCATGGCATCAAAACACTTGCGGTCGATCTTGACCCGCAAGCCAACCTCACGGCCATGTTTCTCGATGAAGATCGTCTGGAAACCTTATGGCCCGATGATGAGCATCCAGACACGGTGTATGGAGCAATCCGCCCGATTTTACGGGGAACAGGGGATATTGCTCAACCCAGTGTAGAAATGATCACCAGCACCCTCGGTCTTGTTCCGGGTGACCTTGGCTTGTCACGGTTTGAAGACAAACTTTCGGATGCCTGGCCACGATGTCACAACCGCGATGAATCTGCTTTTCGAACCATGACAGCGTTTCATCGTCTTGTACAGCGTGGCGCAGAATGGGGCGCGGAATTGGTTTTGATTGATGTTGGCCCAAATCTCGGTGCCATCAATCGGTCAGCATTGATTGCCTCCGATCTGGTTTGTTTGCCGCTGGCTCCTGATCTTTTCTCTCTGCAAGGTCTCAAGAACCTTGGGCCAACACTTCGAGAGTGGCGTGCCGTATGGGCGGAACTTCTCACCAAAGCTCCGCTAGATCTCCCAATGCCCAGAGGGGCGATGCTGCCTGTTGGTTATATTGTAATGCAACACGGTATTCTTGATACCCGGCCTGTCAAGGCCTATAAACGCTGGATGGACAGAATACCGCTTGTTTATCGGGAAGCTGTTCTGAATCAACCAATTACCTCCTTGCCGCCTGTTGCGCAAGATCCATACTGCCTCTCATTGCTCAAGCATTATCGTAGCTTGATGCAAATGGCAATGGAGGCTCGTAAACCGATTTTTTTCCTGAAATCTGCCGATGGGGCGATTGGAGCCCACATCGAAGCTGTAAGGAATTGTTATACGGATTTTCAGAATTTGGCAGCTAAAATAGCGGCGGCGGCTGGAATAGCGTTTCAATGAGACGATCACAAGTCACCGCGAAAGTCGGCACCAAGTCCCATACTATCACCTCGCAAGCTGATCGAGGTTGCACTGTCATTGGATGCAGTGAGGAGTGGTTACACGGATTTGCAGAAGTTGGCAGATAACAGAGCGGTCGCGGCAGGTAGAGCAACTGATTTGAGCGACAAGTAATCCATGAAAGCACTCAACGGAGAGGCAAACGTGTTATAAGCCCTTCCCATATCAGCCTAAAAAAACAAAACCCCCAATGGCTCATAAACTTTCACTGTCGTGGTTAGAAAACTTCCTTGAAGAGGCCTGCGAATCGCTGCGCGGGAACATGGATGCTTCGGAGTTCAAGGAGTATGGGAGGAGGCGGAGCTGAAACGGTTTGACATTGTCATTGCCAATCCGCCCTTTTCGCAGAACTATTCCACCGACAGCATGAAGTTCAAAGACCGCTATCAATTCTGGATGCCGACCAAGGGCAAAGCGGATTTCATGTTTGTCCAACATATCATCAGTACGCTCAAATCCACCGGGCGCATGGCGGTGATTATGCCGCATGGTGTTCTTTTCCGTGGTGGTGAAGAGCGTAAAATGCGGGAGTGGATGATCAGGTGCGGCTACCTTGAAGCGGTTATTGGTCTGCCGCCAGCCCTTTTTTATGGTACCGGCATTCCCGCCTCCATTCTCATTATCAACCGAGCCGGAGCCGCTACCCGCAAGGAGGTGCTCTTTATCAATGCCGACCTTATTCCCGATGAAGAGATTCTGCAAAGCCAGTTCCCCGACGTGCCCAAGGAGATGAACGATAATGAAGCGCGGCGTGATGAGCTGGATGCGTTGTTCAAGGAGGTGAATGAACTGGAGGAGGGCGCGTGGAGCGAAGAGGATTACGAGGTCTACCCCAAGGCCGAGCTTGCTGAAGTCAAGGCGCAGATCAAGAGTTTGGGCGGGGAGCTGAAAGAGATTGAGCGGGCCATAAAAAACAAACGGCAGCAGGTCAAAGCGCTGAAACATACAGGAGAATCTTTTCAGTCGATTGAAAATGAGATTACCGCGTTGACACCACAAGCAGAGGCATTGAGTGATCGCATTGCCGAACAGGAAAAGCGCATTGCCCGTCATGCAGAACGGGAGGCGGAGCTGAAAGCCTGCAAGAAGATCATCAAAGAGATTAAAGAGCACAAAGAGAAGCTGGTTGAAGAGGCTCGCAACAAGATTGACAACGCTGAAGCGAGGCAACTCATTCTTGCGCGGTGGGAACGAACGCTTTACGCAACGGTTGAAGAGTACCTTGCCCAATAGCCGGTCGCTCCGCTCAAGCCTCGAAAATCTCTGGGAGAAATATCATCAGCCGTTGCACAGTATTTTGAAAGAACGGGATGCTGCGAGTGTTGAGCTGGCAGGGTATTTGATGGAGTTGGGGTATGAGTGAGGAATTTGTTGTGGGTGGTGGAGCAGTTCCGTTGACCACATGGGGTGCAAAGCGGTTGACGTCTTTTTCGGGTAAATGTGTTTTGATGGGCTGAACTTGTTTGTTATACTGCAAAAGAAGGTTTTGTCCAAGGTATGTCCCGAGAGAGTGTGTTTGGTGGTCAAGTACCATCATTACTTTATGATGTGTGGCAACAGATTGCAATATAATGAATTAGGTAGGGCATACGATACGAATAACATGACTGAGGAGGACAGCAAATGCAATGGTCAGAAATACGAAAACAATACCCAAGTAAGTTTGTATTACTGGGAGAGATAGTGGAAGAGAAAATGTCAGAGACCCAGTCGAAAATTCTGGAAGGAACGGTTCTGAAAATCAGTGATAATGGAAAAGAGATAAGACAAGTTTACCAAGAATACAAACATAAGGGCAGGGAGGTTTTATATTCTCTTCCTTCAACGCCGGAAGAATTTATTGTCCAAAATATTCCCTATAAAGGAATTATGAGGTGAATTTTGAATCGAAGCATGGATTGATATGGAGCACTTTTTAACTGATTTATGAGGGAAACAGCGTAGTAATAGACAACTGCATTGTCGATACAGGTTCGGCAGCGACTGCAATTGATATTGATCTGGTCAACTTCAATTACGGCAAATCAGCGATAGTCAAACGATTATTTGGGATAGGAGGAGGAACTCAGGAAGTAGTTTCTCAAAATGTTGGGAAAGTTATCATCGGTGGTAAAGAGTTAAACAATATCGAGATTGAATTTGGAGATATTCATGCTGAATTAGGTATCAATGGGTTTGTTGGTAATGATATTTTGAGTCGGTTTAGTATTGCTCATTGATTACCCAAAACAAGAGATACAATTTAGGGAATTAAAATAGTGAGCAAATAGGGTCTCCATAGAATGACCGAATATCACAAAAAGCGACCAATGCGCATTGTGATTGTTGCTCCCGGCAGTCTGGTTGAGCAGTGGCGTGAGGAGCTGTTCGAAAAGTTCGGGCTCGAATTTCGCGTTTTTACCAGAGAGCTTGAAGCTGCCAACCCAAGCGGGAACCCCTTTAATGCCGAACCGGGTTGGTGAGTCTCATCGATCAATTACAATATCCAGGATCTTCTCGCTCTTGCAGGAGAGTAATCAATGAGTACACGATACCGTATCTTTTTTTCGAGCGTCCAAAAAGAGCTGGCTGAAGAGCGTCAGGCTCTGAAAACGTTTATTCTGAACGATGCCCTTCTGCGGCAGTTTTTTGACGTTTTCCTTTTTGAAGATATACCGGCCTCAGACCGCCGACCTGATAATGTCTATCTTGAAGAGGTGGATCGTTGTGATCTCTATATCGGCCTTTTCGGCGATAGTTATGGTTCCGAAGGGCTGGAAGGCATCTCGCCCACAGAAGAGGAATTTGATCGCGCTACCAAGGCTCCAAAACCCCGAATCATCTTTGTAAAAAGCGAGACCGCATCTGGACGCCATCCGAAAATGCAGGCGCTGATTCGCAAAGCAGGCGACCAGCTCATCAGGCGTCGGTTTGCAACTATTCCTGAATTGATTGCAGGCGTTTACGCCAGTCTGGTAGAATATCTTGGACGATGGGGAGCGATTACCACAGGCCCTTTCGATGCTTCAGCCTGCCGGGGAGCTGCACTCACCGATATTTCAGAAGAGAAGGTGGCAACATTTCTTGATCGGGCAGTGCATGAACGCGGTTATACACATGGCCGGGGAACACCGATGCGTAGCGCACTAGTTCATCTCAACCTACTTGACAATGATCGACCGAGTAACGCGGCGATACTACTCTTTGGAGTTCAACCGCAGCGGTTTCTGCTTTCATCCGAAGTCAAGTGTCTCCATTTTCACGGAACCCAGGTAAGGAAACCGATTCCCTCTTATCAGGTTTATAAAGGCGACCTCTTTCAACTGGTCGATTCCGCCATAGACTTCGTGATGGGCAAGCTCAACAGAGCTGTAGGTACCCGTGCTTTAAGCAATGAGGCGCCGGTCACCTACGAAATTCCCCGTGATGCCGTTGCTGAAGCAATTGTCAACGGCATTGCGCACCGCGACTACAGTTCCAATGCCTCTGTTCAGGTTATGCTCTTTTCTGACCGGCTTGAAGTGTGGAATCCGGGATGTTTGCCGCCATCCTTGACTATCGACTCCCTGCGGCGCCCTCATGCTTCGATACCGCATAACCCGCTTATTGCTGAATCTCTTTTTTTGACCCGAATCGTTGAACGGGCAGGTTCAGGCATTCTCGACATGATTGAACTTTGCGCCGAGAGTGGGCTCAGATCGCCGGACTTTCGACAGGATGCCGGTTCATTTGTACAAACGTTATGGAGGTCGGTTCAAAGTGGATCGACAGAAGAGCGAGGTGCGACCCAGTCAACGACCCGGTCGGCGACCCAGTCAGCGACCCAGCCGGAAATTCAGGTACATCTCCCGATGTTTCGGCTTACGGAGGTATTGGAAGATCACAATCTCTCTGCCGGACAACTGCGTGAAGCCCTGGAGATTAAACATCGTCCGACATTTAGAAAAAACTACATTCATCCCGCTATGAAAGCGGGTTATATTGAGCTGACAATTCCAGAGATACCAACAAGCAGATTGCAGAAATATCGACTTACTGACGCAGGTCGTGCATGGTTAGCAATTGCACGAGAAGGAAAAAAGAGATCGTTATGACCTATCCCATAAAATCACCACGCAAGCTTATCGAGGTTGCGCTTCCGCTGGATGCAGAGAGGAATGGTTACACGGATTTTCAGAAGTTGGCAGATAACAGAGCGGTCGCGGCAGGTAGAGCAAATGATTTGAGCTACAAGTAATCCATGAAAGCACTCAACGTAGAGGCGAACGTGTTGTAAGCCCTCCCACGTCAGCCTAAAAAAACAAAAAACTCAATGGCTCATAAACTTTCACTGTCGTGGTTAGAAAACTTCCTTGAAGAGGCGTGCGAATCGTTGCGCGGGAACATGGATGCTTCGGAGTTCAAGGAGTATGTTATTGCCATGCTCTTTCTGAAACGAGTCAACGACCAGTTTGCCCTTGAACGCCTGATGCGGAAAGGGCAGCTTGAAAGACGTGGTGTTGCAGGCAAGGAGCTGGAAGAGGGTCTGGAGCGTGAAGATGCCTACAAGTTCTTTGTGCCGCAACGTGCCTGCTGGGAAAAAATCAAGCATCAAAAGCAGGAGGTAGGCTCTGAGCTGATGAAAGCCTTTGCCGAGCAGGAAGAGAAGAATCTTGGCAGCCTTGAAGGCGTTCTGAAACCGATCGACTTCAATAAAACCTTCGGCAAAAACAACAAGCGGATTACCGATGCCGACATGGTTGAACTCATCTCCCATTTCGATGAGGTGGTGCTCACCGATGACAACCTCGAATTTCCCGATCTGCTTGGTTCAGCCTATGAATACCTGATCAAATACTTTGCCGACAGCGCAGGGAAAAAGGGGGGCGAATTCTATACCCCTCGCACCGTTGTCAAGCTGCTGGTAACCATTCTCGACCCGGCGCAGGATGCCGAGATCTGCGACCCCACTGTTGGCTCGGGTGGTATGCTGATTGAATCGTTCAACTACGTCGAAAGCAAGTATGGCAGCGCCAGAAAACTGACTCTCTACGGTCAGGAAAAGAATGGAACCACCTGGGGCTTGTGCAAACTGAACATGCTTTTTCATGACATTCTGGATGCTCAGATTGAAAATGGCGACACGCTCAATGAGCCCAAGCACAGGGAGGGGGCGGAGCTGAAACGGTTTGACATTGTCATTGCCAATCCGCCCTTTTCGCAGAACTATTCCACCGACAGCATGAAATTCAAAGACCGCTACCAATTCTGGATGCCGACCAAGGGCAAAGCGGATTTCATGTTTGTCCAACATATCATCAGTACGCTCAAATCCACCGGGCGCATGGCGGTGATTATGCCGCACGGGGTTCTTTTCCGTGGTGGTGAAGAGCGTAAAATGCGGGAGTGGATGATCAGGCGCGGCTATCTTGAAGCGGTTATCTGGCTGCCACCGGCCCTTTTTTACGGTACAGGCATTCCCGCCTCCATTCTCATTATCAACCGAGCCGGTGCCGCAACCCGCAAGGAGGTACTCTTTATCAATGCCGACCACGAATACAAAGAAAGCAAGGTTCAGAACACCCTTTGTTCCGAAGATATCGAGAAGATATCTTATGTCTATCGGAACAGACGGTATCTCCGCTCAAGCCTCGAAAACCTCAGGGAGAAATATCATCAGCCGTTGCACAGAATTTTACAAATGCAATCACCACCCCACTCCTTCGGGGCACCCCTCCGGAGGAGGGGAATCAAGAAGATGAGCTGCGAGAGCAAATTCCCCTCCCTCGGAGGGGTGGCAGGCGAAGCCTGACGGGGTGGTCACGTCAGCAATCATAACCCCAGAGTCATTGAGTGATCGTATTGCCGAACAGGAAAAGCGCATGGCCCGTCATGCCGAACAGGAGGCGGAGCTGAAAGCCTGCAAGAAGATCATCAAAGAGATTAAAGAGCGCAAAAAGAAACTGGTTGTAGAGGTCCGCAACAAGATTGACAGCGCTGAAGCCAGGCAACTCATTCTTGCCCGATGGGAACGAACGCTTTACGCAACGGTTGAAGAGTACCTTGCCCAATACAGCCGGGCGCTCCGCTCAAGCCTCGAAAACCTCTGGGAGAAATATCACCAGCCATTGCACAGCATTCTGAAAGAACGGGATGCTGCGAGTATTGAGCTGGCAGGGTATTTGACGGAGTTGGGGTATGAGTGAATAACGCAATATCAAATATGTCAAACAGTGGTATCTCTTTTATTATAAAACAGATATAATAAGCCAACAGCTTGTTGGCCAATTACCATGAGGAGAAAACATTGTTCTCATTTCCAAATAGGGGAGAGCAAAAAAGCGCTCTCTTATGTTTAGCAGACCTTGCTGAAGGAAGGGGATAGCGCATGGTGGATGTTCAGAAGTGAATTTGTTTTTGTAGATGTATTTTGATGAGCTGAAATTGTGTGTTATACTGCAAAGTGCCGTTACTCTGACAAGGCAACCACTTATGATGGAGGGTAATAAGTGTATTTCTCTGATCTATATAAAATCACAAAGAATGGGTTAAAATAAGATTGTAATTCGCCTCTATGTATTTCATTAGTGGTATATTAACTATCTTTTGATTGGCGTGTTTATATGTATTATGATGCAAAAATCTGCCGTTAAGATGGATCCATTTAATGAGTGTTATGCTCAGTGAAACATTGATGTAAGGAGCGTATATGGCTGGAGCTAAAGTTCTGACGACAGTTGCTACAAGTAAGGCCGGTAAAACTCTTGCCACGTCATCCAGTGCTAAGGAGAAGTTGGCTGCCGCACAAACACTCTCCAAACGTTCAGTTGCAACAAGGAAAGTCCATGTGGCACCAAAAAAAGGTTCCGTTTCTCGTGCTGCCGCAAAAAGTGCCGTGAAAAAAGCCATTGTAAGTCGTAACATGGATATTGGCAGGACGTGAGATGGCAACGTCCTCGTACAACTCTTCTGTGTTTATAAATTGCCCGTTCGACGATGCGTTCGAATCGATACGTAATGCAATTGTTTTTGCTATTTATGATTGCGGGTTTATTCCTCGTTGCGCACTTGAGGAAAACAATAGTGGAAATGTTCGTTTCGATAAAATCCAGAGAATTATTGCCAAGTGTAAATTTGGTGTGCACGACATTTCACGCACAGAATTAGATGCTCATAATAATTTACCGCGCTTTAACATGCCGTTAGAACTTGGTGTTTTTTTAGGTGCCAAGCGATATGGTGGGCCTGATCAACGGCGCAAAAACTGCTTGATTTTAGATCGGGAACAATATCGCTATCAGCAATTTATATAAGATGTTGCAGGACAAGATATTCGATCACACGATGGCGAACCGCTAATAGCTATTGGGTTAATTCGGGCATGGTTGAGTGACGCATCGGAACGTCGAAGAATACCGGGTGGTCGCGATATTACTCGGCGATACCAATCGTTTTGTAATGATTTCCCTGAGATTTGCCGAAATGCCCGATTAGATATCGATGAAGTTACGTTTAACGATTTTTCAGTTTTTGCTTCGGACTGGCTACGAGAAAATGATGCAAAAAAAGAATACAATGGCGTTTAACACTCGCTCGCCCGAGTAAGCCTGGTTACTTCGCGGTTGTGCTTTGATGGGTGTTGGTCAGCTCGCTGTTGAATCTCTCAGGGTTGAATTCTCCATCGCTTGCTGTGAGAACCTCAATTTAGCCACAGGCTGTGGCTAAATTACCTGACACAATCCTGCTTGCAGGTATTCCCTTTGGAGGCATCACGAAAAATATCTGGTTGAATCTTGGGGCCGGTTTTGCCTTTGTCGGCTTAAAACCGCAGAATATGCCGGAAAGTTGGATTATTCCTGCTCCGCTGACGCTCATGCGCTGACACAAATATTCCGCAACCACTGCATGATTTTTCTCTTGTAACCTCCTGCACTCCTTTTATTTGATATGAATATTCGGTAAATAAAGGGGCTCCGTAGAATGACCGAATATCACAAAAAACGACCAATGCGCATTGAAGAGATAACGTCGGGCAGTTCGCTTACAGGCCTTGAACTTTCGGCGGTTGCAACGGTTATCGCGGTCATTCCAATTGCTGACGGAGTTGTTCGGTCGTGAATCTGGAGCGATGGAACAAAAATTTTCCAAAGTAGCCAGTAAGCAAGGTGACAGGAAATGGATGAACACCCCCTACAGTTCGGGTATTGCTTGCATTGCTGCAGAAAAACGGAGAGTTCAGCAGTATGGGTACCCCAGGCATTAGGGCTGAAAGACCGGTCACATATACACAATAGCTACTTGCAGCCAGCCTTGGTGGCTGGATACATTGAAATGACCCTCTCTGAAAAACCAAACAGCCGGTTACAGAAATATCGTCTCACTGAAAAAGGATTCAACATCTTGCAATTACTGAAGCCGGAATAATGGAGCCACTTGACACAATTAATCTTTCTACCGAAGTAACCTCATGAGTATTTTCGCCCCAGGCGCAAGAGTTGTCATACGAGATGAGGAGTGGCTTGTTCGTCGTGTTGACAGCTCCAGTGATGGCGGCAATTTACTGAGTTGCGACGGTATCTCCGACCTCGTGCGTGGGCGTGCGGTTCAGTTTTTGACGAAGCTTGAGGAGGATATTCTTGTTCTTGACCCCGCAGAGACGGAGCTTGCTCTGGATACCAGCTCTCACTTTAACAGTACCTTCCTCTACATTGAGGCGCTGCGATGCCGGAGCATTCCCAATGATCGGGGTATTCACCTTGGTCATCGCGGAGTAATGAATTTGGTGCCTTACCAGCTCGACCCGACATTGCAGGCGCTGAATCAGCCTCGGCAGCGCATTCTGATGGCCGACGCTGTTGGTTTGGGCAAAACACTTGAGGCAGGCATTTTGACCACTGAGTTGATTCAGCGGGGGCGAGGTCAGCGCATACTGGTCATTACGCTCAAGAGCATGTTGACCCAGTTTCAAAAGGAGTTCTGGAGCCGCTTCTCTATACCGTTAGTCCGGCTCGACTCTCTTGGCCTGCAACGGGTTCGCAATACTATCCCCAGTAACCACAATCCATTCAACTACTACGATCGTACAATCATCTCGATTGATACGCTCAAAAACAATCTGGAGTACCGGAACTATCTTGAAAATGCATGGTGGGATATCATCATCATTGACGAGTGCCACAATGTCGCCGCACGAGCTAACGAAGATGGCCTCTCAAGGCGTGCCCGGTTAGCGCGGATGCTTTCAGGTCGGTCAGATACCATGATCCTGTTGTCGGCAACACCGCACGACGGCTCTGCACGAAGTTTTGCCTCACTCATGAGTCTGCTCGACCCGACCGCTATCAGTGATCCGGATGACTACACCGCTTTGGATTTTCGGGATAAAGGGTTGGTCATACGGCGATTTAAAAAAGATATTCGCGATCAGGCCGGTTCCGACTTTCAGGAGCGCATCACGCAACAACTCAAGCAGCCTGCCAGCCCGGAGGAAGAGGATGCTTATCGAGCACTGCTTGAGATCCCTTTTACTCAGAAAGGTGAACATCGTTCAGGCAATCAGCAGGAGCTCCAGCGGGTTGGCCTTCAAAAAGCGATGTTTTCAAGCCCTTTTGCAGCCCTTGATTCAACCGAACGCCGGATCAGGTTATTGCAAGCAAAGTCTGAAATGACCCCGGATGAGAAGGGTGAGGTTGAGGCTCTTGCAACATTTGCTGCAACCTTGCGGCAGATAGATGCCACTCGCTTCAGCAAATTTCAGCGACTGGTAGAGCACCTCAAGAGCCCAGCGTTTAACTGGAAACCCTCAGACCCCTCAGACCGTCTGGTCATTTTTTCAGAACGGATAGAGACGCTCAACTGGCTGAAAGATGCTTTGCCAAAAGCCGTAGGGCTTCACGCTGCCCAATGTGAAATTTTGCATGGCGGTATGACCGATACCGAACAGCAGAATATTGTTGATCGTTTTGGCCGAAAAGATGATCCGGTTCGAGTACTCCTCTGTTCCGATGTGGCATCAGAAGGCCTCAACCTTCACTACTTTTGCTACAGACTGGTGCATTTTGATCTGCCATGGTCGCTCATGGTTTTCCAGCAACGCAATGGTCGTGTTGACCGGTACGGCCAGTCGCACCAGCCCTACATCATCTACCTCTTTACCGAAACAACGGTTCAACGAATAAAAGGTGATATGCGGATCCTTGAAATTCTTCAAATCAAAGATGAACAGGCCAACAAGAACCTCGGTGATCCGGCATCCTTTCTTAACGTCTACGATCCTGAAAAAGAGACAGAAAAAGTCATCAATATCATGGCATCGGGCATCACTCCGGAACGGTTTGAAGCTGATCTTGATGAGGCCCAGCGCTCCGGTGCGAGTAAGCTGCAGGGTGATGATAACGATAGTGGTGGCGGCTGGTTAGAGGCCCTTTTTACCTCAAGTGTACCTGACGGTGAGGCCGAAACACCCGCGATACCCAGCACGGCTTCCATTGCTGAGGGGATTTCACTTTTTGGCAATGCCGAACTCAGCAGTGACTACCTTTTTGCAAAGACCGCCTTACAGCAACTCTCGAAGCCTCTGCCATTTGCTCAATTCAGTTCTGATGATGCAACCCAGACCATCACGCTTACGGCACCGAGAGATTTGCAGGAGCGACTTGCGGTAACGCTTCCACAGGAGGTTCGTGATCAGCATCATCTTTACTCCCTTTGTGCCAAAAAAGATCGTATTGCGTTTGCCATTGATCTGGCACGTCAAGCGAAGGCTGAGGAGGAAACCTGGCCAAAACTGCATTATTTATGGCAGCAGCACCCCATTATGGAGTGGTTGTCAGACCGTGTTTTGACCGCCTTTGGCCGTCATCGAGCCCCGGTAATAGAGTGTCCACAGCTTCTTGACGGTGAGCAGGCATTCATTCTCATGGGGTTGATCCCTAACCGTAAAGGGCAGCCGATGCTGATCGAATGGCAGGTAGCACTTTGCTCCAGTGGCACATGGACCTTACAGCCCTTTGCTGATTTTGCTGACCGCACCAGACTCAAGGCAAGCACCTTTGTCAACCGCAGTCAGGGTATAGATACCGCAAGCCTGCAACGGAACCTGCCGGATGCGGTGGCAACAATGCAGAAACACATGGTTGCCCTGCAAAAAAGTTTCGCTGCCGACACAGCTTTACGGCTTTCAGGAACCCTCTCTGACCTTGAACGCTTGCAAGGCAAGCAGATCGAACAGCTTGAACTAAAATTCGCTGAAAATCAGCAAGCAGAGCAATTAAAGAAAACGCGTCGCGAGCAACGCACGCAAAATATCCGTCACGTGTTTGACGAATATCGCCAGTGGGTCGAAGATACCATGACCACCGAGCCCCAGCCCTTTATTCAGGTTTTGGCTGCTGCGGTGAAGTGACAAGGATTTGAGTAATTAATAGAGAACTGACTATGTCTGTTGCCCAAACCGTCCAAAGCTTTATTGGTATCACCAACGAAAATGAGTTCTACGGCCATCACTATTTAGCCGAAGTTTTCAAAGGGGATATCCGCACACTGATCGAGAGATGGCAGGCTGCTGAGGAAGCCGCCGCTGTTGACAAGGCAAATGAAGAAGTTCGCCTGGCATCCAGAGCGCCCTGGAAGAAGCTTGGAGGATTGGGTGGAAAGTGGTTTGCCGCTCTTGCCGCTCATGGCCGGTTACGTGATGCAGAGGAACGGCTTCAAAGCCACAGGGCTCTTCACGCACCTCTTCTCGAAGCTTTGGGCTACAAGCTTCATCCCGAGATTATCGAACTCCAGAAAGGGATGCCGCTGCCGGTCTGGGCGGCTTATGGAGAGGCATATAAAACTCCGCAGCTTCTTGTTGTTCCGGCATACCAACCCGGCGAGGAAGAGGAAGAGACCCTCGATCACCAACTCACGGCAGCTCACTATGAAGGACTGGAAGTTCCAAACCTACTCAAAAAACTCACCTGGCTTGAAATCCTCTCCGAAGCATTGTTTGGTGTCGATAAGCCGCCCCGTTACATTATTCTGGTCGGCTTTAAAGAGTGGCTCTTGCTCGACCGTTACAAGTGGCCCAATAATCGACTGCTCCGTTTTGACTGGACAGAAATTCTCGACCGCAAGGAAACCTATACCCTTCAGGCCGCCGCTGCACTGCTTCACCGCGAGAGTCTTGCACCGGAGCAGGGAGCAAGTCTGCTTGACGGGCTTGATGAAAATGCCCATAAACACGCCTTCAGTGTCAGTGCCGATCTCAAATACGCCCTGCGTGAAGCCATCGAAATTCTTGGCAATAAAGCGGTGAAGCAACTGCGCCAGAAAGCGCAGGCAAGCAAACAGGGTTTTTATACCGGCAAGGATGCCGTCAATGCCGGAGAGCTGAGCCTTGAATGTTTGCGGCTTGTCTACCGCCTCCTTTTCATGTTCTACATCGAAGCCCGTCCTGAACTTGGCTATGTCCCAATCCAGAAAAGCGAAATCTATGCCAAGGGATACAGCCTTGAGTCATTGCGCGATCTTGAATTGACACCGCTCAACACTCCGGCTTCCCGTAATGGGAGCTATTTTGACGATACCCTGCGCAAGCTTTTCCGGCTTATTGGAGAAGGAACAGATGGCGGTCAAAAAGAGCACCTCTTTGCTGGAAGTGAAAAAGAGGTCTTTCTGCTCGCCCCGCTCGACAGCAAGCTCTTTGACCCGGCAGCAACACCGCATCTGAACCAGGTAACCTTCCCCAACCATATCTGGCAGTCGGTCATCAAGCTTATGTCGTTATCCGGCGGCAGGCGCAGCGGGCGGGTCAGCTACCAGTTATTGTCGATTAACCAGCTTGGTGCGGTCTACGAAGCGCTTCTCTCATACCGTGGCTTTTTTGCACCCGAAGATTTGTATGAGGTGCAGCCTGAAGCCAAAAAGAGCAGGGTGGTGTCAGGTGACGATGAGGATGATGAAGATGCCGGGGAGGAGAGTGGTGGTGAGAGTACCGACATCATGGAAAGCGCATGGTTTGTGCCAAAGAGCCGCATTGACGACTATCGACCGGGTGAACGAGTGCACGACACCGTCGATGGCCATAAAAAATTGCGAATGTATCCCCGCGACACCTTTATCTACCGCCTGGCCGGTCGTGACCGCCAAAAGAGCGCCAGTTACTACACCCCGCAGGTTTTGACCCGTTGCCTTGTCAAGTATGCGCTCAAAGAGCTGCTGAAAGAGAAAAGCGCTGACGATATTTTATTGCTTACCGTTGTTGAGCCCGCCATGGGAAGTGCCGCCTTTTTGAACGAAGCGGTTAACCAGCTTGCAGAGGCCTATCTGGAGAAAAAGCAATTTGAACTCAAGCGGCGCATACCCCACGAGCAGTACACCGTTGAGCTGCAAAAAACCAAAATGTATATCGCCGACCGCAACGTCTTTGGGGTCGATCTTAATCCGGTTGCAACCGAACTGGCCGAAGTGAGCCTCTGGCTCAATGCCATCTACGGAGAACCGGCAGAACCCGGTAAACAGCCAAAGGCGGCCAGAGTTCCGTGGTTTGGCTATCAGCTCTTTGCCGGTAACAGCCTCATCGGTGCCCGACGTGAAGTATTCAAGAGCAGCCTGTTGAAGAAGGGGAGTCACCCTCTCTGGTACGACGCAGCTCCTCAACGGCTCGATCCACAGTCGCCAGTGCGCAAATCCGATGAGATCTACCACTTTTTGTTGCCTGACCCCGGTATGGCGAACTATAAAGATAAAGTGGCCAAGCAGCTTTACGCGCTTGACTTTGCCCGACTCAAAGCGTGGCGCACGCTGTTTACCAAGCCGCTTGAATCCCATGAAATCAAAAGGCTCCTGCAACTTTCGGAGGCAATCGACCAGCTCTGGGCTGCTCATGCTCGTCAGGTTGCCGAAGATCGGGTTCGTACTGAAGACTCTCTTGCTCCATGGCCGGGGAGTTCTCACCCGGAAGTGACGGTCTCCCGTTCACAGAAGGAGGCAATCCGTGTCAATGGGTTGCTGAACGAGGATGATGATTATGCCACCCCTTACCGCCGCCTGAAACTGGTGATGGATTACTGGTGCGCTCTCTGGTTCTGGCCGATTACCAAAAGTGCCGAACTGCCAAGCCGTGAGCAGTGGTGGCTGGAAATCGGAGCGATTCTGGAGGGCAACATTGTTGAAATGACACAGCAGACCGTGCTCAATTTTACCATGCCGGAGGTGCAACCGGTGGTGGAGCCAGCTCAACAAAACTTTTTCACCGAAGCCCAGCTTGCACTCAAGGTAGCAACGCCCGAAGAGGCACTTCACGACAAATATGGTCGGCTGCGCATCAGCCGGTTACGCGAACATTTTTCGAGGGTTGTTACTGTTGAAGCCATTGCCAGTCAGCGGTTATTCATGCACTGGGAACTCACCTTTGCTGATGTTTTTGCCAGTCGAGGTGGTTTTGATCTGGTGCTGGGGAATCCGCCATGGCTGAAGGTGGAGTGGAATGAAGCAGGAATACTTGGTGAAGCAAATCCGATGGTGGCCATTCGCAAGTTAAGTGCCACTGAGCTGGCACACCAGCGTAGCGTGGCTTTTGCTGAATTCCCTGGGCTTCGTGCTGATTGGACAAGTGAAATGGAAGAGGCTGAGGCAACGCAAAATTATCTCAATGCGCAGCAGAACTATCCTCTGCTCAAGGGTGTGCAAACCAATCTCTACAAGTGCTTTCTTCCCATCGGCTGGATGCTTGCCGGGAAACATGGAGCAGTTGGTTATCTGCACCCGGAAGGGGTTTATGACGATACTAAAGGTGGCTTATTGAGGGAGGCGTTGTATTCAAGATTACGTTTGCATTACCAGTTTGTAAACGTTAGAAAGCTATTTGCAGAAATTCTTCATTGGGTGACCTATTCGATAAATATTTATGGTTCAATTCGTTCAAAACCAGAATTTATTTCAATAGCCAATTTATTTGATCCTGCGACTATTGAGCTTTGCTATGCACATGATGGTGCAGGAATGGCTGGTGGAATTAAAAACGATGTTGGCGATTGGAATGTTGCCGGACACTCTGACCGTCTTGTTCGAATCGGTGACGATCAATTGACTGTTTTTGCCAAGCTATATGATCCACTCGGTACACCGCCGCGTCGAGCGCGTCTTCCAGCGTTACACGCAGGGCAACTGTCGAGTGTCCTGATCAAATTAGCTTCCCACTCAAGAAGGCTTGCCAATCTGGAGAGGGATTATTTCAGTACCGTTATGTTTGACGAGACTTATGCTCAGCGTGATGGCACCATTATCCGAAACAATGACCGCAGAGCACCGTTTGCGTTATCGTTGGAAGATTGGATTCTTTCAGGGCCACACTTTTTTTTGGCAAACCCATATTATAAAACCCCTAATACTTATTGTAACAATCCATTAGCATATCAAGTCCTTGATCTTGTTACACTCCCAGACGACTATCTGCCGCGCAGCAATTTTCGTTCCATGGAGGATCGAGCTGAATATACGCTCCGCACTCCAAGGGTGAGTTGGTCTGAGCTTGAAACTGTTCTGCTCTCATGGGATCAACTCACTCCAGAAGAACAAGATGAATACGCCATTCAGACAGGAGAGTTTGTGATGGTTCCTCGGTGGCGGCAAAAGCTGGTGACAGAGTATTATCGATTGGCTTTCCGGGGCATGTTGTCGATTTCAGGGGAAAGAACCTTAACCGGTGCAATTGTCCCTAAAGGGGTAGGCCACATACATGGTGTTCAGTCAAATGCCTTTAAAAATAGTGAGGCATTGTTGAGTGCTGGTATTGTTACTTCGTCTATTATCGCGGATTTTTTTATCAAATCGACTGGTCGGAGTAATTTGCATGGTACTTGGACTTCTTTGCCCATTTTGGAAACGAGTTCATTTTTGAGTGTCCGTTATCTTTCTTTGAATTGCCTGACCAACCATTACGCTTCGCTGTGGGCTGTTTCTTTCACTTCTGACTTCACCACACAACACTGGAGCCAGCCCGAAAACCCGCGTCTCCCGCAGGTTTTTTTCGCCACTCTAACCCCGGAATGGCAGCGTAACTGTGCACTGCGCACTGACTATGCTCGCCGCATGGCGCTGGTAGAGATTGATGTACTTATTGCTCAGGCATTAGGGCTTATTTTTGACGAGCTTTTGCTCATTTATCGAGTTCAATTTCCGGTTATGCAACAAAACGAACGGGATACTTGGTACGACATAAATGGCAGAATAATTTTTACCTGCAACGTTGGCCTTTCTGGAGTGGGACTGCCGCGCAACGCCGCCCGCAACAGCCCGGACGTCACCATCACTACCCCCGACAGCCACACCAAAACCGGTAAATTCGGGTGGAGCGATATTCGCCAAATGCAGGAGGCGGGCAAGCTACCTGCGGGCAGCACCGTCACCACCACAGTCATTGATGACACCCAGCCCGGCGGCCCTCAGATACGGACTCGAGTTTACACCGCCCCGTTTGAACTCGCCAACCGTGAAGCCGATTACCGCATCGCCTGGGAGTTCTTTGCAAAACCGAATACTGAAAACTGATTACTGATATCTGACGACTGATTACTGAAAACTTCCCCTAACCAGGCAAAAGCCTGAACGCCATGCTTCCTTCGCTACTCGCCCGTGAAATACAGAATGGAGTCAAGCAATTTCTGATAAAGGCTTATGAGCCCTCCGATCCACTTTTTGCAGGGGTGATGCAGCGTTTTACCAGCGATGCGTCACGCTGGATGAAGGGGCCCTATATCCAGATTGGGTTGCCCTTTCGTACCGGCACGGAAGGCCGAAACTTTTTCGAAAATTTTGAAACCGAACATGCCGGTCATGTGCATCAAGAGGTTGCCTGGCAGCGGCTGGCAAGCAACCGGCTGGCCGCCAATACCCTTGTGGCAACCGGCACAGGAAGCGGCAAGACGGAGTGTTTTTTGTATCCGGTACTGGATCATTGCGCAAGAGTTCGAAAAGAGGGGGTAAAGGGGATTAAGGTGCTGGTGATCTATCCCATGAATGCCCTTGCAACTGATCAGGCAAGACGCTTTGCCCATGTTATTGCGCAAACGCCACTCTTTAAAGGGCTGCGTGTAGGGCTTTTTGTTGGTGGGAAATCGGGTAAAGATGGCCGGGGGGAGATGGCGATGTCGGCAACAACTGTTATTACCGACCGGGAGACCCTTCGCAAGGATCCGCCTGATATCTTGCTGACGAACTACAAGATGCTCGATTATCTGCTTATCCGTCCGAAAGACCGGTTGCTTTGGGCTAAAAACAGCCCGGAGGCTCTTCGCTATGTGATTGTTGATGAGCTTCATACCTTTGATGGTGCACAGGGTACCGATTTGGCTCTTCTCTTGCGTCGCCTGCGGGCACGCTTGAAAACTCCTGAAGGGAGCCTGATTTGTGCGGGTACTTCTGCCACGCTCGGTGGCAATTCCGACAGTGCACCTCTCCGGGAATATGCACGGCAGATTTTTGGCGCTGCATTCAATCCTGATTCGGTAGTGATTGAGAATCGCCGCACAGAGATAGAGTTTCTGGGTGACCGTACCATTGAGCACGTGCTGTATGCTCAACCGGATTTTGTTTTGGTATTGGAGCCCGATCAGTACCCGTCGCAGCAGGCGGCTATTGCTGCATGGTTTATGTTGTTTTTCCCTGGGCAAGCGCCACCCTCTGATGTTGATGATTTGGACTGGCGGAGTGAGCTGGGTGAATTATTGAAAAAGCATTTGCTCTTTGTGAACCTGTTAAGGATTTCAAAGGGTCAGATTGTCTCACTGGATGAGCTGCAGCAACAACTGCAAGGGCCGTTGCCAGATGGTGTGCGAACTTACATCGACAAGATAGTTGACGCACTGCTTGTTTTGGTTGCATGGGCTCGGGATCCGCATGGTCGGCCCTTGGTGACGCTGAAGGTGCAATTGTGGATGCGTGAATTGCGCAGGATGGTGGCTCTGGTTGACAGCAATCCCGAAAACATAGAGCTGCGGGCCGAGAGTGATCTCAAGCGGGAGCCGGGGAAGCTTTACCTCCCGCTGTTGCAATGTGTCGATTGCCATACAACCGGATGGTTGAGCAGGATTGGTCATGGGAACTCTACTCTGGTGACTGATCTTGATGAAATATACAGTACCTGGTTTTCAGAGAATCAGGAGGTACTTCGCCTCTATGCGCGGGAGGGGCTGAGCCGTCCATTGTGTGATGGCATCGAGCAGCGATTGTGCAAGCAATGCGGCAACCTTCAGAGTGGTTCCGGGTTATGCAGCGCTTGTGGTAATCCGGATCTGGTTGAGGTGTTCAGGGTGAAGTCAGAACGAACCTATACGACGGCTGCCGGTGTTGCCTACACCCGGCACGACAAAACATGCCCGGCATGTGGCAGCAAATACCGACAGGTTCTTCTTGGTGCCCGTAGCACAACGCTTGCCTCAATTTCCATTGAGCAGAGCTGGGCAAGCCCGTTTAATGACGATAAAAAGCTTATTGCCTTTTCGGACTCCGTGCAGGATGCTGCTCATCGAGCGGGATATTTTACTGCTCGCACCTATCTCCATACCGTAAGAACTGGACTGTCGAAGGTTATTGATTTCATCGCAGACCAACCGTGTTCCTGGAATAATTTTCTTGACAAGGCAGCAACTCTTTGGTTTAATAAAGTCTCCACGTTGGCAATGCCTCCCGAAACGTTTGTCTCGGAGTTTATTGCTCCCGATATGATGCGGCAACGGGACTGGGCTGACTCATTACAGAAAGATGATATCCTGCCGGGCGGGAGCCGCTTACCGGAACGGGTACAAAAACGGTTGGCGTGGCAGGCTTTTGCCGAATTTACCTATCTCAGTCGGCGCGGTCGTACGCTTGATGCTATTGGCAAGGCGACTCTTGCTCCACGGATGGAAGATATCATGTGTGCTGCCGAGTCGCTTCTTCCAGTATTGCGTGAGAACTTTGGGGTTCATCAAGTTGAACAACAGATTGTTGTGCAGTGGTTGTGGGGTTTTGTCTGTCACTTGCGTCAGCTTGGAGCTGTTGCTCATCCAGAGTTGATGGGTTATGCGAGGGATCGAAACATCTATGCGTTAATCAATACCAAGGGTCGGCGGGAGTGGTTGCCTCGGATGGGTGACCGGTCGCCTCATCCTGTTTTTCTCGCGATGCGAAAGAGCCATGAGTTTGATACTCTTGTTAACACGCATGTTTCAACTTTTTATCAGACATGGCTGAAGGTGACTTTGGGTGCTCATGTGCTGTTGGCAGTTAACATTGATGAGGCTATCTACACTGAAGCGATCAGCGCTCTTGTTCATGCAGGGGTTTTACTCCGACTTGATGCTGAACCGACAGAGGTGATTTGCTTGAACCCTGAGGCTCTGGTTTTGGAGACTGAGGTTGTGCGGCTTGTAACCGCAGCGGGTCGGCGGGGTTTGACCATACCGGTTTCGGCATCAGAATTGCTCATTGGTATGCCTTGCCTTGATGCACCTCAGGAACGCTATTCCAAAACAGTTGATGCTGGGGGTTGGCTGGCTCAGCGCTTCAGCCGTGGTGATCTCCGGCGGGTCTTTGCGGCTGAACATACCGGGCTGTTAAAGCGAGAGCAGCGTGAAACCCTGGAGCTGCGGTTTAAGTCAAGCAATCCGCACCCCTGGTATGAAAACCTCCTGTCGGCCACTCCGACCCTGGAGATGGGTGTGGATATTGGTGATTTATCCTCAGTCATGCTCTGCTCGGTGCCACCCAGTCAGGCGAGCTATCTCCAGCGCGTTGGCCGGGCAGGTCGGCGTGATGGCAATGCTTTTGCAACCATCCTTGCTGATGGATCAAGTCCCCATGACCTCTATTTTTTTGAGGATACCAGCGAGATGCTTCAGGGTGATGTTGTTCCTCCCGGTATTTTTTTGAAAGCGGCTGAAGTGTTGCGGCGCCAGATGTTTGCATTCTGCCTTGATGAGTGGGTTGGTTCCGGTATCGCCGAAACCTCGTTGCCCGAAAAAACACAGGATGCGCTTAATGCCTTTGACAGCAATAATCAGGCTCGCTTTCCGGCCACATTTTTGAACTATATCCTGGAGCATAAGGAGCGCTTGCTTGAGGGGTTCAAAAACTTGCTGGGTGATGACATTGATGATCGTGTTGCTTTGCGTCTGACTGGTTTTATGCAGGGGACCGATGACGATGACGGCTTGCGGCTTCGTCTTAACAAGGTCTTGGAAGAGTTGGTGAAGGAACGGAAATCGCACCGTGATCGTGGGGAAAAGATCAAAAAGAAAATCAGGGATAAAAAGGCGTTGCCGCAGGATGAAGCCACAAGGGAGGAGATAGAGCGCCTGGAGCGGGAACGTCAGAAAACGCTGGAGTTGATCAAGGAGATCAACCAGCGTGATCTTTTGAACACCTTGACCGATGCCGGCTTGATTCCTAATTATGCATTCCCGGAGGCCGGGGTGGAGCTGAAGTCGTTACTCTGGCGAAAAAAGAGCAGTGACGATCCGGATAGCTCGGGAGCCTATATCTCATTACCTGCCGAGCGGTATGAGCGCCCTGCTCAGTCAGCTCTGTCTGAATTTGCGCCGGAGAATATTTTTTATGCCAATCAGCGTAAGGTGGAGATTGACCAGATTAACATGAGCCTCTCTACGCTCGAAAATTGGCGGCTTTGCCCGACCTGTCAGCACATTGAAAATCTTGATCTTCATGAGGATACCCTTACTTCCTGCCCGGATTGCGGTGACCCGATGTGGGCTAATATTTCACAGAAGCACAGGCTCTTGCGCTTTAAGCAGGCAATTGCAAACAGCAATGACAGTGAGGTTCGTATTGATGACAGCGCAGAGGATAGAGAGCCAAAGTTTTATGAGCGTCAACTGCTTGCTAACTTTGATGCCAAAGATATCAAAGAGGCCTACCGGGTAAAGTCGCCAGAGACTCCGTTTGGTTTTGAATTCATTGAGCGGGTGATATTCAGGGATGTGAATTTTGGCGAACCGGTAAAAGGCGGAGAGGTGTATGCCGTTGCCGGGTTACAGAAGTTCCGTCCGGGCTTTAAACTCTGCCAGTATTGCGGAAAAATTCAGCGTGCTCCCCGAACGCATAAAGAGCGTGAAGCGGGTCAGTTTCATGCCTTTGACTGTGAGAAGCATGGCAGCAATGATCCGGTAAATATTATAGAGTGCCTCTATCTCTATCGTGAATTTTCTTCTGAAGCCTTACGGATTCTGATGCCCTACACCAGTTCCGGAGTTGATGAAGCCTCTGTTCAATCATTTATGGCGGCCTTGCGCATCGGTTTGAAAAAGCGGTTTGGGGGTAAAGTTGATCACTTGCGCATGACACCGCGTGAGGAAAAGAGTCTGGATGGAGCGAGCCGTCATTACGTGATGCTTTATGACTCAGTGCCGGGGGGAACGGGATACCTGCATGAACTGCTGGCCGATGAGGCAAAAACACTGATTGAGGTTTTTCGCCTTGCGCTGAGCCATCTTGCCAGTTGTTCCTGTAATGGCGACCATGAAAAAGATGGCTGTTATCGTTGTGTCTATCAGTTCCGTCTTGGCCGGGCAATGGCGCTTGTTTCCCGTGATCGGGCCAGGAACATTCTTGAGCAGTTGGTTGAAAATCTTGATCAACTGGAGCGGGTTGCATCAATTGCCGACATTTTTATCAATCCTAATTTTGGTTCAGAGCTTGAGTCACGTTTCATTGATGCTCTGCGCAGACTGAGTGGTTTGGCGGGGTTACCCTTTGTAAAGCTTGTTCAGGATATTGTGCAGGGCAAGTCAGGCTATCTGCTTGAAGTTGGTGAGCAACGATACTGGATTGAACCCCAGGTTGATGTTGGCTCGGCGGATGGGGTTGCAGTGCAAAGTCGGCCTGATTTTGTGTTGTGGCCAACCCAAGGCAAATCGAAAAGAAAGCCTATTGCAATATTTTGCGATGGGTGGGCTTACCACAAGGAGTCAACCCGTGAGGATGCCAGAAAGCGCAGTGCTTTGGTTGCGAGTGGTAAATTCTGGGTATGGTCGATCACATGGGAAGATGTTGAGTCGGCGATTGCAGGGAAACTTGATACGGTGCTGGCGGATTGTTTGGATGCCTTATGCTTCAATCCAAAAGAGCTTTTACCGCCGCAATTACGATCCATGCTTTCTGAAAGCCTGTGGTCGAATCATGCGTTAGCGGTATTGGTGCAATGGCTCGGTGCACCAACAGGTGAAACGAGTGACCGGCAGGTAATAAAAATGGCGCGTCATGCCGGAGCAACGGCATTTCGTATGGTGCCAAATCCAACCAAACCGGAATTAAAAGAGGCGCAGATCAAGCTTGATCAATTTTGGGTAGGATTGGATGATCTGCAATGCGAATGTCCGCAGCAGTCCGTCGCCTGCGGCAATCTTAATGACCTTTCACTCGTGTTGCGCTATTGTTGGCCACGTGAACTGGTTCAAGATGGAGGCTCAATTCCCAACAGTCCAGGTTTTATTCTGCTGAACGAAGCTTGTCTGCATGATGACAGTGTTGGTCATCTTTTGTGGCGCAGATGGTTATGGCTCTTTAACATTTTTCAGATGCTGCCAGGTGTTTTTCTTGCAACTCAGGCAGGGCTTGAAGGGCATGATTATTCGGCCTTGAGCGTCATGGATGGAGTATCGAAAATCTCATGCGGGAATGGAGCTGCTAATGCTTCAGCCTGGGAGTGTGTGATTGAAGAGGCGATGGGTGATCTCAGAGAGGGTTTGCATACTTTAATGGTTGAAGGTATTCCTCCACCTGATGCGGTTGGATATGAGCTGGACGAGGCAGGAACGGTGGTTGCTGAAGCAGAACTGGTATGGGAAAAGCAACAGATTGTTCTTTTAATGCCAGCACATGGGTATAGTGAGACCGTATGGATAAGTAAAGGGTGGAATGCCTTGATGGGAGAAGGTGAATGGCCAAAGAGGGTGATTGATGCCCTCAGCTTGCAAAATAGTTTATAGCAGGAGAGATGATTATGGATTTTAAACCGAAAGTGGCATTGGCCCAGGATTTTCTGGCGAATCTTTCTACGCTGCCCCCAACGGTGCAGAGTAAAGTGCTCAAATGGGCGCTGCGTTTCCAGAATGATCCCTCATCCAATGGCATCAATTATGAACCGATAAACGGCGCTCGCGACAAAAATCTTAAGTCAGTTCGTATTGATCAGGATTGGCGAGGTATTGTGTTTAAACCACCAACAGGTGATGTTTATGTTTTGATGTATGTTGACAGGCATGATGCTGCCTATGAATGGGCTGAACGACGTCGTGTTGCCGTTAATCCTGTGACTGGTGCGTTGCAGGTTTTTGCAGTTGAAAGTATTGCTGAACCAATTTCAGTACAGACTCATTATGCCGCAGCACCCCCTCTGCAAGGAGAGCTGTCAGCACAAGTCGCCCCATTGTCTACAGAGGCCATTCCGTTATTTTTATCGTTGTCAGATCAAGATTTGACAAGTATTGGTGTTCCTGAAGCGTTGATTGGTCTGGTTCGAACGATTTTTTCTGAACAGGAACTGGATGCTTTTCAAAGCTCTTTGCCTGTAGAAGCTTATGAGGGTTTATTTCTTATCGCTGCAGGAGATAGTGTTTCTGACGTTCTGATGTCTCGAGAAACTCGGGTTGATAGGCAGATTGATGTTGAGGATTTTGCTGCGGCAATTGAGACTGCTGAATCTCAATCCCGTTTCATTGTTGTGGCTGATGAAGAGACTATGACGGCAATACTTAACTCTCCTCTGGCTCAGTGGAGGGTATTCCTGCATCCCACTCAACGCAAACTGGCTCAAGGCGATAAGAGTGGCCCGATGAGGGTTTTGGGAGGTGCGGGTACTGGTAAGACTGTGCTGGCGATGCATAGAGCCAAGTGGCTGGCTGAACATCGCGCATCGACTGATCATAAAGTATTTTTTACAACGTTCACCCGCAACCTTGCTGCTGATATTGAAGAAAATCTGAAAACGTTGTGCAATTCAGCGGTTATGGAAAAGATTGAGGTCAAGAATCTTGATGCATGGGTTTATGGGTTCTTGCGCCGTCATAAATATGAACATAAAATCATCTACAATCGCAAAGGTGCTGATGCTGCCGATGCTTGGCAGAGGGCGTTGACACTTCAGGACACCACGCTACAGTTGCCTCAGAATTTTTACGAAGAAGAGTTGGAGCGTGTTGTATTGGCCCAGGGAGTCTCTTCACGTGATAGCTATCGACTGGCGAAGCGAACCGGGCGTGGCACCATCTTGACGCGGAGCAAGCGTGATGCAATCTGGCCCGTCTTTGAGGAGTACCGGGCGCAGTTGGCAAGCAGAAAGCTCAAGGAGGTGGATGATGCCTATCGCGACGCCGTTGTTCTGTTGCAAAATATTCCTCAGCCATATTCATCAATTATTGTTGACGAAACGCAAGACTTTGGGCCGCAGGCACTTCGGCTTTTACGTGCTATGGTTGCCGCCACTCCAAACGATCTTTTTCTTGTGGGTGACGGCCATCAGCGCATCTATACCCGTAATCGCTCTTCGATGAGCGCCTCGGGCATCAATATTAAAGGAAGGTCTCGCAAGCTTTACTTGAATTATCGTACTACAGAGGAAATAAGACGACTTGCGGTTGCGACACTTGAAGGATGCGAGGTGGATGATCTTGATGAAGGATCGGATGAAGTGCGCCGCTATAAATCGCTGTCGCATGGGCCGGTTCCGCTAACGCTTGATTTTCAGCATCTGGAAGAGGCCCTTGAGAGTTTGGTTTCTCTGTTGCGTATAAGCCTTGACGAGGGTCGGTCGGTCTGCGTTATTGTGCCCAAAAAACATGATGCTGAAACTGTTTATAAACACCTGAACGAGGGGGAAATAAGCGCAAGGATACTTGGGCCCGATGAGCGGGATCAGCCTGATTCAAAATTGGTGCGGATAGCAACCATGCATCGGGCCAAGGGGCTTGAGTTTGATGAAGTGGTGTTACTGACTCCCAAAAACTGGAGTCAGACTGCATCAGTCATAGACAACAGCAAACAGCTCCAATATGTCGCCATGACAAGGGCGAAAAAGATGGTGACGGCTCTTGCGTATTAATGTGTTTTTAATCGCATAAACGTAAATACGGATTTATTCCATGTCCCGGTGGGATAGAAAGGGAACGTATCGTTATGTTTCGTAGATCCAGATTGCATCGTACAAATTCAATCAGAACATCCTATTTTTGCTTTATTGCGAGAGTTTTATTCAGTAAACTTTTAGGCCTAAGATGATAGATTTTTCAAAGATACACTCTTTCAACCATGGCCAACGCAATTCATTTGAGGAGTTGGTTTGTCAACTTGCACGATGTGAAGATTTTTCAAAAGATTCAGTGTATAGACGAGTTGAGGGCGCTGGCGGCGACGGCGGAGTCGAAGCGTATTGGAGAAAGCCCGATGGAAAGAAAACAGGTTATCAAGCGAAATATTTTCTTCGATCGGGAGATATCGATTGGGTGCAGGTAGATAAATCCGTGAGTCAAGCACTTAAATCCCATCCAGAGTTGGAACGCTATGTTGTAGCTTTTCCATGTAATCTTACTGACAAGGCGGGAAAAAAAGAACGCGGGAACCCAGGATGGAAGCATTGGGATATGCGAGTTGATAAGTGGAAAAAAGAAGCAACGTTAATTGGTATCAACGAGATCAAATTTGAAGCGTGGACAAGTAGCGAATTGGTTGCGCGCCTTGCCAAAAACAATATGGAAGGGCTCAAAGAATTCTTTTTTGGAGATGTTGAGCTATCCATCAAGTGGTTTGATGATAATATTCGGGAGGCCACATTCTCTCTTGCTGAAAGATTTCATCCGGAAGACCATGTAGATGTTCGTATTGAAAAGTTGTTTTCTGTAATCTCACGTACTCCTTCATACCAAGAAGAGTTGTTGAACCTTCTCAATGCCATCGGAAAGTGGGCTTTACCGAAAAATCATCTTTCAACACTTGCTCAGAAGCCTGAAAAGCAAGTTATCGATGGGTTGCAGCAGGCAATTGCAAAATTGCTTAATATTGAGGATAAAATCAGCCTTGATTCTCAGTTCGAGTGGGATGCGGCAAGTTGGGGCAATCTTGCTGATAAAGTACTGGCCGAAAACGAAAAAATTCAGCAGTGGTATTGGGAATATGACCGTTCACTAAATAAAGAGAGTCATGAGAAATATGATCTGAGTAAACTCATTCAGAAAAGCAGAGAGCTTGATACTGCTGTTAGTCAGCTAACGACAAATTTACATTCACGATATGTGGATGCTGAAAAGAACGGTTTTGCTTTCATTCGTGGAAATACTGGCACTGGCAAGAGTCATTTGCTTGCTAAATGTGCAAAGCGCGCAATAGAACTTCATCATCCAGCCATTCTTCTTCTCGGACAAAGTCTCAATGATGGCGAATTATGGACACAAATTTCCCAAATTCTAGGGTTGCCTGGGCGATCAGCGGATCAAATATTAGGAGCAATGGATGCTGCCGGTAAATCGGCGGGTGTCAGAACGCTTTTGTTGATTGACGCAATCAATGAGGGTGAAGGAAGCAGATATTGGCGCAATAACATACACGGTCTGGCTCACAAGCTCAAGATGTACTCGCATATTTGCTGCGTTATATCCTGCAGATCAGAATACTTTGAGCTAGCCGTATCCGAATCTCTTGCAAAGCAGTATCCGGTGTTCAACATTCGGGGATTCGAGACTCCCGAAGAGCAACTGAATGCCGCACGAGTTTATCTGGATCGACGAGGTATTGCCCGCCCAAGCACACCGTGGCTTTCACCGGAATTTGTTAATCCATTGTTTCTTCGTTCAGTTTGTCTATCATTGGAACGGGACAAAAAATCAGAATTTCCGTCAGGCTTGACAGGAACGACGAAAATCCTGATGTATTACCTGGAGAGTATTGGTCGCACTATTTCTGAAAAAGAAAGTAGCACTGTTTCTCTCAATCCAAAGCTTCGTCAGGCATTGCGAGATATCGCAGGGAAGATGCTTGAGACAAAAACTGACTTCATGGAACTCGACAGTTGTCGAGAGGTAATTGCTTCTCATTTCAAAAACATTGGACTGCAATCTGAGTCGGATTGGTTATCAGTATTTCTTAACAACGGGCTTTTACGAAAGGATCCCAATCCGTCATTCAACGATGTTTCAGAAGAAGATATCGTACGATTCAGTTTTCAGCGATTTCAAGACTTTCTCATGGCGGAGCATTCGCTTAAGGAGGTCGAGAAGGCTGATAACTTGTTCGATAAGAGTGGCCCTTTGGGGTTCTGCGTAGAAGGAGATCGTTTCGCATGGGAATGGCGTGGTCTCATAGATGCATTGGCCGTCGTTTTACCAGAAAAGTTCAAAACAGAGTTGGTTGACGCGCTTCCGGGAGGTGCCGAAAAATGGTGGAATGATTGGGATATTCACCAAATATTTGCGGAAAGCGTGAGGTGGCGGGACCGCTCAGCATTTACCGACCGGACGCTTGAACTGCTCAATGATTTCAGATATAGAAATCCAGAGCCTCTCGAACTATTGTTGCAAGTTGCAGTTTCCGCTGATCATCCGTGGAATGCCGAGCTGCTTCACAGAAACTTGCAAAAGCAAAATCTACCGGATCGTGATTCTCTCTGGACGACCTGGGTTAACGCGCAAGCCGATGATGCGGAATCCAGTGTCGGTGTATTAATTGAGTGGTGTCGAATCGGAAAAGCTCCATGTACCAATTCTGAAAACCAGTTTCTTGCTGCCTTGGTTCTTTGCTGGCTATTCACATCTACGAACCGAGCTATTCGCGATAAATCAACCAAGGCGTTGGTCAACATCCTGTTAGCCAACGACGATATTTTCCCTAAACTGCTGAACAGATTCGTCGACGTTGACGATTTGTATATTCTTGAGAGGTTGCTGGCTGCGGCCTATGCTTCCTGCTGCCTCCGACCCGATCCAGATCGATTGAGGCAATACTCAGCAGCAACCTTTGATCAAATTTTCAAGGATGGTGCACCGCCATTCGGGATATTGTTGCGTGACTATGCGTTTGGTATTATTGAACTTGCATCCTGTCTATCTCTACTGCCGAGCGCGGTAAATTTCGTACTTTGCAAACCGCCGTACAAATCGAAGAAACCGCTTTTTTCCGTTTCTGAAGAGCAGCTCAACGAGATTGCAAAGATGGCTGGTGGTGAAGAAATTGTTCGTTCAACCACGTCATTTTTAGGGGATTTTTCAAGGTATGAAATTGAGCCACGAGTTAGACACTATCTCTGTGTTCCTCTGGATCAGGTCGTTCCCTTATCTGACGAACAAAAAGCCAGAGCATTCGAGAACGAAGTTGTCGGCCATGATCCGGAACGAATGCAGGCATTTGAGAGACTTGAAAAAACAGCGAATCTGAACCCATACAGGTATGGTATAGTATCTCCAGCAGTAGGAAAAATACAGGAAAAACCAACCCAGAAACAAATCGACACTTGGAATACAGATTTGGCATTTGCCGAAAAATCCTTTTTGAAACTTTTGTCTGATGATGAAGCAAAGCGCTTGAAAACTGATGCCGCTTCGTATCTCTACGAGCGCAGGCATGGCGGTACAGAAAAGAGAATATTTGACATAAATGAGATAAAGCTTTGGGTTGCGAAGCGAGCTTATGAATATGGTTGGACAAGAAAAAGGTTTGAGCATGATCATGACCAAATGGGACACCATCATCGTGATCGACCAAGTGTTGAACGCATCGGCAAGAAGTACCAATGGCTTGCTCTCGAAGAACTGTTAAGCAGATTGGCTGACAACTACTGGATTAAAGGGGAGTTTGGAAGTCTTCCCAAGCCTTATGCAAATCCACTTGATCTTGGTTTCTGGCGCGACATTGATCCAACAATTATTGAAGAGAAGGCGAGTCATGCGCCTGTTTCTCCAACTCTTAATAGCTGGGTATTTGATCCCTGGATTATTTTGGACCAGGTTGAGGAAGACCGATTAACGGTTTGGCCATTCGAAAAGGATCCTGTGACGAACCTTAAGACATTGCCATTCAGAGCCGATGCGGATGGAGTAAAGTGGGTCGTTCTTTATGAGCACCAATCGAAAACCGAGAACTATGATGGAGAGTGTGTTGGTGAACACGATTTACGTATGCAGGAGTTTCGATTTCTTGCGACAGTAATGGTGAAGTCAACTGACATCAGGGATGTAGCGTTAAATTTCAAAACCAAAGCAGAAATCGACAGCGTGGATTGGGCTATATCAGAGGTTACCGACGCAGCTTTTCTTCATGAAGCGCCATGGCGGAATATATGGAATCAGGAGAAATTGCTTTTTGATAGCTGGTCGCTTCCTACCGGGCTTGGTTTTGCCAAGTTGGTTGCACGCTTTGTTTGGGAATCGCATTTAGATTCTTCTCTAACAGAAGGGTATTCAACCCACCTTCCATCTACTTGGGTTGCCCAAGAGCTTAATTTGTGTGCTGATCTTGCGTATACGGGAGTATGGCGTGACAAGAATGATGAAATTGTATTTCGAGAGTTTAAGGGTGAAGAAGGCGGAACAGTTTGTCTTCTGAGAATGGATAAAGTTGATGAAATTCTTGGTAGTGAGTACACGTTTCTGACTGTTATGATTTCAGAGAGGAATGTGTGGCCAAGTGGTGTTAATTCTTACGCGACTTGGCGCCGAGCTGAGGGTGTGTGCTGGAGAGATGGTCGAGGTATGAATGCTTTGACCTGGAAACGGGATACCCGCAATGGTGAGTCTGTAAGCTGAACCTGAAAATCGGGACGACTTGATTGCGAAATATTGATACAAATGGTTTAGTCCGGGTTGCCAATAATACTTCTGGAAAGACAGGATTAACAGACGAATAGAGATTTATTCCTTTCTATTGCTATAACAAGGAACTCTTCAAGCAGGAGTTTGAGGATATGTTCCGTGAACGGTCAGAGGAGGAGCGGCAGGAAATTCAAAAGCGCTTTGGCACCATGACCGCCTATCTTGAATCGAAAGATCGCATCAAGAAGATAGCCGAAGATATTATTGAGCACTATACGCAAGAGGTGCTTCCCAACGGTTTGAAAGCACAGGTTGTGGCCTCCTCGATTGTGGCGGCATGTCGTTACAAATACGAGCTTGAAGAGGCAATCAGGGGGCGGATTGACAAAGAGCTGTCAAAACCTGCAAGCGAGCGCGACGAAGAGCTGATCAAACAGATGCAGTTCGTGAAAGTGTGCGCCGTGGTCACCATGTCAGACAACAATGAACTTGGCTACATCACCAGGGCGCGCAGAGATGCCTCCGACATAGATGCCAGTGAGAGTTTCAAAAAGGATTTCAACTTCGACAAACCGGAATCGGGCATTGCCATTCTCTGTGTCTGCGACCGCCTGCTGACCGGTTTTGATGCTCCGGTTGAGCAGGTGATGTATCTCGATAAAAACCTGCGCGAACATGATTTGATGCAGGCAATTGTGCGGGTCAATCGAACCAAGGTGATGAAGAGCGGCTATGTCAAGGAGCATGGCATTGTTGTTGATTATTTCGGCGTTGCATCCCATTTAAAAACCGCGCTGGCCATCTACACCAAAAGCGATGAAAAAGAGCTGGCAGATTTAAGCGCCTATTTCAGAGGTCTCGACAAAGAGATTCCGGTTCTTGAGTCCCGGTTCCGCCGCCTGCTTCAGTTGTTTCAGGACTATGGCATCAAGCAGATTGAACAATTCGTAAACCAGAACATGGTTGATGAGAACGAGGAGTGGGAGCTTGTTGAGAACTGCGTGGCGCTGGGGGCCGAGGTAAAGTTTCGAGCGCAGTTCGACACCTGCATCAAGGCCTTCTTCGACAGTCTTGACCTGCTCTTCAATGCTTCTATGGCAAAAGAGTACTATGTACCCGCCAAACGGATGGGATACCTCTTGATGCGTATGCGCGACCGGTACAAGGATGAGACGCTTGATCTGAAATGGGCCGGTGCAAAGGTGAGGAAACTGATCGATAAGTATCTGGAATCACAAGGAATAAACCCCAGAATTCCCCCGGTTATGCTCTTGTCGGATAATTTCCCCAAGACTCTTGAAGCACACAATAGATCCGGAAAAGCCAGGGCATCAGAGATGGAACATGCTATCCGCTGGCATATAAAAGTCAACATGGACAAAGACCCGGCACTCTATACCCTGTTCAATGAGCGCCTGCAACGAATACTTGATGCCCACAAAGAGCATTGGGATGTTATGGTGTCAGAACTTGCCAATTTGCGGGCCGATATCGGTGAAGGGCGCAAGGATGAAGCGAGTATCGTTCATCAACATGCCACTCCGTTTTTTGAGCTTATCGTACTGGAAGCCGGAATTGACACAAAAAATCCTGATACCATCGGCAGCGCCGCCAACATTGCAGAGCTGCTCTATGCCCGCATCAAAGAGTTCATCCTGATCCCCAATTGCTGGCAGAAAAGTAATGAGCGCCGGCAACTTGAGAGTGATGTTCGCGACGAGCTTGACTATTGCGGGATTGACACCATAAAAGCTAAAGCCGCAAAACTTACCACTGAACTCATCAGCCTTGCCGAAAAGCGGGAATCAGAGATCCGCCACTCATGACCCTTGAACAGAAGATAACGGTCAAGCGCAGCAAAAGGAAGACCGCCAGCATTTACCTTGAGCGCGATGGCTCGATCTCTCTGCTTGTGCCTGAAAACACCACTGAAGAGAACGTCAACGATATTCTCAAGGCGAATGAGTATAAAATCCACAAATACCAGACCAGACGGGAGCTGCTGAACGAAAAGGCCACAAGGCGTGAGGCGGTAAACGGGCAATCGTTTCTCTATCTGGGCAGGAATTACTATCTGCAATACCATGAAGAGGCAAAAGAGATTGAATGCAAAGGGCGTTATTTTTATGTGCCAGAAGGATCATACGAAACGCTTCATGATTTGTTCAAAGAGTTTTATCGGAAACGAGGTAACAAGTTTATCCCCCCTCGTGTTCACAAATACGCCAGCATGATGGGGCTCACCATTGACGAGATTGCAGTGCTGGAATTAAAGAGCCGGTGGGCCTCCTGCTCGGATAAAAAGCGGAAAGTCAATTTCCACTGGAAGGTCATGATGGCTCCCGCAAGCGTCATTGATTACCTTATAGTCCATGAATTGTGTCACTTCAACCACAAAAGACACAATGCGGAGTTCTGGAATGAGGTCGACAAGTATTATCCTGAGTATCAAAAGCAGGTTGCATGGCTGAAAGTCTATGGCGCAGCGCTTGAGGTGTGATGGGCGGGCACAAGCTTTCCGTGTGGTTAATGAGTATTCTACCGAACCTATCCGCAGATTGTGCGGACACTGTCGGCACAATTGTGTCAGTTGCTGCCAGTGTCAAAGCTTGACCGATTTGAAAAAGTGCCTACGCTGTCGGCACAATTACATGCAGCCACAGAATGGTCGGTGGTGACAGTCTCTATAGTCCCAGCGCAAAGGCTGTCTGAATCCGGTCAATTATGCTGTCGAATTGTGGTTGGGTTTTGTAGTAGAGTGCTTGCGTGTTTTCGTACGCTTCACGGTATTGATTCCTGGTAGTTTTATCATGAAGCAGAAAAGCCTCATTGGTTGCAAGAACAAGGTTATCTCTCTTCGGAAAGCGCTTTTCTTTGTGTGCTTGGTATGATGGGGTTCCGATAAAAGAGAGTACCTCTGGAGATTGCAGGAGACAAGAGATGTCGTAGTAATGTCGGATGAAGTTATCGGGCTTTTTCCCTGTGTTCATCCAAAGGCGATATTTTGTCGATATGGTTTGCAGCTTTTCAACCAAAGTGTATCCCGGGTTGTAGCAGGGAATGCTTTTGGCTCGGTTATCAATAATCGGAACTTTTGTTGTGGCATAATCATAAGCCCATGAGCTTATCTCCTTTGGTGTATTCGGTGCAACGTCATCAAACCCAACCTCCAGCAAGATGCCCTCTTTCAGTCCGGGTGGAGAGGCGGAGGAGCTTTTGTAATGCAAGCGGATGCCACCGCTACGGTATTTTGAATCGTCAAAGGCGTTATCACGGCTGACTGAGTGAATGCCATTGATGGTGATGTTGCTTGCCAGCCAATCGTAAAAGTGCATTCTGCTTTTGCAATGAGCTGGCTTTTCGTGATTTTGACCTGTTTTAACATTCATTTCAGCAGGTGGCTCAATCCGTATATCAATGTCTTCTGAAAAGCGCTCAATAATACCGTACCCTTTTGAGAGCGATGTGCCGCCCTTCAGCTCAAAGGTCAGGTTCATTTTCTGCAATCCATACAGGCAGTGCATGATCCAATAATCTTTTTCAACCAGTTCAGGAGCAATCGACATGTTGTTGGCGACAATGCTGATCAACGCATTGAAATCTTTGTGGTTATGCAGTAACTTTGGCATTGTTCACTGATGATGTTTCAAAAATTTTTTGTGCTCTTGCCCCTCCATACTCACGGATAGCTCTGGCAAGTTTTATTTTATCCATGGAGTGCGCTTTTTCTTTGACATGAGAGAGCACCAGCTCTTCGTCTTCAGCCAGCTCTTTGATGTTGTTGACAAGATCAACCAACAAAAATTCAGGGAAGGGTTTCAGGGGGAAAAAAGCCTTTTTTCGAAAGTCGAACGTGCGTTCGCCTAATTTGAACTTGCCGTGCCTTTTGTGGTTGTAAACAACCGTTTTGTTGTACAGTTGCGTTGTACCAACCCCCAAAGAGTTATAGGCGTTGGGAGATGTCAACAGAAATCGGTGATCTTTGAGAAAAGCCTGTACCAACGTTTTATCGTCAACGGGTACTTCACCAAAAACGGTCTGCTTGGGGCGGTAGTAGAGACCCATTGAAAGCTTGCGGAGTGTCCCATCATTTTGCAGTTGCCTGATGTGGCGATCAACAGCGTTTGACCATTGCTGCAGATCCGATCGCCTGTACGCCATTCCTGGCCGAAGCTGTTTTTTTACTTCTCGTAGCCCTGTCATGATTTAGCCCCGGATTTGCCTCTCTTTTGCATTCAAAAGTCATGCACTAATCGATTGTAACTCTATTTTATACATATAAATTTGATTTTCAAAAGCTTTCTTTTTCCTCCCGGAAGAGTGGTGGTGAGTATTGCCTGCTAAATTTTCCACTGGAAGGTGATGATGGCTCCCGCAAGCGTCATTGATTACCTGATTGTCCATGAGTTGTGTCACTTCAACCACAAAAGACACAATGCGGAGTTCTGGAATGAGGTCGACAAATATTGTCCTGAGTATCAAAAGCAGGTCGCATGGCTGAAAGTCTATGGCGCAGCGCTTGAGGTGTGATTGATCGTGAATGCAGGACTGGGGAACGGTCAGATATAGTCCGAATCTCATTTGCAGAAAAATAATAATGATAGCAGTCCGATATTTCTGCTATAGGCCCCTCATGCGCAAGAACGCTTCGGCTGAATCAGATATTTCCTTTATCAGAATGATTTGTTAAGTTACTTTACGCAAGAAGAGGTTTACGCTTCTCCGAATCGGGCTGCTTAGTCTACAATGTTCGCCGGATCCTGCAGGTGCGATAGAATTCTTGACAACCACTATCGATCGTGTTATTGTAACTCATGGAGATAATTGATGAATACTGTAACTGTTTCAAGTAAGTTTCAGGTTGTTATACCAAAAGAAATTAGAGAAAATATAGGCCTTCGTGTAGGGACGACTATGGGGATCATCACCTATGGAGGTCGGATTGAACTTGTACCAATCCAGCCAATGCAATCGCTAAAAGGAATCTTCAAGGGTATCAACACTGAGATCAAAAGGGAAGACGACAGAGTATGAATGTTGTCGACTCTTCTTGCTGGCTGGAATACTTTGCTGGCAGCAAAGTTGGTGATGCTGTGGCGGCAGCGATAGAAGATATTTCATCACTTGTTATTCCATCAATAACCCTTTATGAAGTATTCAAGAAGTTATTGGTCGAAACAAACGAAGATCAAGCGTTACTGGCCATTGCTCATATGAAACAAGGCCGGGTGATCGAACTCGACGCAGAGCTGGCGATTTATTCTGCGAAGATTGGCAAAGACAACAAATTAGCTTTAGCTGATAGTATTATTTATGCCACTTCCTCGAAATACGATTGTACCCTCTGGACACAGGATCAGCATTTCAAGGGTTTGAAAAAAGTAAAATATTTCGAAAAAGAGCAATAGTCCGATAACTGTTCGATATTTCACCTCTATGGCGCGGCGCTTGAGGTATGAAGGGGGGGCACAAGCTTTCCTTGTGGTTAATGAGTATTCTACCGAACCTATCCGCAGATTGTGCGGACTGCTTTTTACGATACCTTGAGCACGAAGAACATCAGATATCACGAGCTGAATTTGAAATGAACCTGTTTGAGAAGCTCAATGACCGGCGTTTTCTTGATGACATGACCCCGCTTTTGAAAGCAGGGGTGCCGTGGAACGCAGACGGTGCAGCACGGTATGTATTGCAGTCATTGGCTCCGTTGATACAGGGGGAGCCATGGCAAAAGAGTGAAGACGAGATTGCAGTGCTGGAATTAAAGAGCCGCTGGGCCTCCTGCTCGGATAAAAAGCGGAAAGTCAATTTCCACTGGAAGGTCATGATGGCTCCTGCAAGCGTCATTGATTACCTGATTGTCCATGAGTTGTGTCACTTCAACCACAAAAGACACAATGCGGAGTTCTGGAATGAGGTCGACAAATACTATCCCGAGTATCAAAAGCAGGTCGCCTGGCTGAAAGTTTATGGTGCAGCGCTTGAGGTGTGATAGGGGAGGGGGAGGATGGTTATGTGCAGAGATGCGCAATCCTCTGCATCTGCTTTGCAAAGGTATCAACATGTTCATCCCAGGCATAGTGCAGGTCAGGGTCAAAGTCAGCTCCATTTGGCCACACAACGGTGCTGGCTTCATCATCAACAGTCACTTGGCTGAAAAAATCATGCTTACGTAACGGTTCATAGAGTTCGCCTTACAAAACGGGCTCAAGATTGATTTCTCTGACTGCGCCATCATGAAAATGGATTCGCAGTGAACAGCCATCGAGAACATCTACAGTCGATATCTTTATGAATTGATGTTTCATCACAGGTCATCCACCCTGTTCCCGGCCAGAGTAATCTTTCTGGAGTTTCTGAAACGCGGAGGCCAAAACAACGGCGTTCTCTTTTGAAAGATACTCCCCCTGAAGGCGATTGTACAAAGAGATTGCAAGAAAGTATCAAACCATAAGAGACAATACCCTGAAAAATACCACCAGTAAAACAATCCTATGAGAAATTTTCTCTTTCAATAAGGGATAATCTTCTGAAAAGAATATTTTAAGGCATCAGAAAGTGATTTTATCTCATAAAACAGCCTTGTTGTGTTAATCAATTTCTCTCTTGAAAACTGGGCATCCTTCATGGAACCGGTCTCCTTCTCCATGATTGCCAGCCGCGAACGGCAGCATAGCGAGCGCGTTCCAAAGGTAGCAAAATACTCGACACGGATACTGCCGATCGCAGCCATTTATGGCGGCAATGCCTCGGGAAAGACAAACTTTTTCAAGGCGCTGAGTTTTGCCAAAAATCTGGTAGTCAGGGGAACGCTTCCCGATGCCCTCATTCCCGTCGACACCTTCCGCCTCGATACGCAAAGCGCGTCAAAGCCTTCCAGTTTTTCATTTGAACTTCTCATTGATGAAGCAATTTATGAATTCAGTTTTACCCTTACCCGAAAAGCTGTTCTGGAAGAGAAACTGATCGAAATTACATCGGGAAGTGAAAAAACACTCTACCACCGGCACCACGGGGTGATAGATTTTGGCGCTGGCCTTGAACAGCGCCCATTCCTTGAGTTTGCCTTTCAGGGCACACGCGATAATCAATTGTTTCTCACCAACTCGGTTTCACAAAAAGTTGAAACCTTCCGCCCGGTCTACAACTGGTTCAGGAATATTCTGGAACTGGTCGCTCCCGATTCAAGATTTGAACCATTCGAGCAGTTTCTCGATGAAGGGCATCCACTGTATGCCACCATGAATAGCATGCTGCCAAAACTTGATACCGGCATCACTCATCTCGGGGGAGAAAAAATTCCGTTTGAAAATCTGCCATTTCCTGATGCCATAAAAAACCTGATACAGGAAGAGGTCAAAGAGGGAAAAGCGATACGGCTGGAGCCCGATCTTGACCGCTATGTGGTCACACGAAAAGAGGGTGAACTCATTGCCTGGAAGCTGGTAACCTTTCATCAAAAAACAGACGGAACCGAAGCAAAATTCGAGTTACAACAGGAGTCCGATGGCTCCCGGCGTGTGATTGATCTCTTGCCAGCTTTTCTGGAACTCACCGCACCCTCATCAAAAAAGGTCTATGTCATTGATGAACTTGATCGGAGTCTGCATACCCTGCTGACTCGCACTCTTCTGGACGGCTATCTTGAAAACTGTTCGAAGGAGAGTCGTTCCCAGCTCTTGTTCACCACCCATGACGTTCTGCTGATGGATCAGCAACTGTTCCGGCGTGATGAAATGTGGGTCGCTGAACGCAATGCGTCAGGCTCATCCTGCCTGTGGTCGTTCAGCGACTATAAAGATGTCCGCTACGACAAAGATATCCGGAAAAGCTATCTCCAGGGCCGACTCGGAGGCATACCAAGAATGCGCACCAGCCTTATGCCAATGATGATGAACCCCGGTGAGAACAAAACAACAGTGGGAGAGTAATGGCCAAACCAAGAAGAGACTTTCAACGGCGCATAGGTGAGCGAAGATACCGGAAACTCTTTGTTCTCGCCACTGAAGGAAATAAAACAGAGCCAGAATATTTCGATCTGTTACAAAACAATCACTCAGTCATCAAAATACACTGTCTCAAAACAAAAGAAGGCCTGGCCCCCTTGGCTCTCTTGAAAAAAATGGAGCACTATCTCAAAAAAGAGAGCCTGAAAAGTTCAGACGAAGCCTGGTTAGTTGCCGACCGTGACCAGTGGGATGAAAATCAACTCAATCAGCTTTATGCCTGGTCAACCACTCAGAAAAACTTTGGTTTTGCACTGAGTAACCCAAAGTTTGAATACTGGCTTTTACTTCATTTTGAAGAAGCTTCAGGAATTTCTACATCCCGCGAGTGTTCAGAACGGTTAAAGCGATATCTGCCCGAATATGATAAAGGAATAGACTCCCGCAAGATTACGGTTGAAATGATTGCTGCAGCCATTCGCCGGGCAGAACAGCGGAATAACAACCAGCACGACACCTGGCCAAAAGAGACAGGCACAACTGTTTACCGATTGGTCAGAAATATTCTTCACACATCATGAAGTCGATCGTTGGCAAGCATCTTGAAAGTCCAGAAGAACGGGAATTGTGGCTATGATGATATGATATAATATAATCATGTAACTTATTATATTTAAATAGTTTACTTTGCATAATCATTGCCAGTGAGTATAAAATCCACAAATACCAGACTAGACGGGAGCTGCTGAACGAAAAAGCCACCAGGCGTGAGGCGGTAAATGGGCAATCGTTTCTCTATCTGGGCAGGAATTACTATCTGCAATACCATGGCGAGGCAAAAGAGATTGAATGCAAAGGGCGTTAATTTTATGCGCCAGAAGGGCCACGTGAAACGCTCTGCACCCTGTTCAAAGAGTTTTATCGAAAACGTGGCAACAAGTTTATCCCCCCTCGTGTTCAAAAATACGCCAGCATGATGGGGCTCACTATTGACGAGATTGCAGTGCTGGAATTAAAGAGCCGCTGGGCCTCCTGCTCGGATAAAAAGCGGAAAGTCAATTTCCACTGGAAGGTCATGATGGCTCCCGCAAGCGTCATAGATTACCTGATTGTCCATGAGTTGTGTCACTTCAACCACAAAAGGCACAATGCAGAGTTCTGGAATGAGGTCGACAAGTACTATCCTGAGTATCAAAAGCAGGTCGCCTGGCTGAAAGTTTATGGTGCAGCGCTTGAGGTGTGATAGTGGGGGGGCAGATGGTTCCTCATTTATACGATCGACAAGCGGGTCCATTGCAAAATTTTGCTGTGTTACGTTCGCAAAACTCTTTATCTTTTTCCGAATACCGGAGGCTGGTTGGGCAGGGTTGGTTTGTAGGGCTAAAGTGGAGAAAGGAGTGGAAGTTATGTATGCAGAGCGATTGATATTGGAGACTGATATAGCGGTAGAATTACCTGAGCATCACAGTGAGAAGCTGCTATCTGGATTTTAAGAGGTGGGCAGGCAACATAGTGGTACCTGGCAGGAAAAGTTTATTGAGACCAAAAATTTATGCTACTGGCAGATATTCCCTTTAAAAATCATCCAATGGATTATATTGTGTGATGAATATTACGATTGTAGAACTACCGGAATTCATTCGCAAATCAGAAAAACTGATGAACAGTGAGGAGCATGATTCTCTACTCTCCTTTCTTTCAACAAACCCAACGGCAGGGATTTTGATTCAGGGAACCGGAGGTGTTCGAAAATTGAGATGGGCGACAGGGAACAAGGGAAAAAGTGGCAGCACTCGCATGATATATTTTTACCACAACCCTGATATGCCGCTTTTTTTGTTGACGGCGTTCAGTAAAAGTGAACAGGGTAACCTGACCAAATCAGAGCGGAATGAGCTGGCAGGACTAACGAAGATTTTGGTTCAAAACTATAAGAGATAAGAATGGATACCCTATTTGAGAGTATAAAAAATGGATTGGCAGAGGCTATTGATTATTCAGAGGGAAAAAACATCAAGGTAAGGGTGTTCCAACCGGAACCCGTCAATGTCAAAAGCATCCGACAGGAAACACGCCTGACGCAAGATGAGTTTGCCTCTGCGTTCGGCATAAGCGTCGCCACACTGAGGCATTGGGAACGGGGTGACCGCAAACCTCATGGCCCGGCGCTGGTTTTGCTTAATCTTGTCAAAAAAGCCCCCGACACCGTATTGCGTGTGTTGAATAGTTGATTTCCCCATCTCATTACTTTTATTGTGGCAAGTTATCCAAAATCATGAACAGTATGTAACTGGCATTATTTTGTGTTCGCAAAAGGACGAGTCGGTGGTTCGCTATTCGGTCTTGAATGGGAGTGAACAGTTGTTTGCCAGCAGTTATATATTGGTTTTGCCAACCGAAGAAGAGCTGTGAACGGAGCTGGATCGGGAACGCACACTGTTATTGGAGCAGGCAGAAACGTATCAAGCGGATGGTCAAACAGGGCGTTCCTGAATTGGCGTTCAAGTTCTCTCTTGCTCTATCTTTCCCGTATTACCATTTGCAGATAAAACTCTCGCTTTTCTTGACGCTTACTCTGCCCGAGGATAATCAAAAATTATGAGTCCAGGACAATTGTCGCACCAGTGGTGAGACTTTTTCATCATTACAATATGTCTCATAAACCTGTCGTATACGAAACTCTATTGTTTCCATGAATCACGGCTGTTACGTAATTCTGTATCAATGTCGAGAGTGGTTTTTCCCCAGGTCATATCGTGGAGTTTGAGCAAGGAGGGCAGGCATGCGCTGCTTATGGCAAAAAGCTGCTGTCGCTACTGGCAGAATTGACTGGTGAGTTTGGCAAGGGGTTCGATGCCACTAAGCAGGTGCTTGATGGACACGCGGCAAGCTTTTTTGCTTTCAATCGAGAAGCAGCCACTCGCTGGCGAGTGTGATGGTTATTTCTGGAGGAAATTCAACTCTTGGAGGTGCTTCCAGTGTTATCACCCGTAACCGTACATTCCGAAACTCGGGTGCTGCGTCAAGGAGTGCTCTTACCTCCCGTTCTCTTGTACTTGATTGCGTGAGGTCAGTGCAGACCTGAATCAGCTCATCTCCCTTCGTCATATCTCTGGCAAGAAAATCCACCTCGTAGCCTGAAGTGGTATGAACATACCCTGTTTCATAACCTCGTCTTGCCAGTTCAAGAAAAACAGCAGTTTCGAGAGCATGACCGCTGTTTTCTTTTCCTGATCGATCAAAAAGAGGGATAAGACCGGTATCAACAGGATAGACTTTTCGGGGATTAACCATACGGCGACGCTCCGAATCGGTTGCAAGGCAGAGTGTCTGGAGGAGAAACGAGTCTTCAAGATAACCGAGATAGGTGTGCAGCGTATCTTTTGCTACAGAAAATCCCTGAGATTTTAAATCGGCGTAAAAACGGTTAATGCTGAATGAACCTGCTGCATTTCCAAGCAGTTGACGCACCATCCAGCGCAATGCGACCGGGTTTGTCACGGCGTAACGCTCAATAACGTCACGCAGGAGCGCAACATCGACATAGCCCCGAAGCAACTCCTGGCGGTCACGCCCTGTGATGCCGGTCGTTTCCGGAAATCCGCCAAACGCAAGATAGTTGCGAAGTTCACCCTCAATGGTTGAGCGATCAGATGTTGTCCACTCTTCTACTGGCTTTGACGGTTCAACCCCTTTGTGGCGGAGATACTCCCTGAAACTGAAAGGATAGACAACTGCTTCCATTGCACGACCTCTCATGCTCGTGGCCACTTCACGCGACAGCAGACGGGAAGAAGAGCCTGAAATAAAAATCTCTGCATTTTCGGTATCAAGTAATCGGCGTATGAAAAGTTCCCAGCCGGGCACCACCTGTATTTCATCGAAAAAGAGCACCACTCTCTCTTGACCTCTTAATTGCGGATGCAAACGATAGAACTCCTCGACAACAATATCCAGGTCACTGCTCTCCATACCCGCGAGCCGTTCATCCTCAAAACTGAAATAGAGCATTCCTCCACGAGGCACTCCCTGCTTCACCCGTTCAGAGATGATTTGCTTCAGCAATGTTGTTTTTCCTGAGCGCCTCATCCCGATGACAGCAATAGCTTTACCCTTCACTTCAGGCACTCTCGCATCCCTGAAGGTGAATTCCGGCAGAGGCGCTGCCTGGGCATCAACAATCTTTTGGCGGATTATGCCTCTCAGATAGCCTTTCATAAAGGATGATTTATTGCTATAGTGTTCGTTTTAAAAGGACAATATAGGTGATTTTTTTCTCTTTTCCGATCCATAGAGAGCTTCTTATTCAGCGTTTGACTGGCACCATCCCTTCGATTGCCATCCGCCGCACCAGGGTTGTTTTGCCAGCCTGGCGTGGCCCCGCAAGCATCTCCTCCTGTTATGCGCCCATGTTCACGGGAAAACTTGACTATTATTTGTCGAAGTAAAAAAATGGGCATGGTATAATGCAGCAACCGCAATTTGTCCCACAGGCTGTGGGACTTTTCAACATGCAACTATGGAGATGGCTATGCATGAAAATGATCGGAGTCTTTCAGTGAATATCGATGTGTTGCTTGGTCAGTTGCGTGCTCTTATTGCTGATGCCCGCAAAGAAGCAAAGCGGACTGTGGATGTCATTCAGGTGCGTACCTGTTGGGAAATTGGTCGCCATATCGTGGAGTTTGAGCAAGGAGGGCAGGCACGCGCTGCTTATGGCAAAAAACTACTGTCGCGACTGGCAGAATCATTGACTGGTGAGTTTGGCAAGGGGTTTGATGTCTCGAACCTGCGTTATATGCGTTTGTTTTATAAGTCGTTCCCAATTTGTGACACACTGTGTCACGAATTGAGCTGGTCGCATTACCGGACAATGTTGCGTGTTGATAACCACAAAGCACGGCAGTGGTACATGCATGAAGCCGCAGCACTGAACTGGAGTGTGCACGCACTCGATCGGCAGATTGGCACATTGTACTATGAGCGATTGCTGCTCAGTAGCGATAAATCCAGCGTGGAGGCTGAGGCCGAAGCCAATATCGCGGCACTGCCTCGTAGCCTCCGGGAGTTCGTGCGCGATCCCGTGATGCTCGAGTTTCTTGGTCTGCCTGGCACCGGCAAGCTGCTGGAGTCAAAGCTGGAGCAGGCGTTGATGGATAAGTTGCAGGCTTTTTTGCTGGAACTTGGTAAAGGTTTTGCTTTTGTTGCCCGTCAGCAGCGCATCAGTACCGAGTCGCAGGATTTTTATGTTGATCTTGTTTTTTACAACTACCTGCTCAAGTGCTTTGTGCTGATTGACCTGAAGAACGGCAAGCTCACTCATCAGGACATCGGACAGATGGACATGTATGTACGCATGTACGACGATCGCCATGTTCAAGGGCAGCTTGAGGATTGTCTTTGGCAATAAAGTCTAATTGCGCATCACGATCAGCTATTGCTCTTGGGAGCCACAGCAACGTCAAGCAATTTCCCCATTAAGCCTGTTGATCAGTTCAGTCCGCTTTTTTTCCCAACTGCGGTTAGCTTCGTCATCGGATACCCACCGGGTATCAGGATCGTCGGCTTCGGTCAAGCCTTTTTCAACTTCCTGAAGGAACCAATTTTCGTATTCGGTCACTTCATGGGTTTTGGCGGGAGATGCAGGTGTGCCAGTAACTGGTTTTACTCCCAATTCCGTTATTGGAATTACCGTTGTTGTGCTTATTCTGTTTGTTATCATGATCTTTTTCACTATCCAGTTATCAAGCTATACATGGATTATGCGTATTATTTATCGAAATAACAAAAATGTTTCAAAAGGCATTTTAATCTCTCAGGGTTGAATTCCCCACCGCTTGCGGTGAAGTATGTTAAGCTTTTTCTAAAACCAGATACCCCGCTGCTTGCGGCGGGGAGTCTTCATCGGTTATCAGAAAACACGGATTCTCCGAAAATAATTCTGATTGAGTTATTTTTCTCTGGTTTTCAGTGCCCCTGATGGCACCCGCAAGCGTCATCGACTTACTGATTGTTCATGAATTGTGTCACTTCAACCACAAAAGGCACAATGCGGAGTTTTGGAATGAGGTTGACAAATACTATCCTGAGTATCAAAAGCAGGTCGCCTGGCTGAAAGTCTATGGCGCAGCGCTTGAGGTGTGACAGGGGGGGGGGGCAGTATGTTATGCTGTGAGGGTCCTGACGGTGAATTTCGGCAGAGACACAGTTTGGGCGGCAACATTATTTTCTCTTTCCGATTACAGACAGGTCATAATTCAGTTTATTCATAAGGTGTCACTGCAATGCTGAGAGGAGAATAACTTCAAGAGAATTGCTTGATTTGATCCCTTTATCATTTGTTATCAGAGACATGCATCCGGCCCGAATTGCCGTAGCACAGTGCAGAGCACCAATAAATTTCCGGTTGTCCTTTGCTCTTAATTGAGCCGTCAAGTCAAATGTTTCAGCATCATGTGGAGATATCGTCAGAAAATTTTCCATTCTGAAAAAGGCCTTGATACTTGCAACCAGCGTCAGATTTCCGGATTGATAGGGTTTGACCAATATTTCAGCAATGGTAACGTCTCCTGTGCAGCCAATGATTAATCCTGACTCGACAGCTTCAATGACTGGGGCTACAAGCCGAAAAAAGTCAGGATTACGATCCAGAAAGTAGATGAAAACATTGGTGTCCAGATAGACCTTGTGCCCCTGTAACCGCTTGAGTGTCTCCTCTATTGTTCCCAGGAATCACGGCTTTTACGTAATTCTGTATCAATGTCGAGAGTGGTCTTTCCCCAGGTACCTTGTGCGATTCCAGCATAATTCATCGCAGATTCTTTCCGCTTTTTGCGTGATATCGGAATCAGTGTCACAACCCCATTATTATAGGCAGCCTCAAGCAAGTCGTCTGGCTTGATGTTAGCCGATGCAGCGATGCGTGCGGGTATCTTGATCTGGTGTTTATTTCTGACGCGGACTTGTGTCATCGTTCAGGGTGTTTGTGAGAGTGAAAGTACGACTTGATGAAGATAATCTAACTTTTTTTTGCAAAAGCTCTCTTGCTGCAAGAGATGATTTGAGCAGTTCAGTCCGCGTTTTTCCCAACTGTGGTTAGCTTCGTCATCCGATAACCCGCCGGGTATCAGGATCGTTGGCTTCGGTCAAGCCGTTCTCAATTTCCTGAAGGAACCAATTGTCGTATTCGGCCACTTCATGGGTTTTGGCAAAAGATACTGGTGTGCCGGTAACTGGTTTTCCTCCCAATTCCGTTATTGGAATTCCGCTGTTGCGCTTCTTCTGTTTGTTATCATGATTTTTGCTTTTGTTGCCCGTCAGCAGCGCATCAGTACCGAGTCGCAGGACTTTTATGTCGATCTTGATTTTTACACCGGCCAGCTCAAGGGCAAATCCTGACCCATAGTCAGACAACGCCATTCCATCAGGACGATTCTGCTTCGTTCTTGTATATTACCTTCAAGGATAGTATACTTTACTATCAAGTATCGCAGCAGCAGTGTGGAGGCCTCCGATCTCAAAGGATTGACGGTATTCTGCAAAGAACGACAGGTTAACAAGGCTTATGTGATTACAAAAGATGCGTCAGACTTCGGCATCATCGAGCTGGGTACGGATATCCATGCCCTGAAAATTCCAGCGCCACTGGCCTGTTACTGGCTTGGACGCTCTGAAGCTTCATCTGCAGCCAACTCTTTCACAGAATAATTGGCTGAAAATTAATCCCCAATAACGGCGATTTATGCTTACAGGAATTCATTAAGACAAGTATACTTTATTAAAATGCTTGTCGGCTGACGACGTTTGATTAAACGTGCTCGATAGGGGTATGATTTGAAATTTCGGAATTGGTGGTACATAAATCAGCCAGCGAGAGATGGTGAACATTATCATTGCCGGTCAGTCGCGCAAAGTCGCGAAGCTCTTCGGTGACGGCTTTGAAAAAGTTTGCGACGCGGAGAGCGGATATATCGACATCAAGACGGGCGCGAAGGGCCGGATCCTGTGTGGCGATGCCGACGGGGCATTTGCCGGTATTGCAGATACGGTACTGCTGGCAACCTGCCGCCATCATGGCCGCAGTCCCGACAGCGATGGCATCAGCCCCCATTGCCAGCGCCTTGGCAAAGTCTGAAGAGAGGCGCAGCCCGCCGGTAATGATGAGGGAGACGGTATTGGCCCCTCTCAAGTCGAGTATTTTTCTTGCTCGTGCCAAGGCAAAAATGGTTGGCACTGAGGTAGCGTTTTTGACAACCTTGGGAGAGGCTCCGGTTCCACCTGCCCGGCCGTCGAGTGTGATGAAATCCACGCCCGCAGAGAGCGCGATATCGATATCTTCTTCAATATGGCCAGCCGCAAGCTTGATGCCAATCGGTTTTCCGCCGCTTCTTTGTCGTAAATCATCGACCGTGGCTTTCAGATCCTCTTTTGAGCGGATATCGGGGAAGTGCGACGGGCTGATGATATCCTCCCCCTCTCGGCATCCCCGGATTGCAGCGATTTCACGGGTGACCTTGTTTCCCGGAAGATGCCCGCCCATTCCAGGTTTTGCAGACTGTCCGATTTTGATTTCCACCGCATCGACCAGCTTCAGGTTCTCGTCGGTAACACTGTATTTGTTGGGAACATATTCAAAAATATAACGGTAGGAGGCCGCAAGTGATTCGGGCAGAATTCCCCCTTCACCCGAGCATATCGCTGTTTTAGCCTGTGCGCTCCCTTTGGCAAGAGCAAGCTTTGCCTCTCTCGACAACGCGCCGAAAGAGATATGGGAGACAAAAACCGGGGTTTCGAGGATGAGGGGCAAGGCGGCGGCAGGGCCAATCAGTGTTTGTGTGACAACCGGATCTGTTTTGTTGAGCGGCATTTTTGCAAGCTGGGCACCTTTCATGAGAATATCATCCCAGGAAAAGGTCGGAATGCGGCTCCGCATCGGTTCGATAATCGACTTTCCGGTCATGGCAAGGTGGTGGATATCGGCCATATTGACCTCAAAATCGTCTGACGACCGTCGCCATTCTGCGAGGTACTCTGTTTGAGCACCAATTGAAGCAGCGGCTGGCGGCCTGGACACTACAAGGCCGAAACTCTCCTTACCCGAGCCGCAGAGAGGGCATGTCCAATCCTTCGGAAGAGCCTCCCACGCGGCGGATTCGTTCTGTTCATTGTAAAGATAAAAGCAGAGCCCACATTGCCATGTTGCCATAAGAGAGGTGTTGAGATGATTACTGCACAAGACGATTGAACATCATAATAGAAATTTTTCCTGATTGAGAGCAGGAGACATGCCCTCTTTTTTTCATCTTCTGCGTGCACTCCGTTACAGTGCCGAACGGAGAATCTCGACTATATCCTCTTCACTCATGGGTGGACGACCCGGCAGATGTCCCTCTCCATCATGAATAATATGGACAGTATCATGGGCATACCGCTCAAGCAGCGCATCTCCTATCTCCAGTTGTGACAGGCGAGTGGGGCAGCCGATCGAATGTAAAAACGCCTCAAACCTGTCGATTCCTTCCATTGCAGCATCTCTGTCGTCAGGATGTTTCAGGGAGAGCCCAAAGATACGTTGTGCAAACCGGGCAAAACGCGCAGGACGGGTTTGGGCAGCAAAACGCATCCAGGCGGGGTTGACCACAGAGAGACCGGCACCATGCGCAATATCGTGATGTGCCGAGAGGACGTGCTCGATTATATGCACCGGAAAAGCTCCAGCGGTACCGACCTGCACCCATCCGTTGAGGGCGACAACAGATGCCCATTGCACTTGCGCTCTTGCTTCGAGATTATTACCATCGGTTACTGCTTTTGGTCCCCACTCCATAGCGGTGAGAATGACCCCTTCGGCAAAGCGATCCTGAAGCGGTGTACCATCGGCACCATTGAAGTATGACTCGGTTACGTGGGTAATCAGGTCGCAGATGCCAAACGCCGTCTGATCCGGCGGTACGCTCAACGTCAGTTCGGGATCGACAATCGCCACTCGCGGGTAGAGGCATTTGGCGATGACAAAAGATTTTACGGTTGTTTTTTCGTTCGTGACAACCGCTCCACCGTTCATTTCAGAACCGGTAGCCGCCAATGTTGGTACGGTAATGATGGGGAGCGCACTGGTCGGAAGCCTCCAGTTATCCTGGCCGTGGATAATCATCTCCCATGGGTCACCTTCATAGTTGACGGCGGCCGCCATTACCTTGGCTGCGTCCATAGTGCTGCCGCCACCCATGCCGATGACGATGTCGCAACCTTCATCGCGGGCGATTTGGGCGCCTCTCATCACCGACGACAGCCGGGGGTTTGGCTCAACACCTGCGCATTCTATGACGGTGACTCCAGCGGCGTTCAGACTGGAGAGTGCCCGTTCAAAAGTTCCGTTGCGTTTGACGCTTCCGCCACCAGTGACAAGCAAGGCCTTTTTGCCATGTTTGCGCACTATTTCACCGATTTGCGAAAGTGTTCCTGCACCGAAGACTAAATGTGTTGGATTCTCAAATTCAAATTTCATGATGCTTTTCCCGAAAATTATTATTACGTCGGCAAGATGAATGCCGTGCTCAAGATACCATTGAAGTCATAATTTGTCCGTAACGCCTTAATTTAACTAAATGCCCGGTGTTCACCTATCCCTGGTAATACGGTCGTAGCCGGAATGATGCACCAAGTGACAGTGCCAGAGCTTTACAGGCATCGACATCAAGTGAGGGGACACGGACAACGCTTGCAATGACTTCGGGTATTTCTGCTGCTGCCAGACGGATGAAGTCGCAGACACCGCGAAAGCCTGCCGCACCAAACGGGCTATGGCACAAACGCATGTATGTTTCGGCATCAGGCGCATTCAGGCTCACAGAAAAGCAATCCACACTACCTGCCAGTTCAGGGATGATGTTCCGGCCATGCACAAGATTGGCTTGTCCGTCGGTATTGATTCGGACACGAGTGCAATACTTCTGCTTGACGGCTTCTGCCACCTGCTTGACGATTTCAAGCCGTATCAATGATTCTCCATAACCGCAGAAAACAACCTCTTCGAAATCACTGAATGGCGCAATGGCAGCCATGATCTCATCGAACGATGGCTCGGTGTCGAGAAACAGGTCGTTTTCATCACCTGTGTAGCGGTTTAATTTAATGCAGAATGAGCAGGCGTTTGAACACCGGTTGGTAATATTCAGGTAAAGCGAGTTTCTGATACTGTAGGCAAGAGTGGGCATTATTCATGACTAAGTTATAAACCGACGGAGCTTATTGATTTAACCTGTCAATATCACGATTCCGTGGCTGATTTGCCAGCAACAAGTTTTTGCCCGAGGCTATGCGCGTCATTGATTGTTCCTTTGCTACAACTCCGACAAAGAGTGTTATGATTGTTTCGGTGCCAATTTTGCAATTCAATGGTTTAACCGAATTACAGGTGGTCTCCCGTCCTGATTTAAACACGCTTTAATTTTTAAAGCGTTTATTATGTTAAAAAAAATCAATATTTTTTTATTAAAATTACACTCTTCGTATTTATTGAGTGCGTTATTATTGAGCAAATGGCGAACTCTGTTTGTTGTTTTCTTATTGATTAACCATTGTCCGTTATGCCTTTCCATGAAAAAGTTCAAGGTCCGTGTGCGGTAATCGGCCGGATACGGGAGGCTTGTAATGACACTAATACCCTGACAGCCCTATTCCAGGCTGGTGATGCTCAGTTGATCCTGTTGCAATGTGAGCATTCTATTATTCTTTTTTTTCCAATCATTCCTGTTTTTGACTTGTTGCAATACTGGTTCAGCGTGATGTAAATAAACGATGATGATTATTGCCAGTACGGAAGAGTTTTACCTTATGTAACATACTAAACTTAACGATTATGGCGACGATAGGGATAGACCAAAATGATGTTATTTCAGGCGATGCTGGTAATAACATACTTGATGCAAGTGCGGGGGGGAGCAGTTATCATGTGCTGATAGATAATGGTGCTATTAAGGATTTGACTGGTAATGCGTTTGCTGGGATTAGTGATGCAGTGACGTTGGATTTTGGAACGCCCAATTCTGCTCCCGTTATCCAGCGCCCTAAGGGTATCTCGTTTGCACCACAAGAGGATTACGCTATTGGCGGTAGAGTTACTTTTATTACAACTGCAGATTTCAATGGTGACGGATACGCTGATATAGCGACAGCGAATTATACCAGTAACACAATATCCATACTAATAAACAACGGTAATGGAACATTTATTCTGCAAGATAACTATGTTGGGCATTCACCTTATTCCGTAATAGGGATAGATGTCAATAGTGATGGACATATTGATCTTGTTACAGCTAACTCTTATCGCCAAACAATGTCAGTAATGCTCAACAATGGCAATGGAACTTTTTCTGCAATGGTTGATTATGCTACTGACGGTGAACCTTGGTCAATAATTAGCGCGGATATCAATGGCGATGGGAAACCTGATATTATTATTGGAAATTTTTTTAGCAATACTCTCTCTGTATTCATCAACAATGGTGATGGTACATTTGCTGATAAAGTAGATGTAGCTTCTGCAGGTAATCCAGATCACATTACAAGTGCTGACATCAATGGTGATGGTAAAACCGATCTGATTATTGCAAACTATGGGAGCAATAGCGTTTCAGTATTGCTAAACAATGGCGATGGTACCTTTGCTGATAAAGTAGATTACGTTGTGGGAACTAATCCTCAGTTTGTCACAAGTGTCGATGTTAATGGTGATAACATGATTGATATTGTTGTTGCTACTTCGGGTACGGATACAGTATCGGTACTATTAAATAACGGTGCTGGTACATTTGCTGATAAAGTTAATTACACCACAGGAAATGGTCCTCTTTTCTTTTCAACTGCTAATATTAATAGTGATGGTAAAATCGATCTTATTGTTCCAAACTACCATAGTGGTACCATATCTATATTGCTAAATAATGGAGATGGTTCATTTGCTGATAAAGTTGATTATGCTATTGGAAATGGTCCTCATTGCGTTGTAAATAGCGATATTAACCTTGATGGTAAGGAAGACATAATTATTGCAAATTATGATGGTAGCCTTGTCTCCGTTCTCCTCAACACCTCGCCCTCAGTTCTCACCGATTTCACCGAACAAACTCCCGTTGCTGTCTGTAACGATGTTATTATTACTGATCCTGATGGCGATGCAAGCTGGAATGGTGGTTCTCTTGACATCCAGATTACGGCTAATGCAGAAGCCGCCGATAGACTAACCCTTCCGACTGCCGATCTTGGTAACGCCAGCATTTGGTGCGACACCAACGGTAACAAGCTGATGGCTGGCACCACTGAGATTGGCACGGCTGATTCTGGGTCTGTTAGTAGTGATGCGGCTTGGCATTTTACCTTCAACGCCAATGTGAACAACGCATTAGTGCAAGCCGTAGCTCGTGCGCTGACGTTCAATAATAGCAGCGACACGCCATCGGAGCTGGAACGCACGGTAACGTTTACAGCGGTCGATAACCTTGGTGCTTCAACTTTACTTGATCAGCATATTACGGTAACGGCAGTGGATGACAATCCTGACGACACCACAGCACCAACGCTCATATCATCCACGCCATCCGACAATGCAACATCTGTAGCTATTGAGAGCAACATAGTGCTAACGTTTAGCGAAGATATTCAAGCTGGCACGGGCAATATTGTTATCAGTAATGGAAGCGATACACGAACCATTGCTATTAACGATACTTCACAGATTACCGTTAGTGGCAACACGGTTACAATAAATCCAATCAATAATTTGCACGCGAGCAGTAACTACCATGTTGCTATTGATAATAATGCTGTCACGGATTTAGCGGGTAATTCGTTTGTGGGAATTCGTGATGCAGATGCGTTGGATTTTACGGTATTATCTCATGCATCTATTCCTGGAGATAATAGCAATAATTCTCTTGATGGTAGCATTGAAGATGATACGATATATGGCTATAGAGGAAATGATACTATTTATGGTGGAAATGGTAACGATATTATTTATGGAAATGGAGATCAAGCTATATATCATCGTCCTGTTTCGTATTCATTAAGTATGCCAGGAGAAGCTTATGATGATAATTATAAATATTACGATGATACTGGTTCACAGCTTACCGATGGCATACTTGGTAATAACAATTATATGATTGAATATGCTTATGAATGGATTGGATGGCGTTCAGTTGAACCAGTGCTTACTTTTGTTTTTGATCATTCGATTACAGTTGATGATATTGTAATTGGTTTTAATCGTGCAGAAAGCTCGCTAATTTATCTTCCGAAAAACGTTTTCATTAATGAAAATTCTTTTGAACTTTCTGGAAATGAAATAGCCGATACAACAAGAGGATTTATCGATTTTAATGGTTCTTTTAGCGGTTCAACGATAAGTATTACATTACAAGATAATAGTACATATCGTTACATTTTTATCGATGAAATATTATTTATTGAAAAAAATGGAAGCAATATTCTCTTTAATTCTATTGTTGATAATGACACAATAGATGGTGGTAATGGTGATGATACCGTAGGGTTTAGTGGTAATCGCGCTGATTATAGAGTTAATTACAATCAAGAAACGAATACATATACTATTACTGATACGATCCCATACCGGGATGGAACAGATAATATTGAAAATGTTGAGCATTTCCTATTTGCAGATGGGATATGGAACGATATTGTAATCCCAAAACTCATCTCCGCCACTCCTGCCGATGATACAATGAGCGTCTCGGTCGGTAGCGACATCGTGCTCACCTTTAGCGAAAACGTGCAAGCTGGTAGCGGCAACATAGTCATCACCGATGGTGCCGATGTTCGCACCATTGCCGTTACCGACAGCACACAAGTAACCTTCGATGGTAGCACTGTTACCATCAATCCAGCTACTGATTTACACTCAGGTAGTCATTATCATGTTGAGATTGGTAACTGTGTCATAAAAGATTTGGCAGGCAATGCGTTTGCTGGCATCAGCGATGCTACAACACTGGATTTTGGAACAAGTAATGCCGACCCCATTATCCAGCGCCCAACGGGAATCTCGTTTGCACCACAAGTAGATTACGCTATTGGTGGTAGAGCAGCAATTATTACAAGTGCAGATTTCAATGAGGATGGATACACTGATATAGCGACGGCGAATTATACAGGTAACACCGTGTCCATATTGATGAGCAATGGTGACGGAACATTTATTTTACAAGATAAATACGTAGTGAATACACCTTTCTCGGTAATAAGTACAGATGTCAATAGTGATGGACATATTGATCTTGTTACAGCTAATTCATTTAGCCCAACAATGTCAGTGATGCTTAACAATGGCAATGGTACTTTTTCAGCAATGGTTGATTATACCACTGACGGTCAACCTTGGCCAATAACAAGCGCTGATATCAATGGCGATGGTAAGGTTGATATTATTACAGGAAATTTTTTTAGCAATACTCTCTCTGTATTCATCAACAATGGTGATGGTACATTTGCTGATAAAGTAGATTTAGCCGCTTCGGGTAATCCAGATGACATTAAAAGTACGGACATTAATGGTGATGGTAAAACCGATCTGATTATTGCAAACTATGGCAGTAATAGCGTTTCAGTATTGCTAAATAATGGTGATGGTACATTTATTGCCAAGGTTGATTACGATGTGGCCGCTAATCCACAGTCCGTCACAAGTGCCGATCTCAATGGTGATAGCAAAATTGATCTTATCGTTGCAAATAGAGGGAGCAATAGTGTTTCTGTTCTGATAAACAAGGGTGATGGCACTTTTGCCGCCAAAGTTGATTACGATGTGGACGCTAATCCTGAGTTCATCACAAGTGCCGATGTCAACGGCGACGGCAAAGAGGATATCGTTGCTTCAAACTATAGTAGCGGTACCATTTCCATATTGCTAAACAATGGTGATGGGACGTTTGCAGATAAAGTGGATTTTGCTACTGGAAATGCTCCTGAGTGCGTTACAAGCAGCGATGTTAATCATGATGGCAAGGCAGATATAATTATTGCAAATTATGGTAATGGTCTTGTCTCCGTTCTCCTCAACACCTCGCCATCAGTTCTCACCGATTTCACCGAACAAACTCCCGTTGCTGTCTGTAACGATGTTATTATTACTGATCCTGATGGCGATGCAAGCTGGAATGGTGGTTCTCTTGACATCCAGATTACGGCTAATGCAGAAGCCGCCGATAGACTAACCCTTCCTACTGCCGATCTTGGTAACGCCAGCATTTGGTTCAACACCAACGGGAACAAGCTGATGGCTGGCACCACTGAGATTGGAATGGCAGATGCTGGCTCTGTTACTGGTGATGCTGTTTGGCATTTTACCTTCAACGCCAATGTGACCAACGCATTAGTGCAAGCCGTAGCTCGTTCGGTGATGTTCAACAACAGTAGTGATACTCCGTCAGAGCAGGAATGTACGGTAACCTTTACTGTAACCGACAACCTTGCTGCTTCAGCCGTGCTTGATCAGCGCATTGTAGTAACAGCAGTAGATGACAATCCTGCAGATATCACCCCTCCCCTACGCGTTTCTGCTACACCATCCGACAATGCCACAGCCGTTGCGCTTGACAGCAACATCGTGCTCACCTTTAACGAAAACGTGCAAGCTGGAACGGGTAACATTGTCATCAGCAACGGTACGGATATTCGTGCCATTGATGTTACCGATAGTGGCCAAGTGAGCTTCAGCGGCCACACCGTTACGATCAACCCGACGGAGGAGTTATACGCCAGCAGCACTTACAGTGTCCAGATGGCAAGCGGGGTCATCAAAGATTTGGCGGGCAACGCATTTGCAGGAATCAGTAATGTAACAACATTTGATTTTACTACGAATAAGCCCCCTGCCGACATTTCTCTTTCCAATACACTGATTCCCGAAAACAGCCTGCCAGGCACAGTAATCGGAATTCTCAATACCGTTGACGACGTTCAAGGTACATTTACCTATCAACTGCTCGATGATGCCGGAGGCAGGTTTGTACTGCTTGGAGACCAGATTAAGGTAGCTGATGGAGCGGTTCTGGATTTTGAAACCACGGCATCTCACACTATCAGGGTCAGCTCAACTGATCAGGGAGGCTTGAGCTTCGAAAAAAATATATCCATTACTCTGGCTGATGTTGGTACAGACTTGCTTATTACTCAAGTTGAAACTCCTCAAAATGTTGTTGCTCTTGATGCAGGTAGCTCACTTGAAATATCGTGGAGTTTAATAACACAGGGCAGTGAGCCAGTCAATGCTTCATGGATAGATCGGGTCTATCTGGACAATCCTGATACTCCGGGGCTGGATCGATGGGTAGGTGACTTTCCTGTCAGCACTCAACTCCCATTGTCTGTCGAGATGAACCGTATTCAGACGATTTATGTTCCGGCAGACATGCAAGGTCATTATCGTGTGGTTGTAATCACCGATGCAGGCAATGCTTTGAGTGAAGGCACGTTGGGAGAAGCCAACAATTCCGCTTCTGGCTCGGAGATTATTAACATTAAGCCGTTGCCCAACCCGAACCTGCAGATTGAAAGCATTACGGCTCCTTTCTCAGCATATACCGGTCGGGAGATTGAGGTGCAGTGGGTTGTCAAAAACACGGGGAACGCAGCTACTTCAGCTCCTTTCTGGTATGACAGGGTATATCTGTCGGCTGATACAAAACTTGACAACACAGATGTTTTGCTGAACACGGCACAAAATCCAGGCTATCTCAATATCGGTGAGGGTTATACAAACACTGCGAAAGTCACGTTGCCAGATGGTCGAGAGGGCGACTATCACATTCTGGTACAGACAGATGCTTACGGACATATCCCGGAAGGCGATGGTGAGAGTGACAACGTTACGGCAAGTTCTGTGCTCGATATTCAACCGATTCCATTGAGGGAGCTTTCTGATCTGGCAGTTGTTTCAGTTGCGGCACCTGCACAGGCTTTATCGGGGCAAAGCATGTCGTTAACATACTCGATTGAAAATGCTGGGCAAGAACCACTTCCAAACGTTGATAATTGGATTGCTATCCCATATGCACAGAGTTTTATAGAGTCAGGTACGCCATGGATTGAACGTATCTTCATGTCAACAGATACTATTCTTGATAGTAATGACTATCTCTTGAAAATGCTTGCAAGAAAGCTTTATAATACACAACTACCATTACCAAATAATGCAAGTGCCTTCACCACGACTGAAACTGTTACCTTACCAGTAGGCATGGAAGGTAATTATTATTTCTTTGTTACCGTTGAATCTTTTGCAATTCAGTATTATTTCTTTGATCCCATTCTATCTTTTGCATATACTAATCGGTTTGAGTCGAACGATAAAGCGTATGATGCTACACCTGTAACAGTACACCTGACTCCGCCTCCTGATCTTGAAGTTTCGGGCATTGTAGCCCCCTCTTCAGCAATTGCTGGCCATAACCTTACTATCACCTATCGGGTTATCAACAGAGGTTCAACCACAACACCGAACTCTTGGTGGAGTGATGTTCTCTATCTCTCCAATGATACAGTGCTGGATTCCAGCGATATGAAGTTGGCAGACCTCCAACATTCGGGTACTCTGGAACCCACAAACGACACCACTGAATTACCATTAAACGAGGCCATTGCTTTATATAATTCAGGTGCTGCTGCAGGTTACTATATCAATTCAATTACTCTCCGGTTAGCTGATGGTTTGCAGGGAAATTATTACCTCATTGCCTCTACAGACAGCAAAAACGATGTTTTTGAGCTTGACAATGAAAATAACATTTTTGGAAATGCTGAACAGATAACGATTGAATCTCGTCCTGCGGATCTGATAGTAAACGAAGCAAGTGCACCAACAGCGGCACATGCGGGAACAAATGTACTTGTGTCGTGGCATGTAACTAACCAAGCTATTGGAACAACCACGGTTACTCAATGGTATGATCGTATTATTCTTTCACAGGACACTATCCTTGGTAATAGCGATGATATTACACTTGCTTCCTTTACACACACTGGTACACTGAATAGTAGCCAAATGTATTCGAGGAGCGAGCTTGTTTCATTACCGGCTTACTTATCTGGTCAATACCGGCTTTTTGTGGTAACCGATGCCAATAATTATCAATATGAAGCAAATCATGAAGACAATAACAGCAAGTTACTCTCTGACATAACAATCATTCCTATAATTCATCCTGACCTTGGTCAACCGACACCAACGGCTGATTTACAAGTTACATCGGTCACTGCGCCTGCGAGTGCGGCCTCTGGCGACTGGTTTACTGTAAGCTATACGGTCATCAATGCCGGGCTTGGCCGCACCAACACCGAATACTGGCGGGATGAAGTGATGTTGAGTAAGGATGATGTTTCAGGAAATGCTGATGATATCAATCTCGGCAGCTTTTACCATGCAAACCAGCTTGCTCCGACCGGGAGTTATCAAGGATCGGGCTCCTTCAGGCTACCCATTGATTTGCAGGGAGACTACTACGTGTGGGTGCGTACCGATGCTGGAGGAGTGGTTGCCGAGCTGGAAGCAGAGGGAAACAATCAGCGAGTTGCGGATGGAATAACAACGATAAGTCTCACTCCGACTTCTGATTTGGTTATCAGCGCTCTGCAAGCCGCTGATCAAGGTACCAGTGGGCAAAATCTTCAGGTTGATTGGACAGTTCATAACAATGGCGCGGCAACAAGTGGTGGCTGGCGACAGGCATTTTACCTGTCGCGTGATGGAGTGCTTGACAGAACATCTGATCTCTATCTTGGGTATAAGGAGAACCTGACAGCTCTTTCTGCAAACGCAGATGTCTTGTTCAGCGAATCGTTCCTAATCCCGAAAGGTATTAGTGGTAAATATTATGTTTTTGGTGTTGTTGACAGCAATAATGCGATCTATGAACGTGGAGGCGAGGGAAACAATACAGCCCTTGATGCTACAGTGGTACAGATAACTCTGCCGAAGCCAGCGGACTTGGTTGCGGGTGTTATTACGGTTCCTGAAAACGGTATTCCCGGAGCGCAGACAAGTATCAGCTATACCGTGACCAACCAGAGTGAACAGGCGATTACCGGGCAGTGGAGTGACAGCCTTTATATCTCTCCTGATGCGGTATGGGATTTGGGTGATGCACTCTTCAGCAGGGAGGCTATAAACGGACCATTGGCAGGCAATGCCAGCTACAGCCAGACAGCGACAGGAAGCTTGCCTGGCATCATTGGTGGCGATTATTACGTGATTGTGCGAAGCGATATTTTTAATCAGATTTCCGAAAGCAACGAGTCGAACAACCTGAAGGTCTCGCTTGATACAACCCACATGGATGTCGAAGCGCTGGCTCTCGGTACGCCGGATTCAGCCTCTTTTGCACACGGTGATGCGGTCTATTACCGAGTGGATATTGCAGCAGGAGAGACGTTGCGGTTCAATTTTGATCGAGCGGCAGCCCAGGGACGTACCGAACTCTTTGTCAGTTACGATGCAATGCCGAGCCGCTATGACTTCGATTATCGATACAATCAAGCCGATTCTCCTGACCAGAACCTCGTGATTGCCAACACAAAAGCGGGCAGCTATTACGTTATGGCATACAATTTATCGGGCGCAACCGATACATACTCTATCACTGCTGATACACTGCATTTCTCCATTACTGAGCTGGGCACTACAGCAGGCAGCAACAAAGGCCAGGTTACCGTTCGTATCAATGGTGCAGAATTGACCACCCATACCGCAGCTATGCTGGTTAGCATGGACGGCGTTGAACATGCAGCCAGCCAAGTGTACTGGAAAGATAGTACTGAGCTTTGGGCAACTTTCGACTTGCGCGGACTTTCAACTGAAACGTACGATGTGAAAGTGCAGGACGGCGCACGAACGGCATTTCTGAACGACAGCTTTACCGTCAACAGCGGTGAGCCTGGTCATGTCGAGTACAGTATGGAGACACCCTCAGCTCTTCGTACTGGACAGGTCGGTACCGTGCGTGTTTACTATCAGAACATCGGAGATACCGATGTGGTTGCCCCTTTGCTCACTATTTCCGGTAATGCCCTGCTAAAATTGCCTGAAGATGCCGAGTTTGGAGGTGCCAGTATGCAACTCCTTGGCATAAATAATGAAGGGCCAGCAGGAATTCTGTCGCCGGGTGCCGAAGGAAGCTTTCAGTTATTCTTTAAGCCGAACTTTTCCGGGGGCGGCACTGTCAATCTTGGTATTTCCAGCCTGCAAGCGGGTGAGGTGATCGACTGGAACACCATCCTGGATGCCAGCAAGCCCGACAACATAAGTCTTGATGCCTGGGCAACGGTCAAGGCGAATCTGATCGCTGAGCTTGGTGTTACCAGCACTGACTATCAGAACAATTTAGCTGAGAATGCCACGTATCTCGATCAACTGGAAACCCGTACTGATGATGTTGCAAAACTCTTCAGTCTTGAGTATCTGAAAGCCACTGATGGCGGAGCTTTGTTGCGGCCATCGATGCTGGGTGCGCTGGGCTACAGCCATACTTTTGCCTGGGAGATCACCGCTGCCCGCCAGTCGGATGGCAGTGTGATTGTGGATATTGCTGGCACTCAAGTGCGCTTTGAGCACACAACAGGTGGCAGTTATACGCTGGTTGGTCAAGGCAGTTCAACCTTGACTGAAACCGGTGGCGCTTTTGAGTTTCATCAGCAGAATGGAACCAGCATTGCTTTCAACCTTGATGGCAATTTTGCAGAAATTCATGACAGCAACAACCATAACGTGCAAGCCACTTACAATGGTGGCCACCTGACGAATGTTGTGGCGGATAATGGCGACAGCCTGAGTTTCATCTACAATAATGCCGGGCGATTAATACAGCAGACCGATCTGGCTGGTCGAACCGTCAGTTTCTCCTACGATGCCAATAACCAGCACCTGACCAGCGTCACCACACCTGATGGAACCACAGAGTACGGCTATGTCACTGAACCCGGCGCTGCGCGGCATCAGGTCAGCAGCATCACGCTTGCTGATGGTACTGTTCAGCACTTCGAGTACAATGCACATGGCCAACTGATCAAGGAGAGCGTTAACAATGGTGCCGAGGCGGTTACCTACAGCTATGTTGGCGTCAATGAAGTTATTGCCACCGATGCCACCGGAACCAGTGACCATCTGTGGCTGAACGAAAATGGCCAGTTCGCCCAGATTGAGGATGCACTTGGTAATGTCAGCCAGTTGCGCTACGATGCAAACGGCAACCTGACTGGTATTGCTAATGCCGACGGCACCGCCACAGGCATTGAGTACGATGCGGCAGGGAACCCTCTCTCTGTGCAGGATGCACTTGGTCACTCGGTTGATTTTGCCTACGAGACGCAGTTCGGTCAGCTTGCTGTGGTTACCGACCAGCGCGGCAATGCCATTGACTACGGTTACGACAGCCATGGAAACCTGAACAAAATCAACTACGCCGACGGCAGTAGCGAAACTTACAATTACGATACTGATGGCGACTTGAATGTAGCGGTTAACCGGCGTGGCGAAAGCGTGACCTACACCTTTGACGACAAGGGTCAGCTTACACAAAAAAGTTATGCTGATGGATCCACAGCCACCTACAGCTACGATGCTCATGGCAATCTCACCAGCGCTCTTGACGCAGACAGTTCAAGCAGCTTTCAGTACGATGCTGCCGACCACCTCATCAAGGTTACCGATGGCGACGGACGCTGGTTGAGCTATACTTATGACGACGCAGGACGTCGCACTGAGATGGCTGATCAGGCAGGTCACGTTACCCATTACAGTTATGACGACCTTGGCCATCTGTCGCAGTTGACCGACGGCACAGGCAACCTGATTGCCGCCTACAGCTATGATGCTGCAGGCCGATTGAGCCATGGCGAGAACGGCAATGGCACTTACACCACCTATCAGTATGACCTTGCCGGGCAGTTGACCCACTTGGTCAATTTCAAGGCGGATGGCACGGTGAACTCCCGCTTCGACTACACCTACGACGAGATGGGTCGCCGCACCGATGTTGCCACGCTTGACGGCACCACCCATTACAATTACGATGCCATTGGCCAGTTGACCGGCGTTACTCTGCCCGATGGCCACCATATCGAGTACCATTACGATGCTGCCGGAAACCGGGCCGTTGTGAATGATGGTGGCACAACCACCAACTACGCCACCAATGCGCTCAACCAGTACACTAACTCAGGCAATGCAACTTACAGCTACGATGCTGATGGCAACATGACCGGCAAAACTGACCACGGTGTCACCACCACCTATGGCTACGATGCCGAAAGCCATCTCGTCTCCGTGGCAACTCCGACCGACACCTGGAGCTACGAATACGACGCTCTCGGCAATCGCATCGCCAGTGTCCACAACGGAGAACGCATTGAGTACCAGCTCGACCCGACCGGTATGGTTAATGTTGCGGGTGAGTATAACAGCGCTGGGGATGAAGTTGCCCAATACACCTACGGCATTGGGCTGGAGAGCCAGTCCTTGAGCGGCAGCAACTATTATTACGATTTTAACGACATTGGCTCCACCGCCGGGTTGACTGGTTCGACCGGCGCTTATGTGAACCAGTACTCCTACTTACCTTATGGAGAGAATCTTGTTACGACGGAAACTGTTGCCAACTCGTTCGAGTATGTTGGGCAATGGGGAGTGATGGATGCAGGGAACGGGCTCGATTTCATGCGGGCAAGGTTCTATAACGAGGAAGATGGGCGGTTTCTTCAGCAGGATCCGATAGGAGTTAATGGTGGTTTGAATTTGTATGGGTATACGCTCAATGCTCCGATAAATTATTCCGATCCAACCGGCTATGTAATATGGAGCCAGGCTGGGAAAGGTGCGTTGGCCTTTGCTGGGGGTTTACTCTCTATTTTTGCTTTGGTTGCTTTGGCACCAGTTAGTAGCGTGGGTGCTGGCGTGGTACTCGGTATATCCATCGCGAATAATCTATATTCTATGGTGGGGGGGACTGTTGTCATGCTAGACGGCTTAATCGACAAAGAAAACAAATACGAAGGTTCTCTTTTTAAGGATATTGGAACACTTTCAGAAAACAAGACTGCAATATGGGTCGGAGATGTTGCCGACAATGTGTTTAGTATTGTTACGGGAAGAATTCTCGGTACTAAATCATTAAAGGTGTTTGAATGGGGAATCACCAAAATGTCGACGGGAATTGAAAAACTTTCATGGTCAACAGAAGTTATTAAAAACATCGTCGGAATAGTGGATAATTGGTCTAAGGTGATCGATGTTTCGGTGGAGGTTATCGCGCCTAGAGATCCGAATGATATTGTAGGTCCCAAAGGTTTTGGAGACGAACATTGGACAAATAATCAAACCCCATTGTCTTATATCATCCACTATGAAAACCAGTCAACAGCAACAGCACCAGCGCAGCAGGTGACGATCACGCAGACCCTCGACAGCGACCTGAACCTGAGCAGCTTCCGGTTGGGTAACTTTGGCTGGGGCGATATCTCCATTACTGTTCCTGACAACACCTCTTTCTACATTGACCGCCTTGATCTCCGCACAACCAAAGGCTACATGGTTGATGTTGTGGCAGGCGTGGATGTGGCGAAACATGAGGCATACTGGAGCTTTACCACCATTGACCCCAACACCGGCGAAATCCCTGAAGATCCAACCATCGGCTTCCTGCCAACCAACGTCGAGAAAGGCTGCGGCGAAGGCTTTGTTAATTACTCCATCCGCGCCAATGCTGATGCTCCAACCGGTACAGTGATCGACGCAAAAGCGACCATCGTCTTTACCACACAGGAACCTATCGACACGCCAGCTATCTCGAATACGCTTGATACGCAGGCACCCGAAAGCCATGTCGAAACCCTGGCCAACGCCACCGTCGAGTCAGCCCAATTCCTTGTCCGCTGGTCGGGCAGCGATGTTGGTTCAGCCATTGCCGGTTATACCGTTTATGTTTCCGATAATGGCGCAACCTACGCGCCGTGGCTGGAAAATACCACACTGACCGAAGCCACCTATGCCGGTCAACCGGGCCACTCCTACGCCTTCTACACTGTCGCCTCCGATAATGCAGGCAACAAAGAGAGCGCACCGGCGCAGGCAGATCTGACCATTCAGGTAACACCGAATGCCAATCTCACTGATACCTCGTTACCAAAAATTGCTTCTGTTGAATTACCTGATGATGGCAACTATACGATTGGGCAAGCTCTTGATATTACGGTTCACTTTACCGAAAAAATGGCTGTCGATATTGCGGGTTTATCGCCAGTCATCAATCTTACTCTTGGTGAACACACCGTTAATGCTGTTTATCAATCAGGCAGTGGCACCAATTCGTTGGTTTTTCGGCATATTGTTGCCGACCCTACTTACGATTTCAACCATACGGTGCTTGACCATGCTATACAAACCAACGGCACAACCTTGCGGGATATTGCTGGTAATCCTTTGGTAGATCTTTCCGTAACCCATAATCTATCCGGTAGCACAAGTTTCTGGAAAAACGGAAAAGTAATGCACGGTATTACGGTTAACATGGCATCACATGCATCACAATCAGATGCAGAAGGCAAATTTTCATTGCCAGACCTGCCTGTTGGAACAAACATGCTGACTTCAACAGTAACGGATGACTCGAAGACCAATAGTTCGGTTGACTTGAGTGATGCCATCGCTATTCTCAAGAGTATCGTTGGATTAACATCACTGGAGAGCCATCAACAGATTGCTGCCGACTTTGACAGTAATAACGGTGTCGATTTGAGTGATGCCATTGGTATTCTCAAGCATATTGTAGGTCTTCCCGCACCAACTCCCGAATGGGTGTTTGTGGATAAGTCTGATACCATGGCTTCCCTTGAACCGGTTACTGTTGATTTGACTTACGACACAATGGTTGATCTGGTTGGTATCCTTCGTGGTGATGTTGATGGCAGTTGGGGGGCGTAATTTGTACATTTTCAATTTGGGAGTCAGGGGCCTGGAATCCGTCTGACGGTTTCATTCGATAGTTATACGGTTTGTCCCTTTGAATGAATTTCTTAATGTTTTGAAATTATGGACACAGATAATCAAGCGCTGACATTGATATCTTAATACTATGCAGATGGTTAAAGTTTAACTCATTGAATTGAAACAAGATAAGTTGTATGGAGCCGACCATGCAACGGCAGCACTTACCCATGCCGCCGTTGCTTATGGCACACTCCCCTCAAAAGATTATGGAGACTATTCCGCGAGTTCATTGCAATGCTACCGAGTTCTCAAGAACCACCAGAGTGGCAACCATACAACAGTCCAGGATGAGCAAGAGCACCTGCATGCCAAGACATAAAATACACCTGTATTCTGTTTCCCTACAGGAGCAACCAGGCAAGAAGGCCCACTCCTCCAACCCCAACGACTACTGCTGTTGTGCTTGTGCCACCACCTGTATCTGTTGCCGCAGCAGCATAGGGGTCTGCGCCTGTATTCTGGATACCACTACCTGCCATGTAATACGAAGGAATCGAAACCGATATTGGGTTGCTACTGGTTCCTGTGATGCTGCCAGTGAAGATGTCTCCTTGCACTGTTGATGCTTGAATCTCTATTTGGGGATGGGATGTGTTGAGTGCTGACTATCCGGTGATATTGCCAGCTACTGTATTGATAACGGTTCCTCCTGTACCATCTGGATAAGTACTGACTTATATCTAAAATTGTTCGAGCAGTGAAGTGGGTTTCATCATTCCAGGTTATCGAATAATTTCTTGTGTAATTCTCTGTGACCGCCACTTTTGCGTGATCCACTGTGCCGTTACGGTCATTATCAAGCAGTGTCCATACTGATGTGACAGCGTTAGTTGCGGTTGCAATAATGGTATCAGTAGTATTCGTATCCGGAGTAAGGGTTATTGTTGGATTTATATTATTTTCAAGAGTATATAACCCAACTTCTTTTTCGTTTGCATCATAGGCCAGTCTACCGTAAGTTCCGTTATATGTTGTCCGATATAACCACTCTGCGATATGCCCTGGACTTGCAATATCCCCGTGATCGCTGTTTCCCTGGCGACTGATGCTACGTTTCTTCCTGGAGCCTGGGCTTCCATTATTTTTTTCTCTTCACAATCATTTCTGGCTTTTGACTTGACTTGCTTTGTTGCAGCAGTGCTTCATTTTCGCTTTTGTGCACAAGGCAACACACTGCATTCAAAAGCATTAACCGTCATGAATAATCCATATTCAACATTTTCTACAGGTGGAGGTCGGCTCAAAACGTACCTGGGCGGTTGGGGTGGCGGCCAAAGTATGACACTGCACGTCCGATGGAAAAAGTATTGTGGTATAACTATTTCGATTGCAATGACATATAACCTCTCATCATGCGCTGTAACATATTGAAATTAAAATGGATAGTAATATGTTTAACTTCTTGGCGTTAGTATAAGCGGTCTTGTTTTTAAAAAACGTTAAAGCTTTATGTGACGTTGTAGGGTTAGCATCTTCATACCACAGGTAATCTGAAATGTCCGTTGGGCAAGCAGTTCAAGCATGCGATGAAGAATCGAAGATGCACGCCGGTTATCATTGATACAACCCGCGATCATCTTGATGACCTTTACTTGAGATTCGACTTCCCTCAACACCAAAACACCAGCATCGGTTGTGATACTGCCGCCCATGAAATCAATAGCGACATTTTTCCTTTTGACGGGAGCAATGGAGGATGCCAAATCATATGGAAATAATGTTTGCTGTGTGCTCTCTGACGTGATTATATTCTGCTCAAGGGACTGCATAAATATTATCTGCTTTATAGTCATTGTTAAACACCTTTAACTATAACTAATATAGTAATTTGCAGTATATTTTGCAGCCAATTTATTTGCTATTTGGTGAATAATTCAGGTTAACTTATTGAAATTATGGCTACAGTTAATCAAGTACCGACATTTTTCATAAAAGGTTATGGGAAAAGCATCTCTGATTTTGGCGTGGACGATGATGGTTACAGTATTTGCCTTCAGGCAGACGGAAAGATTCTTGTCGCGGGATCCAGCAGTTCCGGTGTTAATAGTGATTTTGCATTGGTGCGCTATAACACCGATGGCAGCCTTGACCAGAGCTTTTCTGATGATGGAAAACTGACGACTGATTTTGGTGGTATGGATTCTTGTAAGAGCCTTATTGTTCAAAGTGATGGCAAAATTCTGGCTGCAGGGGTTTCTGACAATTGCTTTGCTTTGGCTCGCTATAACCCTGACGGTACGTTGGATACGAGTTTTTCAGATGATGGTAAAGTAACAACGAATATTCCCGCCTATACAACGGGTATTCTCGACTATTATTATGCATACATGAGTGTTGTACAGGTTGGCGAAAAGATCCTGTTAGCCGGAGGGAGCAATCAAGACTTTGTTTTGATGCGTTTCAATATGGACGGAACTCTTGATACCACGTTTTCTGAAGATGGCAAGCTAACTACTCGTTTTAGTAACGGTCGGGATCATGCAAATAGCCTTGTAGTGCAACCTGATGGCAAGATACTTGTTGCAGGATTATCTTCGAGTACTTTTGCATTAGCGCGTTACAATACAGATGGCACCCTTGATGCCACCTTTTCTGACGATGGTATGCTTACCACTGATTTTGTTACTGGTAACTATAGTTGGAGTGCGGGAGAGAGTGTGACACTTCAGCCGGACGGACAAATTCTTGTGGCAGGACTGACTTATGATGGTTATGCCTGGAGGTATGATTTCGCTTTGGCTCGCTATAACCCCGATGGCACACCGGATACAAGCTTTAATGGTGACGGAAAAGTTACTACCGGTCTAAGTCAATATGACAAAGGATTCAGTGCTGTCGTCCAGAGCGATGGTAAAATCCTTGTTGCTGGCAGTGGCCAGTGGAATGCTACATGGCAAATAGCTCTGGTGCGCTATAACAAAGATGGCTCGCTGGATACAAGCTTTGATGGTGATGGTAAAGTTATTACAACTATTTCTGATGCTACATGGAAGTATGCTTATGGTGCCGACATGACAGTGCAATCCGACGGCAAAATACTTGTGTCGGGGAGTGTCATTCGCAATATCAGTACAAACGGGTATAATACCAGTGATATTGTTGTCGTGCGCTATAACACTGATGGAAGCCTGGATACTGATTTTGGCAAAATCAATACTCTTGATGCCACCAATGTTTATACTAAATACGGGATACCAGTTGTGTTGGATCGTGATGTCCAGATTTATGATGCAGATCTTGCTCTGAGTGGTAACTATTCTGGAGCAACACTCACCCTGTCACGCCATGGTGGTGCCAACAGCAACGATCGTTTTTCTGCCAAACATTTCGGTTCTCTTGGTGCATTGAATGATGGCAGCAATCTCACTATAGGAGGTGGGTCGATTGGCGTTATCAACACCAACGCCGGAGGTCAGTTGGAGATCACCTTTAACGACCATGCGACGCAAAGCATTGTCAACTCTGTACTTCAGCAAATTGCATACAGTAATAACTCCGAAGCCTCGACCGATACCGTGCAGATTGACTGGACGTTCTCTGACGGTAACATGGCGAACCAAGGGACAGGTGGAGCACTCAGTGTTACCGGAAGCACACTCACGAAATTCAATAATGCACCAACGGGTACTGTTGTTATCACCGGCAGCGCTGTTCAGGGCTCTGTATTGACGGCAAGTAATACGCTGGAAGATTTGGATGGCATTCATACGGCACCCAATTATGTATGGCAAGCTGATGGTGTCACTATTAATGGTGGAAATAGTGCTACTTCGATAACCTTGACTCAGAATGAGGTCGGAAAGCACATAACGGTTGAGGCCAGCTATACGGATGATCTGATGAACTATGAGATGGTGAGCAGTCTGCAAACTGTGCCGATAAACCCTGGTGGGACGACATCACCAACGGTGCTTACCATCAGCTCTGCCGAAGGTACATCGGAATTTGATGTCAGCAGTAATATTGTGCTGAAGTTCAATGAAGCGGTTACGTTAGGTACTGGCACTATTGCTCTTCACCGTGGTTCGGTTAACGCTCCTGTTGTGGAACGTTACGATGTGGCAACCAGCGGAAACCTTTCGATTGCAGGGAATGCGCTGACAATCAACCCAACGGCAACTCTTGCAGATAGCACGCATTATTACGTGACACTTGATGCCGGTTCGGTCAACAATCTTGCCGGGGATCATTTTGCCGGGTCAAGCTATGATTTTACGACAAACGGGCCAATCGTGGAGATAGAAACTCTATTCGTTGATGATTTCAGCAGTCCATTAAATTCAGCTATTTGGGGCTACCCGGTAGGAAACGCCTCATTTTACGGGCGCACTCAACAACGGCCATCGCTTCCGATCGTATCTGATGGAGAATTACATCTCGAACTTGATACATACAACCCTACCAATGGATCTATACCCTCTTTTTATGGTTCAGAAGCTATTACCAAACAGACGTTTTCAAACAATACGGGTGGTGTTGTTTTTGAGATCAAGGCTCATTTCGTTGATCCTGTAGGTGGTCTTGTAGGAGGCATGTTTAGCTACATTAACAACCCAGGAAACCTTCATGACGAGATCGATTCTGAAGTGGTGTCGAATAAACCCGATCAGATTCAGACAAACATCTATGCGAATGAACCGCTTGGCGCAGGCCATCCTCAATTTAATCCCATCGAAGGAGTTGTAACCCAAGACCACCTCTATCGTATCGAATGGTTTCAAAATGCCATCCGATGGTTTGTTGACGGTCAGTTGATCCGCGTGGAGACCGATTATATTCCCCAGAATGCGATGGCGTTACACTTGAACATCTGGGCTCCAGGGAAGGAATGGATAGAAGGTTTCAGCGATGCACTGAATCCGGTTACAACAGCAGGGGCCAATATCCCATATTTCTTTGATATTGATTCGGTGCGTGTTGCACGGCTGTCGTCAACGTCTTATTATCCTGATAGTTTTGCGCCGGTTCTCATCTCCGTTAACCCGGTCGATGGGGCAACAGGCGTTGCGGTCGGTAACGACATTGTGCTTACCTTCAGCGAAGCAATCCAAATGGGTGCTGGTGCGATAGAAATCCACAGTGGATCGGCTGACGGTACGCTTGTTGCCCACTACGATGCAGCGACAAGCTCAAACCTGACGATTGTGGGTAATATGCTCACCATTAATCCTGCATCCGATCTTGCCCATGGTTCACATTACTTCGTGACGTTCGATGAGGGTAGCATCAAGGATCTTGCAGGCAATACGTTTACCGGGACGACGATGTATGATTTCATGACGGAAGGTGTGCCGCCTGTATTGCATAATCTTAATGGGGGAGTGACCTTCTGGAAAACCGGTGCCCCAATTACCGGTGTAGAAAGCAGCACATTCAACTCAGACACTGGATTTTTTCATACGCTTGAATTCAGAACGCAATTAATCGAATTCAAGAATATCCAGGTAGCCACAGATGGCACCAGAACCATTGAAATATGGGAAACCCCGAGAAATAGTATCAACAGTTTGCAACTGGCCTTTACCTTTTCGCCGGGCTCAGTTGCTACCTGGCAAGATGCAACCGGCTTGCCATCGGACTGGATATCGGTCATCAATACCGACAAACCAGGTCAATTTATTCTTGGTGGTATGGGCACAACAGCGTTGCCAGTCCAATCTGTAATGCTTGGCACTTTAACACTGACGCCGCCAACGAATCCTGATCGTTTTGATCTGTTCTTGAGTGCGGGTTGGTTGGGCGATGACACTGTTTCCAGTATCGGTATCGCTTCGGACAGCACGATAACTGGTGCTGATGGTCTCTACCAGCATCTTGATATGCCTGATGGCACCTATGCCCTGACCAGCGCCAAAGTGTTGGGCACGGCAGAGGGTAACGCGGTCAAGGCCAATGATGCGCTTGCAGCCCTGAAGATGGCTGTGGGGATAAACCCTAACTCAGACAACAGCCCCGTTTCACCTTACCAGTTTCTTGCGGCAGATGTTAACCATGATGGACAGGTCAAGGCTGCCGATGCGCTCAATATTCTGAAGATGGCGGTCAAGCTCAGTACAGCGCCAGCAAACGAGTGGTTGTTTGTGCCGGAGAGTGTAGGCAGTGAAACAATGTCACGAACCCATGTTCTATGGCCGGATAATCCGATACCGGTTATGCTGGGAGCGGATCATGAGCTGGATTTGATCGGGATAGTCAAAGGCGATGTCAATGGTAGTTGGTTGGCGTAATGTGTAAACTGGTAGTTGGGGCTCAATGGTCAGCAATTTGCTGGCTTGATTTGTCCAATAATTTGACAGGCTGACTCTTCAAGCCTGTGATAGAGGAAAGTGCTTGATCGTTTGTTCACAGAATGGCATCGTTAATGATCGCTGTTGCGGCGATAACGGCATCGGGTAATTTGAGCTTGTTATTCTGTCGTCGTCGTTGAATGGTTTTGCGGCTTACATATTGGTTAACGAAACTTTGTTGATGCTCTGCAACATCTCAAGTATTTGTTGCTCTTCAGTGTCGGATAATTGGTGAAATGAGGGCAACTCAATTTCTGTGATGATTGACACACTGTAGCATCCCACTGGCAGAGGAGATGCAAGGCGACCGCTCAATAAATATATGACGACGTTGGTGTCGAGGATGTAATGGTTTGTCAGTTCCACTCCGAACGAATCTCCCGCTGATATGCAACTCCGTCTATTCCTTTAAAAGCAGTAACCGTTCCAGCAAACTGCATCAGTTCTTCGGCATGACTCTTTGCCGGATTTTTTTCTGACCCTTTTTCATCAAGCACGACCACCAGATCATGACGACCTTCGGACACTCCTTCGGGAAGTTTGATGGTTCGTCATAAAACCGAAAATATGCTTAACGCGAGCTCTCGTCTTTGATTTCTTAAAGTGGACCCCAGCCGGATCAAGGGTGGCCAAAATGGTGTAAGAGCCATTCGTTTTGCCTGGAGTGACTCTCTGTTTTCCTGTCAAAAAGTCTTATATTTCGATGTGTAGTAAACAAGTGTTAGACGGGGTTACTGATCTGTTGGGGTGTTTATGCCCACGATGGGCTCATGTTTTAAATGGAAAATGACTATGAAAATGATGCCAGTAGGGATCCAGACGTTCCGTAAAATAATTGAAGGTGATTACCTCTACATCGATAAAACGGAGATTGCCTGTAACCTGATTGAGAAATATCAATACGTTTTTCTGTCGCGGCCCCGGCGATTTGGCAAAAGCCTGTTTCTCGATACGCTGAAAAATATTTTTGAGGGAAATCGGGAGCTGTTCCGAGGGCTGCTGATTGAGGATCAGTGGAACTGGGAGGTAACGTATCCGGTCATCAAAATAAGTTTTGGTGGAGGCGCAAAAGTACGCTGCCAGGAAACTCTTCGCAAAAAACTTTTCTATATTTTGAATGACAATCAGGAGCGACTGGATATTACTTGCGTGGAAAAAGAGGATCCCAACCAGTGTTTTGCAGAACTCCTCAAGAAAGCCTCGCAAAAGTATCGCCAGAAAGTTGTCATCCTGATTGATGAGTATGACAAGCCGATTCTGGACAATATTGAGAATATTCCTGCGGCTCTGGAGATTCGGGATGGTATGCGTGATTTTTACACAAACATCAAGGAAAATGACGAGTATTTGCGCTTCGCCTTTCTCACCGGAGTGAGTAAATTTGCCAAAGTGTCGATCTTCAGCGGTTTGAACAATCTTGAAGATATCAGCCTCAACCCTGTCTTTGGCAATGTCTGCGGGTACACCCAGCTTGATCTGGAGACCTCTTTTGCCCCTTATCTCAAAGGGGTGGATATGGAAAAGATTAGATGCTGGTACAACGGCTATAACTTTTTGGGTGACAGTGTTTATAACCCTTACGATATCCTGCTCTTTATCAAGAACCAGCGTGTGTTCAAAAACTATTGGTTTGAAACAGGAACGCCAACATTTCTGATTGAGCTGATCAAAAAGAACAGCTATTTTATCCCCAGGTTTAATGGATTACAAGTTAATGAGTCTCTGGTCAACAGCTTTGACCTTGAAAATATTGATCTGGAAACTATTCTGTTCCAGACTGGCTATTTGACCATCAAGCGCTTGATACAGGAAGATATGGAAGAGGTGTACGAGTTGGGATTTCCCAATATGGAGGTTCAGATCAGTTTCAACAGATATATTTTGCAATCAATGACGAGTGGTTCGGAGCACGTGACGATCCGCCGGGTGCTACTTGCTTTTTTGAAAAGTGGTGATGTTGGATCTCTTGAGCCCGTTATCAAGCGCCTTTTTGCCAGTATCGCCTATAATAATTACACCAACAACGACATTGAGAGGTACGAAGGTTTTTACGCCAGCGTGCTCTATGCCTTTTTTGCCAGTATCGTAGTGGACATCATCGCTGAAGATGTGAGCAACAAGGGGAGAGTTGATCTTACACTGCAGGTCGGTGGCAGAACCTTTCTCTTTGAGTTCAAGGTGAGCGAAGGGGAGCCACTTGGGCAGATCAAGAAAATGAAGTATTACGAGAAGTATGCAGGTGAGCGGTATTTGATTGGCATTGTCTTCGATCCGAAGGCGCGGAATGTCAGCAAGTTTGAGTGGGAGAGGTTGTGACACCCTGCTCCAACTCTCTATGGCGGCGTTATTTCAGCGTTTCAGTTCAAGAGTTCAGTCTGTGGGCTCACACCCTGATGCTCAAAAAATCTGGACAAAAATCACCCACTGTAGCGAGGCACCGCGTTCCTGGTGGTTTCGTTTGCCAAAAGAGGATGCCGTCATTCTGAGGTAGTCAATGCGCTGCATGAATGTCTGAAGCATCAATGTTATCTATTTTCTTGGTCAAGAACACCTATTTTTCCTTTCCATAAAAAGAACAAAACTCTTATATTTCCGGGGCGTTGTTGTTGGGTAAAGAGGTCGTTCTACAGGTTATTTTTTGACTGATATAACCACTCTACAGTATGCCCTGGACTGACAATATCTCCATGATCGCTGTTTCCCTGGCGAATGATGCTTTGCTTCTTTCAGGAGTCAGGGTTGGTCCATCCTTTTTTTCTCTCTACAATCATTTCGCCCTTTTGACTTGCAGCCGCAGGGCTTCAGCCTTCTTGTTGTGCACAAGGCAACACACTTCATTCAAAAGCATTAATCATCATGAATAATCCATATTCAACATTTCTTACGGGTGGAGGTCGGCTCAAAACGTACCTTGGAGGCTGGGGTGGCGGCCAAAGTATGACACTGCAGCCGGATGGAAAAATTATTGTTGTTGGGTGGTGTACGGTTACTTACACTGATTACACTTGGCAGTGGAGCACTGACTTTGCCCTTGTGCGATACAATTCTGATGGCAGTATCGATGGCAAACTTACCACAGACGTTGGTGGTTATGACGTGGCTTATGCCGTTAGAGTGCAGCCTGATGGTAAGGTTATTGTTGCGGGTGGCGGTGGTAATGGAAGTGATTTTACGCTGGTGCGTTATAATGGTGACGGAACTCTTGACCTTACCTTCTCCGATGATGGCAAGCTTACCACAGACTTCGGTGGTTATGACTGTGGGTACAGTATAACATTACAGCCAGATGGAAAGATCCTCGCAGCAGGGGAAGGTAATGCTGATTTTGCTGTGGCACGTTACAACATTGATGGAACTCTTGATATCACGTTCTCCGATGATGGCAAGCTTACTACAGAATTCGGCGGTAATGACGGTGGGTACAGTATAACAGAACAGCCAGATGGAAAGATTCTTGTGGCGGGAAAAGGTAATGGTGATTTTGCTTTGGCGCGCTATAACAGCAATGGAACTCTTGATACTACATTTTCGGTTGACGGCAAGCTTACAACAGATTTCGGTGGAAATTTTGGTGGAGATGATTCTGGCCGAAGTATGATTCTCCAGCCTGATGGAAAGATTGTTGTTGCTGGTTCAAGTGATGGGAATTTTGCGCTGGCTCGTTACAACACAGATGGAACCCTTGATACCACGTTCTCCGATGATGGCAAGCTTACTACAGATTTCGGTGGGGATGATTATGGTAACAGTGTAATTATACAGTCCGATGGGAAGATTGTTGTTGCGGGTGCAAGCAATAGTGATTTTGCACTGGCTCGTTACCATGCCGATGGAACTCTTGACACAACGTTTACTGGCGATGGGAAGCTCATCACAGACTTTAGCGGGGATGATTATGGGAGCAGTATCAGTGTGCAACCTGATGGAAAAATCACGGTAGCCGGGGAAAGTAATGGCGATTTCGCGGTTGCTCGATATAACAGCGACGGTAGCTTTGATAAGACCTTTGGAAACAGATTCACCGATTATGCACTTACTCCAGTTGATAAAGTACTTTATAATTTTACGTTATCATCAATAAATACCGGTAGTCTGTATGATATTGACGGTGATGGTGTTATTGATCGAATGGATGTTTCGGATAATTGGATGGATCGGGTCGGTTTTCTTCATACCGTGATCAATAGTTATAAACTGATATGGAACGATAGTACACACTGGACGGTTCACGCGTTGCATGAGCTTGTTTTCGGTGCAGCGGTCGATAGTCAGGGTCGACCAGTGACTCTCTACATTGATGGTGAGGAGCAATCCATCATTTGGGAGGCTAAAACCGCTGATAATGTTATTGGAACTATACGTGCTATTGGCGGCGGTGATTCTGGACCCGTCTTGATTAAGCTTGTTGATGCTGATGGTAATAATCTGCCTGATCAGGGATTTGTCGTGCAGGGTTCTGAGCCTGCGACTGCCACAACAGAACCATTCCTTCTCCTGGGATGGACGAGCTTCAATCAGGCAGCGGTAACGGTGATGATGACATCCAGCGAGTTTAGTGGCCGAGTGGCGCTTGATGCGCAAAATAAACCAGAAGCCTTGGTGTTGTCTTCGTTTTCAGATGGTGAGGGAGGTAGACTTACCACAGATTTTGGTGGTGAGGAGAGTGCACTGAGCATGACCGTTCAGCCTGATGGAAAAATCCTTGTAGCGGGGTATCGTTTTACTGACCGCGACATCATAAACAATATAGAAGCGAATATTGACTTTGCACTTGCGCGCTATAACGCTGATGGCAGTCTTGACACAACATTCTCCGAAAATGGCAAGCTTACAACAGATTTTGGCTGGGATGACCAGGCTTACAGCATCAGTGTGCAATTGGATCAAAAAATTGTTGTTGCAGGTTCAAGTGACGGAAATTTTGCACTTGTGCGCTACAACGCCGATGGAAGTCTTGATACTACATTCTCGGGCGACGGAAAGCTGATTACTGATTTTTACGGAGATGACAGGGTTTACAGTGTCAAGATACAGTCTGACGGAACAATTATTGTTGCGGGTGCAAGCGATGATGACTTTGCACTTGCACGTTACTACACCGACGGGCATCTTGATACCACATTCTCTGATGATGGAATGGTTACCACGGACTTTGGCTGGAGTGATTATGGCAAAAGTATGACTCTGCAGCTTGATGGCAAAATTGTTGTAGCAGGAGAAAGCGATGGTAATTTTGCTCTGGCGCGTTACAACACCGATGGGCATCTTGACACCACCTTCTCTGACGATGGAGTGGTTACGACAGACCTTGATGGGGATGACCATGGCAAAAGTATGATTTTGCAGCCTGACGGCAAAATTGTTGTAGCAGGAGAAAGCGATGGTAATGTTGCTCTGGTGCGCTATAATGCCAATGGAACTCTTGATGTCACATTTTCTGATGATGGCATGCTTACCACAGATCTTGGCGGGGATGACAATGGTAACAGTGTAATCCTGCAGTCTGATGGAAAGATTATCGTTGCGGGTTCGAGTGATAATAACTTTGCACTTGCGCGCTACAATGCCAATGGAAGTTTGGATACGACATTCTCTGGTGATGGAAAGCTGATCACTGATTTTTACGGAGATGATAAGGGTTACAGTGTCAAAGTACAGTCGGATGGAAAAATTCTTGTTGCGGGCGCAAGCGATGAAGACTTTGCCCTGGCTCGTTACAACACTGATGGAACCCTTGATCTGAATTTTGGCGATCTGACCACCTATGTGCCACTGATATTGCCAAATAAATTGGAAAATAATCTCACCGATATCTTTACAATTTCGCCTGTTTATACGGGAAAACTTTTTGATGTTGATGGCAATGGTATTCCTGATCGTATGGATGTGGTGAATACATGGGAAAATCAGGACGGTTATACAGAGGTAAGTACTGCCTGTTATCAGCTTGCATGGAATGATAACACACATTGGACAGCGAAAGCTCTTGAGCAGCTTCCTTTCGATTTAATCTACGATAGCGAAGGTCGGCCAGCATCATTGTATGGGGCCACTATCAACTATATGAGTACCGTAACGAATGGTCTTCTTGCAACAGTCCAGTGGGGAGACGATACTCTTCAATTTATAGATACCAACGGGGATAACCTGTCAGATCAGGCAAGCTACATTGAACATGTCGCAGGATTAGTAACGTATACATTTTTGGCCAATTTGATCAACTGGACATACGATGTTAACAATCACTCCACTTCGGTCACAATGGTGATGCAAACGTCTTCAGATCCCAATGATGTCTTCAGTGGCAGCGTCATTGGCTCAAACAGTGACCCATCGACCATTGTGATGCCATCGTTCAATAGCAGTGTATATACTATTCCCGGCACAGTTACCACAGACTTTGGTGGTAATGACTTTGGTTTCAGTGTGGCGGTGCTGACAGATGGAAAATTTTTAGTAGCAGGAACAGGGAATAATGACTTTGCTGTGGCACGTTACAACCAGAATGGTAGTCTTGATTCTACTTTTGATATAGATGGAAAGGTGACTACTGATTTTGGTGCTTACGACGGGGTTTTTGACGTGATGGTACAGCTTGATGGCAAAATCCTAGTGTCCGGCAGCAGTAACGGTGACTTTGCTTTAGCGCGTTACAACATCGACGGAAGTCTTGATACAAGCTTCTCCGGCGATGGCAAGGTTATCACTGAATCAGGAGGAGATGATTCGGGAACGGGTATGACGATACAGTCTGATGGCAAGATACTTCTAAGCGGTTTCAGTAATGAAGATTTTGCTTTGGTGCGTTACAATTCGGACGGAACTCTCGATGCAAGTTTTTCAGGTGATGGGATTGTTATCACAAATATCGGCAATGAAGACTATGCGTCAGGAGTGGCGGTGCAGGCCGATGGCAAGATTCTCGTCGCTGGAAGTACCTGGCTTGGCAATGGTAATGGCAATTTTGCTCTCGTTCGCTACAACCCGGATGGCAGTCTTGATACAAGCTTTTCAGGTGATGGTATTGTTACGGCTGATATTGATTATCGAGATCAAGGCATTGGAATAACGTTGCAAAATGATGGCAAGATCATCGTTGTTGGTGAATGCAATGGCGACTTTGCCGTAGTGCGGTATAATACCAATGGCAGTCTTGATACAAGTTTTTCAGAAGATGGTATTGTCACTACCAATGTAAGCAATTATGACTCTGCCTGGAGTGCAATGGTGCAGTCAGATGGAAAAATTATTGTTGCCGGGTATGTAAATGGAGGGATAGATCAGCCATTTAGTATGCAGTCTGATCGTATTCTTGTGAAGGAGCGGGATGGTAATTTTGCGTTGATACGTTACAACTTTGATGGTAGTCTCGACACTTCTTTTGGCAATGGTGGTGTGGTAACAACTGATTTTGGATATAATGACATTGCATTCGGTATAGCTCTTCAGTCTGATGGCAAGATCTTTCTGTCAGGGGGGAGCAATGGTGACTTTGCCCTCGCACGCTACAACGCCGACGGCACTCTTGATAGGAGCTTCGATTGTGTTTCGGATACCATTGCTCCAACAGTTACCTCCTTTAGCCCTGTTGACGGGGTCTTGGGTGTCACGGTTGAACGTGATATTGTTCTGACGTTCAACGAAGCAATCCAGAGAGGCAGTGGTACAATAGCAATTCACAGTGGTTCGGCTACTGGTGCGATAGTTGCGTCCTATGATGTGGCGACAAGTCATAACCTTACGATAACAGGCAATACCCTTGCCATCAACCCTGTCGCTGATCTGACAAGTGCGACCCATTACTTCGTCACCGTCAGCGATGGCAGCGTTCAGGATCTGGCTGGCAACAGCTATGCTGGCACAGCAAGTTATGATTTTACTACCAGCGATGGCAGGATAATTACTGATTTCGGTGGTAGTTCCTTCGGGTTCGGCATGGCCATACAGTCTGACGGGCAGATTCTCATGACAGGCACAAGCAATGGCGACTTTGCAGTGGCGCGTTACAATCAGAACGGGAGTCTTGATACCACTTTTGATACAGATGGAAAGGTAACCACTGATTTTGGTGGTTACGACTTTGGTATCGACGTGGGTGTACAGTCTGACGGCAAGTTTTTTGTGGCAGGCTATAAAAATGATAGCGGTGTAGTGCTTGCTTGTTATAACAGGGACGGCAGCCTTGATGTGCATTTTGGCACAAGAGGAAAGGTAGTCAGTGATTTAGTGGATATGTATCACTCGCATACCAGTATGGCGCTCCAGTCCGATGGCAAAATTCTTGTAGCAGGAGGGATCAATGGTGACTTTGCCCTTGCCCGCTACACCATTGATGGAACCCTTGATGTTACGTTTAATGGTAATGGCGAAGTGACTACTGACCTTGGATATAATGATCAAAGTGGCAGTGTAGCTGTGCAGTCTGATGGCAAGATTCTTGTTGCAGGAAGCTCAAGGTACTATAGTTATTCTGATTCTGATTTTGCTCTTGTCCGATACAATAGCAATGGTACTCTGGATGCGGGTTTTGGCACAGGAGGAAAGGTAACCACTGATTTTGATGGTATGGGTGATCACGGCCATGGTATGGCTATCCAGTCAGATGGTAAAATTTTGGTTGTAGGTATGGAAGGTATTGCTCATAATGATCGTTTCGCAGTTGCCCGCTACAACATTGATGGGACCCTTGATATGACTTTTTCTGGAGACGGGAAGGTAACTACCGATTTGGGAGGCGGATTAGGTTTCGGTGTGACCGTACAGTCAGATGGTAAAATTCTTGTTGCAGGATATGCAAATCAGGATGGCCCATTTGCTATAGGGGATAACAGCAATTGCGATTTTGGTCTTGTTCGCTATGATACTGACGGTACTCTTGATTCCACTTTTGGCGCAGGCGGCAAGGTAGTGACCGATTTTGGTGGTACAGAATTTGCAACCAGTGTTGCTCTTCAGTCTGATGGAAAAATTGTTTTGTCAGGGTATAGTAATAACGGTTTTGCTCTTGCATGCTACAACGCTGATGGCAGCCTTGATGCGAGCTTTATCGGCGGCAGTGGTACTGATACTGCAGCGCCAACAGTCACCACTTTTACTCCTGCCGATGGTATGACCGGTGTGGTTGTTGACAGCAACATCGTCCTGACCTTCAACGAGGCAATCCAGAAAGGCACAGGCTTGATTGAAATCCACAGTGGTTCTGCTACCGGAACAGTGGTAGCAAGCTACGACGTAGCGACAAGCTCAAACCTGACGATTGCGGGCAATACGCTTACCATCAACCCGACCGCTGATCTGACAAGTGCGACCCATTACGTTGTGACATTCAATGATGGATCAATCAAAGACCTTGCTGGAAACGGTTATTCCGGTACCGATACCTATGACTTTACGACTGCATCGACATCTTCTGTACATGACATCAGCGGATCAGTGACCTTCTGGAAAACCAGCGCAGCCATTGTAGATGTCACGAGCACGCTCGCTTCGGACACTATGACCAGTGGCACCGACGGTCTCTATCATCATCTCGACATGCCTGATGGCACGTATACTCTGACCAGCGCGAAAGTATCCGGAATGGCCGAAAGCAACGCGGTCAAAGCCAATGATGCGCTTGCAGCCCTGAAGATGGCTGCGGGGATAAACCCTAACTCAGACAACAGCCCCGTTTCACCTTACCAGTTTCTTGCGGCAGATGTCAACCATGATGGACAGGTCAAGGCTGCCGATGCGCTCAATATTCTTAAGATGGCGGTCAAGCTCAGTACAGCGCCAGCAAACGAGTGGTTGTTTGTGCCGGAGAGCGTCGGCAGTGAGAGTATGTCGCGAACTCACGTTGTTTGGCCGGATAATCCGATACCGGTTATGCTGGGTGCGGATCAGGAGCTGGATTTGATCGGGATAGTCAAAGGCGATGTCAATGGTAGTTGGTTGGCGTAAAGTGTAAACTCATCGAAATTCTCTTCCTTCTGGAAAACGTTGGCGTAGTAAACAAAAAAACGTATTTTTAGGTAGCGAGATTGGTTTTATAATGTACCTCACTCTCTCCTCTGTAACTTTGAACGTTGAACGTTGAACCTTGAACGATGTCATGCCATGACCACCCGATCACCCCGAAAACTGATCACCTTTGACTGGGCAATGAAGCGTTTGTTGCGCAGCAAAGCCAACTTTGAGATACTTGAAGGTTTTTTAAGCGAACTGCTGGGCGAAGACATTCGCATCCTTGAAATTCTGGAGAGTGCAAGCAACAAAGAGAGTAAACGCGACAAATCCAACCGTGTTGATCTCAAGGTGAAAAACAGCAAGGACGAGCTTATCATTATCGAAGTGCAGTTTGATCGTGAACTTGATTACCTGCAACGGATACTTTACGGCACATCGCGGGTCATCACCGAGCATCAGAAAGAGAGCGAGGCGTATGCAACCCTGGTGAAGGTTATCTCGGTCAATATTCTTTATTTTGATCTTGGCCAAGGCACTGACTACATCTATCATGGCACCACAACCTTCACGGGAATCCATGACCATGACAAATTGGAACTTGATATTCGGCAACAGAAGCTCTACGGCAAGATTCAGATAAACAATATTTTCCCTGAATACTACCTGATCAGGATCAACAACTTTAACCGTCTTGCAACAACATCACTTGACGAGTGGATATACTTTTTCAAAAACGAAGAGATCAAGGATGAGTTCAAAGCAAAAGGGATTCAGAAAGCAAAAGAGTCTTTTTCCCTCATGAGTCTGCCTGAAGAAGAGCAGTTGGCTTATGCCCGTTATCAGGATAACCTGCGGTATGAGGCCAGTATGGTAGAGTCAAACTATGGACTTGGGCGTATGGAGGGCAAGGAGGAGGGGATTGAAATTGGAATCGACATAGGGATTGAGAAAGGCATTGGGATAGGGATTGAGAAAGGAATTGATATCGGGGTTGAGAAAGGAATTGATATAGGCAAACTTGATATTGCCAAACGGTTGGTGGAGCATGGGATGAGCATAGAGGAAGCAGCCGCAATTTCCGGGATAGATGCAGCGTTGCTGAGCCAGTGAGCACTGCGAGACGCTGCTCAAATACCTTCATCTTTTGTCAAAGGTTGATGTACTGTTGCTGCCGATACTGTTGAATATCTGTATAAAAACACGAATCCAGTCTGGATGTTCGGTTTTTTATAGTCAACCTAAACAAATACTTGTGGGGTGATTTATGAATAGTGAAACGGTCGTTGCTTCCAATAATGTTGCCTCGTTAACCATTAATAACGCGCCGACATTTTTCATGAATGGGTATGGGAAAAGTATTACTGATTTTGGTGCTGATGATGGTGGTTACACTATCTGTCTGCAGGTGGATGGAAAGATTCTTGTCGCAGGATACAGTCGTAGTGGTAGTAATAGTGATTTTGCCTTGGTGCGTTATAACACCGATGGAAGCTTCGACGAGAGCTTTTCTGGTGACGGTAAACTGACGACTGATTTTGGTGGTGCGGTGGATCTTTGTCTGAACCTCACTCTTCAAAGTGATGGCAAAATTCTGGCAGCAGGCGCTTCTGACTCTCGCTTTGCTTTGGCTCGCTATAACACTGACGGTACTTTGGATACGAGCTTTTCCGATGATGGTCAAGTAAAAACGGATATTGTCTGCGTAACGACGGCTGTTCTCTCCTCTTTTTATGCATACATGAGTGTTGCGCAGGTTGATGGAAAGATCCTGTTGGCCGGGGGTAGTAACAATCACGATTTTGTGTTGGTGCGTTTCAACATGGACGGAACTCTTGACTCCACGTTTTCTGATGATGGTCAACTAACGACTGACTTTGAAAATGGTTATGATCAGGCTAATAGCCTCATAGTGCAGCCTGATGGCAAGATACTTGTTGCAGGAAGCACTTCAACTGATGTTCAAATGCTCAACTTTGCACTGGTACGTTACAATACAGATGGTGCCCTTGATACCACATTTTCTGACGATGGCAAGCTTACCACTGATTTTGTCGTCGGCGACTGTAGTTGGAGCGCGGGAGAGAGTGTGACACTTCAGCCTGACGGAAAAATTCTTGTAGCGGGAATGACTTATAATGCTTCTGCCTGGAGGTATGATTTCGCTTTGGCGCGCTATAACATAGATGGCACATTGGATACAAGCTTTGGTGATGACGGAAAAGTTACTACCAGCCTGAGTCAATACGACAAAGGGTTCAGTGTCGTTGTCCAGAGCGATGGTAAAATTCTGGTTGCTGGCAGTGCACAGTGGGATGCTGCATGGGGAATAGCTCTGGTGCGCTATAACACAGATGGTACGCTGGATACAAGCTTTGATGGTGATGGAAAAGTCACTACAAGTATTTATGATGATACATGGAAGTATGCCTATGGTGCCGATATGATAGTGCAACCCGACGGCAAAATTCTTGTATCGGGGAGTGCTATTCGCAAAACTAATATGGATAGTTATAATGCCAGTGATATTATTGTCGTACGTTATAACACCGATGGAAGCCTTGATAGCGATTTTGGCAAAATCAATTCTTTTGATGGTATCCATGTCATAAGTCTTGCTGAAGGAACTGGTGTGATACCTTCCGAGAATATTGAGCTTACGTTCAATGTGCCGGTTAAAGCAGGCACTGGTTCTATAGTCTTGCATAGTGGTTCAGCCACAGGAACAGTGGTGGCGAGTTATGATGTGGCAACAAGCGCCAACCTCACGATTTCAGGCAATACACTGATAATCAATCCAACAACCGATCTGGCTGATAGCACACACTATTTCGTTACGCTTGATGCGGGTTCGTTCTATGATCTTGCCGGGAACCCTGTTGCGGCCTCAACTTATGATTTTACAACATACGGGCCAATCGTGGAGAAAGAAACTCTTTTCACGGATGATTTTACCACTCCACTCAATCCTGCTGACTGGGATTATAACCACTGGAAAGCGGTCAATAATCCGTCATTTTATGGTCGCACTCAGCAGCGTCAAGAGCTGCCGGGTGTCTCTGATGGCGAATTACATCTCAAACTTGAGACGTTCAATCCCACCTATAATCCAGCCGACCCAAAACAGATACCATCGTTTGTTGGTTCAGAAGTTATCACCCGACAGACTTTTTCAAACAATGAGGGTGGTATTTTTTTTGAGGTCAAGGCTCATTTTGTCGATCCGGTAGATGGTGTTGTTGGAGGTATGTTTTTATACACCAACAGTATCGACGCAGGCACTCTCCACGATGAGATAGATTTTGAAGTGGTGTCGAATAAACCCGATCAGATTCAGACAAACATCTATTCGAATGAGCCTCTTGACTCAGGTCATTCTCAGTATAATTCAATTGAAGGAGTCGTAACCGAAGACCACTTCTATCGGATTGAATGGTTCCAAAATGCCATACGATGGTTTGTTGATGGTCAGTTGGTTCGTGTGGAGACCACCAATATCCCTCAGCAGCCGATGGCACTGCACTTGAACATCTGGGCACCTGGGTCGGAATGGATAGAAGGTTTCAGCAACGCACTGAATCCGGTGATAACAGCAGGAGCCAATACTTCCTGTTTCTTTGATATCGATTCGGTGCGTGTTGTGCAGCTCTCATCAACGGTTGTTGATATTACGCCTCCTGAAGTTACCACCTTCAGTCCTGTTGATGCTGCCACAGGTGTTATTGCTGGAAGCAACATCGTTCTGACCTTCAACGAAGCAATCCAGAAAGGCTCTGGCCTGATTGCAATCCACAGCGGTTCAGCTACCGGAACAGTGGTGGAGAGTTACGATGTGGCAACAAGCTCAAATCTCGTGGTTGCGGGTAATACGCTGACTATCAATCCCTCTACAGCTCTTGCCTGCGGAACGCACTATTATGTTACCTTTGGAGATGGTAACGTCAAGGATCTGGCCAGTAATAACTCTGTTGGCACGAGCGCCTACGACTTTACGATGCAGGATTCACATGCTCTTGCGGGAGGAGTGACCTTCTGGAAAACCGGTGCATCCATTGCAGAGGTTACCAGCACGCTCACCACAGTGCCCACCTTCGGGATCACTTCTGACAGCATGACGACAAGCGCTGATGGTCGCTACCAGCACATCGACATGCTTGATGGCTCTTATGCCCTGACCAGCGACAAAGTGTCGGGCACGGCTGAGTGCAACGCGATCAATGTCAATGACGCTCTTGCCGCCCTGAAGATGGCTATAGGGATAAACCCCAACGGCGATGGAAGCCCCGTTTCACCATACCAGTATCTTGCTGCAGATGTCAACCATGATGGTCAGGTCAAGGCTGCCGATGCGCTCAATATCCTGAAGATGGCGGTCAAACTCAGTACAGCGCCAGCAAACGAGTGGTTGTTTGTGCCGGAGAGCATCGGCAGTGAAACAATGTCGCGAACCCATGTTCTATGGTCGGATAATCAAATCCCGGTCATGCTGGATACGGATCATGAGCTGGATTTGATCGGGATAGTCAAGGGTGATGTCAATGGCAGTTGGGTGGCGTAACGTCCCCATGGCAATCCGGGATTCCTTGTGTATTTGTTGTTGCCGATAATGTTGAATATCCATGTAAAAACACGATTCCAATCTGGATGTTCGGGTTTTTATGTTAACTTTGCAGTCATGGTTGTTGGGTAAAGAGATCGTTCTACAGGTTATTCCTATGCTTATATAACCACTTTGCGCTATGCTCTGGACTGACAATATCCCCATGATTGCCGTTGCCCGGGCGACTGATGCTTCACCTCTTCCGGGAATCAGGATTGTTTCGTTCTTTTTTCTCTCCACATTCAGTTCTCTCTTTTGGCTTTCTGCTGCCCTGCTTCAGCCTCGCTGTTGTGTGCAAGGTAAAAATGTATTGGTTTAACGAATTAAAATTATGGCCACAGTTAATCAAGCGCCGACATTTTTTATTAATGGTTATGGGAAAAGTGTTACAGATTTTGGCGGGCTCGATAGTGGTTACAGTATTGCTCTCCAGGGGGATTTAAAGATTCTTGTTGCTGGAGACAGGTCTGCAGGCTCAAAGAGTGATTTTGCGCTTGCCCGTTATAACCCGGATGGAAGCCTTGATTTGAGCTTTGCAGGTGATGGTATGGTGACGACTGATTTGGGAGGTATGGATTATTGCCAGAGTCTTGCGATTCAACGTGATGGCCGAATTCTGTTAGCCGGATCGATGCCTGGAAATGGAGAGTATGACTTCGCTTTGGTACGCTATAACAGTGATGGTACTCTGGATACAAGCTTTGATGGTGATGGAAAAGTAACAACGGGAGAGATTGGTGTCAGTATGGAGGGGCGGAGTGTTGTGGTACAGGATGATGGAATGATCCTGGTTGCTGGAGTAAGTTCTGATAGTTTGAAGAGAGATTTTGTGCTTGTACGTTACAAGGCCGATGGTAGCCTTGATACCTCGTTTGCAGGCGATGGCAAGCTTACTACGGACTTTAATGATGGCTCTGATGATGGCAATTGCGTCATAGTGCAGCCCGACAGAAAGATACTTGTTGCAGGCTCCTCTTCGGGTGTTTTTGCTCTGGCGCGTTACAATACTGATGGTGCCCTTGATACCACCTTTTCTGACGATGGCAAGCTTACCACAGGTTTTGCTACTGGCTTCAATAGTTGGTGTTCGGCAGAGAGTGTGATACTTCAGGCCGACAAAAAAATTCTTGTAGCCGGAATGATCTGGAGGGATGACTTGAGCAGGTATGACTTCGCTTTGGTTCGCTATAACAGTGATGGCGCGTTGGATACAAGTTTTGATGGTGACGGAATCGTTACTACTGGTCTGAGTCAATATGATAAAGGGTACAGTGTTGCCGTGCAGGGCGATGGCAGAATTCTTGTTGCGGGGAGTGCCCAGTGGGGTGCATTATGGGGAATCGCCCTGGTGCGCTACAACAGTGACGGAACCCTTGATACAAGCTTTGATGGTGATGGAAGAGTTACCACAACCATTGAAAATGATGGGTGGACATCTTGTTATGGTTCCGATATGGCAGTACAACCCGACGGCAAAATTTTGGTGTCGGGGTTTGCCGATCGCGGCTTCAATTTATTTAATGAAGATAATACCCGAGATGTTGTTGTGGTGCGCTATAACACCAATGGAATTCTTGATACTGATTTTGGCAAAATAAACTCTCTTGATGGCAGGAGTGTCTACACCAAATACGGAATGCCCGTTGTGCTGGACAGTGATGTTCAGATTTATGATGCGGACCTCGCCTTGGCAGGAAAATATTCCGGTGCGACACTCACCTTGTCGCGTCATGGTGGTGCCAGGAGTGGCGATGTTTTTTCTGTAAAATGTTCTGGTATTCCAGGGGCATTGACAGAGGGGAGTAATCTTGTCATCAATTTTATCTCCATTGGCGTTATCAACACTAACTCCAAAGGTCTGCTGGAGATTACGTTCAACGACCATGCCACGCAAAGTTTGGTCAACACTGTCCTTCAGCAAATTGCCTATAGTAACGACTTCGAAGCATCAAGTGCTACAGTGCAGATTGACTGGACTTTTTCTGACAATAACACGGGGAACCAGGGCTCAGGTGGTGCATCAAGTGTTACAGGGAGCACATTCACGAAGTTCAATAATGCGCCAACGGGCACGGTTATCATCACTGGCAGCGCTGTTCAGGGCCAGCTATTGACAGCAAGTCATACGGTCGATGATTTGGACGGCTTTTTGACTTCGCCCAATTATGTATGGAAAGCTGATGGTGTAACTTTTGCCGAAGGCGATAATGCTACGATCAGCTTGACCCAGAATGAGGTCGGGAAGCACATAACGGTTGAGGCCTGTTATGTGGATGGCCTCTTCAACAATGAGATGGTGAGTAGTTTGCAAACGGTGTCGGTATATCCTGAAGGGAGCAGATCTCCAACGCTGCTTGCCATCAGTCCTGTTGACGGAGCCCAGGGTGTGCCAGTATCCGATACTCTTGAGCTTACGTTTAATGTGCCGGTTAAGGCAGGTACTGGTTCTATCGTTCTGCACCGTGGTTCAGCAACAGGAACAGTGGTGGCGAGTTACGATGTGGCAACAAGCGCCGGCATCACGATTTCAGGTAATACACTGACAATCAATCCACTAATTGAGCTGGAGGGTAGCACGCACTATTACGTTACTCTCGATGCCGGTTCGGTCAATGATTTTGCCGGGAACCCCGTTGCGGCATCAACCTATAATTTTACTACCGATGGTGCGGTCGTGGAAGTGGAGTCTCTTTTTTCTGATGATTTCAGCAGTGCATTAAATGCCGGGAAGTGGGATTACAACCACTGGGTTGATGTTAGCACTGGCGCTTTGGACCCTTCATTTTACGGACGCACTCAACAGCGTCAGGAGCTCCCGGGTGTCTCCGATGGCGAATTGCATCTCAAACTTGATACGTTCAACCCCACCTATAATCCAGCCGATCCAAAACAGGTGCCATCGTTTTTTGGTTCAGAAGCTATCACGAAACAGATTTTTTCAAACGATGCGGGTGGTATTGTTTTTGAGATCAAGGCTCATTTTGTTGATTCGGTAGATGGTATTGTTGGAGGCATGTTCAGCTACATCAATAACTCAGGGAGCCTCCATGACGAGATCGATTTTGAAGTTGTCTCAAATACACTCGATCAGATTCAGACAAACGTCTATGCCTCTGAACCACTTGGAGCAGGTCATTCTCAATTTAGTCCACTTTCTGGTTCATTAATGGAAGACCACCTCTATCGCATCGAATGGTTCAAAAATGCAATACGATGGATTATTGATGGTCAGTTGGTGCGAGTGGAGGTTACCAATATCCCGCAGCAACCAATGGCGCTGCATTTGAACATCTGGGCTCCAGGGAAAGAATGGCCAGAAAGTTTCAGTGATGCACTGAATCCGGTTATTGATGCAACTGCCAATAGCTCCTATTTCTTTGATATCGATTCGGTGCGTGTTGCACAGCTCTCCTCAACGGTTGTTGATATTTCGCCGCCGGTAGTCACCACCTTCAGTCCTGTTGATGCTGCCACAGATGTTATCGCTGGAAGCAACATTGTCCTGACCTTCAACGAAGCAATCCAGAAGGGTACAGGGGTGATTGCAATCCACAGCGGTTCAGCCACAGGAGCAGTGGTGGCCAGTTACGATGTGGCAACAAGCTCCAATCTCGTGTTTGCCGGTAATACGCTGACGATCAATCCCTCTACCGCTCTTGCCTGCGGAACACACTATTTTGTCGCGCTGGGAGATGAGAATGTCAAGGACCTTGCCGGTAATAATTCTGCTGGCACGAGCGCCTACGATTTTACGGTGCAGGATTTGTATACTCTTGGGGGCAGAGTGACTTTCTGGAAAACCGGTGCTCCAATTACGGGTGTTACGAGCACATTTACCTCTGTGCCTGCCGCCACCGGTACGCAACCATTTGAATTCAGGAATATACAGGTTGCCGCAGACGGCAGTCGAACCGTAGAGATATGGGAAACTTCACCAAAGAGCGATATTGGCAGCGTGGACCTGGAATTTACCCCTTCTGCCGGATCCGTCGCCACGTGGCAGGATGGCACCGGCTTGCCACCCGGTTGGATATTCCTGGGCAATACTGATAAAACAGGACATTTCATTCTTGGTGGTTATGGTGCGACAGCCTTGCCCGTCGGGCCAGTCAAACTCGGTACACTGTCACTCACAGCGCCGACGAATTTACAGCACTTTGAGCTGTCGTTAAGCGCGGGTCAGTTGGGCAATGACACAGTGCCCGCCTTCGGGATCACTTCCGACAGCATGACGACAGGCGCTGATGGTCTTTACCAGCATCTTGATCTGTCTGATGGCATGTATACCCTGACCAGCGCCAAAGTGTCGGGCTCGGCAGAGAGCAGCGCGATCAAGGCCAATGATGCGCTTGCAGCCCTGAAGATGGCTGTGGGGATAAGTCCCAACGGTGATGGCACCCCCTCACCATACCAGTATCTTGCTGCAGATGTCAACCATGATGGTCAGGTCAAGGCTGCCGATGCGCTCAATATTCTGAAGATGGCGATCAAGCTGGATACCGCACCTGCAAACGAATGGCTGTTTGTGCCGGAGAGCGTGGGTAGTGAAACGATGTCACGAACCCACGTCCAATGGCCTGATAATCCTGTACTGGCGACGCTGGATACCAATCTGGATTTGCATTTGATCGGGATTGTCAAGGGCGATGTTAATGGCAATTGGGTGGCATAACGTGTAAACTGCTATCCAATGTTGGCTATCCATATAAAAACACTATTCCCGGCTGGATTTTTCAGCTTTTATATTTAAATTCGCGTATACTGTTGTTGGGTAAAGAGGTCGTTCTGCGGGTTATTTTTTTACTGATATAACCCCTTTAACGTATGCCTGGACTGACAATATCCCCACAATCAGTGCCTCCCTGGCTACTGATGTCAGACTGTGTTTTCAAGGATTCGGTATTGTTTCATTTTTTTTCTCCGCAATCGGTTCAGTCTTTTTACTTCGCCTCTTGTTTTGATCTGCGTCACGTAAAACAGCATCAATGGTTTTTAGAACTTTCTAATTGATTAACTATATGCCGACCTATACCTTGACAAGCCCGACCGGAAATATTGATTTTTCTCCTGTTTCCGAAATCGAACTGAATGACACGCGTATCAATGCGACATACCTGCCGCTGACCGAGGATCCAGCGGGTGGCGGATTGCTGCTGGGGTATGGCCTTGGGAGTCAGGATCCTGCATCGAGTTACACCTCCTGGAGCGACCCGGACTATTGGCGAGTTGAGTTGCAGGCGGGCGATTGGGTGTCGGTGAGTGTGGATACGCCCGACAGTGGAGTTGATAGCTATTTGGAGCTGCGCAATGCCGCCGACGGAGGGCTTGTGGGGAGCAGTGACGAAGGGCCGGGATCGGATTCGTTCATCAGTCGGTACGGGGTGATGTCGAGCGGATCGTATTACGTGTTGGTGGGCAAGGATTACTATAGCACAGCGTCAGGCGCGTACCAGTTGCGTGTCGATGTAGCGCGTGGGATCAATCAAGAGAGCGATGCCAATTACAGCAACGACAGTATAAGCGGGGCCAATGTGCTCAGCATGTCAGCTCAAGGCGCTTATCAGCACGCCTCGGTAGCAGGCACGGTGATGGGGCCTGAATGGAAGTTTGACCAGGATGTGTTTGCCCTGGGTCGGTTGAATGCAGGCAATATGGTGGAACTCGGTACGCGGCTTCCTTCATCGAGCACGCTTTCGCCGCTGGTGACACTGCTCCGGGCCGACGGCTCTGTGGTGGCCGATGAGGATGGCAATGGCGGAGACGGGCATTTTATGGCCACACTCGTTGCCGACGGGGATTACTATGCGAAGATCGAATCGGAGTGGACTTATGGCGGTCACAAATATCGGATGACTGATGGAGGGATGAGCTGGACAGCCGCAGAGGCGTACGCGCAGAGCCTTGGCGGGCACCTGGTGACGATTGATGATGCGGCGGAGCAGCAGTGGGTGGCGCAGAACTTCAGTTGGGCCACGGTTTGGACAGGATTTACGGATCAGGCAGCAGAAAACAACTGGATGTGGTCGAGCGGTGCGACGCAGGGGTACACCAACTGGTCAGCGGGCCATCCATACCGCGATGACACCTATTACAGCTATGCCTACATGAACCCTGACGGGAAGTGGTCTACGGGCGGTAACAGTTGGGAGTATCGGGGACTTATTGAGCTGGACGGTGCGGCACCGGGCTTGACGGGTGCCGGGCCAGATGCTCAGTACCTGCTGGATGTGAAGGTTCTGGATCAGATACCTCTTCGTGTGGAAGCAGTGGGCTTGCCGCTGGAATCGGCTACAGTGCATGCACCGGTGGGGCCATCGATCATGGTTACACTCAGCGAGAGGCTTGATGCGGCTACTGTGGCGGCAGGCAACGTGGTGGTATGGCAGCACGGCGATCACTTCTACAAGCTGACGGATGCCAGTGAGAACTGGGTGCAGGCGGAAGCTGAAGCGCAGGCTCTGGGCGGTCACTTGGTGCAGATTGATGATGCCGCCGAGCAACAGTGGTTGAATCAGACCCTTGATGGTC
>CAJEXI010000002.1:0-19666 GCA_903994455.1 uncultured Chlorobiaceae bacterium | reverse complement strand
TGTTGATACGCCTGACAGTGATGTCAATACCTACGTGGAGTTGCGCAATGTCGCCGATGGTACGCTGGTGGGGAGCAGTGACGAAGGGCCGGGATCGGACTCGTTCATCAGTCGGTACGGGGTGACATCGAGCGGCACGTATTATGTGTTGGTGGGCAAGGATTACTATAGTACAGCATCAGGATTGTACCAGTTGCATGTCGATGTAGCACGTGGCATCGATCAGGAGAGCGATGTCAATTACAGCAACGACAGCATCAGCGGGGCCAATGTACTGGGCTGACCGCCCAGGGGAAACACCGTCTTGCCACGGTAGCAGGCACGATCATGGCACCTGAAGGGAAGTTCGACCAGGATGTGTTTGCCCTGGGCACGCTGAATGCGGGCAATATGGTGGAGCTTGGCGCACGGCTTCCCTCCGCGAGCACGCTGTCGCCGCTGGTGACACTGCTCCGGGCCGATGGCACGGTGGTGGCCGATGCGGATGGCAATGGCGGAGACGGGCATTTTATGGCCACACTCGTTGCCGACGGGGATTACTATGCGAAGATCGAATCGGAGTGGACTTATGGCGGTCACAAATATCGGATGACTGATGGAGGGATGAGCTGGACAGCCGCAGAGGCGTACGCGCAGAGCCTTGGCGGGCACCTGGTGACGATTGATGATGCGGCGGAGCAGCAGTGGGTGGCGCAGAACTTCAGTTGGGCCACGGTGTGGACAGGGTTTACGGATCAGGCAGAAGAAAACACCTGGATGTGGTCGAGCGGTGCGACGCAGGGGTACACCAACTGGTCGGCGGGCCATCCATACCGCGACGACACCTATTACAGCTATGCCTATATGAACCCTGACGGGAAGTGGTCTACGGGCGGTAACAGTTGGGGATACCGTGGATTGATTGAACTGGACGGTGCGGCACCAGGCATGAAAGGTTCCGGGCCAGAGGCGAAGTATCTGCTGGATGTGAAGGTTTCGGATCTGGTTCCTCCCCGTGTTGAGGCGGTTGGGTTGCCGTCTGACTCGGCCACGGTGTATATGCCAGTTGGACCATCAATAACAGTGACACTCAGCGAAACGCTGGATGCGGCGACGGTGGCGGCCAGCAATGGGTGGGATCTTCGGGAGGCAGGCATCGACGGCGTGTTTGATACTGCTGATGACGTGAATTACCGACTGGTTCTTGATGGCACACTGGGTACGCAGGTCAAGCTCTTGATTGAGGATGGCTCGCTGAGCGCGGGTCACTATCGTTTTACCGCCAATGCGACACTTCGTGATGTGGTAGGCAATGCGTTGGATGGCAACGGCGATGGTATGGGAGGCGATGCGTATCATCGTTACTTCACGATTGAGGTTCCAGATGGAGTGGTGTTCGAGGGCGGTCGGAATAATACAGCACTCAATGCGACAGTGCTGCCGCTGACCGAAGATCCGGCGGGTAGCGGATTGCTGCTTGGGCATGGCCTGGGGAACCAGGATCCTGCAGTGATGTACAGCTATTGGAGTGATCCTGATTACTGGCGGGTTGAGTTGCAGGCTGGTGACTGGGTGTCGGTGAGCCTGGACACTCCCGACAGCGATGTTAATACATACGTGGAGCTGCGCAATGCCGACGATGGTACGCTTGTTGGAAGTAATGACGAGGGGCCAGGATCGGATGCGTTCATCAGCCGGTACGGAGTGACATCGAGTGGCTCATACTACGTGGTGGCAGGCAAGGATTACTATAGCACAGGCGGGTCGTACCAGTTGCATGTTGATGTAGCACGCGGTATTGATCAGGAGAGCGACGCGAGCTACAGCAACGACAGTATTGCCGGGGCCAATGTGCTGAGCCTTGCTTCACAGGGTACGCACACGGCAACAACTATTGCCGGAACGATCATGTCCCCCGGCGACGGTCAGGTGGACGAAGATACCTACAATCTTGGTCACATTGGTGCAGGTCAGACCGTACTGCTCGGGGTTCGTCTGCCCGATCAGAGCGTACTCAGGCCCATTGTAGAGATCTATACCATTGATGGAAGCCTTGTGTCTATTTCGCCAAATCCCTCTTCGGGTGTTGCACGATTCGACGTTACAACAGCAGGAACATACTTCGCCCGTGTGCTCGCATTCAGTGGGGAAGGCACCTACGGGCAGTACCTGCTTGATGCCGCTGTTTGGCCGACCGCAGAGCTACAGTTCGCCGACCTGGCAATCACCAATGTATTGGCTCCGAACACTGCACAAAGTGGAGGGACGTTCCGGTTCGAGTGGACAGTCGGCAATTTTGGAACAGCGCTCCCGACGGTTTCGCAATGGGATGACAAGATCCTTCTGTCGGTGAACGACCGTTTTGGTGACGCAGACGATATTCAACTGGGTACTTTTACCCACACCGGGGCGCTCCAGCCAGGCCAGACCTACACTGCCGAGGCCGATATTCGCCTTCCTGAACTTCTGTCGGGGACGTATCATGTTCTGGTCAAGACCGACCTGCGCAACGTGGTTTTCGAAAACATCTTCGATACCAACAACATCAACGAAAGCGCGACACCGCTTGTGGTCAGCCAGACTCCCTATGCCGATCTTCAGCCAGCCACGCTCACCGTGCCTGATGTTGCAATTGCTGGTGAGCCAATAACGGTTAACTGGACAGTGGATAACATTGGGCTCGGCAGCACAGGAAACGGGACTCCTGGCGGTTCCGTCGCTTCATGGAGTGACCGGGTGGTGTTGTCGAAGAATACGGTATTTGGGGACGTTGACGATATTCTGCTGGGTGATGTCGAGCATCAGGGCGCACTCGAACCGGGCGCAGCGTCTTCTGGCGCTTTCAGTACGGCGCTTCCTCCGGCTCTTTCAGGAGAGTATTACCTCTTTGTGTCAAGCGATCATACCAATACGGTTTATGAAGGCACAAATACTGCGTCCAACCTGTTGCGGTCTGCAGGTATCATTTCAATCGCTTCGGCTCCTTATGCCGACCTTGAAGTAACCGCAGTTGTGATGTCTGAATCTGTGGCAATTGGCATGCCCTTCAGTGTGCAATGGAGAGTGACCAACTCCAGCAACGCATGGGGTACAACTCAGGTCTCCGACTGGTATGACCGAGTGGTGGTCAGCAGTGACGATGTTATCGGCAATGGCGATGATATTGTCCTTGGTTCATTCGCTCATCATGGTTCACTGGAAAAGGGCAGCTCGTATCTCGCCAGTGCAACGGTAACAATTCCGCAGGCAGTTTCTTCACCCCTCAGGCTGTTTTTGACTACCGATTCCACTAACTCTGTTTACGAGTTCAATTACGAGTTGAACAATACCTCGCCATTGATTCCTTTGTCTTATGAGGTAATCAATGGTCAGGAAGATTCTGCCATCACCCTGACTGACGAGTTTTTCATTTCCGGCTTCAACGGTACTGAAGGCCAGAATCTCGTGGCGATCAAGATCACCACTCTTCCGGTCAACGGTACGCTGAAACTGGCCGGGGATCTGGTGAGCACTGATCAGGTAATCAGTTTGGCTGATGTGCAGGCAAACAGGCTGACCTATCAGGGTCTCCCAGATTATTTTGGGATGGATCATTTTGCCTGGAGCGGCAATGATGGCGTTGCATTGACGCCGAATTCCCTGTATGCCAACATCAACCTCAGCAATGTTAATGACGCACCGGCGCTGGAAGCCGGGGTTAATGACTCCGCTACGGTACGTACTTCTTTCAGCCATGTTATTGTGCTGGGCGATCCTGACCCGGATGTCTACCGGATTACGGTCAACTGGGGTGATGGAACTGCAAATACTCTTTTCGATACTACCCAGCATATCTTCAACATCACTCATTTCTTTGCTGATAATGGAAGCTATACGGTGAATGTTACAGCCGACGACCAGCAGGGTCAGGTCAACAGCATTGAGTCAGACAGCTTCAGGGTCACAACGGTTAACTATCCACCCAGCGACATCTCTCTTTCCAACGCAAGGATTGCGGAAAACAGCTTGCCGGGCACAGTAATCGGGACACTCAACTCCGTTGATAATGGCTGGGATACCCATACCTACGAACTGCTCGACGACGCAGGAGGCCGGTTTGTGCTGGCCGGTGATCAGATTAAGGTCGCTGATGGTGCGGTTCTGGATTACGAAACAGCGGCTTTCCACACCATCCTGGTCAGATCCACAGATCAGGGAGGCTTGAGCTTCGAGAAGAGCATATCGGTCAACCTCACCGATGTTGGTCCCGATCTGCTCATCGCCCGGATTCAAACGCCTTTGGGTGTCGTTGATGTTGATGCCGGAAGCTCGATTGAAGTTTCCTGGACACTTGCCACGCAAGGCACGGAACCGTCCAATGCGACGTGGTACGATCAGATCTGGCTGGACAATCCTGATACCCCATGGCTGGACCGGTGGGCGGGGGACTTCCAGACCAGTGCGCAACTGCCAATTTCTGTGGGCCTCGACCGGATCCAGACAATTCAGATTCCGCTGGATATGCAGGGCAATTTCCGTTTGGTGGTGCTCACCGATGTCTATAATAATGTGGTGGAAGGCAGTTCGGGAGAAGCTAACAATACCGCTTATGGTTCGGTTCTCTTTAACGTCCTCAATACAAACCTTCAAGTTGAAACGGTCACTGCTCCATCCTCGGGCTTTGCCGGGCGGGAGATTGAGGTGCAATGGGTTGTCAAGAACACAGGCAACGCCTCCACAACGGCTCGCACCTGGTATGATCAGATTTACCTGTCGGCGGATACATCATTTGATGGCACCGATGTACTGCTTGGCACCGTGCCAAACGCAAGTTATCTCGATATTGCAGAGGGTTATACCAACAAGGCCAAAGTCACTCTTTCGACTGGCCTTGAGGGTAACTATCACATCCTTGTCAGGACGGATGCTTATCAGCAGATACCCGAAGGCCCTGGTGAGGGCGATAATGTTTCGGCCAGCGCCGTGCTTGATATCCAGCCAATCCCGCTGAGCGAACTCTCCGACCTGGCTGTGGTTGCGGTTGCGGCTCCTTCTCAGGCGTTGTCTGGCCAGAATATGTCGATCACCTATACGATCGACAACGCTGGTCAAGCGGCTATTACGGGGAATTCTACCGTCTGGGTGGAGCGCATCTTTATGTCGTCAGACGAGATTATTGATAGCGGAGACCGGCTGTTGAGCACGGTGTGGCGCGATTTGCCTGCTGATAAGTTGCCACTGCCCGAAGGTCAAAGTCATTTCGTTACGACGCAGAAAGTGATGCTGCCAGTGGGCGTAGAGGGGGAGTTCTTCTTCTTTGTGACGGTAGCTCCGGTTTCGCCGGTTTCAAATGTCTTTCAGTCAAACGACATCGCTTACGACACCACTTCCACTCTGGTGCGTTTGACGCCGCCTCCGGATTTGGTGGCTTCAGCTATTTCGGCACCCTCCACGGCAATTGCTGGTCATGACCTGACCTTTACGTATCAAAGTGACAATACAGGTTCGACCACGACTCCGAATGGGGGCTGGTATGATTCCTTCTATCTCTCAAGCGACACCTCTTTTGATGCCAGCGACACAAAGCTCGCTGAGGTCTGGCATTCAGGCGCACTGGAATCAGGCAGCAACTACAGCAATACCGTAACGGTTCGTTTGGCTGATGGATTGGAGGGAGCCTGGCACCTGCTTGCTTCAATTGATAGCCGCAACGACGTTTTTGAACTCGACAATGCCAACAATTATTTTGCCAGTGATACAGCGATTACCATCAACTCGCAGCCTGCAGATTTTATGGTGACGGAGGTGTCCGCACCGACAGCAGCCCAGGCCGGAAACAGTCTGCGTGTCTCCTGGACGGTCGTGAATCAGGGTGTTGGGTACAGTAGTGCTGAACAATGGACGGACAGTGTCATTCTTTCCCGTGATGCCATGTTTGGCAATGGAGATGACCTCTGGATTGGCAATTTTACCCATAGTGGCTTGCTGCAAGCTGGCCAAACTTATTCGAATAGTGCGCTGGTTTCGTTGCCGGGGTATTTGTTGGGGCAATATCAGCTCTTTGTGGTGACGGATGCCTATAACCAGGTTTACGAAGCTGGTCAGGAACAGAATAATGCCCGCTTACTGGGTGTTGGTGTTGACGGGCAACCCGGTTCGGGCATACAGACACAGGCGCAGCCGACGGCCGATTTGCAGGTTGCTTCGGTGACGGCACCACTGAACGCTGCTTCCGGCGACTGGCTTACGGTTAGCTATGCCGTCGTTAATGCCGGAATTGGCCGTACCAGCTCCGAATGGTGGGCAGACAGTGTGGTCTTGAGCAAAGACGATATTTTTGGTAATGCCGATGATGTCAATATCGGAAGTCTCTATCACAGTAACAGCCTCGCTCCAGGTGAAAGCTACCAGGGATCGGGTTCGTTCCAGTTGCCGATTGACTTGCAGGGCGACTATCACGTCTGGGTATACACCGATGCGTGGGGCTGGGTAACGGAGTCAAATGGGGAGAACAACAACCAGCGTGTTGCGGCAGGCACAACCTCTGTCAGCCTCACTTCGACTCCGGATTTGCTCATGAGCGCGTTGCAGGCTCTTGATCAAGGGGTCAGCGGTCAGTCTCTTCAAGTGGATTGGACGGTTCATAACAACGGAGCAGAGACGAGTGGCGGCTGGCGGCAGGTATTTTATCTCTCCCGCGATGGAGTTCTTGACAGAGCATCCGATATCTACCTGGGGTACGCTGACACTCCATCAGCATTAGCGGCCAATGCTGATGCCTCCTTCAGCAACTTTTTCAGAATTCCTTATGGGATAAGCGGAAAATATTATGTTTTTGGGGTTGTTGACAGTAACAATGCAATCTATGAGCGTGGGGGTGAGGGCAACAATAGTGCGCTGGATACAACAGCGGTACAGATAACTCCTTCGATGCCGGTGGATCTGGTGGCGGGTGTTATCACGGTGCCGGTGAACGGTATTTCCGGTGCTCAGGCCAGCATCAGCTATACGGTTACCAACCAGAGTGAAGAGGATCTCAACGGTCAGTGGCGCGACAGCCTCTATCTCTCCACCGATTCGGTCTGGGATGTGGCAGACCCGCTGTTCAGTCGTGTTGAGGTCACGGGTCCACTCACCGGTCACTCCAGCTATACCCGGACGGCAACCAGCGCCCTGCCAGGAGTCATCGGTGGCGATTACTACGTGATTGTGCGCAGCGACATTTTCAACCAGATTCAGGAGACCAACGAGGCGAACAACCTGAATGTTTCGCTGGATACGACCCGGATGGATGTCGAAGTTCTGACGCTTGGCACACCGGATTCAGCGTTCTTCGAACATGGTGGCTCGGTCTATTATCGTGTGGATGTTGGGGCGGGAGAGACGTTGCGATTCAATTTCGACCGTGCAGCCACTCAGGGACGCACCGAACTTTTTGTCAGTTATGATGCAATGCCGAGCCGCTCGGACTTCGATTATCGGTACAATCAAGCCGATTCGCCCGATCAAAGCCTCGTGATTGCCAACACCAGGGGCGGGACGTATTATGTCATGGCATACAACGCTTCCGGTGCAACCGATACGTACGCTCTCACCGCCGATACCCTCCAATTTTCTATTACGGAGATTGGAACCAACGCGGGCAGTAACAAAGGCCAGGTGACGGTTCGTATTGACGGGGCGGAATTGACCACACACACATTAGCCATGCTGGTAGGGCCGGACGGCGCTGAACACGAAGCAAGCCAGGTGTACTGGAAGGATGATACCGAGCTCTGGGCGACCTTTGACCTGCGCGGCCTGGCCACCGATACGTACGATGTCAAAGTGCAGGATGGTGCCCGGACGGCACTCCTGAATGACAGCTTTACCGTGAACAATGGTGAGCTTGGCCATGTTGAGTATGGTATGGAGATCCCTTCAGCTCTCCGTGCAGGACAGACAGGGTCTGTGAGGGTTTACTATCAGAACACTGGTGAAACGGACGTTTCTGCCCCACTGTTGAGTATCTCTGGTAATGCGTTGCTGAAGCTGCCGGAGGATGCCGGGTTTGGTGGCACTGGCATGCAATTGCTTGGCATCAACAGCGAAGGCCCGGCCGGTGTTCTGTCACCTGGTGCCCAAGGCAGCTTCCAGTTGTTCTTCAAGCCTGCCTTTTCCGGTACGGGTACAGTCAGTCTTGTGGTTTCAGGCTTGAAACCCGATCAGGTGATCGACTGGAATACGATTCTGGATGCCAGCAAGCCCGAGAACGTCAGCCTTGCATCCTGGGAGATGGTCAAGGCAAGTCTTGTTGCGGAGCTTGGTGCGACCACTACCGACTACCAGAATAATCTTGCGAGGAGTGCCACAGCTCTGGACCAGCTCGAAAACCGGACGGACAATATTGCAAAACTCTTCAGCCTGGATTATCAAAAAGCTGCCGATAACGGAGCTCTCTTGCGTCCGGTGGTATCCGGAGTGCTGGGCTACAGCCACACCTTTGCGTGGGAGATCACTGCGACCCGCCAGGTCGGTGGTAGTGTGATTGTTGACCTTGCAGGCGCTCAGGAGCACTTCGTTCTCCAATCGGACGGAAGCTATAAACTTGATGGTCAAGGTGGTTCAACCCTTACTGAAACCAGCGGCGCTTTTGTGTACCATGAGCTGAATGGAACCCGTATTGCATTCAATCAGGACGGTTCTTTTGCAGAGATGCTTGACAGCAATGGTCAAGGTGTTCTGGCCACTTACGATGGTGGTCTCCTGACGCAGGTTGTTGCAGGTAACGGCGATAGTCAGAGCTTCATCTACAACAATGCAAGCCGTTTGATCCAGCAAACCGATCAGGCAGGACGTATCGTCAATTTCACCTACGATGGTGATAACCAGCACCTTGTTCAGGTCACAACCCCTGAGGGTACGACACAGTACGGCTATGTTACTGATGCTGGGGCTGCTCAGCATCGAATAAGCAGTATCACGCTTCCGGGTGGTATCGTCGAGCATTTCGAGTACGATGCGAGCGGTCATCTCATCAAGGAGAGCCTTAATAATGGTGCTGAAGCGATCACCTGGGGTTATGTCGGGGTCAATGAAGTCATTGTTACCGATGCGAACGGCTCAACGACTCATTTATGGACGAACGAACGCGGTCAGATTGCCCAGGTTGAGGATGCTCTTGGCTATGTCAGCCAGTTGCGCTATGACGGTAATGGCAACATGACCGGTATTGTGCATGCCGACGGCACAGCCACCGGTTTTGAGTATGACAGTGCAGGCAACCCGGTCTCTGTGCAGGATGCCCTTGGTCACACGGTTCAATTCAATTATGAGGCGCAGTTCGGACAAGTGGCCAGGGTTACCGATCAGCTTGGTAACCCGATCGATTACGGCTATGACAGCCAGGGGAACCTGAACAGGATCACCTACTCCGACAGCAGCAGCGAATCATATCGTTACGATGCCAAAGGGTATCTGAATATGGAGGTCAACCGGAACGGTGAGAGCGTTACCTATACCTTTGACAATCAGGGCTACCTTACCGCAAAGAGCTATCAAGATGGTTCTTCAGCCACCTATACCTATGATTTGCATGGCAACCTCACAAGTGCTGTTGATGCCGACAGCCACACAAGCTTCGACTATGATACTGCCGACCGGCTTATCAAGGTCACTGACGGGGAAGGACGCTGGCTGAGCTTCCAATACGATGCCGCCGGGCACCGCACCCGGATGGCCGATCAGGAGGGGCATGTCACCAACTACAGTTATAACGAGCTTGGCCATCTTTCTCGACTGAGCGATAGTACCGGCAGCCTGATTGCCTCCTACAGTTACGATGCTGCCGGTCACCTGAGCCGTGGTGATAACGGCAATGGCACCTTTACGACTTATGGCTACGATACTGCCGGGCAGTTGCTCCATCTGGTGAACTACAGGGCGGATGGCACCATCAACTCCAGCTTTGATTATGCTTATGATGCTGCGGGCCACCGTACCAGCGAAACCACTCTTGAAGGCACGACCAGTTATGAATATGATGCCATCGGCCAGTTGACTGCCGCCATACTGCCAACCGGCCGCTCTATTGCCTATCACTACGATGCAGCAGGTAATCGCACTTCAGTAGAAGATGGAAGTATGACGACGAACTATGCAACCAACACGCTTAACGAATACACCGCTGCTGGGAGCGCCACCTACCGTTACGATGCTGCTGGCAATTTGACTGCCAAAACGGTGAATGGTGTTACGACCAGCTATCACTACGATGTTGAAAACCATTTGATCTCTGTCACAACTCCATCGGAGAGCTGGAGCTACCAGTACGATGCACTGGGCAACCGGATTGCCAGTGTGCATGATGGTGCCCGGATAGAGTATCAGCTTGATCCGACCGGTCAGGTCAATGTAGCTGCCGAATATGATGCCAGTGGAAATCTGATTGCCGATTACACCTATGGGTTGGGTCTGGAAAGTCAGATCAATCCGGGCGGCAGTTCCTGGTATTACGATTACAATGCTATCGGATCCACCGCAGGATTGACGGGAACCGCAGGCGCTTATGTGAACAAGTACTCGTATCTGCCGTTTGGTGAAACTCTTTCAAGCACAGAAACGGTTGCCAACTCGTTCGAGTATGTTGGGCAATGGGGAGTGACCGATGAAGGCAACGGGCTTGATTTCATGCGTGCGAGGTTCTATAGCGCGGGTGAAGGCCGGTTTGTTCAGACAGATCCGATTGGAATAAACGGAGGGATTAACCTGTATGAATATGTCTCAAATAGTCCGGTTAACCTGACAGACCAGAGCGGGCTTACCTTTGGCGACTTTTTGGATGGCATTAAAAAAAGAAATGATGCCCTTGCAGATATGGCCGATCCTGATAAGATAGACCTGGCTTACGATCAGTATACCAAGGCAAGTCAGCAGATAGGTGACAGCGCTCCGGGGGCAGCAATGGAGTTATGGAATGACTTCGGCTTTAAAAAACCCGGTGCAGGTACGCTGTTCAAGTTATGGAAATATTTCAAGTATCAGCAGAATATCGAGAATCCTGTGCCACCTGCTACCGGGCCGCATGATCCTCTGATTGATGGTCGTATTTCCATCATTCGCCCGAGTGACCCCAATGACATCGTCGGTCCGCAGAGCTTCGGTGCCGATCATTGGACAAGCAGCCAGAATGCGCTTCCTTACACTATCCACTACGAAAATCAGGCAAGTGCCACTGCCCCGGCTCAGCAGGTGACGATCACACAGACTCTCGACAGCGACCTGAATTCCGGGAGTTTCCGGCTTGGCGACTTTGGCTGGGGCGACCTCTACATTGCTGTTCCTGAAAACGTGTCGTACTCCATTGATCGTATTGACCTGATGGCCACCAAGGGTTACATGGTCGATGTCATGGCTGGTATTGATGTGGCGAAACATGAGGCCTACTGGAGTTTTACCACCATTGATCCAAACACGGGCGAAATCCCGGTCGATCCAACGATCGGGTTTTTGCCTCCCGACAGTGACGGCAGTATTGGCCAGGGGTTTGTCAATTACACGGTTCGCGCAAACGCCGATGTTCCAACCGGCACGGTGATCGACGCGAAGGCGACCATCGTCTTTACCACTCAGGAACCCATTGATACTCCCGCAATTTTCAATACGCTTGATACCCTGGCTCCGGAAAGCCACCTTGAAGCAGGGGCCGGTATCACTGTCGATACGGCACAATTCCTCGTCCGCTGGTCGGGCAGTGATGTCGGCTCGGCCATCGCTGGCTATAGCGTTTATGTCTCTGATAATGGCGGCTCCTTTTTGCCGTGGCTTGAGAACACGACACTGGCCGAAGCCACTTATGCTGGCAAGCCGGGTCATACCTACGCATTCTACTCGGTTGCTATCGACAATGTCGGCAATCGTGAAGCCGCTCCTGTGCAGGCCGACTTGACTATCCAGGTTAGTGCCGGCGCTGCGCTGACCGATACCGTGCCACCTGAAATTGCGGCTGTGCACTTGCCAACCGACGGGCTCTATGCCACTGGCCAATCGCTGGATTTTGCTCTCCGGTTTACGGAAACAATGTTTGTTGATGTTGCAGGCCTTCCACCGGTGATTAACTTCACTGCTGGTGGCAGCGCGGGGGAGGCGATCTATCAGTCAGGCAGTGGCACTGACACCCTGATTTTCAGACATCTTGTTGCTGCAGGCGAGTACGACTCTGACGGCATAACGTTGGGGAGCGCTCTTCAGACCAACGGAGCCACCCTGCGCGATGTTGCAGGAAATCCATTGGTTGGTACCGGCCTCATTGCCGGCAGCACGAGTGGTATTCTGATCGATAATTCGCCCATCCTGCAAATGGTGTTGGCCGATCACTCAGTCACCGAAGGTCAGCATTTCTCGTTCCAGGTTCCCGTCAATACCTTTGCAGATGTGGACGCTGGTGACACTCTTGGTTACACGGCAACACTCGTCAACGGCGATGCATTGCCCGCCTGGTTAAGCTTTGAGCGCACGACGCGGAGCTTCAGCGGTACACCACAGCACGGAGTCGCCAGCGTGAGTGTTACCGTGACGGCCACCGACAGCAGCCACGCATCAGTGAGTGACACCTTCGATCTTACGGTGGAGAGCCTCAATCAATTGACTGGTGAGGTGACCTTCTGGAAAACGGGTGCTCCGATCACAGGCGTTACAAGCACGCTGAACACGGTGCCTGCTTCAACTGGAACGCAACTTGTTGAATTCAGGAACATACAGGTTGCCACAGACGGCAGTCGAACCATAGAGATATGGGAAACTTCGCCAAAGGGCAATATTGGCAGCGTGGAACTGAAATTTACCTTCTCTTCCGGATCAGTCGCCACATGGCAGGATGGCACCGGTTTGCCTTCGGGTTGGACATTCGTGGCCAATACTGAAAAACCGGGGCAGTTCATTCTTGGAGGAATAGGCATTACAGCGTTATCAACAGGTGCGGTAAAGCTTGGCACCCTCTCACTCACGGCCCCGATAAATCCGCAGCACTTTGAGCTGTCGTTAAGCTCGGGCTTTCTGGGTAACGATAGTGTTCCCGCTTTCGGAATCGCTTCAGAGAGCATGACCACTGGCAGTGATGGCCTCTTTCAGTATACAGGCATGGCTGATGGCTTATACGCCCTGGAAAGCGCCAAAGTTACGGGCGCTTCTGAAGCGAATGCAATCCATGCCAATGATGCCCTTGCAGCTTTGAAGATGGCTGTAGCCATGAACCCCAACACAGATGGAAGCGAAGTATCTCCCTATCAGTACCTTGCGGCAGATATCAACAAGGATGGTCAGATAAAGGCGGCTGATGCTCTCAATATTCTGAAGATGGCAGTCCAGCTCAGCACTGCGCATACGAAGGAGTGGCTGTTTGTTCCTGAACCTGTCGGCAGTGAGGCAATGTCACGAACCCATGTCGTCTGGCCGGATAATCCGATACCGGTTATGCTGGATACCGACATGGATTTACATCTGATCGGGATTGTCAAGGGCGATGTTGATGGCAGTTGGGTGGCATAACGTGTCGTGCGTTGCGGTGATGTCGGGTGGAAATTGACAGGAGCGTCAAATCTCGTAATCGCCCGTAAACACCCTGACCCGGTTCAGGGACACAAACACCGTATCACCTTTGGCAAGTTCGAGGTTGATGTACAGCTCTCTGGGTATTTCGGCATCAATCGGGTGTTCAAATCCTTCGCAGGCAAGGTTCAGCCCAATCTGTCCGCCCATGAGCCGCACCTCCCGGATAGTCCCGGTGAGGTCGGTTTCACTGCTCTGTATTCTGCTGATCCCGATTTCATGTGGCCGAACAAATGCCTGACTTGGTTTTTCTTCAGCATGTTTCAGCTCATCAGGCGCATCGACATGGTGCGAGCCAAGAGTGACCTTGCCGTTTTTGATACGCCCGTGGAAAACATTGACATTGCCGAGAAAGTTGTAGACAAACGCATTTTTCGGATGGTCATAGACCTCCTGTGGAGTGCCTTCTTGTTCAATCCGCCCCTTGTTGATGACAACAATCCGGTCAGCCAGCTCAAGCGCCTCCTCCTGGTCGTGAGTGACAAAAATACTGGTGACGTGGATCTCATCGTGCAGTTTTCTCAGCCAGCGACGCAGCTCTTGGCGAACCTTTGCGTCAAGCGCAGAAAAGGGCTCATCAAGCAGTAAAACTTTTGGATTAACAGCCAGTGCCCGCGCAAGGGCGACACGCTGACGCTGTCCACCTGAAAGCTGAGACGGGTAGCGCTTTATTGCCCAGTCCATCTGTACCAGTTTCAGGAGATGTTCCACCCGGTCACGGATTTCTGTTCGGGATGGACGCTCTTTGCGAGGCAGAACCTTCAGCCCGAAAGCAACGTTTTCAAAGACGGTCAGTCGGCGGAACAGCGCATAGTGCTGAAAGACAAACCCGACATTTTTTTTCCGGGGTGGAAGGTTTGTTGTATCCCTGTTTTCGAGTATGATTTTTCCGTCATCCGGCAGCTCAAGCCCGGCAATAATGCGCAGCAGGGTGGTTTTTCCGCATCCTGAAGGTCCGAGCAGCGCAACCAGTTCGCCCGAAGCGACGTTGAGGCTGATGTTGTCGAGCGCGGTGTAGCCGGTAAATTTTTTGGTAATGTTCTGAAGTTCTATACCCATATCATCTCCTAATGGTGAAGGCTGTTTTTCTGAAATTGTTTTTCGAGGGCCACTTTAAGGGTTACGGTCAGTAAAGCCAGAAAGACAAGGATTGATGCCACGGCAAAAGAGGCCGCAAAATTGTACTCGCTGTAGAGAATTTCCACATGCAGGGGGATGGTGTTTGTCTGGCCGCGAATATGGCCGGAGACGACCGAGACGGCACCGAATTCACCGATTGAGCGTGCACCGCAGAGGATCATGCCGTACAGGAGGCCCCAACTGATATTTGGCAGGGTGATTTTGGCAAAAATCTGCCATCCTTTTGCGCCGAGAGTGAGAGCCGCCTCCTCCTCATCTCGTCCCTGTGCCTCCATCAGCGGAATCAGTTCACGGACGACAAAGGGAAAGGTGACAAAGAGCGTGGCAATGACAATTCCGGGTGTTGAAAAAATTATTTTGATTCCATGTTCTCCAAGCCAACTCCCAAAAGGGGTACGGCTCCCGACAAGCAGCACAAAAATGAGGCCGGCAATAACCGGAGAGACGGCAAAGGGGAGATCCAGGAGCGTTTTCAGTGCAGCTTTTCCTGCGAAATTAAATTTTGTGATAGCCCATGCTGCCGTTACGCCGAAAAATGCGTTCAGTGGCACAACAATAGCCACCGTGGTCAGCGTCAGCTTTACTGCCTCAAGTGCATAAGACTCAGTGATGGATTCAAGATAGAATGCCCATCCTTTCTGGAATGCCTGCGCAAAGACAAGCCCGAGTGGCAAAAAGATAAATCCGGTAAAAAAGAGCAGCATCACTCCAATAAGCACAATCTGGACCGGCTGAGGATCCGACACTCTTTTTTTAACAAGTTGAGCCGTTTCTGATGTTGGTTCTTTCAGCATGATTGATTAACGGTATTCTTTCTGTTGCCACTCCTGAATCGCGTTAAGCATCAGGAGCATGGAAAAGGAGATAAGCAAAAGGACCAAAGCAACTGCGGAGGCTCCGGCATAGTCGAACTGATCAAGTTTGGACATGATCATCAGAGGAGCAATTTCGGTCTTCATGGGGAGGTTCCCCGCAATAAAAATGACCGAGCCATACTCTCCGATACCTCTTGCAAAAGCAAGGGTTGAGCCCGTGAGCAGTGCTGGAAAGAGATGAGGCAGCAGGATTCTTCTGAAGGTCTGCCAACGGGTTGCGCCAAGGCAATGTGCGGCCTCTTCAATCTCTCGCTCAACCTCTTCCAGAACTGGCTGAATGGTACGGACAACAAAGGGAAAGCCGATGAAGACAAGGGCGACAACAATGCCTGTTGCCGAGTTGATGATCTCGATGTTCCACCTGGTCAACGTTGTACCAAGCCATCCAACAGGAGAGTAAAGGGTGGCAAAACAGATACCGGCAACAGCGGTTGGCAAAGCAAAAGGGAGGTCAACAAGAGCGTCAAGAAACTGTTTGCCAGCAAAACGGTAACGCACCAGCACCCATGCGGTCAGCAGCCCGGCCAGTGCATCGAAAACCGCAGCAAAAAACGCTGTTGAAAAGCTTAATCGGTAAGAGGCAAGGACGCGGGGAGCCGTAACGGCATGAACAAATGGCTCCCAACCCATGGGAACCGTGTTTATGAAGATCATGCTCAGTGGCACAATCACAATTGCCGAGAGGTAGAAGACGGTGTATCCCATCGACAATCCAAAACCGGGCAGAATGTTGCGTCTTTTTATCGGAAATAGTCCCATGGTGTGTTTCAAAAATAAAAAACGTGCAGGGTGAACAAAAGGGTTCCCCTGCACATGCTGTGGTGAATACTGGAGATGAATCAGGGAAGGTAGATCTGGTCAAAGACACCACCATCATTAAAGTGAGTTTTTTGGGCAGCACGCCAGTTTCCAAAAACCTCGTTCAGGGTAAAGAGCTTGATTTTCGGGAAGTTACCGGCATATTTTTTCAGTGCGGCAGCATTGCGTGGGCGATAGGAGTTCCGGGCAATAATATCCTGGGCCTGTGGTGTGTAGAGGAAGTTCAGATAGGCTTCAGCAAGTTTTCGGGTGCCGTGTTTATCCACGTTTTTATCAATGATGGCGACGGGTGGTTCTGCAAGAATGCTTACCGCAGGAGAGATGATTTCATACTTGTCTGTTCCGAACTCTTTGAGAATCAGGTGAGCTTCATTTTCCCAGGCAAGGAGCACATCACCCAGGCCTCGCTGTGCGAAGGTCAACGTGGAGCCACGGGCACCAGTATCAAGCACCGGGACATTCTTGTAAATTGCCTTGACAAAAGCTTTGGCCTTCTCTGCTGAGCCGCTCTGCTTCTGTTTGTAGCCCCATGCTGCCAGGTAGTTCCAGCGGGCGCCTCCGGAAGTTTTAGGATTTGGAGTAATGACCGAGACTCCGGTTTTGGCAAGATCATCCCAGCTCTTGATCTGTTTTGGATTGCCTTTTCTCACTACAAAGACGATCGTTGAGGTGTAGGGTGTGCTGTTGTTGGCCAGTCTGCCCTGCCAGTTGGAAGGCAGGAGCTTGCTATCGGAGATTGCGTCAATGTCATAAGCAAGCGCCAGCGTAACAACATCAGCCTCAAGTCCATCAATGACTGCCCGTGCCTGTTTTCCCGAGCCACCGTGTGACTGGTCGATTTTCACGGTCTGACCGGTTTTCTTCTGCCAGTACTGAATAAAAGCAGCATTTTCGTTCCGGTAAAGCTCCCGTGTGGGGTCATAAGAGACATTGAGCAGGGTTGAAGCAGCGGTCGCTTCTGCAATCGTTCCGGGCAGACCGGCTGCGAGAACAAGCGATGCAAAAAGGGTTATTTTTTTAGTCAGTCCGTAGTTCATGGTATTCTTCCTGTAAGAGTTTCAATTAATTCATTTAAAGCAAAAAAAACCGGTTCTCTGCTGTGTCAGGAACCGGCCATGGCTAAAATGCTCAGGTTCTGCGTACACAAGCCGGGAATCCTTCTGTTGAGGTTCTTTTTGATTCGACAGCAGCAAAAGCCTGAGCAAAGAATATGGGTAGCTGTGAAAGCGATCATTGTCTTGACAGTTGATTAGCGATTGTTAATAAAGCATAATGTTTTTAATGTTTCCAAACTTATGCTATAAAAATACCGCGAATGTGGTATGCTGTCAGGAGTCAGGGGCTGGTAACGTCAGCCCGGAGATGGTTGGGGCTTGCTGCAGCTCATAAATCGAAGTATCGCTGATCGTAGCCGGGCAGAATGACTCGACGGTGGCCGGAGTGTTTTCGATCGTTGTCGAATGACTCTTGTGAAGTCTCAACTATGAGAATATTTTTCTGAAAGGTCACGTTTTTCTGCATATATTACTTTGCGGTTTAAAGGAATATGTCATAATATTAAAGACAGAGAAGCCGCTGCTGCACTGTCGATTTGTCTGTTAATGCGTGATACGATTATCCCTCCTTTTTGCCCATAAAAGAGGGCGATGGTGTTTGATATGAGATTTCAGGACTAATCTGTTATATACCACGACCATGAAAAATCCTTTTTTTGTTGAGCAACTGGAGCCCCGGATTCTGCTTTCTGGTGATATTCTTCCCGGGTTACTTCCTTTGCTCGAATCCCGGCAATCAGCCAATACGGCATCTGACTATATTCTTGAAGAGACTCCGGGTAGTGTGGTATCGCTGGTAACTGCCAAGGATGTTGTGACTGCTGCCTGTACTGTCGTTGCCAACGGTGGTGCCGGGGGTATAACATGTGAGGATTTGATGCATCCCTTTGAAGCCTCAGAACGGATGCCTGACGAAGCGGGAGGGCAGAACACGCTGATCGTCGATTTTTCATCAGACTACAATTTTACCTTTCAAGAGTGGGATGCGCTTCAGGATGGCTGGCGTCATCTGTCGTCACTGATCGGAGAGAGCCTCAGTGCGGATGGATTCATCCAGGGCATTCCGTTTCTTGGGGCCGGAAAGAATGTCCAGGAACTCGTTGGGAACAGAGAGGAGCTGACCAATCTTTTGCAGCAGCCGATAGCTGATTATGGATCATCGTTTGGCGATAGTGTTGGCGGATTGCTTGATGCTTTTTCGAAGCAGTGGAGTGAAGGCAACCTGGTGGCTCTGGGCAAGATTTTGGGCGGGTACGACTCCGGCAAAGAGGAGGTTCGTTTTGACCTTGCTCTTCGGATAGAGAAAGCAGGTCGAACAACTCTTGATTTCAGCAATCTGAAAGATGACAAGGGTTTGAACGTGCAGACCCAGGATCAGGCGGATTATACTTCTGTTCTGACGATGGAGGTGCAATTCGGTCTGGACGTTGTGAGTGACACTTTTTTCATGGCGGTTGAGGATGGGTCATTAACTGTTGATGTGAAGTCGAGCGATCTGGACGCACAGGTTGTATTTCCCTCTCCTGCCGGATTGAAGAGTGTCTCCGCATCGGGAGATATTGAGCTGGAGGCCAGTTTTGATTTTTCTTCTGAAGCAGTTTGGGCATCTGGTTCGAGTGATCAAGAGGCGCGATTAACCGCCTCACCCGTTACATCAGGCATGGAGCTGACCCTTGCTTTTTCAGGAGCAAATGTTTCTCAGGGTATTGAGTCGCTGACGGTCAGCTCTTCAGATCTTTTTGATTCTTCTTCACCGCAAATAGCTCTTGAGGGCAGCAATCTTCACCTTTGGAATTCGACGCTTGATGCCAATCTTTATGTTGGTTCAGGAGAAAAACTGTCAGGTAGTGGCACGCTGGCGGGCAGTCTGGTAAATGAAGGTATTGTATCACCAGGCAATTCTCCGGGTATCCAGTCGGTAGCTACGTACACCCAGTATGATGGGGCGACTCTCCAGATTGAGATTGGTGGTCTCACTCCTGGTCCTGGTAATCCCAACGTTAATGTTGGCTATGATCAATTAAATATTACCGGTGCTGCAAATTTTGGTGGCGCATTGCAGGTGGTTCTTCTGGATGGCTACAAGCCGACAGTGGGTGATACTTTTGATATCGTCACCTTTGTCGGCACTGCTTCGGGTATCTTCACCAATCTGACAGGCTTGTACGGGTTTGATTCTGACCACTATTTTGAGGTGATTCAGAGTGCCAACAAAATCCAGTTGGTGACGCGAGA
>CAJEXI010000001.1 GCA_903994455.1 uncultured Chlorobiaceae bacterium | reverse complement strand
TTCATAACATCAAATAACGTGCCATCTTTCAGGCTATCCCCGACTCTTTATCTTATCTTCATCGGGCTCCCAATGTATCACCATTCTTTATCTTTTCCTAATTCTTTCTTCGCACTTTGCTAAAAACAAACAATTATTCAACCGATTCATTGTAAACAGGAACAAACGACGGCATTTCTACCGCCAGCTCCATCTGGTGAACACCCCGCGCAAACTGCTTGGCCGCCGCCACAAACCCATGAAAAAGAGGATGCACCTTCTGCACTCTTGATTTTAGTTCTGGGTGAAACTGTACCCCCACAAACCAGCGATGATCCTTCAGCTCTATGATCTCAACCAACTCGCCGTTCGGAGAGGTGCCTGAAAATATCATACCATTTTCTTCAAAGCCAGGGCGATACGTGTTATTGAACTCATAACGATGCCTGTGCCGTTCGTTGATAAGAAACTTCTGATAGGTCGCATGGGCCTTCGACCCTTCGGCAATGATGCACGGATAGCTCCCAAGACGCATGGTTCCACCTTTCTCCTTGACCTTTTTCTGATGCTCCATGAGGTCTATAATGGGAAAACGAGTACGCTTGTTGAACTCGGTGGAATTTGCATCCACCAAACCGCAGACGTTGCGTGCAAACTCAATTGAGGCGCACTGCATTCCAAGACAGATACCAAGAAACGGAATGTTCTGTTCCCTTGCATACTGGATATATTTTATTTTACCCTCAATACCCCGATCTCCGAAGCCCGGAGCCACAAGAATACCGTTCACCCCTTCCAGTTCCATCGCAAAATCGAAAGCACCGAGCTCCGCATCTTCGGCTCTAAGCAGTTTGACATTCACCTTGACATTATTGCTTGCCCCGGCATGAATAAAGGATTCAATAATGGATTTGTAGGCATCAGGATATTCGGTGTACTTGCCGCAGATACCAATAGTCACTTCACCATCCTGCGGAAATTTGACCTTGTTGCAGAAATCCCGCCAATAAATAAGGTCAGGCTCCTTGTATCTCTTCAAGCCAAGCTTTTTAAGAACGCGAAGGTCAAGTTTTTCCTGGAGGAGCATCAGAGGCACCTCATAAATGGTGGCGCAGTCGCTCAGGCCTATCACATCAAACTCATTGAGATTGCAGAAATGGCCAACTTTGTTCTTGATATCACGAGAGAGCTGCTTTTCACTGCGACAAACCAGAATATCAGGCTGAACGCCAACACCCAGCAACATTTTTACACTGTGCTGCGTAGGCTTCGTTTTCAGTTCGCTTGCCGCCTTGATGTAAGGAACAAAGGTAAGATGGATGTTCAGCAGATTACTGTCGCCCATTTCAAGCTTCATCTGCCTCATCGCCTCAAGAAAAGGGAGTGATTCAATATCGCCGATTGTCCCGCCGATTTCGGTGATAAGCACATCAAGGTTGCCATTTTTAGCCTGCTCAGCCATGCGATCCTTGATTTCATCAATCACATGCGGCACAACCTGCACGGTCGCACCAAGATAATCGCCGTTACGTTCCTTGTCGATGACCGATTTATAAACCCTGCCCATAGTCAAGTTTGAGGTCTGAGACGTTGACTCATCAAGAAAACGTTCGTAATGACCGAGATCAAGATCAGTTTCAGCCCCGTCATCAGTAACATAAACCTCTCCGTGTTGATAGGGAGACATGGTGCCGGGATCAACATTGATATAAGGGTCATATTTCTGTATGGCCACCCTCAAGCCACGCGACTTGAGCAGCATTCCGAGAGAGGCAGACAGAATCCCTTTACCGAGCGAGGATATTACCCCGCCGGTCACAAAAATATATTTTACATTTTTCGGTCGAGCCATGACATCGTTCGTCGTTGTTGAATTGGTAAAAAAACGCTTTGGTTATTCCTGTAACTTGTGGGCTCCATCACAAAACGGAAGTTTGGCCGAACGGCTGCAACTACATATTGCCACAGTTTTTTCTTCATTGACCTCAACCTTCCAGGGCTGAAAATTGCTGCCTTGATGAGAACCATCACAGTAGGGCAGGTTCTGCGATTTACCACAGGCACAGTAATACTTTGTTCCTGGCTGCTCCTTGATGACATAAGGATGTTTCTGCTCCATATTTCCTCCGTTGGATTAGTGATGAACGTTAACTATACAAAAAGATCAATCTGACCATCAGGATCTTCGACAGGAAATTCCACATCTCCCTCCTCATCGCTCTTCGGCACTCTGGCAAGGGCAGAAACCATATCTCCTGCCATCAGTCTGACCAGCCTTACCCCGGAAGTGTTCCGCCCTGTCAACCGGATATCGGAAACATGCTGACGATTGACGATACCATTGGTTGTAATGATAATCAGATCATCGTCGTCATTAACATCAAGCAAACCGACAAGTGCGCCAATCTTTTCATGAGCCTTGAGAGTAATCACCCCTCGTGCACCACGCCGCGTCAGGCGATAATCTTCAACCCTGCTTCGCTTGCCAAAACCATTGTCGGTAACGGCAAGCAGCGCTGTATCAAAACGCTTGGTGGTCACCATTGAAATACATTTCTCTCCATCGTCGAGGGTAATTCCTTTGACGCCCATGGCGGTTCTGCCCATCGGACGAATTTCAGCCTCAGGAAAACGCACAACAAACCCGGAACTCTTGGCAAGAATGATCTGATGCTCGCCATCAGTCAGTCGGGCATCAAGCAGTTCATCATGTTCATCAATCGTAATCGCGGCAATACCGTTCTTTCTTGGATGAGAAAAGTCTTCAAGTGACGTTTTTTTCACAATACCGTTGGTCGTTGCCATGACGATGTAACCCGGTTCATCAAAGTTCCTGATATTGATATAGGCCCTGATTTTTTCGCCCGGTTGCAACTCCATGATATTCGCCAGAGCCCGACCCCTTGCCGCACGTCCCGCTTCAGGAATTTCGTAGACTTTAAGCCAGTGGCAACGACCTCTGCTGGAGAAAAAGAGGATATAGTTGTGTGTCGAGGCAATAAACATGTGCTCGACAAAATCATCATGCTTTGCCTGGGCACCAGTCACTCCTTTGCCTCCGCGAGCCTGGCGACGATAACCTGAAACTGGGAAGCGCTTGATAAAGCCCTCATGGGTAATGGTGATCACCACATCTTCCTGGGCAATCATGTCTTCAATAGAGAAATCACCCTCCTGAGGTACAATTTCGGTGCGGCGGGCATCACCGTAAACTTCACGAACTTTCAGCAGCTCCTCACGGATAATCTCCATCTGTTTTTCCGGGCTGCCGAGAATAAAACGCAGCTCCTCAATCAATGCAAGTACCTCAATATATTCCTGATCAATCTTTTTGCGCTCCATACCGGTCAGACGCTGGAGGCGCATCTCAAGAATTGCTTTCGACTGCAATTCCGACAGACCAAAGCGCACCATGAGCCTCTCCTGGGCTGTAGCCGCATCCGGTGATTCACGAATAGTGGTAATCACCTCGTCCAGATTGTCGAGACAGATCTTGAGTCCTTCAAGAATATGAGCTCTTTTTTCGGCGGTATTAAGATCAAATTGTGTGCGGCGAAGGATAATCTCGTTACGATGCTTGATATAGTAGTGCATCATCTCCTTGAGATTGAGTATCCTCGGCACTCCGTCCACCAGCGCAAGCATGATGACGCCGAAGGTGTCCTGCATCGGGGTGTGCTTGTAAAGATTGTTGAGCACCACCTTCGCAACAGCATCCCTCTTCAGTTCAATCACCAGTCGCATACCGTCGCGATCTGACTCGTCACGAATATCGGCAATGCCTTCCAGTTTTTTATCGTGTACCAGTTCGACTATTTTCTCAATCAGCCGTACCTTGTTGACCTGATAAGGTAGTTCCGTAACAATAATAGACTCTCTGCCATTTTTCTGGGTGACCTCAACAATGGCCCTCGCACGAATAACCACCTTTCCCCTGCCGGTCAGGTAGGCCGAACGAACCCCCTCGTAACCATAGATAATACCACCAGTCGGAAAATCCGGCGCAATCACATATTTCATGAGATCGGCAACTTCAAGCTCAGGATTTGCAATCAGGGCTATCATACCGTCCACAACCTCCCTGAGGTTCTGGGGCGGAATATTGGTTGCCATACCAACCGCAATACCTGACGAACCATTCACCAGAAGGTTCGGTATCGCTGAAGGCAAAACGGTGGGCTCCTCAAGGGAGTCATCAAAATTCAGAGAAAAATCAACAGTGCCTTTATCAAGATCCTTGAGCATTTCACCGGCAATACTCTTCATGCGCACTTCAGTGTAACGCATCGCCGCAGGAGAGTCACCATCAACAGAGCCAAAGTTTCCCTGACCGTCAATAAGGGGGTATCGCATGGAAAATTCCTGCACCAGACGCACCAGACTGTCATAAACAGCAGTATCGCCATGGGGATGGAACTTGCCAAGCACTTCACCAACCACACGAGCCGACTTTTTATGAGGCTTGCCTGCCTGCAAACCAAGCTCGTGCATACCATAAAGCACCCTTCGGTGCACCGGCTTCAGACCATCCCGAACATCAGGCAGCGCACGACTGACAATGACCGACATTGAATAATCGAGATAAGAACCCCGCATTTCTTCTTCAATACTGATCGGGACTATTCTTTCACGCTGCATGGAGAGATCCTGTGTGATAATTGATATAAATAACTCGGAGTCGTAATGTATAAAAATCCATCTGAATTCTTAAGGGAGCTGACACAGCCGCAAGGGCAAATTGCAGCTATCCCTGCAAAATATCAGTTCAGCGGTACTATGGGAGCATCTGACCAAAGGGATTCAAGATCATAAAAACGGCGCTCATCCGGCATAAAAATATGCACAACAACATCAATATAGTCCAGCAAAATCCAGTGCATGGAGTCCATGCCCTCAACATGCATCGGACGCTCTCCATCCTCTCGCAGCTCATCAATAATATGCTCCGCCGCCGCCTTTGCCTTGCGCTCGGAATCAGCGGTTATAATCACAAAAAAATCGGTGACCGAAGTCAGTCCCCTCAAGTCGAGAATCATCACCTCTTCGCACTTCCTCTCCAACGAGAGTTCAGCCGCCCTCTTTGCCAGCAGTTCACCGACAGCGACTTCTCTGCCCTGGCCAACCCTCTCTTCATCTTTCAAAGTACTCATATCCCTGCACCCTTCATAAATAAACTATATTTTACAACGATTTACGGCAACAAAGCAATAAAACATCTACAGAATTGCAATAATGGTAACTCCCCAACATACAAAAAAGCCTGCTCACTGACGCAAAAAAAGCCGGGAGAACCCCAACATGGTCAGGGTCAGCGAAAAGAAGTCCTGGATGTCAGATATCAAATAGTTGCATGAACAATTTCCAAAACCCCCTTACCCGCCCCCGGCATTCGGACTGAACGTCTGTCGGTAATCGGGGGTAACCTCGTTCAGCCCTTCAACATCCGTAGCTGCAACAAGCCTTTCAGCAGTAAAGAAAAGCGAACGGGCGGAAAAAAAATCGGCTTCCCGGTACACGGCACCGGAAACCGCCAGCAAAGGGAGCAGTTCACAGAGCCGACGACCGACAACGATCGTCCCGGCATTCAGAGCAAGAACGGCTACTGCAACATCAGCCGCAGAACCTCGACACACCTCATTATGCCAAACGCCTGAAGAGAGATCTTCCGAACGATAGGATGCATAGTAATACTCCCCTTTGCGAGCAGGAATAACCGCCATAACCATACCTGCGACTGCCAGTAATGATGCTGCCATAGCTGGCATGGTCGGTATCGGGATCAGCGGTATGCCGAGACCATAGGCAATTCCTTTGGCCACAGACATCCCGATACGAAGCGCGGTAAAAGAGCCTGGACCCGAGGAGATAGCAATGCCCTCCAGCTCCTGCCGGTTGAGACCGCTTCTGGTCATCACCTGCTCGACAAGCGGCACAAGCGATTCAGCAGCCTTTTTCCAGTCGGCACTTACGGCTTCGGTAACAATTCCGGCACTCAGTACTGCCGCACTCAGCGCTTCATGGGTACACTCAATCGCCAGAATATTCATCGAACAGGCCGTTTAATGATAATTCGGCGGCTCTCGTCACCGGCATACTCAAGAGAGACACTCACCGTATAAAGAGAAGCATAATCTGGAAATCGCTCACCCCACTCCACAAAGGAGAGATAGCCGATGGAGAGATATTCATCGAAGCCGATAGCCTCAAGCTCCCGAAGTGACTCAATTCGGTAAAGGTCAAAATGGTGCAGCGTCACCTCTTCGCACTCAAGCGAGCCCTGATAGATATTGAACAGTGAAAACGTAGGGCTGGAGAGCTGCTCAGCACAGTTGAAAAATTCCGTAATCCCCTTCATAAAAACCGTTTTGCCCGATCCAAGCTGGCCAGAGAGAGAGATAATCTCGCCTGGTTGGAGGCTTGCTGCAAATTGCCGGGCAATCTGGCGAGTCTCTTGTTCTGAGTAAGAGAGATGCTCTTCAGTCATGACCGGGTCAGGCAATTGAATTAAAGACGAGGCCAGTCATGATTTTAGGATAGAAAAAGGTGGATTTCTGCGGCATCACCTCTCCCGATTCCGACACTGCCAGCACCTGTGCCACCGTCGTCGGCTTGACCACAAACCCCACCTGTACCTTGCCTGACTCCACAGCCTCAAACACCTCCCGGTCATCATGGACATAAAGGATATTGCTCTGTTTTGCCATGGCCTCCTGGGAGATGCCAAGCAGTTTTCCCAAAATGAGATCATGAAGAAGAACCAGACCAAGGCTCTTCAAGGCATCCAGTCGTGATGGATCAACCAGTATATCAGGATCGCTCTTGAGGGTTATTCCAACAACTGAATCAGGGGTAACCACACCGTAGGTATAGTTTGACGGTTCCTGGTTGAAAAAGCTTTTGAGTTCAGCTCTGTCATGGAGGTCGACCAGGGTAAAATGCTCCTCAAGAGCGCCCCTTAACGCTGTACGGTCAAAACTGGCCAACGTATGCACCAGCCTGTGGATCGGAAAAATAAGCAGGCCCTCGTCATGAATGTTGGCGAGGTAGGTCAGAATAAAGTTATAGGGCTCCTCACCAGAGTGAGAGGGGTTTGCCGCTGCCCGCTCATTGCGATAGTTGACGCCGGTATCGTAACGGTGATGACCGTCCGCAATGTAGACAGGACGATCCTGCAATGACTGCTGAAATTGCGCAACAAGTGCAGGATCGGTAATGCGCCACATCCGGTTTCTCACCCCCTGAAACAGGGCATCAACAACAGGCTCATTGGCCTCCGCAAAGCTTTTCATCAGGCGATCAACACGTTTGCTTTCGTCGGCATAAAGGCCAAAAATGCTGCTGATATTGGTTTGGGTTTTTCTGAAGAGGTTGAGACGGTCAGCCTTGGGGCCCGAAAGCGTTTTTTCGTGGGGCAGCACCTTTTTATCCGCAAAATCATACAGGCGCATGGCTGCAAAAAAACCGCACCGAGTGTGCGAAACACCTTCGACATCGTCAAAAGTCTGAAAATAGGGGTAAATTGCAGGCACCGTGTCGCGCTGAAGCTCTCCGGCCTGAAGCCATTCTGCAAGGCGTAACGCGGCCGCTTCATAAGGATCAGCCTCCTTCGGAAGTTCAAGCCTTATGGCGTTGAACGGAGCGTTGCTATAGAGTTGCTGCTGAAAGGCAGGAGAGATAACATCGTAAGGCGGGCAAATCAGCCCGTCAGCACTTTTGAGCAATTCGGGATTATATAAAATCCCTTTGAACGGTATAATTTCTGGCATAAGGAACAAGAATTAGAATATACATTACCAGGCGAATGAGCCAGCTTGCAGCAACATCCGGAAATCGTCATGGTCATCCTTAACCAGCACGATTATCCGTCTGTTTTTACACAGTTCAAGCACGGCAAAAAACGTTACCATAGAGAACAAGGCACCTTTAAGCGTAGAAAGCTCGCGCCCTGGAACCAAGAATCAAGGCGATCTGCTCCTCCATCGTCTCTGGTGCATCCACGACATTGCGCATCACCTCGACAGGCAAGATAAAAAAAGCAGAGGAACATGTACAAATAAACACTTCCGAAGAACAATATTGCTCCTTATGAATAAAAGTAAACTTTAACATTCACAAAAACTTCTGTATTTACAAACAGACCCCGTTGAAATTTCCGTCGCCTCACTATCAATGAAAAAAACTTCGCTTTTTATTATTGTTGCCGCAATATTTCTGCTTCTGATGGCCCGCATCGGTCAAGCTGAATCGGCCAACAGTTTTTTCGACCAGGGATTTGAAAAGCACCAGCAGGGCGACCTTGCAAAGGCCGTCAAACTGTATACCAAAGCCATCGACAACAACCCGGCGTTTGCCATGGCATTCCAGATGCGTGGCATAGCACAGCAACAGTTGAAAAAATATGCTCAAGCCATGAGTGACTACTCAATGGTCATAACATGCGGGGAGCCCTATTTCAAGGCTGTCGGCTACTATAATCGGGGAATCGTGAAAAACATAACCGGCGACTTTGCCGGTGCTATTCCTGATTTTTCACAGGCCATTGAACTCGACAAAAAATTTGCAGCGGCTTTTTTTCACCGGGGCATCGCCAAAAGCAAAGCCGGTGATTTGGCTGGACAGAACGAGGACTTTTGCCGTGCGGCTCAACTTGGCGATGTCAATGCCGAAAAATGGCTCAACACCTATTTTCCAAAATGGAAGCAGCCGGCGCCCCCTCAACCAAAGCAACCGCCCACTGAGGGCCCGACATAAAACTTGTGCCTGTTCGGAAATCAGCAAAACGGGCGGCGTGTATTAGCGTACCCGTTTTGCTGAAATGAAGGGTTTTTCAGATCGCCTTTCCGCCACGTTCTCTGGTTCTGATACGGATACACTCTTCAAGTGGAGTTATAAAGATCTTTCCGTCGCCGATTTCTCCAACACCGTGGCTCGCAGAATTAATAATAGTATCGACAGTGATGTCAACAAACTCATCATTAACGGCAATATCAATCCTGATTTTTGGAATCAGGTTTGGCGCAATTTTTTGGCCCCTGTAGATATCAATATCCTCCTGCCGACCATGACCAGTTACCCTGCTGACCGTAATTCTTGTTATATCGGCCTGGATCAGAGCTTCACGAACATGGTCAAGCCTGTCTGGCTGAATGATTGCTGTTATCAGTTTCATCGCAAAATTTTAGTTAAGGTTGATAAGACCGTATCCATGCTCACCGTGCATGCTGTGATCCAGACCGGACATTTCATCAATTTCAGAGATCCGCAGCCCAATAGTTTTTTCAACCAGGAACAGGAGAATTAAAGAGACAACGGCTGCATAACCAATGGTAACACCTACCGCTGTAGCCTGAACACCAAGCTGCTGCCACACTGTCCAGCTCTTGTCAAGCGTTTTGGCGGCGGCATCAGCCATCCATGCCGGGCGGATGAAAAACGTCAGAGCCAGAGCGCCTACAATACCACCAACACCATGAACACCAAACGCATCAAGACTATCATCATAGCCAAGCTTGCTCTTGATCAGAATCGCACAATAACAGAAAATAGCCGCAAGTGCGCCAAGGGCAAGTGCGCCTGAAGGCTGAACAACACCTGCCGCAGGCGTGATGGCAACAAGGCCGGCAAGAATACCTGACGCAACTCCAAGACTGGTTGCTTTGCCATGCTGGAACATCTCAATGATCATCCAGGTAAAGGCACCCGATGCTGCAGCAACCTGCGTTACAGTCAAAGCCCTTGCTGTTGCCAGATCGCTGGCAATAGCACTGCCGGCATTGAACCCAAACCAGCCAACCCAGAGCAGACCTGCGCCCATAAGAGTCATCACAAGGTTGTTGGGATGCATGACATTGTTTGGATAAGCACGCCTTTTGCCAAGATAGAGCGCAGCAACAAGCGCGGTAACACCTGAAGAGATATGCACTACGGTGCCACCCGCAAAGTCAATGGCACCGGACGCCCCAAGGTTAAACAGAAAACCGTCGGATGCCCAGACCCAGTGACAGATCGGGCTGTAGACAAAAATACTCCACAGAGCGATAAACACAGCATATCCCTTAAAATTCACCCGCTCTGCAAAAGCACCGGCAATCAGCGCGGGAGTAATGATGGCAAATTTCCCCTGAAACATGGCAAACACATATTCGGGAATATGCGTCGGCATGATTGCGTCATCAATTCCCTGCAACATAAAATACCTGCTGTCCCATCCAACAAAGCCGCCAAGAATACCAGGGCCGAAACTCAGCGAATAGCCAATCATTGGCCAGAGCACACCAATAACCACCATGGCACCAAAGCTGTGCATCATGGTACCGAGAACATTCTTTGTCCGGACAAGACCTCCATAAAACATGGCAAGCCCGGGAACCATAAGTAAAACAAGGGCTGTGGATGTCAACATCCATGACGTTGTTCCTGTATCAGTGACTACCTCTCCTGCTGCATGAGCGGTATCATGAAACAACGATACCGCCATCAGAAACAGCAGTGCCGTAAAAAGTTTTTTCCTCATAATAAGATTAAATAGGTTAACAAAGCCTTAATAATTAATAATAATAACAAATATGTAGTTATTTTTTTAACCAAAAGCAAACCATTAGCCTTTTTTATTACGAAAAGGGAGATTTTTTGAATAACTCCACCAATGAGGCAAGGTAATTGTCAGTAAAAAATGGAAGTTGTATTTGGAAACCTGTGGAGAGTGAAGGGGACAATGCCGGACAGCGCATGCTCTGTCCGGCTTTTTTATACCGTTACTGCCTGAAGAGAAAAACACCAAGATCTTCGAGAAGAGCCTGCAGATCCTCTTCATGCTCAACCTCATCCTGAAGAATCTGTACCGCAATATTGTAGGTAACCGGGTCCTTGAATCTGACCTCTTCAATGATACTGTTATAGACATTAATGGCACACTGCTCACCCGCAATGTTCTGCTCAAGTATCTTTTTCACAAACGGATCGTCAGGTGCCGCATAGCCACAGTTCGACAGGGTAAACCAGTCGAGCGGACTTGAAACCGGTTTTCCGCCAAGCTGAATAATCCTTGTTGTCAGCATATCGGCATGACGAAGCTCATCTGCCGCGTGTTGCAGAAGTTCGGCAATAGCAGCATCCTTCATTGGCCCCTGCACCACTTTTGCTCCAATCCAGTACTGATAATAGGCCAGCCATTCGTCAGCAAAAGCCTTGTTGAGCAACTCAAGAACACGGGGAAGGTGCTCTCCAACAATTTCACGTCCTCTTGTACCCATAGATGTACTCCGTTTTATTTTTTACAACCAGCTTATTTCTTGTGTGCGATAAGGTCCGCCAAAGCATCGGAGAGACTCTGATACAGAAAAGGAAAATGTTGTGCCATCAGAAATCCAGGCGTGATCTTCTGACCTTTGACAGCATACTCTGCTCCTTCACCCATCAAAAGATGAACGACAAACTCCGGCACCGGCAGTTGGGCCGGCCTGTCAAGAACAGCCGCAAGTGCCTCAGCAAACTTCTTCATGGTAACAGGTGTCGGGCTGACCAGATTAATTGCTCCACGGTAAAGAGGATTATCAAGGACTTCAAGAATGGCGGCAATCTCATCATCAATATGAATCCATGAGATACATTGAAGACCTGAACCGATGGGGCCACCAAGAAAAAGACGGAACGTTGGAAGCATTTTCTGCAACATCCCGCCTTTGGTCGATAAAACAATGCCCGTTCTTAACAAGACCGTACGCGGGCCACTCTTTTCAGCGGCAAGCGCCTCCTTTTCCCAGTCAATACAAATTTTTGCAAGAAAATCCCGGCCCTCCGGTGCCGACTCATCCATTGCCGGAGTATCGTCACAGCGTGAAAACGAGCCATAGTAACCAATAGCAGATGCAGAGATAAAGACCTGAGGTTTTTCAGAAGCGCTGGCAATTGCCGAAACGATATGCCGGGTACCAAGAACTCTTGACGAATAGCACTCATTTTTGTGTGCTTCGGTCCATCGGCTTTCAAGCAGGGGTTTGCCGGCAAGATGAATCACAGCCTTTGCTCCATTGATAAAACCGGTCCAGTCTCCACCGTCCATACCAGAGTCCCACTGAACATACTCCCCCGCGCCGGGGATATTACGGGCAGCAACACCTGGTAAACGAGCAAAAACAACAACACTCTCTCCCCTTGCAATCAGCCGCAGGGCAAGTTCCGTCCCTATGACACCTGTAGCTCCAGTGATAACAATATGTCCGTGCATAATTTTTATGTCCTGTTATAGTGAAAGAACAAAACTTTTCTCCTACTCAACGGTAACCGATTTTGCCAGATTTCGTGGTCGATCAACATTACACCCCCGAAGCGTCGCAATATGATAAGCAAGAAGCTGCAGAGGAATAACCGTCAGTAACGGAGTGATCGGCCCTGAAGCCTGGGGAATAAAAATAACATGTTCGGCCAGACGGCTGATTTCCTGATCACCTTCATTGGCGATAGCAATAACCCGACCTTTACGGCTGCGAACCTCCTCGATATTACTGAGAATCTTGGTGTAGGTACTGTCACGGGTGGCAATAAAAATGACAGGCATATCCTCGTCAATCAGGGCAATCGGCCCATGTTTCATTTCGGCTGCGGGATAACCTTCCGCATGAATATAGGAGATCTCCTTGAGTTTCAGGGCACCTTCAAGAGCGACCGGAAAATTGAAGCCGCGTCCGAGATAGAGAAAGTTTTTTGCATCCTTGAACCGTTCTGCAATAGATTTGATCTGGCTGTCAAGTTCAAGAATCCGTGCCGCTTTTTCAGGAATCGATGCCAGCTCTTTGAGGTTCAGCGCAATTTCCTCATTGGAAATGGTTCTTCCCTTACTGAGTGCCAGAGCCAGCATATAGAGCATAATCACTTGCGCAGTAAAGGCTTTTGTTGAAGCAACACCAACCTCCGGGCCAGCATGGGTATACATTCCACAAAGAGTTTCGCGGGCAATAGTAGAACCAACAACATTACAGATACCCATGACAAGGGCTCCTTTTTCCTTGGCAGTACGAAGCGCCGCAAGGGTATCAGCCGTTTCCCCCGACTGAGAAATAACAATAACCACATCATCAACACCAACAATCGGATTGCGATACCTGAACTCTGAGGCATAGTCAACCTCAACCGGAATACGGGCAAACTCCTCAATCAGATATTCGCCAATCAGACCAGCATGCCAGCTCGTACCGCAGGCACAGATAACAATGCGCTTTGCCTGCTTCAGACGATCGAGGTAATCTTCAATTCCGCCAAGGCAGAGACGACCCTCCTCAAGGCGTACGCGCCCTCGCATGACATCGTGCATGACGGCAGGCTGTTCAAAAATCTCCTTGAGCATAAAGTGCTCAAAACCGCCTTTCTCTATTTTTTCCAGTGAAAATTCCAGCTCCGTCACGATCTTTTCCTGTTCGACATTCTCAATCGTCTTGATCGTGTAGCCCTCCCTTCTTACGACAGCAAGATCGCCATCAGAGAGATACACCACCTTGTTGGTATGTTCGACAATAGGTGCTGCATCGGAAGCAATAAAGTACTCACCAATACCGATACCAATCACCAGTGGACTACCCTTGCGTGCAACAACAATCTTGTCAGGCTCACGCAAAGAGATGACACACAGACCATAAGCACCGTCAACATGACGAAGAGCACTGCGGGTAACCGCTTCCAGGTCGAGCGACGGATCACCCTTCCATATCCTGTCAATCAGGTGTACCAGAACCTCAGAATCAGTCTCACTTACAAAGACGTAGCCCAGGGAAACAAGCTCCTGTTTCAGCACCGAATAGTTTTCGACAATACCGTTATGAATGAGCGCGATATCCCCGGCAGCATTCAAGTGGGGATGAGCATTGCGGTCACTGGGTTCACCATGGGTCGCCCATCTGGTATGACCGATGCCCACCGTCGCCCCTGGCATTCCTTGCCTGAGCGTATGCGTATCCGTTTCAAGACCTCCAACACTGCCTTTCTGCTTCATCACCGAAAGAGTGCCATTCAGCAAGGCAATCCCGGCAGAATCGTAACCCCGGTATTCAAGCCGTTTCAATCCACTCAGAAGCACCGGTGCCGCATCCTGCCATCCTATATATCCAACAATTCCGCACATAGGTTAATTACACTATTAATAATTAATTCCATTAAAACACCACACCCCCGCCGATTCAGCGGAGATCTTTCTGCAATTATAACACCAAACTCATTTCATTATAAATTTTTGATGCCTCGTCAGCAACAGCCTTTTCATAATCATCAATACATGAAAAAGAGCCGGAGGCACCTGCTGAGGGATAGATAAGAGCCCGGCTGACATTGATAATGGCTCCTTGCCTTTTACCATCAACGCCAAAATTCACGGCATCCTGAAGCGATCCCCCCTGGGCTCCCACCCCGGGAATGAGCAAAAAAAGATCGGGTGCCTGGCGACGCACCGCCCCAAGCAAACTGCTTTTGGTAGCTCCAACAACAACGCCGCCGTTTCCGTTCCTGCTCCATGACGCGACCTTGCCGAGTACAGAACGATAGAGTGGTTTGCCATCTTCCATCGCCTGCTCCTCAAAATCAATTGATCCGGCGTTTGATGTCAGGCAAAGCACAAAAATCACTTTGTCCTCATAGGCAAAAAAGGGCTCCAAAGAGTCAAACCCCATGTACGGCGCTACAGTAAGAGCATCAAAACGCCAGTGATCAAAAAAAGCCTGTGCATACATTTTGCTTGTATTTCCGATATCCGCCCGTTTGGCATCGGCAATCGTCATACACCCTTCAGGAATCAGGCGAAGAGTTTGTTCCATATCCTGCAATCCTGCAATACCTCTCGCTTCATAAAACGCAGTATTGATTTTGTATGCAACAGCAACATCCGATGTGGCCCTGATAATCGAACGATTAAACTCAAGCACCGGATTTTGATATCCCAAAAAAACCTGTGGTATTTTTCCGGAATCGCTGTCAAGCCCGACACATAAAAGTGACCTCAGCGCTGCGATCCTGCTATTTGCCTTGTCCCGAACTGAACTCATAACCTGCATCCTCGACTGTTATTAAAAAACCAAACGTGCCCACCTGATAATGCCATGAACCAACTCCGCCAGACCACTATGAAACTTATAGCTAAAGAAATAGATTTCAAGTCTGGGCAATATATAATATGTTTTCTTTCGAGATGCTTCATTAAATGAAAGAATCCCGTAAATTGGCTTTCCTGAAATTCGGTGACCTGTAAATACCGTCCCTGAGTCTTGTAACTTATAACCATGATTGTTGATTGATGGCAAAGAAACCGCTTAAACCTTCAAATCCCTATAAAAACGAACCGGAAAACAACATACCGCGACCGAAATTTTCGATCATGTACTATGTGGTCGTTATTGTTCTTCTCATAGGAATACAGCTCGCCTTTTTCTGGTCAGGCACAACAAAGGAGATTCCGTACAGCGAATTCCGCAAACTCATTACCGAAGAGAAGATTGTATCAGTAAAAATAGCGCAAGAAAAAATCTACATCAAGCTCAAGCCGGGCACGGTTACCAGCATTACGGTAAAGGAACAGCCCAAGGATGCTCCAGGAATCTTTCCTTCTCAGTCAAATGAGATTGTTGTCAATTCCGTGCGCGACGACACCCTGGTCGCACTGCTGGAGAGTAAAGGGATAAAATATCAGGGCATGGCCAGCACAACCTGGATCAGTGAACTGCTGCAATGGATAGTGCCTTTCGGCTTGCTTATTGGCATCTACTTTTTTGTTTTTCGGCGGATGGGCGGCCCAGGCTCACAATTCATGAATATCGGTAAAAACAAGGCCGCGCTCTACGAAAACCTGGACGAACACACCCGCATCACCTTCAAGGATGTCGCAGGCCTCGATGAGGCGAAGGCTGAGGTGATGGAGGTGGTCGACTTCCTCAAGGATCCCAAAAAATATACAACCCTTGGCGGCAAACTGCCAAAAGGAGTGCTACTCGTCGGCCCTCCCGGAACCGGAAAAACCCTGCTGGCAAAGGCTGTTGCCGGCGAGGCTGACGTGCCGTTTTTCAGCATCAGCGGTTCAGACTTTGTCGAGATGTTTGTTGGTGTCGGAGCGGCAAGAGTGCGCGACCTTTTCAAACAGGCCAAAGAAAAAGCTCCCTGTATTATCTTTATTGATGAAATTGACGCTGTCGGCAGAAGCAGGGGCAAAGGAGCCATGATGGGTGCCAACGACGAAAGGGAAAACACCCTCAATCAGTTGCTTGTCGAAATGGACGGATTTGCAACCGACAAGGGCGTCATTCTTATCGCCGCCACCAACCGCCCGGACGTGCTTGATTCAGCCCTTCTGAGACCAGGGCGTTTTGACCGCCAGATCATGGTCGACAAGCCTGACCTGAAAGGGCGGATTGATATTTTCAAGGTTCATACCAAAGATCTTTCACTTTCAACGGATGTCAACCTGAAAGCACTTGCTTCCCAGACTCCAGGATTTGCGGGTGCAGAAATTGCCAATGCCGCCAACGAAGCCGCCCTGCTTGCCTCTCGCCGCAACAAGAAAAGCATTGAGATGAAAGATTTTGAAGATGCCATTGAGCGTTGCGTCGCTGGACTTGAAAAAAAGAACAAGGTGATCAACCCGCGTGAAAAGCAGATTGTTGCCTACCATGAAGCGGGCCACGCCATAGTAAGCTGGATGATGCCCGACAACGACCCTGTCCAGAAAATTTCAATCGTCCCGAGGGGAATGAGCGCACTTGGCTACACCATGAACATTCCGCTTGAAGACCGCTATCTGATGACAAAAAGCGAACTGCTTGGCCGCATCTGCGGACTGCTCGGCGGACGAATTGCAGAGCTGATCATTTTCAGTGAAATCTCTACGGGAGCGCAGAATGATCTTGAAAAGGTGACCAGCATAGCCTACAATATGGTCACCGTCTATGGCATGAGCGAGAAACTCGGCAACCTCTCATTCTACGAAAGCAATAATCCCTATTATGGTGGCCCCGGCATTGACAAAAAGTATGGCGAAGAGACGGCCCGGCTTATCGACCGTGAGGTGATGAGCCTCGTGGAAGATTCACGCATCAAGGTGATGAATCTCCTGACTCAGAATCGGGCTAAACTCGAGCAGCTTGCCAGCGAACTGCTGTTGAAGGAGATGCTTCAGTACTCCCAGATAGAGGAAATTCTGGGAAAACGCCCTGAAGGGCTCTTTCCTGTGCACATCGAAGAGGAACCCCTGCTGGAAAACGCCGAGGAGAGCACCGACAACCTGGCCGCTCAGACAAACACAGAGCAGCTCAGCGACAAGGAGCGCACAGCGCTTGAGGAAGCAGTTGCTCGACTCAAGCAAGGACGGAAAATAACGGAAAATTGAAGAAGGAGTGTGGAACGAAAAAAGGCAGGAAAGCCCTGCCTTTTTTATTCTGATGGTGGGTCCCGAGGGAGTCGAACCCCCGACCTACTGGGTGTAAACCAGTCGCTCTAACCAACTGAGCTAGGAACCCGATGCACACGGCAGCAATTATAACACAAATCCGGCGAAAAGCAAAAAGAAAAAAGCAGCTCATCACCGTGAAGAAGATCGGTAATTTGTATGCCTTCACGAAAAAGCATAACTTCAGTCCAGCATAATTCACCATCAACCCTGGCAACTTTTTTTATTACTACATTATGAGATCTCTATCCATCCTTGGCAGCACCGGCTCAATTGGACTCAGTACCCTTGATGTTGTCAGGCAGCACCCTGAAAAATTCAATATTGCGGGCCTGGCTGAAGGCCACGATGTTGCGTTGCTCGCCGAGCAGATCAAAGAGTTTCTGCCCGAAGCCGTTTCCGTCAGGGATGCTGATTCAGCAAAAAAGTTGCAAACACTTCTTGGCTCTCACAAACCAGAAATCTTTTACGGTCTCGAAGGAGCCGCAACCATTGCCTCTGCTGAAGGAGTCGATATGGTCGTATCGGCCATAGTCGGAGCCGCAGGCCTTTTGCCAACCATCAGCGCAATCAAGGCTGGCAAGCATATCGCCCTTGCCAACAAGGAGACACTTGTCGTTGCAGGACAACTTGTGTCTGATCTGGTAAAAAAACACAACGTAAAATTGCTTCCGGTTGACAGTGAGCACTCTGCCATCTTCCAGTCACTTGCCGGACACCGTACAGAAGATGTTGAACGCATCATTCTGACAGCCTCGGGTGGCCCATTTCGCAACACCTCAGCCGAAGAGCTGAAAAAGGTTACGCTTGAACAGGCACTGAAACATCCACAATGGACAATGGGGGCCAAAATCACCATTGACTCCGCAACCATGATGAATAAAGGCCTTGAGGTCATTGAAGCTCACTGGCTCTTTACCATGCCTGCCGAAAAAATCGGAGTCGTCGTGCATCCCCAAAGCATCATTCACTCTATGGTCGAATATATTGACGGATGCGTCATCGCTCAACTTGGCTCCCCCGACATGCGCGCCCCGATCGCCTATGCCCTTGCCTGGCCAGAACGATGTGAAAGCGGCATCCACAAGCTTGACCTGGCAAAGATTGGCACCCTGACCTTTGAGGAACCGGATATGGTGCGTTTTCCTGCGCTTCGTCTCGCTTTTGATGCACTGAAAGCTGGCCGGACTTATCCCGCCGTACTCAACGCAGCAAACGAAATCGCCGTAGCAGCATTCCTTGAGAGGAAAATAGGATTTACTGCCATCGCAGAAACAGTCGACAAAACCATGCAGGCTCACGAAGCCTATACTCCGGTCGAAATTGACGAATATCTTCAGGCAGACCGCTGGGCCCGTGAAACTGCAAAAAAACTTATTGCATAACCTTGTAAAACACGCAAAACAAGAGCGTGCATCACGGAAACATCTCTTTTTTTATTGAAACAAAGGATTGACTATGGATTTTTTGAGTACCACATTTTTTTTCATTGTCGCCATTTTTATACTGGTTACCGCCCATGAACTTGGCCATTTTCTGACGGCAAAACTGTTCGGCATGAGGGTCGACAAGTTTTATATCGGTTTCGACTTTTTTGAGAAGCGACTCTGGAGAAAAACGATCGGAGAGACTGAGTATGGTGTCGGAGCCTTTCCACTCGGTGGCTATGTGAAGATCGCAGGTATGGTCGATGAAAGCCTCGACACCGATTTTCAGAACTCGGAACCACAACCCTGGGAGTTCCGGGCCAAACCGGTCTGGCAGCGTCTGATTGTGCTTGCAGGAGGTGTCTCCATGAACATGATTCTTGCCACCGTTATCTTTATAGGCATAACCCTTGCCCTTGGAGAGTCGCGCACCAGCGTCAACAATCCTGCCTTTGTTGAAAACGGATCAGCGTTTGCATCTATGGGCATGAAAACGGGCGACAGACTGCAACTGGCAAACGGCAAACCCGTCAAAAGTTGGGAGGATGCGCTTGATCCCGAACTTTTCACCGCCCCTTCGCTCAACTACACGCTCCTTCGCGACGGAAAAAGCATCACGGTCAAGGCTCCCTCAAACATCATGTCGAGCATCAATAAACAGAAAAGTCTCGGTATACGGCCTATCGTCCCGCCGGTCATAGACGAAGTTCTTGCAAAAATGCCAGCAAAAATTGCAGGAATCCAGTCCGGCGGACTCATTACGGCAATCAACGAAAAAAATGTTTCCGACTGGACAGAGGTTGTCGGAATCATCTCCGCAAATGCCGGCAAACCTCTCAGTATACGATGGCAACATCTTGATGCGGCAAAAGGCAACAAAAACAATGCGGAAATCATTCGCTCCCAGGGCGCAACATTTGTCACGACCGTTATACCCAACACATCAGGCAAAATAGGCATCTCACTGAAACAGACGATTGAAGCCGAACGAAGAAAACTCTCTCTTGCCGAATCGGTAGTAAGTGGCATCAACCAGACCTGGAAAATGAGCGCTATGACCGTTCAGGGATTTGCGAAAATCTTCACCGGCGAGGAGGATTTCCGAAAATCAGTCGGTGGCCCGATCAAGATTGCCAAAATAGCAAGCCAGAGCGCCGAACAGGGGCCTGTCAGCTTCCTCTATTTTCTCTCCATGCTCTCCATCTCTCTGGCCATCATCAATATGCTGCCGGTTCCGGCCCTTGATGGCGGGCAATTCATCCTGAATGGTATTGAGGGAATCATCCGCAGGGAGCTTCCTTTCGAAATCAAAATGCGTATCCAGCAAATTGGCATGGCGCTTCTTTTTGCACTTTTTGCCTACATACTTGTCAACGATATCTTAAATCCCTGAGGCAAACGCCCGGAATCAATGCTCGAAAAACTGCAATCCATAAAAGAAAAACACCTCGATCTTGAACAATTGCTTGCCGACCCAAAAGCAGCAAACGATCAGGATCGCTACAGAAAACTCAATAAGGAATACAGTGACCTCAAGGAGATTGTGCAGGCTTACGACCAGTACGCGCAAAAAAAATCAGAGCTTGATGCGTCACGGCAACTCCTGAAAGAGGAGAATGACCCCGACATGAAAGAGCTTGTGCAGGCAGAAATCAACGAGCTGCAGAAAAAACTGCCTGAGCTTGAACAGCGCCTCAAGGTACTGCTTCTTCCAAAAGAGGAGGCCGACTCACGCAACGTCATTATAGAGATTCGGGCTGGCACCGGCGGAGAGGAGGCTGCACTCTTTACCGCCGACCTGACCAGAATGTACCAGCGATATGCCGAGCAGCAGGGGTGGCAATGTCAAACGCTGCACTTCAATGAGAGCTCCGTCCCTGGAGGATTCAGGGAGATGACCCTCGAAGTGAGCGGCAACGATGTTTATGGCACCATGAAGTACGAAAGCGGCGTACACCGGGTACAGCGCGTTCCTGACACCGAAACACAGGGACGTATTCATACCTCGGCAGTAAGTGTAGCCGTACTGCCGGAAGCCGAAGAGGTGGATGTTGAGATCCGCCGGGAGGATCTGCGCTTCGATACCTACCGGAGCGGCGGAAAAGGAGGACAGAACGTCAACAAGGTTGAAACGGCCGTACGAATCACCCATATACCCTCCGGCATTGTCTCCGCCTGTCAGGAGCAGCGTTCACAACTCCAGAACAAGGAGATGGCCATGCAGATGCTCCGCACCAAACTCTACGACATCCAGCTTGCCGAGCAGCAGCAGCAAAGGGCTGATCTGCGCCGTTCGATGGTAACAACCGGAGATCGGAGCGCCAAAATCCGCACCTACAACTACCCACAGTCACGCGTAACCGACCACCGGATCGGCTTTACGACCCACGCCCTTCCTCAAATTCTGCAGGGAGACATACAAGACATTATTAATGCACTCAAAATGCATGACCAGGCCGAACGCCTGCAATCTGAACTCATGTAAACGAAACAAGGGAACCGCGACGACATGGAAATGGAAGCGACTGGAAAAAGCAGAGGTGACTGGATATTACACGGGGAATTTCACCAGACCGTCGCCTATCTCTCCGACCACAAAAAGATGCTGGGGTTCAACCCCTTCTGCCACAGCGTAGAACTCACCGATACCGAAAACGTCTATAAATGGCTTTTCCGTGTTACCGATCCACAAAACAACCCGTTTGATGTGATCTTTTATGTCGAACAGACTGAAGAGCCTCTTCTGGAGCTGCCAGCACATATCGAACACACTGAAACTGCCGAACTTTCAGAAGAGATTATCAATCTCTACACTGTCGGAAAAACGATTCGCTGGAAACACCATCCGGTTGCTGACCAGATTGATGACCCCGCCAAGTACCTCTTTGAAGGAAAAGCCTTTGCGAATATGAAGATGCGCCCTGTAGAAAAGGAAAAAACCAGAGTTCAGCTTGATTTAAAAGTTGATGTCCGATTTGTTCTTTACCCGGCATTCCGAATAGTCCCCCAACCGATTCTCCATGCGATGACCAATGCGGCAATATCGATTATCATGCAGGCCTCAACCAACTCAATGTTTCACTCCATCACGAGGGACTTCAATCAATAACGTCAGAACAGATTAAAGGAGAATGACCTATGGACTTTTATGATCTTGTGAACAGGCGCAGCAGCATCCGAAGCTATGAGCGCAATAAAGCCATTCCCGATGATGTGCTCCACAGGATTCTCAACGCAGGAAGAGTTGCCCCTTCAGCAATGAACCTTCAACCGTGGCGCTTCCATGTCATTCAGTCGGAGACGATGCTTCAGAAAATCTACTCCTGCTATGCGCGAGGCTGGATTCAGAGCGTGCCATGCTTTGTGATTGTCTCCGGCAACCGCGACGGGGCATGGGTGCGCAGAAAAGATGGCTACAACTCCATTGAAACTGATCTCACCATTGTCATGGATCACCTTGTGCTTGCTGCAACCTTTGAAGGCCTCGGAACCTGCTGGATTGCCGCCTTTGATCCCGATCGGCTTCGCGAAGCGCTTCACCTCAAGCCGAATGAAGAGGTTTTTGCCATGACACCGCTTGGATATGTTCCCCCTGATGCCGTGCATTTTCCAACATCCAGAAAATCTCTTGATGAAATAACGGAATTTCTATAATCACAGGGATAACATCATCAACAGCTCATGAGAGCCCCAAAAAGTGGAACTCTGATTGATCATTGCTTATTTCATTGGCTTCAAAGAAAATAATTTCCCATCTTTGGGAACAACATTTTCAATAAGCTCACGATGAAACAACTTTTGCTGGGTGCCGAAGCCATTGCGCTTGGAGCCCTTGACGGCGGAATATCCGGGGTCTATGCTTATCCGGGAACCCCTTCGACCGAAATCACCGAATATATCCAGAAAAACAGGGGCGACCGGGAACAAGCCGTTCGCTCTGCCTGGTCGACCAACGAAAAAACCGCTTACGAGGCGGCACTCGGAATGTCGTACGCTGGCAAGCGGAGCCTGGTCTGCATGAAGCATGTAGGCCTCAACGTCGCAGCGGATGCCTTCATCAACTCGGCCATTACCGGAGTCAACGGAGGACTGGTGGTTGCTGTGGCCGACGATCCATCAATGCACTCATCACAAAACGAGCAGGACAGTCGGGTCTATGGCAAATTTGCCATGCTGCCGGTCATTGAACCAGCCTCACAGCAGGAGCTTTATGATGCCGTCCGATATGCGTTCGATCTCTCTGAATCCCTCAAACTGCCAGTGCTGCTCCGGCTCACCACCAGGCTTGCGCATTCGCGTGCAGGAGTGGAAGAATCGGCGACACGTCCGCAAAACCCGCTCAATGCACCTTATGCGCCAGAACGCTTTGTGCTGATGCCGCACAATGCGCGCCGCCAGTACAACAACCTGCTTGGTATGCAGGGGCAACTTGAAGAGCATTCGGAACAATCATGGCTGAACCGCCTCATACCCGGGACAGGCACAACCGGCGTTCTTGCGTTTGGCATTGCCTTCAACTACGTGATGGAGGTACGGCAGGCTTTTGGTCTCGACTATCCGGTGCTGAAGATTAGCCACTATCCCCTTCCACGAAAAAAGATTGAAGCGCTTTTCAGCTCTTGCGACACCATTCTTGTTGCCGAGGAGGGCTATCCTGTTTATGAAGAGCTACTGAGAGGATACTTTGGTCATAACAAAATAAAGGGACGACTCGACGGAACTCTCCCGCGTGCCGGAGAGCTCAATGCCGACAGCGTCGCTCGTGCTCTTGGTCTTGCAAAACCAGAGGTCATTCCAGTGCCAGCCATCATGGTGAACCGTCCGCCAGAACTTTGCAAGGGATGCGGCCACCGCGACCTGTACGAAGCGCTCAACACGGTGATGAGTGCACACGAGCAACATCACGTGTTTTCAGATATCGGCTGCTACACGCTTGGAGCGCTGGCGCCATACAACGCCATTCATACCTGCGTTGATATGGGTGCCTCCATCACCATGGCCAAAGGTGCTGCAGATGCAGGCCTGCGACCTGCGGTTGCGGTTATCGGCGACTCAACCTTCACCCACTCCGGCATGACCGGCCTGCTCGATGCCATCAACGACCGATCCCCACTCACCGTCATCATTGCCGATAACGACACCACCGCCATGACCGGTGGCCAGAACTCTTCGGCAAACGGTTCGAGGCTGCTGGATATCTGCCGGGGGCTTGGCATTAAGGAGGCGCATCTTAAAACCATCATCCCGCTGAAATCGCACCTTGCGGAGAACATTGCGGTGCTCAGGGAGGAGATTGCCTGGGATGGTGTTTCGGTAGTAATTGCACAACGGGAATGTATTGAAACCGCTGCACGGAAAAAGAGAAATCCTGCGGCCAAAGCGTAACAGTAGTATGCAGATCAACATTATTCTTGCCGGTGTCGGAGGACAGGGAATACTCACCATTGCGGCGGTTATCGACCATGCCGCCCTGCAGAGCGGCCTCACCGTGCGCCAGGCAGAAGTTCACGGCATGAGCCAGCGGGGAGGAGCTGTGCAGTCGCACCTCCGGATTTCTGATAAAGAGATATTCTCCGACCTTATTGCCGAAGGAACAGCAAACCTGATTCTCTCGGTTGAACCTCTTGAAGCGCTGCGCTACCTTCCCTTTCTTGCCCCGGACGGGAGAGTAGTCACCGCCACCGACTCCTTCATCAATATGGTGGGCTACCCTTCGATGGAGCAGATTCTTGACGAACTGCACCACACGAACCACCCGGTACTGGTCAACGCGGCTGAACTTGCCCGTGAGGCTGGCAACATAAGAACATCAAACATGGTAATGCTCGGAGCTGCTGCCCCGTTTATCGGTATAGCTGCTGAAACGCAGGAAGCCTCCATCGAGCGGCTTTTTCAGGCAAAAGGGGCCGATATTATAGCCATGAACATCCGTGCATTCCGAACTGGACAAGCATTCTCTCAACTTCAAGCGACAGCAACATGATCTGGAATAAACAGTACGAGTGTATGGAGCGTGAAGAGCTCCTGAAACTACAGGGGGAACGGGTAGCCGCAATGGTGAAAAGAGTCTATGACTCGGTTCCATTTTATCGCACACGGCTCCAGGAGATGGGTATCGAGCCCGGCGACATCACCACCATCGACGATCTGAAAAAGCTCCCCTTTACCACCAAACAGGATCTGCGCGATAACTATCCCTTTGGCCTCTTTACACTCCCTCAAGCTGAAATAGTAAGGCTTCATGCCTCCAGCGGCACCACAGGAAAATCAACGGTTGTGGGCTACACCCGGAACGATATCCTTATGTGGAGCGAAGTAGTTGCCCGTTCGCTCACCATGGCAGGAGTGGGAACATCCGACATCATCCAGGTTGCCTACGGCTACGGGCTCTTTACTGGCGGTCTCGGCCTGCACTATGGTGCCGAAAAAGTGGGGGCGACGGTTATCCCCATCTCCGGCGGCAACACCAAAAAACAGCTTCAGCTCATGGAGGACTTCGGCTCCACGGTACTGGCCTGCACGCCCTCCTATGCCGCCTATCTCGGTGAAGCACTGGTTGAAGAGAAGATCGACCGCCGTCACATCAAGCTCAAGGCAGGCATCTTCGGCGCAGAACCATGGACGGAAGAGATGCGTTCCCAAATTGAGCAACTGCTCGGCATCAAAGCGTACGATATTTACGGCCTCAGCGAAATCATCGGCCCAGGTGTCTCCATGGAGTGCCACTGCCAGAAGGGAATGCACATTTTTGAAGATCACTTTATCCCTGAAATCATCAACCCCGAGAGCGGAGAGGTGCTGCCTTATGGCGAGCTTGGTGAACTGGTCTTTACCCCCGCAACCAAGGAGGCGATGCCACTCATCCGCTACCGCACCCGCGACCTGACCCGGCTCCACGCCGACCGGTGCGAATGCGGCCGCACACTGGTGCGTATGGAAAAATGCGTGGGCCGTTCCGACGATATGCTCATTATCCGCGGGGTCAACGTCTTCCCGTCGCAGGTTGAATCGGTACTGCTTGAGATGAGTGAAACCAAGCCCCACTACCTGCTGGTGGTTGATCGTGAAAACAACCTCGACACCCTCGAAATCAGGGTGGAGGTTGAGGAGCAGTTCTTCTCCGATGAGATAAAAGAGCTTGAGGGGCTCCGCAAACGCATCAAGGCCAATATCGCCAGCATTCTCGGCATCAGCGCAACCATCCGTCTGGTCGAGCCCGGCACCATTGAACGCAGTATGGGCAAGGCGCAGCGGGTCATTGATAACCGGAAACGCATATAAAGACTTTGGAAGCCGTTGAAAGAAAAGAGGAGACCACCATCAAAAGAGCCATAAAAAACAATGGCTCCCCGGATGCTGTTCTTGAAACCGATGAACAGTGCTCCTATTTTTTGACTGTTCTTTCTGTTCACAAACAGGCAAGTGTCCAAGATAGTGACCAAGACAGTGTCCAAGATAATATCCAGGATAGCGGCCAGGTTGCTGTTGTCAGGTATTGCCAAAATCAGCGAAGCAAGAAAGAGATACTGGATTATCTGGGGCTTTCAATGCACACCAAAAACTTTAAAAGAAACATTTTACCTGTTATTGAAAAACAATGGATTGCCATGACCTTGCCAGATAAACCAACCAGCCGACATCAGCGCTACCTGATCACAACAAAAGGCAGGCAACTTCTGGCAGGCACTCTTGAGTAATGATTATGAGTTCGAAAGCGATCCGTTGCAACAATTCATGATATCATGGAGTCTCATCGTCTTTCTTTTCGCTACTCATCAAAATCAGATAGATTCAGGGAAGAGCTTTTCACGTCAGAAGTGTTGCATAATAGAAAAAAATACCGCGCCGTAATTTTTCGCCTAAACCACACAATTAGCCACATTAGCAATGAAAATTATTCTTAGCAGAAAAGGGTTTGATTCGATATATGGCGGGGTGGCAAGCCCGATTTTTGAGGACGGCTCGATGCTTTCCCTTCCAATTCCAGATCCATCCAATCTCACTTACGATGATTTAAGCGTTCCATGTCAGTCAGGAGTAACATTTGGAAAGCTTGTTGATGACTTAACCTTGGGGAAGAAAAAATACGACGATAACGTTCATTTAGACCCTGATTTAAATCCAGCAATGTACCCAAGAAAAGATGGTTGGCTTCCATTATTCGGCCAGTCTAAGACATGGCAAAGTCATTTGGAAAAACAAAAGGTCACTGTTGAGGATTTGTTCCTCTTTTTTGGCTGGTTTCGCAGGGTTAAACTTCAAGAATCAGGAAAATATAAATTTCAAAAGGGCGAACCTGACTTACACGTCATTTTTGGATGGTTACAGGTCGGTGAAATCCTGCACCCAACAAGGAATCCGGGGTCAATTCCTGAATGGGCTAAATACCATCCTCATTGCGATAATGCAACTGACCCGGAAAATAATACCGTCTATGTCGCAAAACCAAAGCTTGGCTTCAATAACCAATTTCCTGGCGGAGGGGTTTTTAGGTCGTATCAAGAAAACTTGCGGTTAACCAAACCCGAACAGCCAAAGGATCATGCAAAACGATCTCTCTGGCAACTGCCAGAATGGTTTTATCCTGTATCTGGAAAACCGATGTTGAGTTGCCATTCCAACAAGGACAGATGGAGTAAAGAAAATGGGCACAATATTTTACAGAGTTTACCAAGAGGCCAGGAATTTGTTTTTGATACAAACGATTACCCTGAAGCAATTGGCTGGGTTGAGTCGTTATTCAAATAGTTGTCATTGTGAACGCCAAAGCACTTGCTGATTAAAGAGAAACATGTTTTATATATTCAGGTAGCTGATAATAAAAGAGGAGAAAAGAGATGCATCTAAAAGACATTCCGCAGGTTGTTCAACTCAGTATCCCTGAAAAGATTCTTCTGGTAGAGGAGCTTTGGGAAAGTATCTATGCTGCAGAAGTTGATGTTGCGATTCCCCATGACCATATTTCTGAGCTTGAGAACCGGCTGGCCAGGCATAGGTCTCATCCCTATGACCTCTTATCTTTTGAGGATCTTTGCAAAAGAATAGAATCAAGAAAATGACCAGGTCTCTCCCACTCTATAAAGATGGCGCTTCAAAACAGAGAGAATGAATAATCTCTTTGCCTAACGATAAACCTTATAGTGAACACTGAAAATCACAACAACTCATGATTATCAAGCAACTCTCGGTTTTTCTCGAAAACAGGACTGGCCGGCTGACTGAACTGACCGGTATCCTTGCCGCCAACGACATCAATATCTCGGCATTCAGCATTGCCGATACTGCCGACTACGGTATTCTGCGCATGATTGTCGGACGACCGGATGCAGCGGCAGGGATACTGCGCAAGGCGGGATTTGCCGTCAAAATCACCGATGTGGTTGGAATGATTATCCCCCACAGACCCGGCGGGCTGCACAAGGCGCTGCAGCTTATTTCAGATAATAACGTCGCCATTGACTATATGTATGCTTTCGCCTCCGGAGACTGTAAGGCCACCGTGGTTATCAGAGCGGAATCGTTGCAAAAACTCATTGATGTCTTGCAGGAGCACAAGATGGAACTGCTGCAGGAAGGGGATGTCTATCAGGTCTAAACAGCTACCAACATGAGGCTCCTACGAGGCATGTACTCCATTGCCCTGAAGGAGCCGCAGTTGGTAGCAATAATAACAATACAATCATGCCAAGGTTTTCCAAAGCCGTCTCATCACTCCGCTCTTCCGAAATCAGGGATCTCATGACCCTTGCCTCAAGACCGGATATCATCTCCTTTGCGGGTGGAATGCCCGGTAATGATCTTTTTCCTGTTCAGGAGATTGAGGATCTTTTCAAAGCACTCGACATCAAAAAAAAGCGCATCGCATTTCAGTACGGCCCGACACCCGGCCTTCCCTCACTGCTTGAGTCACTGAGCGGCTTCCTCGAAAAAAAGGGGTTACCGGTACACTCGAATCGCCTGCTCATCACCACCGGCTCCCAACAGGGGCTCAATCTGCTTGGCAAAGCCTTTATTGATCCTCACGACCCTGTCCTTGTCGAAAATCCCTGCTTTATCGGAGCGCTTTCGGCTTTCCGCTCCTACGATGCTGAACTGAGAGGTGTCCCGGTTGACCGCGACGGTATTGTTATGGAGGCGCTGCAACAGGAGATCGACCAACAAGAGAAGCCTAAATTTCTCTATATCACCCCATATTTCCACAACCCGGCAGGGCTGCTTTACAGTACGGAACGCAAAGAACAGCTTATAACAGCACTTCAGGGGCGCAATATTCCACTGATTGAGGATGATGCCTACGGCGACCTCTACTTTTACGAAGAGGATCGGGAGCAACTCAAGCCCATCAAGGCGATCAATCCTGAAGGAATTGAGATCTGCTATACCGGCTCCTTTTCCAAAATTCTTGGCCCCGGCCTGCGGCTTGGATGGATGCTGGTGCCCGAAGAGATCTACCAAAAATGCGAATTGATCAAGCAGTCTGCCGACGCCTGTTCGCCAAGCTTTACCCAGGTTCTGGCCGATGAATTCATCCGCTCCGGCCAGATTTACAGCTATATCGCCACTGTTCGGCAGGAGTACAAAAGAAGGGCGAACGCCATGGTTGCCGCACTCAGAGAATACCTTCCGGACTACGTACAGTGGAACGAACCGCGCGGCGGCTTCTACCTCTGGCTCACCCTGCCGGAAGAGACCGATGCCACAAAAATCGTGCAACTTGCCATCGAGGGCGGTGCAGTGTTTGTGATTGGGAAGACGTTCGATCCGGCAGGAAAGCGCAACAATTCACTCCGCCTCTCCTATTGCAACAACACCCCGGAGCAGATTGCTGAGGGCATTCCGATTGTGGCGAGGGCTATACGGCAGGTGTGCGGATGAACAGGAGATTTCACCACCCATAAGCCATAGTAAACAGTTTAGTACTGTGAAGATTGAAGATCACCCTTGCGAAACAAGAATCCAGATAAGCATCAAATACGATCTTGCCAATATGAAGGGTTTCTGTGAGAATTAGCAAAAGCAACAACAAGAATCTCAGTTTCTCTCATTTGATAAATAATCCCGTAAGGAAAACGACGAAGCTGACATCGCCTGATTCTCGGGGAACATTGATGCCATGCTTGTGGATGCTTCATGATTCGATCAAGAGCATGAAGAGCTTCAACAAGAAACACCTTGCCCAAACCAGCAAGCTCACGGTTATAATAATCAATGGCATCATCAAGCTCTTTTTGGGCGACCACAAGCAAGCGAATATCCATTGCTGTCAGAGATTCTTATACTTTTCAAGAACCTCTCCTAACGAGACTGACTGTAATTGCCCCTGTTCATACGCATTAATCCGGCTTTCCGATTCTGTTGTCCATAACTCATCAATTGTTTTATCGGGTGCATCAAGATGAGCAATCAGTTTATCAACAAGCACCGCCTGCTCTTGAGGTTTCAGAGCCAAAGCATGCAGATAAATATCTTTTGCCGTAATCATTAAAAACCCCCTGTTATAAGAAGAGTTAACTGTAAATTGTACAACGCCGTCTTTTGATTATAACAACAACTTCAGAAGAAGACAAATTTGCTGATATAACTACTGATGCCCCATGGCCACAAGCACACATCAAGATCTGGCAGGATTTATCTGGAACATCGCCAACAAGCTGAGGGGGCCATACCGCCCGCCGCAATACCGTCACGTCATGCTGCCCATGACCATCCTCCGCCGTCTTGATCTGGTGCTTGAACCAACCAAAGAACCGGTGCTTGCCGAACTGAAACGACTGCAAGCCAAAGGGATGACCGGCCCGGCGCTCGAAGCCGCCCTCTCAAGAGTTGCCAACGGCGGCAACCGCAAACAGGCGCTCTACAACACCAGCCACTTCACCTTCCAGAAGCTGCTTGGGGATGCTCCAAATATTGCCGACAACCTCATCTCCTACATCAGAGGTTTTTCGCCCCGAGTACGCGACATCTTCGAAAAATTCGAGTTTGAAAAAGAGATTGAAAAACTTGACGACAGCAACCGACTCTTTCTCATTGTCAAAGAGTTCTGCAGCTCAGAAATCGATCTCTCCCCGACCAAACTCTCAAACCTCCAGATGGGCTACCTCTTTGAGGAGCTGGTACGAAAATTCAACGAACAGGCCAACGAGGAGGCCGGAGACCACTTCACCCCGCGCGAAGTTATCCGGCTCATGGTTGAACTGATGTTTGTCTACGAAAATGAGGTCTTCAAGGCCGGAAAATACAGCTCCATCTACGACCCGACAGCCGGAACCGGGGGTATGCTCTCCGTTGCTGAAGAGTACATCAAGCGCAAAAACCGGGACGCCAACATTGAACTCTTCGGGCAGGAGTACAACCCGGAATCCTACGCTATCTGCTGTTCCGACCTGCTCATCAAGGACGAGGAGATCAGCAACCTTGTCTATGGCGACACACTCGGCATCAAGGATGCAAAAAGCCGGGCTTATAACTTTTTACCGCAGGATGGCCACCCCGACAAACAGTTTCACTTCATGCTCTCCAACCCCCCTTTCGGTGTGGAGTGGAAACCGGAAAAAAGTTTTGTGGATGATGAAGCGGCCCAGGGGTTCAGCGGACGATTCGGAGCAGGGGTACCGCGCATCAACGACGGCTCGCTGCTCTTTTTGCAACACATGATCTCCAAATTCCACCCCTCACCCTCCAGCGGAGGCGACGGGTCGCGCATCGCCATTGTCTTCAACGGTTCGCCCCTCTTCACCGGCGATGCAGGAAGCGGTGAGAGCAACATCCGGCGCTGGATCATCGAAAACGACTGGCTCGATGCCGTCATCGCCCTCCCCGACCAGATGTTCTACAACACCGGCATCTACACCTACCTATGGATTGTCACCAACAAAAAGCCAAAAGAGCGCAAAGGATATGTGCAGCTCATTGACGGAACCCGCCTCTTCCGCAAGATGAAAAAGAGCATGGGTAACAAGCGCAACGAGCTCTCCGATGAGCATATCAGCGAACTGGTTCGTCTCTACGGCAACTTCCGCCAGAACGCCCAGTGCACGACAGGGAACAACGGCAGTGAAGAGCAGCCCATAAACTCAAAGATATTCCGAAACTTCGACTTCGGCTACCTGAAAATGACCATTGAGCGCCCCCTCCGCCTCAACTTTCAGGCAAGCCCTGAGCGCATTGAACGCCTTGCAAACGAAACCGCATTCCAGAACCTGATACTGAGTAAAAAGAGGTCGATTGATGCACAGGCAGAGGATTTCCGAAGCGGCAAAGCCATGCAACAGGCTCTGCTTGAAGCACTACGAGGCATGAAGAGTGACACACTCTACCGCAACCGCCCTGCCTTTCTGAAAGTGCTCGATGCCGCACTGAAAAAAGCCGATATAAAAATTGATGCCCCGCTGAAAAAGGCAATCCTCAGCGCACTCAGCCAGCGCGACGAAACAGCGGAGATCTGCCACGACAGCAAAGGCAACCCGGAACCCGATCCCGAACTGCGCGACACCGAACTGCTCCCGCTGCCTGACGACACATTTCTTCCCCTGCCAATCGGCTACGAAAAAGATGCCGATAACAGCAAGCTCCTCAAACTGGTGCGCAACCACTGCGAAGCGTATCTCCAGAGAGAGGTTCTGCCACACGTCAGCGATGCCTGGATAGACCACACCAAAACAAAAGTCGGTTACGAAATCCCGCTCAACCGGCACTTCTACGTCTACAAACCGCCGCGCCCGCTTGAAGAGATTGAGACCGACATCAAAGCGCTCGAAACCAGCATCCTCAACCTGCTCAGGGAGGTTGTTGAATGAGCCGCTATCAGAGATATCCGGAGTACAGGGATTCCGGGGTGGAGTGGATTGGGGAGATTCCGGGACATTGGGAGGTGAAGCAAACAAGACACATTTTCAAAATTTTTAGTGGTTCCACACCCAAAAGCGGCGAAGAGATCTTCTGGGATGGCGATATAACATGGTTTACTCCTGATGATTTAGGCAATAACCAGCAAAAAAACATATCGGAGAGCCGAAGAAAAATAACTGAAGAGGGATATAAAAGTTGTGGAACCTCTCTTGCGAAAAAGAACAGCATTGTTTTTTCAACTCGCGCACCCATCGGACATATTGCACTTTCAACAGTACCAGCCTGTTGCAATCAAGGATGCAGAATTCTTGAACCTGAAAACGGGAATATTGACTATTGGTACTACACTCTGGTGTCAGCAAAACCAGTCTTGCAAAGCTTGGGACAAGGGAGCACATTCATGGAGCTTCCTCGCCAAAGCCTTGCCAGTTTTAACTTACCGTTTCCTTCACTCGAAGAACAGCAAGCCATTGCAAGCTTCCTTGACCGAAAAACAGCAGAAATAGATGAACTGATTACAAAAAAAGAGGATCTGCTCAAAAAGCTCGATGAAAAACGCACCGCCCTCATCACCCGTGCCGTCACCAAAGGTCTCGACCCGTCAGCGCCGATGAAAGAGTCTGGTGTAGAGTGGCTTGGAGAGATTCCGAAACATTGGGAGGTGAAAAAGTTAAAATATGTTACCGACAAAGTTCAAACAGGAACAACACCGCAAAGCAACGATGATGAATATTTCCTTGACACAACCATTATTTGGTATACGCCTTCTGACTTTTCAGATCAATCGTTGATGCTCACTGATTCAAAAAGAAAATTAAATAAAATTGCCATCGAAAACGGCATAGTAAAAATCATACCTGCAGGCAGTGTCCTTGTTATCGGAATAGGAGCTACGTTAGGAAAAGTCGGATTGTCGATAAATCAGTGTTGCTGTAACCAACAAATCAATGGGATTTCACCAAACAGATTAATTGATGCTAAATTTTTACTTTACTCTCTTTTGATCAAGCAAGAAATAATGAAACTGATTTCCAATGCGACAACGCTTGGAATTATGAATCAGGAGAAAACCAAAAGCATCCAACTATGCATTCCCCCAATCGAAGAACAGCAAGCCATAACGGAACAGATAGAGAAAAAAACAGCAACAATAGATCTTCAGAAAGCACAAGTCACTGAAGCAATCGAACGACTCAAAGAGTACCGAAGCGCGCTCATTACCAATGCAGTAACTGGAAAAATGGATGTTCAATTGCATCGAACAAGGGAAATCCTGTCAGCCTGAACAAAAACAGAACCAGTGCCATGAAAACAATAAAAATCTTCCTCGCCTCATCAAATGAGCTGAAACATGATCGCGAGCAGTTTGAAATCGAGATCAACCGCAAAAACAAGGCGTGGCATAAAAAAGGGATTTTTCTCCATCTCGAAATCTGGGACGACCTCTCTTCAAGAATGTCAAGCACCCGTTCACAGGACGAGTATAACAAGAAGATAAAAGAGTCCGATATATTCGTACTCCTTGCATGCAACAAAGTCGGGATGTACACTGCCGAAGAGTTTGATACCGCTTTTGGAGCATTCAAGGCTACCAGCAAGCCATTCATTTTCACCTGGTTCAGGGAGCCAACAGCCACACCAGAACCAAGCCTCCAGGAATTCAAAGAGAAACTTGCTGCGCTGGGGCACTTTTTTTCTGTCTACACCAACAGCGATGATCTCTGGAACCAGTTTAACAAGGAGCTTGAACGGCTTGAAGGGGCGGGTTTTGAGAAAAATGAATTTATAAACGCTATCATCGTGAATAATCAGGGCGCTGACATCAAGAATCAATTCATTGGGGGCACATTCAATAACCCGATTTTTAGATAGAGAAGCTCATGACTGATATCAAGTATCAATTCATCGTTTCTCCGCACTGAACAATAACGGATTCTTGCTATGAACCTTTTACAATCAATAGATTTGGTTGCTTCGGGAGAGGATGGTGCCCGACAGTTCAAGTCTGATATTCGGAACGCTGAATCTCTGGCATCAGAAATGGCAGCTTTTGCCAATGCTGATGGCGAAATCATTCTCATTGGCATCGCTGACCCTGCCCGCTTGTGGCTGGTTTAGCCAATCACATACATCCTGACATTAAATAAAAAAATTGTAAAATCCCTTCACAAAAGGTAAATTCCGGTTGCTTTTTTTGGTAAAACGAATCTACAGCCACAAAATGTGGTCTTATAGGCTATTGCTACTGTGGCAGAAAAACCTGACGTGTTTTTCTCCCTTGCCTTGATAACAGTACAATCATACAGATTACTTCAAATCCACAAACACATCAGCCATGCAAGAGACATCTCTTGAAACCGCTATACAAAGATACCAGGAGCTGCTAAACAACAAAGATGTTAGGCAAATTTCGAGTTGGGTTGAGTCAAACAACTCTCAACCAACAGATGAGAGGGCACTTGTTGAAAGAGCTAAACTAAACGCTGAAAAGTTTTTTAAAAAAATTGATTCGGCCATGCAACTCAACCTTCCACAATAACGATAATGCCGTATGACATATCCTGAAGGTTGCGTTCAAGATCCCGAATATAATAAAAAACTTGAGGGCCGAGTTGTTTCAAGAATGGCTGTTGTTGAAGATATTTTTAATGATCTTAAAGCAAGTGGTTATTTAGGAAATTGTCATATAAACAGAGCTTTGCTGTTCAGTGCAGTTGAAAGTTATTATACCGATATTGATCGAATTAAATGCTTTCATGATATTTCCCTTACGGATGAGCATAAAAAGGCGGCTTTTAGCATGAAATGGTTAATAAAATTTCGACCAATACAGCTTAGTCCTGACTGTGATGATAAAATAATTAAAAAAGGGGACATACTAGTAAACGAAAGATTTGCTATTTACATAGGTCTAAACCTCCTTGATATAGGCTTAAACGATATTGATAAGCTCTCAGACAAATTTCTTCAAAACATGAGTTATAATCTTCGCTTCAGAGAGGTCGATGGAATGGTTCTATCCAGTATGATGTATTTACTTCAACGAGGAATTAATCAAGAAGTCCCTTAGAACCGTTAACTCCTCATTTCTTTATTTCCTTTTTTTGACTCCTCTAAATTGTTTGCATATCTCTCGGGATCAAATATTTTTTGTCTTATTCTTTCCCTGTCAATTTCTTCCATAGACATCTCAATTGACTTAACTTTAAGTGTATTTTCCGTTTTCTTAACTTCCTCTGCCTGTACTTTTAATTCGGAAAATATGTCAAGCACCTCTTTTTTTACGGATTGACTTATTTCTGTTTTTTCATCTATAACGGAATCAAATCTTCGTCTTAGATCGTCAATCTTTTTTTCCAAAACTTCGCTACCATCATTCCCTCCAATTTTATTAATGTCTGAAATAACTTTTCTAATAATATCCATCATGTCATGATGAATATTATCCACCAAATCCTCTATTTTTATAACTGCCTTTTGTGTCGACTCTGAATCCTTTTTTGACTCTTTGTAAAAAAGCCATGACAATAACCCCATAAAACAAGTTACCATTAAAGCTGCTATAGATAATCCAAAATTAATAATCGAAAATAAATCAAGCTGATAAATTTTGTGGACTTGACTCGAAATACTTGAATCAACTGATGAAGAAAGACCTGACATCGCAAATACCAAAGGCATAAATTCAGCGAAAGAAACCCAAGAAATTGGATTGTATATCATAGAGTATGGTCATTTATTTTATAGTAAAATATGAACCCCCTTATTATTCGATTACAACAAAAATAACTTGTATTATGGCATAGGGCTATATCATGGTTGAGAAAGAAGCCGTTGACCAATCAGACATATATTATTGTGGTAAAGATTCCTTGCAGGATTTCAAATTGCCATCAAGATTATCATAATAAATCATCGTTATGAATTTACTTCATTGTAGTAATATAACAAAATAAATGGCTTCTTGATTGCGACTTGGAATAACAGATTGGTTCTCCGAAACTTCATTGCAAATAGCCAGACAACCCTTACCCCTTATCGCAGGAAAAGGAAGTATACTTGCTGACCTGATCGCGCCGATATCACCTGCAAATGATTGGAAATGCCTTATTATGCCATCTCCCTGAGAGCTATTTCCTGATAGGAGAATTCCCACAACCCGGCATTTTCTTTGGCATGTTCAATGGTCATACTGACGAGATTGCCCTTGTCATCAACATCAATGAGAATGTTTTCACTGATCTCTTGAGTTTCGAATACCGGGTTATCAAGCAACTCAATGTAGACGGTATCCGTATCCGCGTAATACTTTACTTTCACGGTTCAACTCTCCTTGTATGAACAATCAAAAAATGCATTATAAACGATCAGGAGTAACAGGTAGTAATTGTATACCAGATCCATAAAGTGCTTTTTCAAACCAATCACTCTTACTGGCAGATAAAGCAATACGACCGTGGCGCTCCAGCCAAGCCACTTCAAAACAGCTTATTGCCGATACGGCTATGACATCTGAGTTTGCGATCTGCTCCAATCGACTTTGATCAAGATGATCAGTATCATTGTTGACCCACCAAAGCCATATATGGGGGTCAAGAACAATCATTCAGGCAAATCCCAACTGGAAGAGGGCTCGCTACTCACGATATCGCCTTTGAAGATAACTTTTCCTGCTATGTCAGGATGTGGCACTCGACGAAGGGATGCCGTAGAAACAGCGTCCTCTGAAATAACCAGAAATATAGCCTCCAACTTTTTGTTAGGGGGCAATTTTGGAACTCGTTTCAGTTTACCCGCCATATCAGTCTCCAACATCAATCGTTCTGCATACATAATTTCATCTTAAATAAACCGTTATGTTGAATGGCAAGAGCCAGATTTCACCGACATTCCGCTCCGGTGAAAAGATAAAGAGCTTATAAAACTTAACCCACACCATAATTTTCCATAACCGCCTGTGACCTCTCGTTTTTCGTCGCCTTTCTGGCACTGATTATTCGAAGTATATCTCCCCGCTCCGTATACACTAAAAAAACATAATGGTTACGCGAGTGCTTTCAGCATCGGCGGCACATGGTGCTTTGGTTTGTGAAGAGACAAATCGTGAGTTGCTTGCAGGTTAAGCCAGAACTCCGGTGACATGTTGAACGCTCCGGCAAGAAGCCTGGCCGTGTTTGGTGACACCCCTCTCTTACCAAGAACAATCTCATTAATTCGTTGCTCCGGGATGCCGATATGCACCGAAAGTGCTTTCTGGGACAGACCCAGAGGCTCGATAAACTCCTTCAGTAATATAATTCCGGGATGTGTTGCCACTCTGTTTGATGGTATCATGTTATTTTTTTCAGAAATTGGTTAATGGTAATCAATAATCTGAACTTCGTATGAAGTGGCCCAAAATTCTTTATATCCCATGACTTGATCATTGGACTGACTTGTTAATATCATTTTCAGAGACCCTTTCTCTGAGAAATTCTTTTTTTACTTGTAAAATATAAGACGATCTTGAAAGAGAACGATCAACTTTCACTGAAAAGAACAAAATCCGGCCAAAACATCAACCCTGTTCACCCAATGCAACCATGCACAAGGAATCAGACTTCGAGCACTCCATAGAGCAATCGCTGCTTCAGCTTGGCGGCTACCAGAAGGGCGACCCGCTTGCGTACGACATGAAGCTGGCGCTCTTTCCGGGTGAAGTTGTGGCCTTCGTTCAGGATACCCAACCTGAGTTCCGGGAGCGTTTCTCTGCGCTGAATAATAACGGATTCTTGCCATGAACCTCTTACAATTAATAGATTTGGCTGCTTCAGGAGAGGATGGCTCCCGGCAGTTCAAGTCGGATATTCGGAACGCTGAATCTCTGGCATCAGAAATGGCCGCTTTTGCCAATGCTGAAGGAGGAATCATTCTCATTGGCGTTGCGGACAATGGCTCCATACCGGGTCTTGAAAGTATTGATGTTTCGCGCATCAACCAGCTTATCAGTAATGCCGCCAGCAATCTGGTACGTAGTCCGCTTACGGTACAGACTGAAAATATTCTGCTTGAAAATCGAAATGTTGTCATTGTTCTTACCGTACCCAAAGGAATCGATAAACCCTATTTCGATAAAAACGGTGTTATCTGGCTCAAATGTGGTGCTGACAAGCGACGAGTCAATACAAAGGAAGAGTTACGACGACTGTTTCAGATATCCAATCAGTTTCACGCTGATGAACTTCCAGCAAAAGCAGGTATTGACGCTCTTGATAAGCTTCGTTTCAGGGATTTTCTAAAAAAGACCTATCAACAGGAGTATCCCGAGACCAATGAAGAGCTGAAAAAGCTTCTGCAAAATATGAATCTGGCTACCGACACTGGAGCACTGAATCTTGCTTGTGTCCTTTTATTCGCCGAAAGACCAGAGTGGATCGTGCCACAATTTGTTGTGAAGGCGGTTCGCTTTCCCGGCAATGAAATCCATCAAAGCGAGTATCTGGATATTGAGGATTTTACCGGAGCTTTAGGGGCCATTTTTGAGGGAGCGATGGCCTTTTTGATGCGAAATATGCACAAGGTGCAGGCCGGTCGGGGAATTAATGCGCCCGGAACCCCTGAAATTCCGCCGATTGTCTTTGAAGAGCTACTGGTTAATGCCCTGATGCACCGCGATTATTTTGTAAGCGCCCCAATCAGACTGTTTTTATTCGATAATCGAATTGAAATTATCAGTCCGGGACACCTGCCCAACAACCTGACTGTCGCCAAAATCAAAACAGGTAATTCCAATATCCGTAATCCGATTCTGGTCTCCTATGTCGCAAAAGGGCTGTTACCCTACCGGGGGCTTGGTTCTGGAATCAAACGGGCAATTGATGCATGGCCCAACATTGACTTTATCGATGATCATGATGGTTGTTTGTTTACCGCCATTGTTCACCACAATAAAATTGAAGGTTCGGTAGAAAGTTCGGTAGAAAGTTCGGTAGAAAGCTTGACAGAAGGTTTGGTAGAAGGTTTGGTAGAAAACCCAATAGATGGTTCGGTAGAAAGTTCGGTAGAAATCGATAATCCTGTTCTCGAACAGTTCAGACTTAATCCTGAACTGACTCTTCATGCTTTGGCAAAAACACTGGATATATCATTGAGAGCAACTGAAAAAAGGGTGGCCAACTTGCAGGAAAAAAATAAATTAAAACATGTCGGGCCGAAAAAAGGCGGCTACTGGCAGGTGCTTTAATGGTATACGCTTTCAAACATCTCAATCCACACACCCTTCATGCACAAGGAATCAAACTTCGAGCACTCCATAGAGCAATCGCTGCTCCGGCATGGCGGCTACAGCAAGGGCGACCCGCTGACGTACGACAAGAAGCTTGCGCTCTTTCCGGATGAGGTGGTGGCCTTCATTCAGGATAGCCAGCCGGAGTTCTGGGAGCGTTTCTCTGCGTTGAACAACGGGAATGCCAGGGCGGTGCTGATTGAGAGTCTTGTGCGGGAGCTGCGAACCAAGGGGATGCTCTCTATTTTGCGAGGCGGGTTCAAGTGTTTCGGCAAAACCGTGCGGGTGGCCTTTTTTCAGCCAAATACCGGCATGGAGCCGCTTGCGCTCGAACGGTTCAGCAAAAACCGTCTGACCGTGATTCGTCAACTGGAAACAGAGAGTGGTGCCATCCCTGACATGGTGCTTGCGGTGAACGGTTTGCCTGTCGTGACGATAGAGCTGAAAAATCCCTTGACCGGGCAGAATGTGGAACATGCAAAACAGCTGTACCGCGACCGTGATCCCAATGAGCTGCTCTTTGCCTTCAAGCAGCGCACTCTGGTGCATTTTGCGGTTGATACCGAAGAGGTCTGCATGACCACGAAGCTCGACCGGGGAGCAACGTCATTCCTTCCCTTCAACCGGGGAAACAACAACGCCAAAGGCAATCCGCCGGTTGAGGGTGATGTGCGCACAGCCTACCTGTGGCAAGAGGTGCTGGTGAAAGAGAGTCTGATGGATATTCTGGGCCGCTTTCTCCACCTGCAGGTTGAGGTAAAAACCGTTCCAACCACCAAAGGGTTGAAGAAGCTTCAGCGCGAAAGCATGATCTTCCCCCGCTACCATCAGCTTGATGTGGTGCGCAAACTTGCCGACCATGCCCGGCAGCACCGGTCAGGGCACAACTATCTGATCCAGCACTCTGCCGGTTCGGGAAAGTCGAACTCCATTGCCTGGCTTGCCCACCGGCTTTCGACCCTGCACGATGCCCGGAACGAAAAAATATTCCATTCGGTGGTGGTTATTACCGACCGGGTGGTGCTCGACCAGCAGTTGCAGGATACCATATTCCAGTTCGAGCACAAGCAGGGTGTGGTGCAGAAGATTGACGAGAACACACAGCAACTGGCCAGAGCTTTGGCCGATGGCGTGCCGATCATCATTTCAACCATACAGAAATTTCCCTTTATCACACAGGCGCTTGCCACACTTGAGAAGAAGGGCCAGGGCATCGACATCTCCACCGCAGGCAGACGCTTCGCCGTCATTGTTGATGAAGCGCACAGCTCGCAGAGTGGCGAAACGGCCATGGAGCTGAAAAAGATTCTGAACCGCGAAGGCATCGAGTCGGCCATTGCCGAACAGATTCTCGATATGAACGATGAACCGCTCTCGGATTCAGCAAAGCGCTCCATGCTGCGCGATCAAATAAAGCGAACAAAACAGCCGAATCTGAGCTTTTTCGCCTTTACGGCTACCCCGAAGTTCAAAACGCTTGCAATTTTTGACGAGCCCGGTGAAAACGGTGCCTCCCCGTTCCACCTCTACAGTATGCGTCAGGCCATTGAAGAGGGGTTCATTCTTGATGTGCTGGAAGGGAACACCTGCTACAAGCGATACTATCAGTTAATCCGGACGGTTGAGGACGATCCCGAACTGCCGAGAAGAAAGGCCGCACGAGCGCTTGCCCGGTATGTTGATCTGCACGACTACAACATTACCCAGAAGGTTGAAATCATCGTTGAGCATTTCCGCACGCACACCCGCCACAAGATCGGCGGGCAGGCCAAAGCAATGGTGGTGACCGGCTCGCGTGAACATGCCGTGCGCTACAAACTGGCGTTCGACAGCTACCTGAAAGCGAAAAAATACCACGACATCAAAACTCTCGTTGCCTTTTCGGGTGAACTCTCTCTTGACGACCATCCCGGTATCAGGTTCAGCGAAACACAGATGAACCACGGCATCAGGGAGAGTGAGCTGCCGGAGCGCTTTGCCTCCAATGAGTTTCAGGTGCTGCTGGTGGCTGAAAAGTACCAGACCGGCTTCGACCAGCCTCTGCTGCATACCATGTACGTCGATAAAAGGCTCTCCGGCATTCAGGCCGTTCAAACCCTCTCACGCCTGAACCGCACCTGCCCCGGCAAGGAGAACACCTTTGTACTTGATTTCGTCAACGACCCGGAAGAGATCGGCCTCTCCTTCAAGCCCTATTACGAAACAACCCGGCAAGGCGAAGAGAGTGATCCGCAGCAGCTCAACGAACTGGCGCACAAGCTCGACCAGTGGAAGGTGTATGACCAGTCGGAGGTGAACGCGTGGTGCGAAATCTGGTTCAGCAACCGGATGCACCCGACAGGGGCTGAGCATAAAAAGCTGAACAGTATCCTTGATGTCGTCGTTGAGCGGGTCAAAAAGCTTGAAGAGGAGGATATTGATCTCTTCAAAAGCCAGTTCACCAGTTTTCGGAACCTCTACGGATTCCTTTCGCAGGTTATTCCCTATCAGGACTCGGGACTTGAAAAGCTCTACACCTTCGGGCGCTACCTGCTCTCAAAGCTTCCCCGAGACACCGGACGACATATCAGCATCGATGACGAGGTGCAGTTGAAATACTACCGGCTGGAGAAGTACAGCGAAGGGGCCATTTCATTGAGGGAGGGAGATGCGCCTCCATTGACTGGCCCGAAAGAGGTCGGCACCGGAAGCGCAGAGGAAGAGGTGCCCCTCTCCACACTGGTTGAACAGCTCAACGAACGATTTGGCACCGATTTCACGCCTGCCGACCAGCTCTTTTTCGAGCAGGTGCAGGCCGCCGCTACAGAGAACGAAAAAATCCGCCAGGCAGCAGAGGCCAATACGCTCTCAAACTTTGAACCGGTCTTCAACCAGCACCTCGAAACCCTGCTGCTCGACCGCATGAACGGTAACGAAGCCATCTTCAACCGCATCATGAACGACGAAGCTTTCAAAAGCTTTATTGCGCAGAGGCTGATGCTCAACGTCTTCAAAAATCTCAACCAGGAAGCAAGTTCCTCTGTGTGAAGAGAGATGCCGCCTATTTTGAAAACCATTACTCGACGTTATCCGTCATTGAAGAACGTTCTGCGGCTTGACTGATCGAGAATCCTGTGAGAAACTGAACTGTCAAACAATGGTTATTTACCCGTACCGTTTGCTCAACCCAAGCTTCTCAATCCGGGAATAGAGCGTCTTCGGGTGCAAAGCAAGTTGCTCGGCTGCTCCGCCCGCGCCGCTTACCCTCCCTTTTGAACGGTTGAGAGCATCAAGAATCAACTCTCGTTCCATCACGGTCACCTCGTGTTCAAAATCACGCATGGTTCTGGTATGGCTTGCGGCAGGTAGTTCTGGTGCCAAAGAAGAGGATAAAATCGTCGAGAAATCCAGCGTTGCACCATCAGAAACAATAACGGCCTGCTCAATCAGGTGAGCAAGTTCGCGGATATTGCCCTTCCACTCGCGCCCAACCAGGCGATTCATGTCGCTCTCCCGGAAAGAACGCAGTGGCTTGCCGAACTCTTTTGCAAACTTTGAGGCAAAATGGGCGGCGAGCATGGTGATGTCTTCACGGCGTTCACTGAGCGGCGGAATAGCAAGAGGGAAAACGTTGAGTCGGAAAAAGAGATCCTCACGGAAGCGCCCCTCGGCAACCTCACGGGCAAGATCGCGGTTCGTCGCGGCAATCACACGAACATCAACCTTGATCACCTGTTTTCCGCCAAGCCGTTCAAGCTCACGCTCCTGAAGCACTCGCAGCAGCTTTGCCTGTAACTCAAACGGCAGCTCACCGATTTCATCCAGAAAAATAGTCCCACCTTCAGCGAGCTCAAACTTGCCGATCCGCCGTTCCGTGGCACCGGTAAAGCTCCCTTTTTCGTGACCGAAGAGCTCTGACTCAATGAGAGGAGCTGGCAGTGTTGCACAGTTGATCTTGATGAGCGCACGCTTGGTGCGGGCTGAAAGATTGTGCAGAGCCCGGGCAAACAGCTCCTTGCCTGTTCCGGTTTCACCCTGAATCAGCACCGTCGCATCAGTAGGGGCAACCTGGCTGACCCTTCTCAAGACGGCCACAAGAGAAGTACTGTTGCCGATAATCTCCTCAAAATTATGACTGGCCTTGATCTCTTCAATAAGACAGGTGCGTTCACCCTCCAGCTTACGGCGAAGTTCATCGATCTCTTCAAAGGCAAGATAGTTCTGCAGGGCCAGCGAGAGCTGAGGCACAATAAGGCCTACGGTCATCTGGTCATGCTCTTCAAACGAACGGGAGGTATCGGAGATAATCAACCCGGCACGACTGCCCGGCGTATCCCACAGTGGAACCGTCAAGAGGGAACAGATTCCAAATTTCTCCCTGACATGTGCCAGAATTCGGTACTCATGGCAAAGCTGAACAAACGCGTCTCCACAAAAACAACCCGGATTGGTAATCAGTGAAAAACTCTCCCGTGCTATCTCCTCAAAATCATCGATATCAAGCGTCTGTTGCGAGGAGACCGGAACAAAACCTCCACTATGATCATGCATAAAATTGTCGTAGAGACGATAGGCCCCATCCGCGCCCATCACGCGGATTCCAAGAAAGGTACAAGGCACCAGTTTTTCAATCTGTTCGCAGACCGCCAGGAGCATCCTGTTACGATCCTTGATGGTAAGAAGGGCATTATTGACCGCAAGCTGCATGGCCGTCTGCGCCTCACGCTGCCGAAGCTCTTCATAGGCAAGAGCATTACTGACGGCAACAGCGACCGGTGAGGAAAGAGTTTCCAAAAGCTCTTTTTCGCTCTCTGTCCACTCTTTTTCATCCCTCGACACAAAACAGAGAAACCCGATCACCTTACCACCGGTTCGCAGCGGAGAAAGTACCACCTGCCGCATACCAAGGTCGAAAAGTATCTGTGGCAGAGGCACATCGGAAGGATACCGCTCAAGCGACTTCTCAATGCTGATCACTGAAACCGACAGATCGGCAAGATGCGGCTCAATCCACGATCCGGCAACCAGCCTCTTTTTGCGATCAAAGCTCTCTGGAAGCTGAAAACGGAGCATTTCAAAAAAAACGTTGCTGTACCGCCTCTCTTTGTCAAAGGTGATAATGGCTGCGGAATCAAACTCAAAAACAAGACGCAGCTTGTCAGTTACCGTCCGGAAAAGCTCCTGGGGATCACGGATAGAGCCAACAGCATTGCTGATATACTGCATCAACTTATGGGCCTCATGGATGGAAGAGCTGCTCATGACACAAGAAAATATGGATGATATTCCTGAAACGTCGGAACACATACTACAGAAAATTCTGAACTTTTCGGAACATCGAGGATCGAAAGTGCGGGAAGCTACGCTGTAAAGCGCTGATGTAACTGATTATTCCTGCATTCCTGATTTCTGGCACATAAATTGCTTATTAAGAGGATGTACAAACATAACGGAACAAACCATAGCTCCATGATAAAGAAGAGTAGACTGGCCAGAACTGCAAGTATCGCTGCAACCGCACTGATACTGTCATGGCCAGGAGCGGCAGGCGCCGTCAAAGCATCAGGAGAAGCTCCGCTTACCCTTGAAACCGCAATCCAGCTTGTTCGCGAAAACAATCCTGCACTGAAAGCAGCGGCTGAAGAGATTACGGCGGCTGACGCAAGAGTCACCCGGAGCAGAAGCGCATATTTCCCCCAGATCACGGCCAGCGCTGGGTATACCTGGCTTGATCCCGTCTCCGAAGTAAGTTTTGGCGGAGGTGCCCCACTGCAATTCATGCCTCATGACAACTACGACGCAAAAGTAACCGCACGGGCAACCCTGCTTGATTTCGGAAAAAGGGGCAACAATGTCGACCTTGCACTGACAGGGAAAAAAACGGCGGAACACTCGCTGGAACTGGCTCGCCGGGAACTCTCCTGGCAGACCGTGCAGCTCTTTTACGGCATTCTGTTTCTTCGCGAAAATCTTCGGGTGGAAGAAAAGCAGATTGCCGCGTTGAACAAAGCCCTGGAGTACACGACAAAACGATACCAGGCCGGAGCCGCAACGCCGTTTGATCTTTTTTCAACGAAAGTGCGCATTGCGGCGGCACGCAACAGAACCCTTGACCTGGAGCATGAACTTCGACGCAGTGAATTAACCCTTCACCGACTGACCGGGATCGCAGAAAATGCGCCGCTGACGCTCCAGGGATCCTTTGCTGTTGCCGCCGGAAAGAGCCATCCGGCATCAGGACTTGTCGCCCAGGCTCTGGAGCAGCGCCTTGAGCTGCAACTTTCCAAAGAGAATGAAACAGCGGCAAAATTGCATCGTTCACTTGCCGCAAAAGAGGGGATGCCCGTTGTTACAGGAAGTATCTCATACGGCACCACCAATGGCTACCAGCCTGATATTCATGAAATGCGCAACAACGTTTCCGGAAACCTGCACATCGAGATTCCGCTCTTTACCGGTTTTCGTACATGTGCTGAGCGTCAGGAAAGTGCCGCCCAGCTCCGTGCCGCAACCCAGCGGAGGCTTGATACCGAACAACAGGTGAAAACCGATGTCCTGGAAACGCTCCACGCTCTCCAGACCGCATCAGAAAAGATGACAACGACTGAAGTACAGGTACAACAGGCTGAGCTGGCCGCAAAACATGCCAGGGCCCGTTACGAAAACGGCATGGCAACAGCGCTTGATCTGCTTGATACCGAAGCATCACTCTCCCAGGCAGAACTTGCCCGGCTGCAGGCCGCTTATGCTTATGTCTTGAATAACTATACCCTGAAACGAGTAACCGGGGAAATCTTCTGGTAAAATGGAACTACCACTGAAAAAAATTATCTGCGCTGTGGATTTTTCCGCAGCATCCGATGCCGTCGTTCGATATGCTGCTGCAATGCATTGCGCCGGTGCAGAACTCATGGTACTTTATGTCGCGCATGGAGCCGAGAGTGAGGATGGCATGTTAAGAAAACACCTGCATGAATTCTCGCGCTACAGTGATATGCTTTCCGGCAACAAGGTACGCGCCCTCTTTACGGTGCAGCACGGTGAACCTGCAGCCGCGATTCTCAACTATGCAAGAGAGCACCATGCGGACATGATCATTCTTGGCTCCCACGGCAACACCGCCATAGCCCGCCTGCTGATGGGAAGCACTGCAGAATCGGTCATGCGCCAGGCGTTGTGCCCCGTCGTCATTCTGAAAACACCTGACAACAACAAAGACCATGGAACAACCTGAATCAAATAAAATGGCTGAAAACACTCCTTCCGGAAAAGAAGCGGGAACACCATCGAACCCGCTGCGTCTCGTGATTATCGGCGTTCTCCTGACTATTGCCCTGATTTGGGGTGGTAGCAGGCTCTACCACTCGTTCCTTTATGTTGAAACGGACAACGCCCAGATTGAAGGGGATATCTATCCGGTCATTTCCCGTGTTCCCGGAAAAGTTGAAGAGGTCTTGGCAACTGATAACCTGCAGGTTAAAAAGGGTGATACTCTGATACGGCTTGACGCAAACGATTATGCAGTACGCCGCGAAATTGCCGCTGCGGCATTACTCAGCGCGCAAGCCTCGGTAAAAGCTACGGTCGATCAGGCAAACGCCGCAAAAGCCTCAGCCAGCGCTGCGGAAGCGACAAACAGGAAACAGCAGGCCGACCTTCGCCGCAACAAAAATCTTCGTGCACAGGACGTAATTTCCCAGGCAGAGTTTGATGGTGTCAGTGCAGGCGCACAGGCTGCTTCAGCCCAATATGCTGCTGCGGGCAATCAATATGAGGCGTCGCTTGCTCTGGTACCCTTAAAGATGGCCGAAGTTAAAAAACGCGAAGCAGAGTTGCATGAAGCTGAACTGCAGTTGTCCTACACAACCATTACCGCCCCTGCCGCCGGTCAGGTTTCTAAAAAGAATGTGCAGCCAGGCCAGTACGTCGCCCCCGGCCAGCAGCTTATCGCACTTGTCGGAAGCAAGAATCTCTGGATTGTCGCAAATTTCAAGGAGACCCAGCTCGACAAAATTGCCCCCGGCCTACCGGTCATTATCAAGGTGGACGCCTACCCCGACAAAGAGTTCAATGGCAAGGTGGAATCGCTCTCATCCGGTACCGGAGCAAAATTTGCACTGCTCCCGCCCGACAACGCAAGCGGCAACTTTGTGAAGGTAACACAGCGTGTCCCGGTAAAAATCATCTTTACCGAAAAACCTGACAAACATTACCCGCTTGCTGCAGGTATGAATGTCGTGGTCGATGTTAAGGTAAAATAAACACCGGAAACCATAAACGCATGGCCCAGTCATCACAACAGAGCGGCACCGCAGTAGCAGCAATGCTGCCGAATCCCGCACAGACCTACGACACAGGATTTCGCAAAATCATCATCACCCTGACGGTCATCGTCTCGGCCATGCTTGAGCTGATCGACACCACCATTGTCAACGTTGCCATTACACAAATAAGCGGCAACCTCGGCGCCAGCATTGATGATGTTGCATGGGTCGTCACCAGCTATGCCATTGCGAATGTCATTGTTATACCTCTTTCCGGATTTCTCGGCAACCTGCTTGGACGCAGAAACTACTACATCGGTTCTATTCTGCTTTTTACCGTAGCATCGCTTTTTTGCGGCTTGGCTACCGACATCTGGGCACTGGTCTTTTTCCGCTTTCTGCAGGGTATCGGCGGGGGAGCACTGTTGCCAACATCCCAGGCCATCCTCTATGAAACCTACCGGCCCGAAGAGCGCGGCAAGGCAACCGGTATTTTTTCGATGGGGCTGGTACTTGGCCCAACCATAGGCCCCCTTCTCGGCGGATACCTTGTGGACTATTTCTCCTGGGAGTGGTGCTTTTTTGTCAATATCCCGATCGGGTTACTGGCAGCATGGTCCTCCTTCACCTTTCTCAGAGAACCGAAGGTCAAGCACTCGGTTTCAAAAATTGACTGGACCGGCATCGGGCTGCTGGCGCTCGGCATAGGCTCACTGCAATTCATTCTTGAGCGGGGAGAGTCAAAAGACTGGTTTGAAACACCCTATATCACCTGGTTTACCATCATCGCGGTGGTAGCGCTTGTTGCGTTTGTCTGGTGGGAACTTCACACTGAAGAACCAGCCGTTGACCTGCGCGTGCTGGCCCGCAGCCACAACCTGCCCATAGCGGCGATACTTACCTTTGTTGTAGGTTTCGGCCTCTACGGCTCACTCTTTGTCTTTCCCGTCTTTGTACAGCGTCTGCTCGGATTTACTGCTTTACTGACCGGACTGGTACTCTTCCCCAGCGCCATGGTAACCGGCATGATCTCCATGCCGCTCGGCATAGCAATGCAAAAAGGCGTCTCACCAAAAAAGCTGATGGCTGTAGGTATGGTCGCATTCATCATCTTCTGCTGGGCACTTGGCCAGCAAACCATGCAATCCGGGGCTTCCGACTTTTTCTGGATACTGCTCCTTCGTGGCCTGGCTCTCGGATTCATCTTTATTCCTGTCACCATGCTTGCAGTATCAGGACTGCACGGCAAAGACATCGGACAGGCTACCGGTCTCAATAACATGGTGCGCCAACTTGGAGGCTCATTCGGTATAGCGCTCATTAACACCTTTATCGTCAAACGGGTAGGAGAGCATAGAGTGGAGCTACTCAGCCATCTGTCGCCTTACGACCCGGCTGCCGTTGCAAGGCTTGATGCTATAAAGCAGACTGCCACCATGAAAAGTGGCCTTTCGCCCGCTGGTGCAGAGTTGGCCGCATTGAACTCGCTTGAAGGCACTCTGACTGTTCAAAGCCACCATCTGGCCTACATGGATGCCTTCATGCTTGTCGCTTTGCTGTTCGCAATTGCCTTGCCGCTGCTCTTCTTTATCAAGATTAAAAAAGAGGAGAAGGCTGATCTGTCGGGGGCGCATTGAGATGGATGTTGGGAAGATGGTATGCGAGTTGGTTTTCGAAGGCGGCTATTTCTCCATATCAGTTTTTTTTATAAGCTTTTGAAGGTTTTCATCAAAAGTCAAAACCTCATACTGTTCAACAGCATGATATGCCCAAAGTAAAGTATCAACAATCACCATATTTTTCATTTACAGCGTTTTGCCATGCTTCATGTTCGCGATCAATAAATGCAGTATTTGCATACTGATGCATGCATCCCCCAAGACTTTTTTTAGCAAGAGCGCCTTCATCACGTTGTGTCATGGAAAGCACAATAATTTCAACTTGCTGCCCCAAAAATTGCCTGGGAAGCCGAATATTGACGTGCCCCTTTTCCACGGTTTGAATTTCTCGAATTGCTTCCATTTGCTTTATTATGATTTGTACGCTCTCGGCGTATTGTTTTGCAAGGCGCATTGTTGACACCTACTACCACAATACACCCGTTGCCTAAGCTGTAGCGTTTTGGAAACCAAGAACCTTTCAAGAAGTTACGTATATTTTGGAGCATATCCAGTTATCAATACTATTTTCAGCAGGACAAATAAAGCAAGCCGTTGAATTTCATTCGCTTGCATAGGAGGAAACAAGCTGATACAATGGGGCATGGGGAAGCATTGAATTAATGATCAGCTCTTTTTTGCGATAGGTTGCAACAACTCTTTCACCCCATTTTTCCCGGTCATCATGACCATGACTAAAATCAAGCCATAGATAATTTGCCGCATGTTGGCGGCTATGCTGTCGGGCATACCGACAAAACGGAGTGCTTCAGGCAGCAAGACTAAAAATGCTGAGGCAAAAAAACTGCCGGAGAGGTTGCCAAGGCCGCCAATGATGACGATGGAGAGAACAAAAATAGATTCATTGACCGTGAAGCTGGTCGGGTCAATGTAGGAGATGTAATGTGCGTACAATGTGCCAGGAATGGCTACCAACATGGCGCTCAATGTGAACGAGACTGTTTTGGAGAGATAAACATTTTTGCCGATGCTTTGGCTGTAGATTTCGTCTTCACTGATTGCGGTCAATGTTTTCCCAAAACCTGATCGGGAGATATTCCGTAAGACAAACCATATAAGGAGAACAAAGAGAAGGGAGAGCAAGGGAAATGAAGTTTTACTCTCGACGCTGAATCCGAATAATTGAATAGAAGGGATACCAGGAATACCGAGCGGCCCTCTGGTCAACTCCATCCAGTTATTCATGATGGAGAAAAGAATAACCTGAATGCCAAGGGTGCATATAATGAAATAATCATCCACTGTACGCAAAGCGATAAGAGAGACAATAAAAGCAATAAAACCACTGATAAGCATTGCCAGTGGAATACTTGGCCAGAATGAAAAACCGTAGTAGGTCGAAAGGATTGCTGTTGTATATGCTCCAATGCCATAAAACCCTGCATGAGTCAAAGAGATGAGCCCTGCAAAACCAGCAGAGAGATTCAGGCTTTGCGACAGCATGGTGTAAAAGCAGATCAGAATGAAGAGGTGTAGAAAATATTCCATATAAATCAATTCAACGGAACCCAATAATTATCCGGATTATTAATACCATTTTTAAGAATATCAAGAAACGCCTCAACACTTCGTTTATCTCGATAATTTACCTTCTCGTTTTTTAACAATAGTTCGAGTCTTTTTATCCAAGAATATTTTCCTTTCTGGTAATCTCCTCCATTTCCAACTCGGCCGAGATTCACAATAACCCAACACATAAATGAATACCCCATTAAACGAAATCCAGTGGGAAACCATGGCATCTCGATCAAAGCAACAGGTGATGGATATATTTTTCTTGCCGAAGATGGAATAACGCCAATATACTCGACCTTATCACTGAATTCAATTTTTTTAACCAAAGATGATTTGTAACAATTTTTACCAATACCAATTTTAGGAGCAAAATATTTTATACAATCATCACCTTCGTTATATATCAACTCAACAGTGCCTTCTTTTAACCTTTTTAAATGATTATATAATTGACTGGCTAGTTTATTTTTGCTTATTCTAAATGATTTGACCTCTATTACAGCGTGGATTGTAATTATAAACTGATTATTATCAAAAGCAACACTTGCCAAGAGACCATCTGGGCCTTGCTTTGCTCCTTTTTTTGTTCTGATTAAAATCGACGATCCAGGTATACATACTATCTCTGAGCTGTTTAGATTATAACGGGAATTAACTAAAGACAATCCAAATAATTCTCCTAACTGCCCCATGAAATGAGCTGATGAAAAATATTTCAAAAAATTAAACGCTTTCAATACAACAGAATCATCATAAAAAATTGTCCCTGTTGAAATCCCAGTTAAAATTTCTCCAGACTCACTTCCTTGTGCAGCAACCATACATGCAGACATTCTGTTGTATATTTGCTCGTCAATGTGCTCAATAGATTGATATCGGCTTTCTATAATATTATTGCTTAAAACAGGAAATTGTATGTGGGAAGAATATTCCCTTAAATATTGAGCACCTAAAATACTTCCGAAGTAGTCAACATGTGTAAAAATTCGATTATTTTCAGGGTCATCATAAAATGCACATTGCGCGGAAATATGTTTTAAATCAATAAGATTTGATGACCAGGCGCCAGCTTGATGAAGTCTGGTTAACCAAAACCTGAAAAACTTAAAAATAGATACATCAGTAAAATAATTTTGAAACTGTTTTATCAGGATTGAGAATGCCCATAAATAATTAAGCCATAACGGTGACATTCGATCTGAAACGATCAGATTTTTGTTATATGGAGAGTTAAAGAGAATATAAAAAAGTCGGCTTTTCAATGAATAATCTAAAAACCTTAAATATTGATCAATCAAAAAAAGAATTTCATTTTGTTCAATCTTACATTTGGTGTTAAATACCTGCAAACAGATATCATCAATATTCCAGTTTAAACAAAATTGCAGACGAGTAAAGTTTTGCAATTCTAAAGTCAGGGCAATAAAATTGACGGTATCAGTAACAAGCTTCGTACCAATGGATTCACTTTTAACTTTAATTTCATATATCGGCTCTTTTATGCCATGACTAGCCAAACATTGCACAAAATCCAAAATGAATAAATCTTTACTAATTGCATGTAGCAAATAATTTTCCCTGTCTTTCAGCTCCACATTCTTTTCTCTCCACGGGGAGAGTAAAAAAAAATACCTCTCTAAATCCTCTAATGTAACCTTATTAAGGAAATCTAAATGCACTCTACACCTCCACTTTTTTCAGCCGTTTGCCACTAAAACCAAGCGGCTTCCAGATCAAAAAGAGAATGAGAATAATGTATGTCACGGCATCCATCCATTTTGTATCAAGATAAAATGCAGAGAGATGTTGTGCTGTTGCAACCAGTAACGAACCAGCAAGTAACCCCCTTGTGCTCCCAACTCCTCCAATAATCATAGCAACGATACCATACATCAAAAGATTGAAGCCAAATGTTGGCGTCATGTTGGTGTCCATTGCTGAGAGTATTCCGGCTACTGCCGCTAAGGCTGATCCAAGGGCGAAAGCGATGAGAATGATTTTATTGGATGAAATGCCATAGATATTGCAAAGTTCAGGATTGCTTGAGACCGCACGAATTGATTTCCCGGTTGCAGTGTAATGCAGAAAAAGGTTGACTGCGATAAATAAGATAAGAGAAACACAAATTGTTAAGATTTGAACAGTTGTAATGTAGGCTCCAAATACTTCATGACCAACGGTTACTTCTGCGGTGTTGATGACTTTTGTGTCATCGCCAAAAGAGAGTGAAATGGCGTTTTGAAGAATAACGTATAAGCCAAGTGATGCAATGAGATATGTTAATGACGCTAGATTCTTTTTACGCATTGGGCGGTAACCCAAAATATCAAAAAGTATTCCTACGATCGATGCCAATGCAATCGCGAGAACAACCGCAGCAGAAAAAGGGATTAAAAGTTGATTTGCAAAAAGAAAAACAAAATATGATGCAACTGTTATTACCGCAGCATGTGCAATATGAAAATATTTAACTGGATAATATATACTAGCAAAAGAGATACTTACCAGTAGATATAAGGCACTTGTAACTAAAATATTTATAACAACTTGAATATTTGACAACATATATATCATCTAAATACAATATTCCAATTACCTATAAGTAACTATTGTTCCGCTTTGTACTATTTTAACAACCGTCATTTTATCAACGTCGCCATTTGCATCAAAGGAAATAGAGCCGGTTATTCCATTGAAATTTTTAATGTTATAAAGCTTTTGTTTAATTTCTTCACCGGATATTTTACTATTGTCTTTGATTATATCATTCAATATGAGTAACGCATCAACAGAGTTTGCTGCAAAAGCATCAAGTTCCATACCACCTGAAAGCTTGGCAAATTCGGAATAGAATTGGCTATTAGTTTTTTTGATTTGATCAACATTTAATTCCCAAAAAGGAAATATCGTACCATCAGCAGAAGAACCAATTTGTTTGATCAATGTTTGAGTACCCATCTGTGCAGTGCCAAGCCACTTAACTTGCAAATCTAATTCTTTGGCCTGTTGATAAATTTGAACCATCTCATTGTAACCTATCAAATATATAACATCATCTCCTGCCAACTTAATTTTTGTAAGATATGATGAAAAGTTAATTTCTTTTTCGTCATAAGAAATTTCTTTTAAAGGAATAGATTTATCAATATTTTTTACAAAACTATTTTTTAAACTTATGCCATACTCATTATTTATATACATAATAACCAATTTCTTCGGCGCATATAACTTATTATACAATGAAGCGGCAATTTTACCCTCATATTCACCGGATAGAATAGTTCGAAATATATAATCTCCAGCTTTAGTTATATCAGTACTTGTCGATGCTGGTGAAATAACAACTGTTTTATTCGCTTCAGCAATTGGAGCTACTCCAAGTGCAATCGAACTTGCATCAGGCCCTATTACCGCTGGCACCTTATCTTTTTGAATTAGCTTATTAATAGCACTCACACCTCCCTTTACTTCCATTTTATCGTCTTCAACAACTAACTCCATCAAAGGATAACCTTTTTGAGATCTTTCTACATTAATAACCTTAAGCATGGCTTGTAGTGCGGCTTGACTACTTTTACCATAATTTGCCATTTTTCCGCTCATGGGAAGTATGGCACCAATCTTAATTGTTTCACTTTTTTGGCCATTACATCCAAAGAATAAACCAAAAAAAAGAAATATAAAAAAGCTTCTGAACAATGAATTCATATCTTTTGAGTTTGAAAAGTTAATTATATGTAACGTTTTTTTGAATATATTGCTCAAACAAATTATCAAAAATATCTCTTGCCTTTGTATCGTCCTCTACTGAAGAACGAATTTCAAATTCAAATCTATGAAACTTATCTTTCAACTCTTTCGACATAAGATCATTATCGCCACTTAATACACATTTATCTAAAGTGCTTGCATATATAGAAGTAATTTTTTCCCAATTAAGTTCATAATCTTCCATATAACTTTTCCGAATCAGCTCAAAAAAACTATACGCCTTCAATGAAGAGGAAGTCGAACTATTTCGAAGAAATAGATATTGAGGTAAATGCCATAAAGTATAAAAATTTTCTTTAAATATATTAAAGGAATTGTGATCAGTTAACATATATATCTTAACCCATTCCTCATCATTTAATTCAGAATTATAAAAATAAGGAATAATATCAGAGCATAGAACTTTTTTGTTCGTGGGCTCAAAGTAATTATTTTCAGTATGATGTGAACAAAAAATACAATAATCCAGTAAAAAAACCTCTTCAATATGAAGCCCTATTTCATGACTTACTGTCTTTATATCTTTAACTTTATCTGCAATAATAATCTTATTATCAACTCCAAACAATTGCTCTATAAAAAGCATTGTATTGATTTCTTTTTTAGAATTGGCATTATAATCATCTTTTAAAAAGACATGCACGCGACGTATATCAATTTTTTTTTTATTAATTGTATTTTTCAAAATTCTTGAAATATACTGTTTCTGCCATTGAGGGTCGGTAAAATAAGACTTAGGATCCACAAGATTTACAAACCAAGCATAACTTCCGTGCTCATTTTTTATATTTTCAAACTGAGTGGCAACAAACTCAAACGATGTAATCAAATCAGATGGTGTCCCGTTCTTACCAATCTCATAACTAACCAGTTCTTTTAGAGATGTATTGTTATTATGCAAATTCAGATAAGACACATGACGAAGCTTTACTTTTTTCTTTTCATCCTCAGCAGCATCCTGTTTCCTATCAATTTTTGACACATGTTCCGCCTTATCTTTTATATATTTTTCACCTTTTATTAACTCGAGATGGCCTATAAATTCGCTTCCATATCTACTTGTAATTGATTTAATTACATTTCTTGACATTGTTTCTTCATGAAAAAAGAAACGGATTGATTTGATTAAAAGTATAACAGATAACGCGAAACTATAATAAATATTTTGATAACCAGAGAAATATGAAAGCAAAGAAAAAAGCGCCACAGCAAAAGTAATTATTAATAAATGAAACCCTACAGGAGATCAATAAAGGCCTTCAGGGATCAATAAATTTGCAATATCTTCATATTTTTGGCGAGCACGTACGAACAATATATTATTCGAATCAACAATATTTTTACCGAAAAAACTAATAATTTTTCCATACTGAAAAATAAGAATAAAATAAAAACCTATCAGAGAAAGCTGTATTACTATTGGGGGGAAATTTTTATCAATAAAAGGAGCTAGGATGGCTGTTATTGTCGTAAACCACAATACGCCGCTTTTAAAAGGATTAAATAACTTTTTTAAATCCGACATGTATATTTTATTTTAATTTGAATATTGAGCTTAATGTAGGATAATTTTTACCTGGAATAAACCTATATGATAGGTGACTTATCAATAATAAAATCAATAACGAAATATAGCCAATACTTGGCAGTCCGAACATTATTGTCAAAATAATTATATATATAGAATTTAGCAGCACAAGTAACCGATGCCCTAAATACCCAATTAAAAATATTTCTTCCTCTTTATATCGCAAAAAGAATACTTCTAAAAATGTCCATCCCAACAAAGCAAATATGAAAGAAATAATTGATATTTCTTTCATATTTATGAAGCAGGTTAACCCTAATAAGATTATATAACCTATTCGGATAATATTTATAGAAATTGCTATCCCAAATCTTGCAGGTATTTCCATTTTATCTGTCCTAATATCCCTTATATCTCCCACAAGATTTCGGATTCCTTTATATATAGCTATATACAACACAACAATAATTAAATTTTTATCTGGAAATTGGTTAAAATATGTAGCAATCATAACGAAATGGGCAATAACAGTTAGTATCCTGATCAATGGACTAAGCGTCCCAATAATACTAGCTTTCGTTTTTATTGCATACAATAAAATTGTAATCACATATACAAGTACTCCAACTACACCAAAAAATTGACCAGTTACAATACAAGTAAGCAGTGTTAAAAATAATGGACTATAGCAAAGTATCAATGATGGCTTAATTCGACCAGGATCATTTTGAATATAATCACTTTGCCAATTAAAATATAACCACATTAATAATGATAATAGAGTACATATCATTATTGTGCTTAATGGCTTTTGAGGAGAAAGAGCCAATCCAAAAACTATTCCACGAGCTATTTCGCCCGTATAAGAGTATGGTCTTGTTGTAAGAAAGAAATTAATAACCTTGTTTTTGAAATCCATAGCACTGGCTTAAAAATCTTTTAGCGCATCGACGGTGCGTTGCATAAATTCTGGCTTCCCCCCTGTATGTAGGCGTATCATTCCATCAACTGGTTCAGGGAAATCTACTCCTTCCATAACATAAATGCCCTTATTTTGCAAATAATAACTAATTTTAGTTGAAGATACATCTGGAGGCATAAATAACAAACAATAGTTTCCAGTGAAATCTGTCATCGAAAATTGAGGCATTTGTCGACAAAAACTCAACAATATTTCTTTACTTTCTCTAATATTATTTATGACATAATCAGATGGCCTCAGCACTCCATTTTCTTTTAAATATTTTGTCCCTTTAATAGCTCCTTCAACTCCTAATCCTAGTGGTAAATGAGGTTGCATTTCCTTAGCTATATCAATATTTGAATAAAGTGCGCAACCAATTCGAAGATGAGATAATCCCAAGTATTTTGAAAATGAATGTAACACTACAAGTTGTTTGTTATTAAATCTTAATAATAGCTCACTTGTTCGAATTTCATTTTCTACGTTAACCAATGTCCTATCCATTACTATTAATGTGTCATCTGGTGCATTCTCAATAACTTTAATGATATGTTCATCTGTTAAAGGAATTCCTGTTGGGTTATTTGGTGTGACTAAAAACACAACCGTTGGATATAGTGTATTTAATTTTTCTAAAAAAAGATCTATATCCATTTCCCATTTCGGCATTTTTAATGGGACTTTTATAATTTTTATTTGCTTAGCAAATGCTGAATTATAATTCCTAAAATATGTGGGCGTTGAAACCAGCATACCACCTCTTTTTTCGGGATCTATTTTTCGATTTATCTCCCTTAGCTTCATTGCTGTCATTATAGTATCTATACTACCATTGCTTCCAAAATTTGGCTGACATTGCCCTTCCGCTATTTTATATGCGTTTGCAAATGCACGTTTCAGACTAATAATACATCGCAATATTTCTGGATAAAATTCTCCTCTTTTCATATCCAATGTATTATCGTCCTCATGAATTCTATAAATATAATCTTGTAATATCTTGTCTGAAGTAAAAATCTTATCAAACTCATTAATTTGACTTAAAGTATAATCCGCTTCAAATCCAGTATCAACCAATGTTTTTATATTCATGTCGGCCTTTATTTCTTTTGCAGAAAATTAAAACAAATAAATCAAATGAATAAACAACTCATTTTTCCCAAATCATATTCTTTGATTGCATCAAAATCTATAATGACTTTGCCAAGTTTCATACCTATCACCCTGTTAGCAATTTCCAAACATTCCTTAACCCGATGTTCAACAATAACCAAAGTAATGCCAAGAATTTTGTTTACCTTTTTCAAATTCTCAGTAATCAACAAAATATTCTGAGGAGATAGCCCAGTAAACGGCTCGTCAATTAAAATCATCTTCGGTTGATGCAATGTTGCCATTGCCAATGTCAGCAACTGGCGTTCACCTCCGCTTAAGGTCATTGGAGTTTGCTTCAGATTTGGCTCCAGCGTCTTGAAAACTGACAGCGCCTCGTCTATGCCCTTCCTCAACACCTTTTTATCAAGCGTCAAACCAGCCATCTCCAGATTCTCTTTCACCGTAAGCTCCTCAAAAAGATTATTCTTTTGCGGAATGTAAAGCAGCCCTTTTTTCAATAACGCCGCCGTTGGCTTGCCGGTGATATTCTCTCCATCAACCAAGATTCGCCCATTATCCCATTGCGGCAACATCCCGTAAATGGCTTTAAGCAAGGTAGATTTTCCACTGCCGTTGCTTCCTGCAAGCAAAACAATATCGCCTTTGCTCACCTGCAATGAGACGTCAAAAAGCACCTGTTTCTTGCCATAGCCTGTTGAGAGGTTTTCAACTTTCAGCATAGCGTTGTCAGACGTATGCCGCCATTACCTGTTTGTCTTCCCGAAGCGCATCCATACTCTCAAAGGTAGAAAGAGTTCCTTCATGCAAAAAGTAAATTATATCAGCAACATCAGCAATAAAATCGGTGTTGTGCTCAATCAGCAAAATGGTTTTGCCTTGCTCTTTCAAAGTACGAATAAGCTCGGCAATCTTATTGCGATATTCCGGCTGGATTCCTGCCACTGCTTCATCAAGCAGCAGCAGCTTTGCGCCATTGGCAACACAGCAGGCAAGCGTCAGCAGCTTTTGTTGCCCGTAGGAGATTTCACCAGCCAACGAATTCTTCACATCATTGAGGTAATACTCATCAATAATGTCATCCGCTTTTTGACCTAACTGTTTATTTGCAGAACGGTAAAACTGTTCAGGCAGCATGGCATGAAGCCAATTATCCGTTGGATTGTGCTGCATTGACAAGATAATATTCTCTTTTACTGTCAGTTTTGTAATAAGCCGCAAGTCCTGAAAGGTTCTGCCAATGCCTTGCCGGTTGATGGTGTATGGCTGCTGGTGTGTCAGATTTTTTCCCTCGAACAATATCTCGCCGCTTTGTGGCTTCATGAAGCCGGTAATCAGATTGAACAGCGTTGTTTTCCCTGCACCGTTGCCACCCATCAAGGCGTAAATCCTCTCTTCCTCCAACGACAATGAGAGGTCTTTGAGGATTTGCTTTTCAGTCGAAAAGCCAAACGAAAGCTGTCGTAATTCAAGTATCACTGTTCATGAGCAATAATGGTCGTTAATGCATCGCAACGCAGGAGTAAACAGAAGTAGTATTCCCCTTTGACAGGTCATGTCAAACAATAAACCCAACAAAAAAACTTGCCGTCAACCTTCCGAGAGTCTTTTCAGCGAACCCGTTTCGTAAGCGAGCAAAATAATGTATAAATGGCTAATATACATAGGATTGCATCAATTAGTAGGCACTTATTCCAAAATTGTTTCGCCGTCCTTATTGAGTTATTCAGCCCTTTCCAAATCGGAAAATATTCTAAAATATAGCTATAGACCTGTTCTACGTAAAATAGCACTGATAACGCTTACAGGAATTCATCCCCCGCTCATTCGTCCATACACCTGACTTCCCAGCCACTTCGACACCAGCTCCTGCAATTCCGGTTTGCCCATAAAGTCGGCAAAAAGCTCCTCGTTGAGTTCCATGCGCTCAATAAACAATGACTCCAGAACTTGCCTGAACACAAGCTGAAATTTATCGAGTGAATTGACCCCGGCAGCTTTCTTGAGCGCTTCATTCTGGCTTGCCGCTTCTGCGATCTGATCGAAAAAGAGTTGATCCGCTTCGTTCAGGTCACCACCAAAGCGCTCGTTGATGAGATCAATAAGCCGGGAGAGTGACACCTCCTCCTCATGCACCATGCCGCTTCCCACTTCGCGAGGCCCATCAAGCGGCTTGGCGAAGCCTTCACTTAAACTGATCGAACCCTCACTGATTTTCTGCAAACGGTAATAGTCGAGTTCAACCTCTTCATCAAACTGGTATCCAGCGCCACTCTTCCGTTTTGGCAGCTTCAATGCCAGATGGCGCAAGTAGGTGAAGAGCTTCTCTAAATCGCTGTCCTGATAGGGAATCACCTGGCTCAAAAAACTGTAAAGATTGCGGAAAGCCTGGGCCTTGCCGCGCCACAACTCAGCCTCCTCCTCTTCCGTGTTTTGCAGGTGCTGAAACCGCGCAACCGCACCATCAAGAATTGCATTCATTTGTTTGTGATCGGCAGTGCTTTGGCGTCGCTTGGGTGCAAAAAAGATAGCCGAAAAGTCGTTCACTTCTGGTTGAAGATAAATTCCTGAAGCATCAAGCTCTGCCTTAACGGTGTAAAGCCTGTCAGCATCCACCTGCTCACCCATGACGGAGCCTTCGTAGTACTGACGAAACGCCTCCTGAATTTCGGCAGGATCATTAACAAAGTCGAGCACAAAGGTGTCGTCCTTGAGTGGATGCGTCCGATTCAAGCGAGAAAGCGCCTGCACCGCCTGAATTCCACCGAGCCGCTTGTCGATATACATTGAATGCAAGAGCGGCTGGTCAAAACCGGTCTGATATTTCTCCGCCACCAGCAAAACGCGGTATTCAACGTTGGCAAAGGTCTCAGGCAACTCCTTGTCCTTCACCCCGCCATTCATTTCAACTTCGGAGTAGCTTTTATCGGGCAATTTGTCGTCATCAACCCTGCCGGAGAAGGCCACCAGGCTTTTGATGGGATAGCCCTTCCCTGCAATGTATTCGTCGAAAGCCTGTTTGTAGCGCACCGCCTCCAACCGTGAACCGGTAATCACCATCGCCTTGGCATGACCACCGATTTTGTGCCGTGTATGCTGATAAAAATGCTCAACCATGACCTCCGTTTTTTGCCCGATATTGTGGGGATGCAGGCGCATGAAGCGGGCGAGCGCTTTGGCGGCCTTTTTGCGCTCCACATTCGGGTCCTCCTCCGCCTTTTTGATAAGCCGGTAGTAGGTTTTATAGGTCACATAATTGGCCAGCACATTCATGATAAAGCCTTCCTCAATGGCCTGCCGCATGGTATAGCGGTGAAACGGCTCTCCGTTTCGACCAAAGATAGCCAGCGTCTTGTGCTTGGGCGTGGCGGTAAAAGCAAAAAAGCTTATATGTTGCTGACGCCCGCGCTTGGCCATGGAGCGAAACAGACGCTCCAGCTCCACTTCGCCCTCTTCCTCGGCCATCTCCCTGGCTTTTTGACGCAACTCACTGCCACCCAGTACTCCTTTAAGCTCAGTGGCGGTTTCGCCCAACTGCGAACTGTGTGCCTCATCAATAATCACTGCGTATTTTCGCGTCGGCAGATAACTGTTGCTCCCTTCACCTCGCTCCTCGGCAAGTTTCGTCAACTGGGCGGAAACAAACGGAAACTTCTGCAAGGTGGTGATAATGATCGGCACACCCGACTCCAGCGCTTCAGCAAGTTGGCGTGAGTCTTCATCAATTTTCTGAACCACCCCCTGCCTGTGATCGAACTGATAGATGGTGTTCTGCAACTGACGGTCGAGCACCACTCGATCAGTAATGACAACCACGCTGTCGAAGATCCGTTCATCTTTTTCGTTATGCAGCGAGGAGAGCCGATGCGCCAGCCAAGCAATGGTATTGCTCTTGCCGCTACCCGCCGAATGCTCAACCAGATAGTTCTGCCCCACACCTTCGGAGGCAACCGCTGCAACAATCTGCCGCACCGCTTGCAACTGATGATAGCGCGGGAAGATCATGCTTTCTGTCCGAACCTTCCTGAATTCGTCGGTTATCTTCTCCTGCACGTCGAGATGGAGAAAACGTGCCAGCAAATCAAGCAAACTATCACGCTGCAACGCCTCTTTCCACAGGTATGCTGTTTTGTAATTGCGCCCGGCCTTATCGGGTTCATTGCCAGCACCACCTTGATTGCCCCGGTTGAACGGCAGAAAATGGGTGCCCAAACCAGCAAGTCGAGTGGTCATCTGCGCCTCTTCCGTGTCCACTGCAAAATGGACCAGCGTCCGTTTGGTGAACTGGAAAATCAGCTCACGCGGGTCACGATCATGACGATATTGGTGGATGGCGTTGGCCGCCGTCTGTCCGGTAAGCGGGTTCTTCAACTCCAGCGTCACCACCGGCACGCCATTGAGCGACAGCACCACATCGAGTGACTTTTCACTCTGGGTACTGAAATGCAGTTGCCGGGTCAGGCCAAGCCGATTGGCCCGGTAATTTGATTCCAGCTCCCGATTGAGTCCATGTGCAGGACGAAAAAAGGCAAGACGCAGGGTTTTGCCAAAACATTTGAAGCCATGGCGCAAGGTGGCAAGAACACCGTGCGTCTCCATCCATTTGCAGAGCGCCTCAAGAACACGTTTGCCACACTCTTCGCCATGGAGGGATTGCAGTTTTTCCCACTGCTTCGCCTGAGTGCTGCGAATAAATTCCAGTATCTCGTCGGGGAAGATTGCCCGCTCACGGTCGAAAGCCGCTGAAGGAAGCTTGTGATAACCATCGGCCAACAGGACGGACTCAATGGCCGTTTCAAAGGCAGCTTCGCTGGTTTGTTTCATGAGAGAGAATCCTTACTCAACGGTTATCTTTTTGACTTGTGAAATAAACGACTGTTGCATGTAGAGATCATGCTTATTGATTGGTTTCACCTCGTTCCCCCCCCCCCCAGCAAATCTTATCGTTCACCACCGGAAATAACTTTCCAAACCTCTTTGTATTCTCTACCGGAGAGCGGAGCATTAGAAGAACGCGCACGGTTCCAGGTTTCAATATCAGCGGAAGCAAGAAATTTTCGAACTTTCTGGATACCCGATACTCCTGCACCCTCGTTGACATTCTGCTGATAAATTTCACCCATTCGCTCAGCAATTGAACGCGGGATACCATTCATGCGCATGAGAACGCCTGCCTCTGTTTTCACACCATGGTAAATCATGGCTGGCAGCAGATCGATTTGCCTCTTTTGCTGAGATGAAAGGTTTTCAAAATCAATACCTGAAAGCCGACTGAGCGCAGACAACCCCCAAGTCCCGTTATTTGCAAGATTCCGATAAATAGCTCGACATGCATCTGTAATCGCCTGAGTTGTGTCATCACCAGACTGAAAGTAAGTGGTGGCAATATCCCTGATTGTACGCCCATCCACCCAAGCCTTGGTTATTTCCGCTAATTTACGGTTGCCAGGACCAGATCCCTTGAGTTCATCCAGATTTCGCGCAAGCTGGGGAATGCGAAGCATAATGCCATAGAAGTCCGCCATACCACCGTCGTTTCCAAAAAGTCTATCGGCAGAAAAGTCATTTGCTGTAAGATTGCGCTCAAGTGCACGAACTCCACTCAGTGCTCTCCCAACCCCCTCAAACGAAAAGCCTGTCATGTCGGCCATTGCCACCTGGCCAGGATTAGCCGAAATTTTGCGTGCGTATTGTTTTGTTGCTTCAAGCAATTTTTGTGCACGACCCCTGCCTTCGGCGCTCTCTTGAAGAACGCGATAACCATAAGTGTTACGCAAAGACAACTCTGCTGTTGCAAGAACACGCTCCAGGTTGCCGATCTCACGAACAAGGTGGTTCACATAACAGCGAAAGTCTTCCCATTGATCGTTTTGAATAACAGCAGCAAGATCGTCAGGTGAATTAGCCGCATCCAACTCTGCGACAACAGTAACCAGGCATGAGACCAATTCACCAGTGGCTTTTGTAACGAAACGAATAACGTCATTCGGCCGATTAGCCTCGGCGATACCGACAACTCCAACACTGTCTTGATTTATGCGACCCGCTCGCCCAGCCAGATTCCAGAACTCACGTGGAGCCATATCGACCTGATATGGATATTTTCGTGATTTCATGGATGTGGTTGCCAAAAATACCGATGACACGGGGAAATTTATGCCTTGCGCCAGCGTAGTTGTCGCGCAGAGCACTCGAATATCTCCTTCCTCAGCTAACCATTCAATAAGCGACCTCACCTCATCGGAAAGGCCCGCATGATGCACCGCAACACCACGGGCAAGCATCCCAATCAACTCAAAATCGGAACTGATCTCTGCGGTAAGAAATTTTTGAACAAGTTGTATCCGCTCCGATGGCATCTCCATTACTGGAAGCTTCTTCGCAGCCTCTCTCGCCATTGACCATGCCGAGGGAATAGTGCCCCCGACAGCAATACTTGTGCCCCGCGAGGAAAAAACAGTTGCCATCGCGGCGGCCTGAAGGGCAAAACCCTTTTGCTCTCCATTTGCTTTTATCAGATTCGATTTAGGCAAGTCGAGCGGTTTAGCGCCCCCAACTTGATGCAGTCCTTCCAGATGAATCGTTTTCGGCGTCGTAACCAGTGTCTGATATTGGAGACGCCAACCAGCCCGTTGGCTATCATCACCTTCAGCACGGAACATCCCAACGATACGCTCATTGGGCCTCCAAACACTGGTGCCAAGAGTAATTGAGCGCCCACCGCCAACATCATTGGCAAGCCATCGAGCCAGAGCCCCTGCTTTCTCGACAAAGGGCATTAACAATAGGAAATTCGCCTGCGTACTTTCCTGTTTGATTGTGGCAAGAAGCAGTTCGATACGCATACCACGTGACTTGCTCTCCATATTATGAGCCTCATCCATCACGACAAGCGCAAGCGGGCGCTGTACCTTCTTGTTGCGAATCACGAGTTGAAGTTTTTCCGGTGTCGCCACAAGCACGTCGAAACTTCGTTCATCACCTTGAGCAACTCCTGACAACATCTCCTCTTCAATCGCATCAATCTCGACTGCACCGGTGAGTTGCTCCACACGCACACCGACGGGCGTAAAATCACGACGTAAGCGCCGGGTGATTTGTGCGCTCAGAGCTCGGGTGGGCACAACGTAGGCGACCCAACCGCCCTCTTCGGCAAATTGATTGAGCGCCTGGAGAATGCGGAACTGGGCCAGCAGAGTCTTGCCTCCTGATGTTGGCAGATCAATAACCACAGCCGTAGCCGCCTGATCGAGCAAACCCTGTTCCTGCAAAGCTGCTCTTTGCGGAGGTAACAGTTCAAACATTGCTTGATGCTTGGTGGCAAACCCGACAAAGCGTGTGACTCGGGAATTGATCGCGTGGGCAACCCACCAGAGCGAACCGGCAACCATTTGCCGAGCGGTCGCATGCAGCCAGCGCATAAGAACTTCAAGTTGTGCATCTCCGGCAGCGGCAGCCGCATCCGTCGCAGCTTCAAAATGTTTATCGAGAAGTGCGTTGATGCCTCTTGGCTCACCCTGCAAAACATACTTTGCTAATAATTCTGTGGCTTTTGCCCAGTTATAGAAGGCAATCAACCGAAATGCCATGGCTCGATCCTGCCCATCGGATCCGCTGTCGAGTGAACTCCGTTCGTATTGCCGCTGATCTTCCCTCAACCCTGCAACAATTTCTCTGACACGATCAAGATCGTCCCAGCCTTTTTTGCGAAAGAGACGTACCCAGCAGTCGAAAAGTCGAAAAAGTAACCGGTAGTGCCATGGCTGATCTGCTGCAGAAGGCTCCGCTATACTCCCTCCATTATCCAAATACCAACGCCGAATATCCGACCAGCGATCCCCACAGTAAGCCAACGCTGACAAATGAAGGACATGAAAAATCCGTTCTTCTGTAACCTCTGGAACATCGAACAAGCGCCTCAATTCAAAGGTGCGCCAAGCTCCCGCAATACATTGTTTCCGTAATTCATCATCTGCAGCGGATAAGCTTAAAAATGCCGGTAGACCCTCTATCGCGGCCATCTCGTAGGCCATTGCAATACGGCGTAGTAAATCGCCGTCACTGGCCCTTTCTTCAAATGAAAGGCGCATTTGCCTGCCAACCGCTTTGGCGACCAATCGCGCGTTTGCGACCTCCAAACTTCGATCTCGCTCACTAACACCAACAGTAAGAACAGCCCAGTGATTATCAACACGCACCATATCTTCTTTGCTCAGGCTCATCGGGAACCTCCGCTTTGTCGGGTTGTCACAACGTGTGTGCCCAAAGTTGCGATTCGGCCTTGCGGGAGGTAGAGCGCCAGTAACTCGATGACCGTAGAGGTTGGACAGTTCTGCCTAAGTCGAGTCACCCGAACCCGCAAATCATCCTCACTTGGAGGGACATCCCGCACCAGAAGGCCAAAAATTCGTACGTCGCTGTTATCGCGCAAATACACGCCGGCGGCTGACTGAAAACGCTCCTTCCATGTAGCGTTCACCGCACGATGGGCAAGATATTTAACCAGATCATCCCTAATCTCGGAACGATCACGGAGATCTTCCATCTGTTGTTTCAAGCCATGCCTACCATAGGCCGCTCCGGGAGGATAATTCTGTTCAGCGGATGTTTTCACTTCGCCAAAAGCAAAATGATCTCCCTCACCATCACATTGGAAGCCAACCAAATCGGCACCCGGTAAACTCGGCCCTCGCTTGCGCTCATCACGACCATCAGACCAGGGAAAATGGCAGTTCCTGCATTCCATCAAATAGTACTCTGCCAGTGCTTCGCCCACCCGCCACTCTTCTGGTTCTCGAACGTTGTGCAGAAGCATATCAAGATTGTCCTGGGCAAACTCCGTATCGGTTACGCCACCAAGCAGAGCTGCAATTTCGTCATTGCCAGCATCATCAAAAACCAGTGAGGCAACATGACCTGACAGCGCAGCATCAAGGTCAATTGGCGATACACTCAAGCCAATGCCAGTAACAGGGAATACTCCCAAAGTATAGTGTGTGTCGGCAATGAACATGAAAGACTAATAAGGTTTTTTCTAATATGGTAAAGTAATCATCGCAAAACTACACTCGCTCGGTTTTCAGTGCTACAATTGATGCCATCGGAACTGCAATCGATTTGCCCGGTAACAGCGGCAGTAATAAGCGCTGCTCGGCGCTCTTTGGCCAAAGTAATAGACATCCTTAATGCGTCCTCCAAGTCAAAAATTCTTTTCGCCTCTTTACTGAGTGCAGCTACAATCAAATGTTGTTCTTCAAATGGTGGCAATGGTATTCGAATATTTTTGAATTCGTTCCAATAAAGCCGTAATCGGTCATCGACCATTCCATAAGAGTATCTTCGTACTTCGTTACTGAACAGCGAAAGCCTTACAAGAAATTGTAAATATCCCGGAAATATTTCGTTACCATAACTGGCAACAGTATAGTCAGGGCTTGTCAGACCATCTTCCGGGGCAATCCCTGCGGCTCCCTGCCAAAACCTCATCTTATTAAACACCAGATGATTCTTCTTCGCGACCTTGTAAGAGGAATAATCTGCGGCAACCGACTCAATACGATCATCTGAAAATACTCGCAACGTTACACCTGTATTGAGTGACACATGAAGCAACGGCAAATCTGGTTGGTTTCGCTCATCAACTTCCTCGAAAAGTGTTCCGCATCTTCTTACTTCCCAATGTGTGGGAATATCTCCCAACCAGTCGAGACCAGAAGATTTAAGGGGCGCATCAGGGTTAAGTCCGCGAGTGATAACATGACTGATGAAGGTCGCTCGTTTTTCTTCCATAAGAAACAACATGCGCAACTTTTCTACCACCAATGCATCGATGCGCTCAGTTTCTCGATCAAGATAATCAGCTATAATGCGTTGGCTTATCCTTGGCGGGAAGAATACATGATGCTCTCGAATAATCTCGGGTGATACCCGTTTTAGGCCACCCGCTCCGGTCATCGATGCTTCCCCTTCCTGTTTGAACGTCGAAGATTGAAAGTAATAAAAGAGAAACTTGCGATCAACAACTGTCGCCCGAACAACAAATAGTTCAGAACTGCCAAAACCCTTACCATTCACAAGGTTCTCTGCGATTGCAATGTTTCCATTTTCAAAGCATGGCGTGACTTTTGCCAAAACAATATCGCCGTCCTCGAATGCATTATAAGAGGATGCATATTTTGAAAATTTATCTGTATTAGGAATGAAGTAGCCACTCTTAACCCTGTCCATGGGCAAGAAAGTTAGCTCATCATCCTCTTCAAACTCGTGGAATGAAACGGGTGGGTTAAGTTGACACACATAACGGAGAGGACTGGCTTTCCATTCTAACGTAGAGGTGTTAGGGCTCATTCTCCCACCTCCAGCAACAATACAACAATCCGCTTTTCTATAAAGTATAGACACATCATGCCTTTCCCTCCTCCGTTCGACACGCCTGTTCCGGCTCATTGGGGACATCAGGACGAATCATCGTGATACGCCCATCAAGCAAAAACAGGCAAAGATAGCTTTGATGAACAGTTTCTGGAGTACGTGCAAGCAGGGTTGCACTACGCTTAGGGTTACTGGATAAGCAGACCAGGTTACTATGTAAGGCGTTGAGGTTACTATATAAGCTCCTCATTAACCAAAAAAACAATTCTATAGGCTGATGCCATGTAACCAAACCACAGCTCTTTTGAACAAGCAATGAGGTTTCATACGTAACTACCAGTTTCAGCACACTCATTCTTCTGCCTCCTTCAACTCTCCGGCCTCTTCACTCCACTCTTCCAGCTTTTGCCGCAACAACTCTTTGCCGGGCAGATAGAGCTGATATGCCTTTGCGTGAATATTGCTCCCCGCTGGCAAGGTTATTTCTACCAAAGCATCGTGCTTCTTTTTGCAAAGAACTATGCCGATGGTCGGGTGTTCATCTTCCAGCTTCACAAAACGGTCGAAATAGTTGACATACATCTGCATCTGCCCCAAGTTCTGGTGGGTAAGAGTGCCGATTTTCAGGTCGATAAGTACGTAGCAGCGAAGCAAACGGTTGTAGAAAACCAGGTCAACGAAAAAGTGCTCTTCGTCAAAGGTGAAACGCTTCTGTCTGGCCTCGAACAGAAATCCTTTTCCTAATTCAAGCAGAAAATGTTCAAGCTTGTCGATGATGGCGCGTTCAAGATCTGATTCGGAATACCTGTTCTTTTCATCCAGACCAAGGAATTCAAGGACATAAGGATCTTTCAGCAAATCCTCCGGATGACTGATAATCTGCCCCTCCGCAGCAAGATTCATGATGCCCTTTTTGTCCCGGCTGAGGGCAAGACGTTCGTAAAGGCTGGAACCATACTGTCGCTTGAGTTCTGGCAATGTCCAGCCGCTGGATGAAGCCTCGATTTCATAGAACCGGCGCTCATCGTTATTATCTATTGAAATAAGAAAAACATATTGCGACCAGCTCAAGGTAAACGGTGAAGCCGATTTGGCAGACGGCATCTGCCAAATCGGTACATGAGCATCCCCGAAGGCCAATTCGCCCAACGGTATCCTGCGTTTCTGACCAAGCGTCAACTTTTCAGAGGCTGCCGATAAATGGTCAGAACCCCGATGCGCATACAAAAGATAGAACTTTCGCATGCTTCGCAGATTGCGTTCCGAAAAACCCTTGCCAAACTCTGCGGTCAAATCGGTTGCCAGCTCTTTGATTGTCTGTTTCCCGTATTCCGCCCGTTCCGAACCCTGTTGTTCGTGCTCAACAATTCGACGGCCAATCTCGAAGTTGGTAACTACCTGAATCAAGTCAACGGAATGCACTACCGCCTGACGGGCAGCGCGTATCAGCTCCCGAATTTCGGTAATCAGCGCGTTCACTCCGTCACCTCCTTCAGCAAATCCATGATCCGTTTCTCAACATCTGCCAGTTCGGTATCAATCTCCTTCAATGAGCGAGGTGCTTTGTACTGAAAGAAAACTCTGTTAAAATTGATCTCGTATCCCACCTTGCCGATACCGCCATCCAGCTCGTCGAGCGTTTCGCGGTCGATCCAGGCATCTTTCACATAAGGGCGCACTTCGCGCAAAAAGTAGCTGACAATATCTTCCTTGAGAGGAATGTTTTCGGTGTCTTTGAGCGCTGGATCAGGCTCGTATTCGATATGCTTGCCTTTACTTGCAACATGCAGACCAAGTACCGTTTCCAGCTCAGTGCGCGTCAAACCGGCAGGTAGGGTCTGATCAGGAAACAGCGTTTCCGCATCCAAAACTTCAATCTTTTGCTGTTTGGCTATAACCGGTTCTGCTGCCGGATCAACTTCGGTGAAAACCTCACGGAATATTTTTTTCTGCGCCGTACCTTTGGCGCCAGGCGTCCATCCGCTGGCTTGATCGGGCAGGGCTTTGACCACTCGCTGCACTTTTTCCCACACGCTGTTCCAGTCGAAAAGAGGCTCGTTGCCCAGCGCCTCTTCCATCGAAAGAACAGCATCAAGCAATTCGGGGCAGGTGTCGAGAAAACGCTCTTTGGTTTTACGGGTAATCTGGAAGCGCAGGCGCAACGGGCGATGCACGGTGATGCGCCGGTAGCCAAAATCAGCGTTATCAAAAATTTTGCTGGTTTTGGAGTTGTCGAGCGCACCATGCTCGCGTGTAACCGTCTCAATGGCAGCTTCATCAAGGTAGCGGCGCTTGTTGCCGAGGCTGCGCTTCATCGGTATCCAGCGTTCGCGAGCATCGATCAACTGAATCTTGCCTTTGCGGTGAGCTGCTTTGCGATTGCTGAGCACCCAGATAAAGGTGCCAATACCAGTGTTGTAGAACATCTGCTCGGGCAGGGCGACAATGGCTTCAAGCCAGTCGTGCTCAATAATCCAACGGCGAATTTCACTCTCTCCACTGCCTGCTCCTCCGGTAAAAAGGGGGGAGCCATTGAAGACGATAGCTACACGTGAGCCAGTTTTGTTGCGATTACCTTCTTGCCAGGGCTCAAATTTGGAGATCATGTGGACAAGAAAGAGCAGCGCACCATCGTTGATACGGGGGAGCTTGCCATTGTAGCCCCGGAAGTTTGGGGAGCGGTCAATCACTCTCTTCTCCCCCTTCCAGTCCACTCCAAACGGTGGATTGGCGAGCAGATAATCAAAACGCATCTCAGGAAATTTATCGTCGATCAGGGTATTTCCATATTCAATACGGCTATCTTTATGACCTTTTATAAGCAGGTCAGAGGCCGCTACGGCGTAGGAGCGCGGGTTATAGTCCTGCCCAAACACTTTAACCGTTGCCTGCTCGTTGTGGGCACGAATCCAGTTCTGCGCCTCGGCCAACATGCCACCCGTACCACAGGCTGGATCGCAGATTGTAACGATAATGCCCTCCTGTGTCAATACCCTGGTATCTGCCTCCAGCAAAAGGTTTACCATCAGTCGAATAACTTCGCGCGGCGTGAAGTGGTCACCGGATGTCTCGTTCGCCGCTTCATTGAATCGCCGGATCAGCTCTTCGAAGACCAGCCCCATGGTGATGTTATCGACCCGCGAGGGGTGCAGATCCATATCTTCGAACTGGGCAACAACCTGATAGAGCCGGTTGGCCTCTTCAAGCTTTTCAATCTCCTTGTCGAACTCGAAGCGCTCAAAAATTTTGCGAATGTTCTCTGAAAAGCCGTTGATATAATCGGTGAGATGGCGACCGATGTTGTCGGGGTCACCCTTAAGCTTGCGAAAATTGAGCTGACTGTGGTTATGAAATCCCAGCGGCTTGCCATCTTCATCTTTGGCCAGATTATTCAGTATGGCTTCAATACTGGCCCCACCCCTGGCGGTGAGCTCTGCATGTTTGTTGAGGACACTCTCTTTGGTTGGCTCCAGCACGCAGTCGAAGCGGCGCAGTACCGTAAGCGGCAACATCACCCGTTCGTACTGAGGAGGCCGGTAAGGCCCGCGCAGCAGTTCGGCAACCGACCATATAAAATTTGAGAGCTGCTGAAAATTAGCTGGGGGCATGGTTCTAATCGTTCTTTTCCAAATCCGTTTTACCGATGAATGAACTGGGCATATATTACAAAAAAGATACAACATATACCGATAAACTCAATAAGACAAAAGAGAGGACTGCAGCCCTCAATCTGCCGGAAGCATATTAAACAGGAAGAGAGATCACTTCCCGCAACACTTCTTGAACTTCTTCCCGCTGCCACAAGGGCATGGCTCATTGCGGCCAATCCGGTCTGCCTCGCTGGCAATCACTACGCCTTTTCCCCTTGCAATTTCTTGCTGACGCCGAGGCAGCCAAAATTTGCGGATCTCGTTCACATATTCAGGAATGAGATCTCTGAGCACATTGAATGTTTTTGTTGGCAGTGGCGGGGTGTTGTTTGCAAAGGGACTAAGCAGATAAATTGGCATTAAGAATTCCTCAAAATAGTCCACCTTGTCAAGCATCGGTTTCCAGTTGTTTTTATTACAGTATATTCCTGCCATAAATCCGGTCGCCCACAACTTTATAAAATCGTTGTAGATCTCTTCGCTCTCAAGTTCCATCTCCATGCACAATGGACAGTATAATTCAGTAGAACTGGCAAAGAATATCGTGAGGCTGTCCTTCATTTTCAGGACGAGCTTTGTCATTCTTTTCGCCTGATCAACGGATTCAAATGCAGGAGTTTCAAGACCATCGGGCATATCCCACACAAGAGGCATCCATGTTTCTGTCGGAACAGATGCCGGGCCAATAACCAGCGCAGCAAGAAAACCGTCGAGACACTCAAGAATCATTGCACCGTCAGGCACGGTATCGGAATCAAGAAAATCCTGAAGCTCGGCCATCTCACTGTCGGAGATGAAGGCAAGCAACTCATCTGGAAAATCGTGTTGTGTCATGATGTGTATGTTATTGGATTCGGAATGGGCTTTGCGATAAATAATCAGCACATATAATACAATAAAGGTACAAGATATACCGATAGACTCAATACAACAAAATAGAGGAGTACTGCCACAAATTTCCGAAGGGCAGGGAAGCTCACCTCCCGCAACATTTCTTGAACTTCTTGCCTCTCCCGCAAAAGCAAGGATCATTGCGGCCAATCCGGTCTTCTGCACTGGCAAGAGCAATTCCCTCTCCTTGATAACGCAACAATAAGTATCTGAGAAGTATTACAATACTTGCTTCAAAAATGTTTTTTGGGAGCCTCTGCTGTACAGAGCGAGAGCGATTGCCGCCATAATCGTTACCATGCATCCCAGGCGAATGGCAACCCCCGTGCCAAAATGTTCCGAAAGGTAACCAATTTCAAGGTTACCGATAGGCATGAACCCCATGAAAACCATCATATAGAGGCTCATCACTCTTCCCCTGAAACGGTCGTCAACCGTACTCTGGATGGTGGCGCTGAGCGTCGAAACTGCCGAGACCAATCCAAACCCACCCAGAAAAAGAAAAAAAAGTGCTGACGGCAAAAAAGTGGTCATCGTAAACCCGATAAGAGCGAGAGAGAAGAGGATGGTTCCGCCTGCAATGAAAACAAGGCGATCGATTTTTCTGGAATAGATGGAGACAAGCACGGTGCCGACAACCGAGCCAAGACCGGAGACACCATAAAGATAGCCCATGCCAGAAGCATCCATGTGGAAGGTATGCTTGGCAATAAAGGGAAGCATGGTAACATAAGACCATGCAAAAATTGAGATCACTGCAATATACAAGATGCTTGTCCGGATGACCGGATGCTCCCAGGAGTACTTCAGCCCATCTCTGATTGCCTGTAGAGGATGCTGGCTTATGTTCTCGGCTGAAGCTTTTTGCGTCTCCTCCATAGAGAGCAATGAAATAATGACCGCAAAAAAACTGACACCGTTGACCATAAAAGCCGTACCCGTCCCGGTTGCGGAGATCAGCAGACCTGCAATGGCGGGCCCGATAACCCGTGAACCGTTATAGATCGCCGAATTCATCGCAACGGCCGACGCAAGATGCTCACGCTCCACTATTTCGCTGAGAAAGGCCTGGAGCGCAGGAACATTGAGGGCATTGACGCACCCAAGAAGAAAGGAGAGCACAAGGATAATCCCGAGAGTTACGGTACCTGTCATGGCGAACGTGCCGAGTACAAAAGCAAGCACCATCGCCGAAGACTGCGTCCAGAGCAGAATAGTCCTCCTTGGATAACGGTCAACAACAACACCGCCAAACAGCGAAAGAAAAAGTGTCGGCAGTGTGGAGGCCGCAGCGGCAAGCCCAACATCAAAAGCAGAACCAGTTATTTCAAGCACCAGCCACCCCTGCGCCACCATCTGGATCCAGGTTCCGATCATTGAAATCACCTGTCCAGGAAAATAACGGCGAAAATTCCTGCTCTCAAAGGCGGGAAAGGCAGAAAGGAGTTGCCGTGTAAGGCCACGATTCCTTTTGGCATCAGCGTTATCAGGAGCAACTCCTGGAAATTCTTCGGCAGATACAGTCATCGCCTCCATAGACAATTGCATTGTTAAAGCTCAAAGGTATCAAAAGAAAGCGGGAAATCCTGCTGGCAAGTCCACTATGGACATAATATCTCGGCAACAGTTTTTCGGCAAGGTGCACGCGAAAAGCGCTTTGAGCGCTCCTCTCAAAAGCGTAAAAAGATGACAGGAAATCAGCAAAAAAGAATACTATTATTCTTTAAAAAAAATTTGCTGTACATTTATGCTTCCGTTGAAATTCCCATTTATTCGGCGGTGTTCAAAACTTTTATCAACAAAAAAAAGGAGAATCTTTCGATGAATGTTGTAAATCCGGAAGCTATCGGGTTGTTCGGGCTGATTGTCACCGTCTGGGTATTCGGTCTTGAACAGTTGGGATTTGGTCTTGACGAGGAGACTGATCATGCAAAACTTGGCCGAAATCTTGCTCATGTCGCACTCTATTTCGGGGGGTTAACACAGCTTTTCACAGCAGCCTGCATGTATCTGTTTGATATGGGGTTGCCACCAGAAATCAGAATTTATCTGGGCACTATCTTTGCGACTTACGGATTTTTCTGGGTTGTTGTGGCCATGCATTTCTACAACCCCGGAGATAAAAAGATTTATGCTCACCTTTTTCTCGGTATCTTTTTCATCACAGCAGTTTTCAGCTACAAAGCCATTCTTCTCGGAAAAATATGGCCTTTAGCCACCGTGCTTCTGCTCATTAACTTGCTGACCATTTTGCTGCCTTTCGCCTGGTACAAGCAGAATGCCTTGATCACAAAAATTTGTGGCGCAACAAACGTTGCCATCGGCCTTTGCGCCATTCCGCTTCTCCTCAAGTCACTCGGCATGTAACCTGCTCCCTCTTGCCCGAAACAGCCATCAGTGTTACGGTTGTTTCGGGCCACACCGACTCCTTTACCGCGCAACACAGCTTTTTTCCTGTCATGATTGTTCCTCATTACAAGCACATTTGCTATTTTGGCAATCTTTCTCCTCTTTTCAAACGAGAACATTGCCCGGACACAAGAACAGATGATAGCGTTGCACCTCTCCATACTCAACGGCACTCCGGTTCTCTGGAGTGAAGGAAAAAAGATCGGTATGCTGAAAGAGTTGCGAATGGCAACGGCTGATCTGGGCATATTTTCTCTTCGCAGCAACACGACAAAAGAGTTTTGCGTCTGGCTACCCTGCTATGGAAATAACCCTTTTCCATCATCTCCCCTTATCGGCGCTGCACCCGACACCAGCGAAAAGGAGAACCTCCAGCCGTTTCCGATTACCGCGCTTCGCCTCAATTACAGGATACTGCTCGAGCTTTGCCGGCTCTCTGAAAAGGGGAACATTCCTGTCAATGGCACCATTTTTGGAAACTCTCTCCTCTGGACGCGGCAAGTACTGAAACTTGCGCTGAACATCATCAGAAACCAGTCGCTGCTGCCTTCATTGGTCAAAAACGATACCTTCTGGGAGGCCCAATGGCTGCCCTTCCCCGACAACGCGACGTTCCTTGCTCTTGAAAAACTTGCGGAAACCATGCCCGCAGTATGTCGCGCTCTCAGCAAACCGAATGCTCAATCTCCGGATGCTCCAAAACAGTTGGTGCTCAAGCAGCTTCTCTCTTTTGTGGTCAATGCCCTGCTCCGTCCCACGGAACAATCAGTTACGCCAAAAATCTCCGAATTCGAGAGTATTCATGATGCGTGGCTCTACGCCTTGAACAATAATCCCGCCCGTATCCAGTGGAAGCGCGAACCGGAAATTGAAGAGTTTGCGCGCCAGCTCAACTCGTGGCGCCGTCCCATTGACGTGCTTGAACGCTCACCATTCAACTTCTGCTTTCAACTGACCGAGCCTCCGCTGAAAGGCAAAAAAAGGGAGCAGTGGCATGTTGCCTATCAACTCCAGTTGAAAGCTGACCCGAGTCTGCTTCTGGAGGCTCAGGATCTTTGGAAACCAGAAAGCGCCGCATCGCAGCATATTGCCTCCTACACCGCAGATTGTACCGAATTTATGCTCACCGCGCTGGGACAAGCTTCCGGTCTTTACCCCGCAGTCACCCAGAGCCTGAAAAAGAAAAGCCCGGGAGGTTTCGACCTTGATACTGCGGGCGCTTACCAGTTTTTGCTTGAGTATGCTGAACTCCTTCGAAATTCAGGCTTTATTGTCATGCTTCCCTCCTGGTGGGTTGGTCGGAGAGGGTTCAACCGTCTTGGCATTAAAACAAAAGCCAAACTGCCTTCCATGAAAGGGAGCGGATCCGGCCTCACTCTTGACCGTATGATTGCGTGCAATTATGCCGCTGCGCTCGGCAATGAAGAGCTTGATCTGCAAGAGCTGAAAACGCTGGCCGAATTAAAAGCGCCGTTGGTAAGAGTGAGGGGACAGTGGACTCAGATTGATCACAAAGAGCTTGCTGGCGCGATCCGTTTTCTTGAGACTCATCCCACCGGAGAGCTTTCAGCCCGAGAGCTTCTCTCAACAGCGCTGGGTGCCCGGAAAAAGGAGGAGGACATCCTGATTCGTGCCGTTGAAATTGAAGGGTGGCTTCAGGAACTTCTTGAAAAGCTCTCTGGCCAGGGACAATTTGAGATGATCCCGCCGCCTGAAGGGTTTCAGGGGACGCTTCGGGCCTATCAGGAACGCGGCTTTTCATGGCTCTCGTTTCTTCGCAAATGGGGACTTGGTGCTTGCCTTGCTGATGACATGGGGCTCGGCAAAACCATCCAGACGCTTGCTATGGTGCAGAGAGACCGGGAGAAGGGCGAAAAAAAAGCAGTGCTCCTGATTTGCCCAACCTCAGTCGTCAACAACTGGCGAAAAGAGGCCGAGCGATTTACGCCTGACTTGGCCGTCATGGTGCATCACGGCAGTGATCGGATGAAAACGACCGCGTTTCGCAAAGCGGCCAGTGCGTCAGCCATGGTCATTTCAACCTACGGGCTGCTGCAACGCGACCTTGAAATGCTGACGAAAGTCCCCTGGGCGGGGATTATCCTGGATGAAGCGCAGAACATCAAAAACCCTGAAACAAAACAGTCAAAAGCGGCAAGAACAATTCGGGCCGATTACCGTATTGCCCTGACCGGCACTCCGGTTGAAAATCATGTCGGCGACCTCTGGGCACTCATGGATTTTCTCAATCCGGGGTTTCTTGGCACCCAGCACTTTTTCCGGGAGAACTTCTATACCCCGATACAGTGGTATGGTGATACTGAAGCTTCGACACGATTGAAGTCACTGACCGCTCCATTTATTTTGCGCCGCATGAAAACCGACAAGTCCATTATTTCCGATCTGCCCGACAAGATTGAAATGAAGGAGTATTGTTTGCTCACCAAAGAGCAGGCATCACTCTACAAGGCTGTGGTCAATGATCTTCAGGAGAAAATCGAGAACGCCGAAGGTATTGACCGGCGCGGGCTGGTGCTCGCCCTGCTGCTGAAACTCAAACAGGTCTGCAACCATCCGGCACAATTTCTCGGCGACAATTCGGCTCTTGAACGCCGCTCAGGCAAAGTGCTGCGGTTGACCGAACTGCTTCAAGATATCCGCGAAGCTGGCGAAAAAACGCTGCTCTTTACCCAGTTTACCCAGATGGGAACCATGCTCCAGCGCTATTTGCAGGAACTTTTCGGAGAAGAGGTGCTTTTTCTGCATGGCGGCATCAGCAAAAAAAAGCGGGATGAGATGGTCGAAACCTTTCAGAAAAGCAGCAGCAATTCACCATCAATCTTTATTCTCTCACTGAAAGCTGGTGGAACTGGCCTGAACCTCACCAGCGCTAACCACGTTGTTCACTATGACCGATGGTGGAACCCTGCGGTGGAGAATCAGGCGACCGATCGCGCATTCCGTATCGGACAGCACAAAAACGTCGAGGTCCATAAATTTATTACAACTGGCACTCTCGAAGAGCGTATTGATGAGATGATTGAGAAAAAAACAGCCGTTGCTGGCCAGGTTCTCGGCACAGGCGAGCAGTGGCTGACTGAACTGTCAAATAATGATCTGCGAAACCTGATTATGCTGAGTCAGGATGCAACAGGAGAATAATTTTTATGGCTTACTACTGGCTTGCACAATACACTCCCCCAACCCCAAAAGTGGTTACAGGGGGCATCAAGGCTCAAAACAAACGGGGCGCATTTGCTCAAACATGGTGGGGAAAACAGTGGATTACCACCATTGAGAGTTTTCACATCGGTGCCCGGCTTACTCGTGGAAAATCTTATGCCCGAAGCGGCCAGGTCATTGAACTGGTTATGACGGCAAAGCACGGTGTCGCCGCAAAAGTTCAGGGCTCAGGCACCAAGCCCTACAATCTTGCGATTTATCTGACACCCTATTCCAAAGAGCAGCAGGAGACCCTGATACGAAAACTGACCGCAAAACCGATCTATATCGCACAACTCCTCAGCGGTGAGATGCCGGAAAATCTTGACCGGATATTCAAGAATGCGCAGCTTCCCCTTTTTCCGCGCCGATACAACGACCTGATCACCGATTGTTCGTGCCCCGACTACTCGAACCCCTGCAAACACATTGCCGCAATTTTTTATCTGATGGCAGAAGCTTTTGACCAGGATCCCTTTATGCTTTTGTCGTTGCGGGGAATAGACAAGGAGTCATTTCTTAAAAAAATCGGATATCAGCCTTTGCCAGAAGGGGTTGACGAGACCGCAGCAAAAGTGGAGCCACTGCCGGTGGAACATAGCGCTTTCTGGGGATATACTCCTGCACCCGAACCATCATTTCTCTTTGCCTCTCCAAAAGTGGATGCTACCATGGTAAAGCGCCTTGGTTCTATTCCATACTGGCGCTCCTCAAAAAACTTTATGGCCAGCATGGAGACGATGTACGCCAACGAATCTCTTTTTGCCGAAAAATTCATCAACATTCAAACCGCCGAACAGGAAAAAATCGCTTTGCAAAGCCCCGAGTAAACCGGGTTTTTTTGAAGATTTCGCCTGATTTGCTAATATACCAAGACTGGGGGCTGATCTCCTGATTCGCTAAAGCCTTTTTTTCAAGCACTAAATCCATTCGCACCATGAGTGATCATATCTATAAGAAAATTGAACTTGTAGGCACTTCGCAAACAAGCATTGAAGAGGCGGTCAAGAATGCTGTTGCCAAGGCTGCCGAATCGGTCAGAAACATTCGCTGGGTTGAGATCCTCGAAACCCGCTGTCATGTCGAAAACCAGAACATTATGTACTGGCAGGTCGCCGTTAAAATCGGCTTTACTCTCGACGAAAACTGATCAGGAGTACCAGATCCGATACAAAGAAAGGGCACCCTTGCAAGCGCCCTTTTCTCTTTTTCATGTCCTGGGACAATCAGTGTTCTGAAGAGTAGTTTTCAGGAGCCAACGACCAGTGCGCCGGAGACTTCCAGAGCGTCGAGAGCATCAATTCACGAATGTGGGGAAACTCTTTGGGCAATCTGTCGTAAATCATTTCAAAAAGCTCCTCATGTGAAAGAAGCTCATTCTTCCAGGCTTCACGATCGACCATCATCAGTTTGGTAAACTTCTCGGCAGTCATTCCCTCCAAACCTGTCCAATCAAGCATCTCATACTTCGGCATCCATCCAAGCGGACTTTCGACAGCGCCTGCGTTGCCATGAACACGATCGACAATCCACTTCAGCACCCTCATGTTTTCGCCAAAACCTGGCCAGAGGAACTTGCCATTCTCATCCTTGCGGAACCAGTTGACACCAAAAATTCTTGGCAGCTCAGGCAGTGTACGACCGACATTGAGCCAGTGCGTGAAATAATCTCCCATGTGATAGCCACAGAAAGGGATCATGGCAAAAGGATCGCGACGAACATCGCCAACCTTTCCGGCTGCCGCCGCTGTCTTTTCAGAACCCATGGTTGCCGCCAAATAGACACCCGAATTCCAGTTTGCAGACTGATACACCAATGGAACAGTATCGCCTCGACGACCACCAAAAATAAAGGCACTGATCGGCACTCCTTTCGGATCTTCCCATGCAGGATCAAGCGAAGGGCACTGATTTGCAGGGGAAGTAAAGCGGGCGTTGGGATGCGAAGAGAGCCTGCCACAATCAGGGGTCCATGCATGACCCTGCCAGTCGATAAGATGATCGGGAGCAACATCCGTCATCCCTTCCCACCAGACATCGCCGTCAGGTGTCATGGCAACGTTGGTAAAAATACAGTTTTTACCAAGCGTGGCCATCGCATTGGGATTTGATTTATCCGAGGTTCCCGGGGCAACACCAAAAAAGCCATATTCGGGGTTGATGGCACGGAGGCGCCCGTCTTCACCGGATTTAATCCACGCAATATCATCACCAATGGTTGTTACCTTCCAGCCTTCAAACGATTGAGGCGGAATAAGCATTGCAAAATTTGTTTTACCACAGGCACTCGGGAATGCTGCGCCTATATATGTTTTTTCTCCCTCCGGAGATTCAACACCGAGAATCAGCATGTGTTCCGCAAGCCACCCTTCATCACGAGCCATTGAAGAGGCGATGCGCAGAGCAAAGCATTTTTTGCCAAGAAGGGCATTGCCACCATAACCGCTTCCAAAAGAGATAATTGAACGCTCTTCAGGAAAATGAACAATATATTTAGTGTCGTTGCAGGGCCACGCAACATCAAGCTCGCCTGGCTGAAGAGGCGCACCGACAGAGTGAAGGCAAGGAACAAATTCACTCTCCTCACCAAGCAACTCCATGACCTTGCTTCCCATTCTGGTCATGATCCGCATGTTGGTCACCACATAGGGCGAATCCGATATTTCCACACCGATATGCGCAATAGGTGAGCCAAGTGGTCCCATGCTGAAAGGAATAACATACATGGTACGACCCGTCATACAATCCTTGAACAGTCCCTTGAGGGTCTCTTTCATCTCCTTTGGAGCAACCCAGTTGTTGGTTGGGCCAGCATCCTGACGACGGATACTGCATATATACGTTCTATCTTCAACGCGCGCAACGTCACTTGGATCCGAACGACACAAATAGCTGTTGGGGCGTCTCTCCTCAGACAACTTGATAAACGTGCCATTCTCAACCATCTGCCCACAGAGAAGGTCATACTCTTCCTGTGAACCATCGCACCAGTGAACCGAACTCGGGCGACAAAGTTCAGCCGCCTCCTGCACCCACTGGATCAGCTTTTTGTTTTTCACATAGTCCGGAGGACTGATCTGCATTGAAGTCATGATCGTTCTTATTAATCGAGGTTATAAAAAAAAACGTCCCCAATCACCACTGACTGCGGACGTTTATAAGAAAAAATAAGATCCGGATTCAACGGCCACCGGAACAGAAAACCATCAATCATGGGGTGAAGACTTTATTTAGACATTCATGGTTTTCCGAGAGCATCAAGAATTATTTTCTCAAACACCGCCTTGCTTCGCGCTCCGGTAATCACCTGGGTAATCCGACCTGACGAGTTCACGACAATAGAGGTCGGGATAGCATGAATACCCCCTTCAACATATCGGTTAAAGGCCGACACAAGCTGTTCGTCCGCCATAACAACCGGATAATTTATCTTGTTTTTACTGATAAAGTCGCGTATCTTCGGTTCTGTTTCAGTAAGCGCGACGCCAATAAAAGTAAATCCCTTGCGACCATAGCGATTCTGGAGAATAACCATATCGGGAACCTCCGCTCTGCAGGGCGGGCACCAGGACGCAAAAAAATTCACGATGTAGACTTTGCCAGAAAGTTGAGCTGACCCGATACCTTTCCCATCGAGAGTTACTGCCGCAAACCCGGGAGCCAAAGGGAACGCCACCGGTTTCGGAACGGCCAGAACCATCAGCGCTTCACCACCGAGAAGCAGCGCACTGAACATCCATACCTTGATAAACTGACTGATAAGCTTTTTCATGCCGCCCCGTTTAAAAAAATCAAGCGAAACTATTATTACGACTTTACCTTAATATACAATTCTTCTATTTTTTTGGAAGACTAATAAATGAGCCAGGATTTATCTTTGTGATTCTCTGTCAATAAATTATATTTCGGCTTGGTTTTTGTGCTTAAGCCACCTTAGCTCAGTTGGTAGAGCAACTGTTTCGTAAATAGTAGGTCGTGGGTTCAAGTCCCTCAGGTGGCTCGCATGCGGGAACAGTCAAAGGCGCGAAACCATCTGACGCATCATTTCCGAGTACAAAAGAGGCTCGCAAGCCAGTGAAGCATGAACGTTTGATTACACCATAAAATCCTATCCACACTGTCACTATGCAAGAAGGCAAGATTTCTCAAATCATCGGCCCTGTAGTTGATGTTGATTTCCCTGAAGGACGGTTGCCGTCAATTCTGGATGCACTGACTATTACACGACCAGACGGCACCAAACTCGTTCTTGAAACACAGCAGCATCTTGGAGAAGAGCGCGTACGTACCGTTGCAATGGAGAGCACCGACGGCCTGATAAGAGGCCTCAACGTTGCCAACACCGGTCAGCCAATACAGGTTCCTGTCGGACCTGAAGTTCTTGGCAGAATGCTGAACGTTGTCGGAGACCCGATTGACGGACGCGGCCCGGTCAATACGAAAAAATCGTATTCAATTCATCGTTTGGCCCCCAAGTTTGACGAAATCTCCACGAAAGCAGAGATGTTCGAAACCGGCATCAAGGTCATTGATCTTCTTGAGCCATATTCTCGCGGCGGCAAAACCGGTCTCTTTGGAGGCGCAGGTGTAGGCAAGACCGTTCTTATCATGGAGCTGATCAACAATATCGCCAAACAGCAGTCGGGCTTCAGCGTTTTTGCCGGTGTCGGCGAACGTACCCGTGAAGGAAACGATCTGTGGCATGAAATGATGGAATCAGGCGTTATCGATAAAACAGCGCTTGTCTTCGGTCAGATGAACGAGCCTCCCGGAGCACGTCAGAGGGTTGCTCTGACCGGACTCAGCATTGCCGAGTACTTCCGTGATGAGGAAGGCCGCGACGTTCTGCTCTTTATTGACAATATTTTCCGTTTCACCCAGGCAGGATCTGAAGTATCGGCACTTCTCGGGCGTATGCCGAGCGCTGTAGGATACCAGCCAACCCTTGCAACAGAGATGGGTGAACTTCAGGACAGAATTGTTTCGACCAAAAAAGGTTCGGTCACCTCGGTACAGGCCATCTACGTGCCTGCAGATGATCTTACCGATCCGGCTCCGGCCACGGCGTTTGCTCACCTTGATGCAACAACGGTGCTTTCACGTTCTATTGCCGAGCTTGGTATTTACCCTGCGGTCGATCCCCTTGACTCAACATCACGTATTCTTGACCCGAACATTGTCGGCAACGACCACTACGATACTGCACAGGCAGTCAAACAGCTCTTGCAGCGTTACAAGGATCTCCAGGACATCATCGCCATTCTTGGTATGGACGAACTGAGCGACGAAGACAAGCTCGTTGTTTCCCGGGCCAGAAAAGTTCAGCGCTTCCTTTCACAGCCATTCTTTGTTGCCGAGGCCTTCACCGGACTTGCCGGCAAGTATGTCAAACTGGAAGAGACCATCAAGGGCTTCAAGGAAATTATAGCCGGACGTCATGACAATCTGCCGGAAAGCGCCTTCTACCTGGTCGGAACCATCGAAGAAGCCGTTGAGAAAGCAAAAACTCTCTAAACAGACGCAATAACCATGGCGAATTCCGAAAAAGGTTTTCAGATAGAGATCGTCACTCCCCAGAAGCTTTACTTTTCCGGGGAGGTTGTCAGTGTAACAGTGCCGGGTGAGCTCGGTCAGTTGCAGATACTGAAAAACCATGCTCCATTGCTCTCCTCGCTGAAAACCGGCAAGGTCAAGCTTGCATTAGCCGATCGCAGTGAACAGTTGTTTTCTATTGCAGACGGTTTTTTAGAAGTCAGCAGCAACAAGGCTATCCTGTTGACTGAAACCATTTCCTGACTTCATTGCAATCAATTGAAAACCATCAGCGCCCCGCAAGGATGCTGATGGTTTTTTATTATATGACAACCCTGACCCCCAAAGCCCTGCGCTACGGAGATACCATTGGCCTTATCTCCCCTTCATCACATAGCGCTTATCCTGATAAAATCAATCAGGCCGTCATCTATCTCGAAAAAAATGGCTACCGGGTCAAGCCCTCCCGCCACCTCAACTGTATCGATACCGATCCGGCAATTGCCGACGAACAAAAACTGCACGATCTTCATGAAATGTTCAGCGATCCCGCCATAAGGGCAATCATCTGCCTGAGAGGAGGTGCTGGAGCGACCCGACTGCTGAAAAAAATTGATTACAACATCATAGCGGCCAACCCGAAAATCGTTGTCGGGTATTCAGATATTACCGCACTGTCGCTTGCCCTGTTTGCAAAGACCGGACTGATCAGCTTTTCCGGCCCCATGCTTGCCACTGAACTGTACGAACCAACCCCCTACACCGAAGAACATTTCTGGGGAATGCTGACCTCTCCCTCTTATGCCCTCTCGCTCTTGAACCATCCTGACCATTCCATAACCTGTATCAGAGCTGGCTCAGCAGAGGGGAGACTCATCGGCGGCAACCTCTCCGTCCTCTCTTCAATGATTGGAACACCCTATCTGCCTGGGCTCAAAAACTCACTCCTTTTTCTCGAAGAGATCAACGAACCGGCTTACCGTATCGACAGAATGCTCTCGCATCTCGACAATGCCGGTCTGCTTGCCCCATGCAATGGCGTGCTTTTAGGCCAGTTCAGCAAGGTCACGGAGGTAACAAAAAAGGAAACCCTTCGTTTGCAGCATATCTTTGCCTATTACAGCAAGCACGCCCATATTGAAGGGCCAGTGATGCGAGGACTCTCTTACGGCCATATCAAAAACCTGATGACCATTCCCATTGGGGCCCGGTTTACCATGCAGCTCTCCCCTACTGGCACCTTTTTGCTCGGAGCAGTTGAACCGGTTCTTGCATGAAAAGTTTCCCTTTTTGCTTCTCCGGGTTACAGGGCCTATTTTACATTTTTAACGAAGAGCGCGCAATAATCATGAACTCCTCTCTTGTACAAACGTGGACAGCCTCCTTTTCTGCGCCTGACACAAAAGAACATGAACAACACTCCGGCACAGAACTACTCGACGCATACCGCGTAGTCCTCTTCAATGATCAAGAACATACCTTCGACGAAGTGATTACCCAGATTATTAAAGCCATCCGTTGCAGCCGCCAGAAAGCAGAAAAACACACCTGGGAAGTCCACACCCGTGGCCGCAGCATCGTCTATGCCGGATCAATGTTCTTGTGCCTGCAGGTAAGCTCAATTCTTGAAGAGATCGCCCTTAAAACCGAAATTCAGACGACTTGAATTCAGGATATGACGCGTTCCCATCCTGTCTCTTCAATACTGCCGGCATGGCATATCGACAGAAATCAGCATTCGGGAATTCAGGCTGTACCCTGATACACCTGTCAGATAATTCTCTCTGTTTGTTATATTGCGCTTCGTGATATCCAGATGAAAGAAGGGGGACTCCCGGACGATTTTTTCACACAATTCTGAACAAACGATGAGTAATTCCGATCAAAAGCGGGTGCAGAGCGCAAATCTCTCCCCTGATAAAGTGATGCACAAGCTGGTTTCGCTGGCCAAACGGCGAGGCTTTATTTTCCCTTCCTCAGAAATTTATGAGGGGCTCTCCTCCTGCTTCGACTACGGGCCTCTGGGCAGCGAAATGAAGCGGAATATCAAGGAACTCTGGTGGAACTCCATGACCCGTCGCCACCAGAATATTGTCGGACTTGATGCCTCAATCATGATGAACCCCCGGGTGTGGGAGGCTTCAGGTCATGTGGCGAGCTTCAACGACCCAATGATTGACGACAAGACAACCAAACGGCGCTATCGTGCTGACCACCTGATTGAAAACCATATCGAAAAATTGCGCCGTGATGGAAAAGAGACCGAACTTCAGCGGGTACAGACGACCTACGAGGCGGCTTCCGGTGAAGAAGATCTGAACCGCGCACTCTATAACATCATCATTGCTGAAGGGATCAAGGCGGCTGATACCGGCTCGGGAGACTGGACAGAGGTTCGCCAGTTCAACTTGATGTTCCAGTGCAATATGGGAGCACTTGCCGACAAATCAAGTGTTGTTTACCTGCGGCCTGAAACTGCACAGGGTATTTTTGTGAACTTCCACAACGTTCGTGAGTCGTCACGCATGAAGGTGCCATTTGGTATTGCACAGATCGGCAAGGCTTTCCGTAACGAGATTGTCAAAGGCAACTTCATCTTCCGCATGGTTGAGTTTGAACAGATGGAGATGCAGTACTTTGTCAAACCCGGCACCCAGGCGGAGGCATTCGAGGCCTGGCGCGAGGAGCGCTTTGCCTGGTACAGCAGCGCCCTTGGTATCAACAAAGAAAAACTGCACTGGTACAAGCACGACAAGCTGGCACACTACGCCGACCTTGCCTACGACATCAAGTTCGAGTTCCCCTTTGGCATTGAGGAGATCGAGGGCATTCACTCACGAACCGATTTTGACCTGAAACAGCACCAGGAGTATTCTGGAAAGAATATGGAGTATATCGATCAGCTTACCAATGAGCGCTATATCCCCTATGTGGTCGAGACCTCAGCCGGATGCGACCGACTCTTCCTTGCGCTGCTCGCAGATGCTTACACCGAAGATACGGTTGACGGCGACGAGCGTGTGGTGCTGAAGCTTTCGCCAAAGGTAGCCCCGGTAAAAGCTGCGGTGCTGCCGCTGATGAAAAAAGGCGGCATGGGCGAACGAGCCTCGGCTCTTTGTGAAGAGCTGGCAACCGATTTCCTTGTCCAGTACGACGACGCAGGCTCTATCGGCAAACGCTACCGCCGCCAGGATGAGATCGGCACGCCATTCTGTATCACCGTTGACCACCAGTCGCTTGAAGAGAACACCGTCACCGTACGCTATCGCGACACCGCAACACAGGAACGAATTGATATATCAAGGGTTCGAGAATTTATCACCACTAAACTTATCGGACTGTAAGCCATGCGTTACGATGTCGCCGTTATAGGGGGAGGCCCTTCGGGAGCTGTTGCCGCAGCCATACTGGCAAAAGCCGGGCTCTCCACCGTACTCATTGAACGCAACTTTGACAACGTCAAACCTTGCGGCGGGGCTATTCCCCTTGGCCTTATCGAAGAGTTCAAAATTCCAGCCGAACTGGTTGAGAAAAAGCTCTCCCGGATGAAGGCACGCTCCCCAAAAGGACGGGTCATCGACATGAACATGCCCAACGGCTACGTCGGCATGGTTCGCCGCGAAAAATTTGACCGTTACCTGCGCGTTGAAGCCGAAAAAGCTGGCGCTGTTGTGGTTGAAGGGCTGGTCAAATCCATCTCTCACTCCGGCGAGGGATTTGTGATCAACACACTCAACAACAAGCTGGCACCTCTCAGGGCAAGAAGAATTATCGGGGCTGACGGTGCCAACTCAAAAACCGCCGATGAGCTGCACTTTCCGCCCAATGAGCTGAAGGTCATTGCCATGCAACAGCGCTTCAAGTACACAACATCCATCCAGAAGTTCAGCGATATTGTTGAAATATGGTTTGACGGCGAGGTCTCTCCCGACTTTTACGGCTGGATTTTTCCCAAGGCTGATCACCTGGCCATCGGAACCGGCACCAAGGATAACAAGCACAATATCAAGGCGCTGCAAAAACGCTTTGTCGAGAAAATCGGGATTACCGACACGCCCTATCTTGACGAAGCCGCGAAAATCCCGATGAAGCCCCGGAAATCATTCACCCAGGAGAAGGTTATTCTTGTTGGAGATGCCGCCGGTCTGGTAACACCTGCCAACGGAGAGGGAATTTTCTTCGCCATGCGCTCAGGTAAGCTTGGCGCTCTGGCCATGATTGAGAATCATAAACATGGCACTCCCCTGAAGAATTATGAAAAAGAGTTCCGAAAGCTCTACGCGCCCATCTTTTTTGGCCTTGAAGTGTTGCAGACGGCCTATTACCGCAATGACCGGCTTCGGGAGAGTTTTGTGGCTATCTGTGCTGACCATGATGTCCAGCGGATCACTTTTGACTCCTATCTTTACAAGAAAATGATCCCGGCCTCATTGCCCGTCCAGATGAAAATCTTTTCGAAAAATATCTATCACCTCATCAAGGGCTCCTGAATGCTGCTCTCATTTCCCAACTGGATCATTCATATCTCCTCTGCCCTTGAATGGGGAATCGGTGCCGCCCTGCTGTTTTACTATGGAAAAATAACGGGCCGCCGCGAGATCCGCCTCTTTGGACTCGCCATGCTGCCACACTGGATCGGCAGTTTTTTTGTGCTGAGCTACCACATCACCGGCGACGCTGTCCCACTGCTTTTGGATATGTCAGAACTCGTCAATCTCTTTGGCAGCACGGCACTCCTCCTTGCAACCCTCAACCTGCTGAAATCGACCAAAAAAGCGCCCGTTGCAGGGTATAGCGCCGCCATTGCCGCCATCATGATTGCCGGAAAACCGCAATCATACCTGGGTGCCGATATCTTCGATGCCATTCTGCAACTCTCAAGCGTCGTCTATCTCGCCTTTCTGGTACTGCTGCTGATCGTCCACAAACGCGACAAAACCATTTTTTCAGCCTTGACCATTGCCGGCTTCTGGTTTGTGGTGGTTTTCATCTCCTTCACCATCTTCTGCATGTACCTTGCCACCCAGGTAAGGGGATATCCGACACTGTCACACGACGACCTGCTGCACGGAGTTGCCGAAAGCCTGCTCACCGTGAGCAACCTCATGATTGCCTTCGGAGCACACCGCAAAATCAGGGAGTATCAACAAAAGCAGTTGAGCACCGCTCAGGGATGAAGAATCGAGGCATACTTTCTGGAATCGGAAAGAACCTCAATCGCCTTTGCCACCTCTGGATCATTATCAAGCTCCGCCCGTCGCGCAAGAGGCTCGTTATAATGGCGGAAAATCTCCACTTCAAGAGCCTTTGCCACTCCAGTTGACTCTTTCTCGATTTCCTGCGCCTTCAGCCGTTCAATCTCCTGCCGCAGCGAGCTGAGACTCTTCTGTTCGATATCATTCTGTTCCGGCTGAACTTTTTTCATGCTCTCTTTCAGCTCATTGAAGCGACGTTCTGCATCAGAGGTATAGACAAATTTTTTATCGCCGAGAAAGTTGCCGAATGATGCCAAAAGCTGATGACGGTCGAGCGGTTGCTGAGGCATGAGGGGAGAAGAGGAGCTGTAGAGAGAAGCAAAAAGAAAAAGCATCCCTTTCTTGCGAAGTTCCGTCATATAGGGAGATGTAACCTGTTCCGAAAGCTCAATATCAGGCATAATACCACCACTGCCGTACACTTTTCTCCTGTTTTTGGTATAGAAAACCTCTGCTGCAGTCTTCACGGAAGCCTTGGGAAGCACCTTGCGCGACTCATGCGCCGCTTTATTCTCTTTCTGAATCAAACGACCTGAAGGAGTATAGTATTTCGCCGTTGTAAGCTTCAGGGTATTATCGTAGGAGATCCTGATAACTGACTGCACCAGCCCTTTGCCAAAAGAACGCTCGCCAAGAATAACTCCACGATCCAGATCCTGTATGGCACCCGAAACAATTTCTGCAGCAGAAGCACTCTCTTTGTTGACAAGCACCACAAGGGGAATCGCTGCGTCAAGAGGAGGGGCCTCTGTTTTGTACGATTTTACCACTTCCGCCGAACGGCCCCGAATGGAAACCACCTCACTCCCTTTGCGAACAAACAGCGAGGTAACATCAACAGCAGCACTCAGCAGACCTCCGGGATTGTTTCGCAGATCAAGAATCATTCCTTTAAGAGGCACACGCTGCTCCCTGGCTTGCTGCAGAAGGCCCAGCATGGCGGTCCGAAGATCATTGGCTGAACGAGCACTGAACGTCTTCATCTCAATATAGCCCATCCCCTGAAAAAGAGCCGTATAACTCACCGAATTTACCCGGACCTCCTCCCGCACCAGCGAAGCGGTAACTGGAGGCGCACCCTGACGCTCCAACTGAACGATCAGCGACGTGCCAGCCGCACCCTTGATCTGCGCTTTAACCTCGGCCAATGAGGTTTTCGTTACCTCTTTGCTGTTGATGGAAAGAATTCGGTCGCCCACTCTGAGGCCAGCTTTTGCAGCCGCATAGCCTTCAACCACGGATGTCACAAAATAGCCTCCATCAAGAGTTGCAATGGTAAGACCAACACCGACATACTGGCCACTGGTCATCTCATCAAGCTCTCCGGAATCCTCTTCGTCAAGAAATACCGTGTACGGATCAAGAGTACGAAGCATGCCATCTATCCCCGCCGACATCAGTTCGCTGACATTGAGCGGATCGACATAACCGGTAGCGACCTCGTGATAGACCTCACCAAAAAGATCGACACCCTTAATAATATCGAAATATTCCTTTTCGTGAACCGATACCGCAGAAAGAGGAGAGGACGAGAGACAAAAGGAAAAAAGAAGAGCCGCCATAAGGCCCGGCACCCTCTCCCAGCGAGAAAGGTGCCGATGTCCGTTACACTCTTTGTTGCTTTGCATGGTTCACCTGAGAGCCTCTTCCAGAGCCGTCGCGCTGTCAGTCCGTTCGTCACGATATTTGATAATCACCGGCGTATAGATGGAAAGCCCATGCTCTGCGGCAAAGTCACCCTTGATCCTGCGTGACCCGGCAACAACAACCGCACCTGCAGGAATGATCAGCGGAGCATCTGCCGTTTTTCGGTAAATGGCATTCCGGGCCAGATCATACACTGGCGTTGAACCGTTCAGGATGACACCAGTACCAATAACCGCCCGCTCGCGAACAATGGCACCCTCATAAATGCCGCAGTTACCTCCGACCATCACCTCGTCCTCAATAATGACCGGCATGGCACCGACAGGCTCCAGCACGCCACCGACCTGAACCCCCGCAGAAAGATGCACCTTTTTGCCTACCTGTGCGCAGCTCCCTACAAGGGCGTGCGAATCAATCATGGTTCCCTCATCAACATAAGCGCCTACATTGACATAAGCCGGCGGCATCATGACGACGGTTGGGGCCAGATAGGAACCATCACGCACCGATGAGCCTCCAGGAACAATACGGACATTGTTTGCTATCGTAATTTTCTTGAGAGGATAAGTATCCTTGTCAATAAAGGCAAAGCGATTACCGGGCTCATCAAACGACAAACAGCTTTCCTGCAGTCTGCCGAGACGCATGCCAAGCAAAATACCCTCCTTCACCCAGAAGTTAACCACCCATTCGCCACCCGATTTTTCTGCGGCCCTTACCTTCCCTTCATTGAGCAACTGCTTGAACTCATCAAAAACCTTCCGCGCCTCGGGAATGTCCCAAAGTGCAGCGGCGCCAAGCGATGAAAAACCAAGTATAGCCTCTTTCAATACCTCATACTGTCCCATAACGTGCTTTCTATTGTTAGATGTCGCCATATTCGGCGGTAATATCCTTGTTGTTTTTTCTGCTGTAAAACCTGAAATCGTCACTTCTGAGGCTTTCATCCGGCTTCACCTGGACAAAAAGCATGTGCTGAAGAAACCATTTCAGCTCCGTCTTTAAATCGCTGTTCTGCAGTGGCTCCACAACCGTCGGGCTGACATAAAGGTCAAGCTGCTGAAACTTCATCGGGTGCTGAAGCGCATACTTGCGCAACCACCGCTCTATCTGGTTGATGGTCGTAAAGCGCGCCTGCACCACACCACTTCCTCCACACGCAGGGCACTGGTCGCCCATACGCTGCATGAGGCTTGGCCGAATCCTTTCACGAGTAATCTGCATGATACCAAAGTCCGACATCGGCAAAATATTCGACTTGGCACGGTCATTGCGCAGCTCGGCCTTCATGGAGTCATAGACCTTCTTGGCATTTTTCTGATCAAGCATATCGATGAAATCAACCACAATAATGCCGCCGATATCGCGCAACCGCAACTGCCGCACCACTTCACGCGCCGCCTCAAGATTCGTTTTCAGGGAGTTCTCCTCCTGCTCACACTTTGCCGCATAACGTCCGCTGTTGACATCAACCACCACCATCGCTTCCGTATGCTCAATAATGATATAACCTCCCGACTTGAGCCACACCTTCCGCGAAAAAATCGATTCCACATCCTTGGCAATCCCGTAGCCTTCAAACAGCGGAAGCTTGCCCTGGTAAAAGGTGACATTTTTCACCATTTCAGGGGCCGCCCACTGGATATAGTTCAGCGTCTCCTGGTAAATCACAGGAGAATTGGCAACAATTTCACCAACATCAGAGGTAAGAGAGTCGCGCAAAACACTCGATATGATAGTATCCTCCTTGAAAATCAACTGGGGTGGAGCCGCATTCTGCAACTGTTCCTCAATCTGCGTCCACTTGGCAAGCAGTTTCTCAAGATCCTGCTTCAGGAGCGTCTCCTCCTGGTCTTCAGCCACTGTGCGAATAATAGCGCCAAACCCTTCGGGAAGCATGGAACGCACCAGTTTCTTCAGCCGTGAACGCTCCTTGCGGGCAATAACCCGGCGTGAGACCGCAACCTGGCCTCCACCAAAAGGCAGCAGCACCATGAAGCGACCGGCAATCGTAATATCAGAAGTAAGACGAGATCCCTTGCTGCTGATCGGTTCCTTAATAACCTGCACCAGAATAGAGTCATTCGGCTTGAGCTTGCCCGCAATCATCTGCGTATAGGACTGCCTTTTTTCCGCCCGCTCCTGCTCATCTGCCGAAGGAGCCTTGCTGCCACTGCGAGCCGTCGGCTTCACCGTTGCACCAGGTGCCGGTTCATTGCCGGAGCGGGCAGCCTGGGGAGTCTCATCACCATTCTCGTCATCATCCTCATCATCCTCAATCAGCGCCCGGTAATCCTCGTTGGTTGTGCCAACATCCGAAAAATGGAGGAACCCGTCAGACTTCTGACCGATATCAACAAAAGCCGCCTTCAACCCCTCAACAACTTTGTGCACCCGGCCAAGGTAAATATCACCAATACTTCTCCGACTCTCGGGACGCTCAATAATCAACTCAACCAGACGACCCTCATCGACCAGCGCAACCTGTATCTCGTCGCCGGTCTTGTTCATCAACAACTGCTTATTCGAACTTTTCTTCATTCGTTAACTCTTTTTATAATGGGCCAATAATATCATTTCGTGAAGTCATAGGGTCACAACAGCAGGCCAGCGGAAAAACTGCCGCGCAAAGGGGCGAAAACTGACAGGCAAGATAATAAATTATAGAAGGAAACAGCAAAAACAGGAGGCACCAGCCATTCATTTCCATCCGTAACCTGGCGTTTTTCGCAAAGTCAAAATGAGCCGCAAAGTTGCTAAGGAACTAAGACCAGACGGAAGCCAACATAGGCATTCCGGTAGTCGGGGGCGAAGGAGTTGCGAAGAGCCGTCCTGCAGAACATCGCAGGGCGATTCCAGCTCCCGCCTCGAAGCACACGGTCCGACCCTGTTGATGGCCCGGCGGGGTTCGTCACTAAGCCTGATGCTTTACATGCATCATAATAGTGTTCTCCAAACCAGTCACTGCACCATTCAGTAACATTCCCGTGCATGTTATACAACCCCAGCGCATTCGGCACAAAACTGTTCACCGATACCGTGTTTTGCAGGAAACCACCTTTCGAATTATTGCTGGACGTATTGCTTCCATCAATATTTGCCTGATCTCTGGTCAGATTCTCTCCCGTATTGAACGGGGTTGTCGAGCCTGCGCGGCACGCATACTCACGCTCAGCCTCCGTTGGCAAACGGTACGTCTTCCCTGTCTGTTTCGACATCCATGCACAATATGCTACGGCATCATTCCAGCTCACATGCACCACAGGATGATTAGCCTCGGATGAAGGCCGCAACAGCCCCCTTATGCCGTAACGCCAGTTGACACCGTTTTGGAATCCGCCCTCGTTTTCACCCAAATAAACAACGCTAAAACCCTCTTGTTCAGCATCTGTCTGGTATCCTGTGGCTTCTACAAATCGCCTGAACTCGGCTACCGTCACCGCATATTTGCTCATGGCAAAGTCGCTCACCTTCACCTGATGCTGCGTCTCACTGTAGTCAATCCCCAGGTTTTGCAGATAAAGCTCCCGGGCTTCGGCCCTCCCGACCTCACCCTCGGGGCTCCCCATCGTAAACTCACCACCGTTTATAAAAACAAAGTTCTCAGGCATAGACGTATCTTTCTGTGATGCAGTACAGACTCCAAATAAACAAAAAAAAATGATGCCAATCAGCGCAAGAGTTTTGTATAAGCCCTCTGGTGTGCTTTGACCTTTTCTCGCGATCAGGGTCATCATGGTTAACATGCCTTGCAACGGCAAAACAAACCACGTCACAAGCGCGGCTACATTTCCTCCATCATGACCAGCATCGCCCTCAAACTGCCAAGCTCTGCTCAGCATTGTCCTCGTCTTCATCATCGGGCTCCTTTTTGCTGATATCTGGAAACGTACCCCGCCGCAATTTACCCTTTACGCCGGTGTTGCGCAAATAACCTGTGATCAGCGGGGCCCTTTGAACAAGCATTTTGCAAAGTTGGCGGGACAAAATGTGGCAGCTTTTCGGGGAGCGGATGGGGGCGATTATTGATGAATTGAATGAGGTGTTGACCGCTTGAGTGATAGAAAAATAGTACTACTGACCACCTTCATAGTCGTCTTAACTCCTGAAGCGTTGTAATATCTTTATCCAAGTCAGAGAGATCATAATCAGGTGAAATGCGCCGGAATGCCAGAAGTTGACGGAATTCCCACAATGACATATCGGCCAGTTCATGTGCCTTTCCGATTGAAAGACACCGCTGCGCATACAAGCCGACCGCTAGCTCTGTTCGCAAATCATTTATTGTCAGGCGTGCCGAATCCAATATGTCTTGAGGAATGTTCAGTATATTCGGATTGCTCAACATAGTTATTGTTATTTTATGATGAGAGTCACCAAATTATCTCGATAGTCTTCCACAGCATAAAGCAACAATCAAGCGCCTCTCTCGAAGTATAAAGTTTTTTTGGCAAAAGCTGAACCTATCCGCTACTTTATTGCACCTCAACTCACTCGTGCTCACGCAACAAAAATCGGCAAAATGATCGGCAATTTTTATGGATTATTGCTGATAAGGTCTTATTCTCAAAGAGAAAGCGCCATCACATAATCGGCAATAAAATGATCACTGAAACACCTCCACGTCTTGAGCCTTGCCTTCCGGAATCGTTAGAGCCTGAGATTGTTGATCTTATTGCTGCACTCTCAACCGCTGCTGAACGGCTGGGAAACCGGCTTCACCCCAAAACAGCGGCAAGTCTCGCCGATCTTGTCAGGGTCATGAACTGCTACTACTCCAACCTTATTGAGGGGCACAACACCATGCCTCGCGATATTGAGCGAGCGCTGCAGAACCTGTTTGACAGCAACGGAGAGCGGAGAGATCTCCAGAGAGAGGCGGTGGCCCATATTCGTGTGCAGCAGAACATCGATGCGCTCTATGCTGCCGGAACACTTGATGATGCTGCATCATGCCGCTTTATCTCCTGGCTGCATCGGGAGTTTTACAGGGATCTTCCTGAAGCGATGTGTTATCTACAAAAAAAAGAGGGGCGAATTCCAATTATTCCCGGCACTTTCAGAAATCAACCGGAACATGACGTTGCTTTAGGCCGCCACCTCCCGCCTGAGAGCAGTACCGTTGCGGCATTTATGGATTATTTTGAAAAGCGGTATGCGTTTGAGAAACTTGGAAAAGGAATGCGTTTGGCGGCAATGGCTGCGGCGCATCACCGGTTCAATTATATCCACCCCTTTCTTGATGGTAACGGACGGGTAAGTCGTCTCATGAGTCATGCCATGGCACTCCATGCAGGCATCGGCGCTCATGGACTCTGGTCAGTATCGCGAGGCCTTGCTCGCGGGCTCGAAAGCCGACATGATTATATGAGGCTGATGGATCACGCCGATATGCCGCGCCAGGGTGATCTTGATGGCAGGGGCAATCTCTCTCTGTGTGCTCTGAATACCTTCATTATCTGGTTCCTGAAGATATCGCTTGATCAGATAACCTTTATGGAGAGCCTGTTTGAGTTTGATGCCCTTGCTAAACGATTGCGCTTTTACGGTGAGCGGCAGGGGTGGAGAGCGGAGGCCTTCTCAATTCTTGAAATGGTGTTGCTGAAAGGCGAAATCTCTCGTGGTGATGCCTGCCGTATCAGCGGTCTCAATGAGAGGACGGCAAGAACGCTCCTCTCCTCGTTAACCAGCAATGGGATACTTGGGTCAGAGACACCGAAAGGCGCTTTGTCCCTCCGTTTTCCAGTTGGAGCGGTTGAGGTATTATTTCCGAACCTCTTCCATGTGTTATAACTCTCGATATAAATGATATGTCACCGGTAAGAGCTTATTTCCAGCCTACGTCCTCTTTTTTATCTAAAAAAAAGAAGAACAGATGTATTTTCGTATTGTTCCACTCAATTGAGCAAAAGAATACCAAGACTACTGACGCATAAGCCATGAAGCTGCGAGACGCATATTATGAAGAAAAATTTGAGAATATGTTTCTCCGGGCAAAAGGCGACGAGTTTCAGACATTCTTTGAGCGGCTGATGGGTTTTGCCTACAAGGCCGATTTCATGGCCTGCCGTCCGTGGGGCAATATTGGAGACCGTAAAAATGATGTTTTCTCAAATCGGATCGCCGTCTCTTTCAGGTTTATGCTCCCAACGAGATGGACAAAGCTAAAGCGATTACAAAGATCAATGAAGATTTTGAAGGTGCAAAAAAGCATTGGGGCAAGTACTTCGACAAATGGGCTTTTGTCCATAACGCTATAGATGGGCTTCCTCCTCATGTTCAAGAGCTGTTGCTGAAGTTTGAGGATGTCAATGCAGGCATTACTCTGGAGCCTTGGGGTTTTGAGGAATTGCGACAGATTTTTCATAAACTTTCTCTTGACGACCGCATCTCCTGGTTTGGTCATGCTCCTGACGAAGAAACAATGGCGTAACTTGGGTTCAAAGAGATTCAAATTGTGTTGGAGTCACTGGAATGCAAGGCACTACCATCCAGTTCTACCGTGAAAGCCATTCCGCCGGGCAAAATTGAGGCTAACGATCTGACCGAAAGCGTAAGTACCTTAATCAAGAGTGGCTTGACAAAATCTCCATTGGTTTCTGCATTCCTTGACACATGGTATGATGAATCCTTGGGTGAACGTCTGGCTGTTTCCTTTCGCAAAAAACACGAGGAGTTACGTGGAACAATGCTCCCGAACAGGATATTCACTGAGCTACAAACATGGGCTGGCGGAACCCAGATTGGGACACCGGAACATCAGATGGCGGTATTGACTGTGCTGGCATACTATTTTGAGCGTTGCGATATTTTTGAAGAACCCGGAGCTGTTTTCAAATGATTCTGCCAACCAAACACTTATCGCAAGAACGAGCACTGCTCACCGTCGGAGCACGCTTGCTCACTCATTTGGCACAGCCAAGGACTGTCTCTTCACTCTGGGAAGAGATCACCCGTTCTGTCACGAGCGCAGAGAGAAAAAAAACTGCGCTGCGTTACGATACCTACGTCCTTACTCTTGACCTCTTGTTTCTTATGGGAGCAATTGAACTTCAAGATGGCCTTATAAGCCGGAAACAGCCATGATTTACCGTATGTACAGCAGCTTGCCCAGCTTCAAGGAGCTTGAGTTTCATGAAGGGCTGAATGTTCTCATCGCCAAAAAGGAAGCTGGAGCCACAGACAAGCAAACCAGAAACAGGGCAGGCAAGAGCAGCCTTGTGGAAATCATCGATTTTCTTTCCGGCGCAAAGGCAGGACGAGACTCCCTTTTTCGTTCTGAAGCTCTTGTCAATGAAAACTTCGGAATCACTCTTGATCTCGGCAATGAAAAAATCACTACTGAACGTACCGGAAAAAAATGGTTACAAATTTACCTTGAAGGCGAAAATGTTCTGAACAATAAGAGCGCCCTGAGCAACACTGAGTGGACGACATTGCTTGGTGAAAAAATGTTTGAGTTGCATAAGCTTCCAGATATTGAGGGCCGCAAACCAACCTTTCGTTCACTTTTTACCTATTTCATTCGTCGGCAACGAAGCGGTGCCTTCACAACTCCGGAAAAACAAGCCACTGATCAGCAAGAGAGTGACATACAGGTTGCATTACTCTATCTTCTGGGTCTTGATTGGCAAATTGCCAACGAATGGCAGAGAATTCGTGACCGCGAAAAAACATTACGGGAACTCAAAAATACCGCCGGAAGCGGGGCATTTGGCAGCATCATCGGAAAAAGCTCCGACCTGCGTACTCAAGTAACCATTGCCGAGGCTCGTCTCAAAGAGATGCAGTCCCAATTGGCGGCCTTCCGTGTTCTGCCTCAATACTCCGAACTTGAACTGGAAGCTGACCAACTCACCCATCAGATCAGCGATCTGTCAAACGCCAATGTCATTGATACAGGTTCTATCCATGATTTGTAGAGCGCGATGCATTCAGAATCTCCACCACCAGTTGGTGAACTGGAGAGCATCTATGCCGAGGCGGGCATCGCACTACCAGGATTTGCTGTCAAGCGCTACGATGAGGTACGACTCTTCCACGAATCCGTCATTCGCAACCGTCGCGACTACCTCTCCGGTGAACTTGATTCTGCCAGGCAGCGCATTCTTGCACGGGATCAGGAAAAACAACAGCTCGACGAACGCCGTTCCATGGTTATGAATCTCCTGAAAAGTCATGGTGCCCTCGACCAGTTTGCCAAGCTTCAGTCGGAAACTGGCCGCAAAGAGGTTGAAGTTGAATCACTACGCCAGCGCTTCTCCGCTGCCGAGCAACTGGAAGGCACAAAAAACGAGCTTGATATTGAACGCAATCGTCTTACCCTCCGTCTCCGCGGGGATTTTTCAGAGCAAAAAGAACGTCTCTCCAATGCCATTCTGGCCTTCGAGGAGACCTCAAAACGCCTTTACGAATCAGCAGGGAGCATGACTGTGGATGAAACATCCAACGGCCCTCAATTCCAGTTCCCCATGCAAGGCTCTCGCAGCAAGGGAATAAAAAATATGCAGATATTCTGTTTTGACATGATGCTTATGCGGCTTTGTGCCAAGCGAGGTATAGGCCCCGGCTTTCTCGTTCACGACAGCCACCTTTTTGACGGTGTCGATGGTCGCCAGATTGCAAGTGCGCTCAAAGTTGGAGCAGAAACGGCTGAAGAGCTTGGATTCCAATACATTGTTACCATGAACGAAGACGACGCATTCAAGGAGACAACGCCTGGATTCAATATTCATAACCATACACTTCCGGTTGTGCTCACTGACGCGCAGGATGATGGTGGGCTGTTTGGGTTTCGGTTTTGAGGAAAACAGCACATTGCCTCCAGCATCCATATTGAGACTGATGACCTCGGGCCACAAGTCCGTTGGTTGCGCATGGCGGCAGAGGCAAAATGTTGTAGCTTTTCGTGGAAAGAATGTGGGGGGTTATTGATGAATTGAATGTGGTGTTGACGGTTTGAAATTGCGACAAATACTTGTAAATTACACAATATCTTTTGTCGTTTTTAAAACTGAAGCCATGCAAATTTTAAAAGAGTTCGACGATAAAGTACGTCAGATAGCGAGAGAGGGAATAGTCGCTCTTGAGGAGCACCTGGATGCTGATGCTGCTTTTTTTTACGGGCCAATTTACCCTTCACTTGAAAAAATTTTTTGCGACTTTATTGAGGCTTTGAAAGCCGATGGCTACGGCAGAGAGAGGCTTGCCATTGTTATCAACTCGCCGGGAGGCAGCGCTGAAACTGTTGAGAAGCTGGTGGACATTATTCGTTATCACTACAACGAGGTATATTTTATCATCCCCGATGAGGCCATGTCGGCAGGAACGATTTTCGCTCTGTCAGGCGACAAGATATTCATGGACTATACCTCGTCGTTAGGCCCAATTGATCCGCAAGTTTATAATGGAAAAGAGTGGGTTCCTGCGTTAGGCTATCTTGATCAGGTAGATAAAATGATCCAGAAATCAAGTCTTGGCTCACTGACTGAAGCTGAGCTTTTGATATTACAAAACCTTGATTTGGCGATGCTTAGTCTATATGAACAGGCAAAGAACCTCACCATAACACTGCTCAAGGAATGGCTGGTTAAGTACAAGTTTTGTAACTGGACACAACATAAGAGCAATCCAGAAAAACTTGGGCAACCGGTCACCATAGAGGAAAAAAGAGCAAGAGCAGAATGGATAGCAATACTGCTGTCTGATAATAAAATATGGCACTCTCACGGCAGAAAAATAGGCGTGAATACATTACAGAATTATCTTAAATTAAGGATTGAAGATTATTCCTGCGATACGGACTTTCGCAAATAATACATTCTTACTCCGAATTTTTAACCGATTACATTCATCGCCATGGCATCCAATCATTTTTGCACAACAGAAACTACTTCTGATATGGCGCAGAAGGTTTCGGAGATTATCAAGGACGCGAACCATTCGACATCACCAGCTCGAACCATTCATTTGGGAGCGGTTATGGAGAAGATCGCCGATCTTGAGGCCCGTGGCTTAATTAAACGACAGCAATATAAAGCCTTCACCACTGCTGATTTTGAGCGGGATGTCGCTAAAAAAATGAAGCGCAACTTTTAAAGTGCCTTACCCGCTCGCCATTGTGCTGCGGAAAAGAGCATGATCAATCCTTCCACTGGAGAGTCTTTGATGGTTTAGTTCCGATTGTGGTGTGGGTATTTTGGAGGAATCTGGCTTCACTGATGTCATGACACGTTTCATTATCGATTTGTCATGACCACAGAATAACGCATCACAACAATGTCACAGTCACACATAGAATGGACGGAGATGACCTGGAACCCGGTAACGGGATGCAACAAGGTTTCTGACGTATGCAGGAATTGTCTGTGGATCAGTAATGAACGTAGTTTGTAATGAAAGCTTATGTAGAAGCTTGTTTGGATGACATTTGCACGATCATCATGGAGCAATCCCCGCCTTCGTCAGCATATAACAGCAAACAAGAAGGATTACCTTTTTTTCAGGGAAAAGCAGAATTTACCGAGCTGCATCCGGTCACGGTAAAATGGTGTACAGCTCCAACAAAAATAGCAGAGGCCAACGATATTTTGCTTTCAGTCAGAGCCCCGGTTGGCACGACCAATATTGCTGATCAGAAATGCTGTAAAGGCCGGGGTCTCGCCGCTCTTCGATACATTCATTGCTACAAGTTTCTGTTTTATTATTTACGCCTCATTGAAAAAAAGCTTGACGAGAAAGGAACTGGCACTACATTCAGGGCTATTTCTGGTGACGTTTTACGCAGCTATCCAATAGTATATTCAGATTGCTCAACATAGTTATTGTTGTTGATTATGAAAGGAACCAAGTTATCTCGCTTGTCAAGAAGGACTTTCGGTTTGTGTTAGATTTCTTCTCTCGTACCAGTCATATTTCCTTGACTTTTATGTTAACAGTTTAATCTTAAAAACTAGCTCCTCGGCAACGGCCAGCTTCCAGACCGCCATCAAATCTTATTTATAGATCTCAATCCACACTTGCACCAGTTTCATTTCGCTGTTGGCAAGCGCTATACCACCGATAAAAAACCATTGCGCAATAACAGAATCTCAGATTTAATCAACCCATCAAGTTGAAGCTCAAACAAGTATTTTGCCTGCGCTGTTACGCGTTGAAACCCAAGCAGGCGTGCTGCGTTTATAACCGCATCATCGACAGAAAGCGAAAACCCTCTTTTTACTTGTTGAAGAATAGCCAAACTGATCTCTTCAGGAGCTACTAACTCTGACTTTTTTGAGGACGCATCAAGCTCTGATCGATCACGGACAACAGGTACACTCATTTCCGGGTGCCAACAAAAGTCTCCCTTTTTCACAATTTTATTCTTTTGCACGCCATAAATTATCGATGTCAGAACGACTCCCTGTATTCTGACCCCGGAACGTTTAAGGCATGCCCCTTCAGTAATACATCGAGTTAACTCGGTTATATGAATAGGCGACTCAATCTGAATGACTTCGCAAACATAGGGCAACAACTCCTCTGGAGTACATTCGTGAAGTTCTTTGTCAAATAAACGTATTTGTGGTTGCGCTCTTCTGTAAGGAACGGATATGGAGTGAGATATATGCTCACTGTTACGAACTTCTTCGCGAACGATATGCAGATCTTTTTCAGTCGATGTCATTTTAGAAGAAAAAAATTCCTGCCCGTTTTTATAGTTGTACTCCGCCTTCTCAATGGCATTCAAGGCTCGAACCAATTCATCCTTTGGAGTACGATACCAATCCGTACTCCAGATACGGTGCAACTGCCAACCAAGACCCTGTAAAACTTCCTGACGTAACCGGTCACGATCCCTTGCAGAACGGGAACTGTGGTATGTCGCACCATCGCATTCTATACCAAGAATATATTGACCCGGTTTATCTTTGGCCTTTACAGCAATATCAATAAAGAACCCTGCGCTCCCGACCTGAGGCTCAATGTCAATGCCGTTTTGGGTTAACGCCTTGATAACCTGTTCCTCAAAAGGAGAATCAGGCTCTTTACCTGTGCTATAGGGCTGTGAAAGAATGCCTGATTGAGCAAACGCCAAAAAATTCTTTAACGCAACCGCCCCGCGAGCAGTAGTCCTGGCAAGGTCAATATCATGAGCAGTAAAATTAGAGAACACATCCATAGCAAGTCGAGCTCTTGAAATCAGAACATTCAGCCGTCTCTCTCCACCGTCACGATTCAATGGACCAAAATTCATAGCCATATATCCTTCAGCCGTTTTACCGTATCCTATACTTATAAAGATAACATCACGCTCATCTCCCTGGACATTTTCAAGATTTTTGATAAAGAAAGGTTCTCGCTGATGTTCGTTGAAAAAGAACTCACAACTCGAATCAACTCTCCTCAAAAGTTCAAGCTGAAGTTCAATAGCATCTCGCTGCGCAGTACTGAAAGCAACCACACCAAGCGTCAGTTCCGGATAGGATTTTGCATGCTCAAAAACGGCTTTTGCCACAGCCTTCGCCTCATCCGGGTTAGATCGGGTTTTCCCCCTGTCATAGGCTGTATTCGGAAGATGATGGAATCGGAGACCACGAGCTGTTTCATTAGATCCCGGACTGGGGAAGACGACAAGCCGATTATCGTAAAATTCATTGTTTGAAACCGCAATCAGTGAATCATGGCGGCTACGATAGTGCCAACGCAACATCCGCTCTGGTGCTCCCTTCCCAAGAAATAAACTGAGAATACTTTCTGTATCGCCAATGTTGTCGAAATCGTCCTCATCATCGCTCTCAACCAAACTATCAAAAAAGCTGGTAGGGGGAAGCTGTTTACTATCACCGACAACGACAGACTGCTTTCCACGCATGATGGCACCAAATGCATCAACCGGCTTGACTTGGCTGGCTTCATCGAAAACTACCAGATCAAATTCTACCGAGCCTGGTGGGATATATGTGGCTATAGACATCGGACTCATCATAAAGACGGGTTTGATTGCCTGAATAGCGCGACCGGCCTTGCTCATTAAAACTCGAATAGGCATATGCCGCCGTTTTTTATTGATTTCACTGCTGATAATCTGAAGTTCACCACCACTCTCCAGCATTGGAAGCGATTTCCAGTGTAAGTGAGCTAGTCGAGCCTGATTGTGACGGAAGAGAAGATGGTCCAACCGGATAAATTCAGCCTGGACATGAGTGTGCTGTATGCGATCAAACAATTTAATGCTGGGTTCGTCAACATAGGCTTTTTCAACCAAACCATTATACCAACTGTAATTAAACATTTTGATCAGCGTGCCTGCCCCATCTCCCCAATCTCTTGCCGCCGTAACGATAAAACCAAGACCCATCGTCGTCATTTCATCAGCAATCTGATTGAATCGGATAAGATAAGGCAAGCGATCAACATTTTTTAACCAATGACACAGAGAGGCCCCCTGCTGTTCCAATGTGAGATGCCAATGGATCTTTTCTTCATGGCCAAGCTTGAGCTGAAGCACATTCTCAACAACAGCTATACTTTGCTCATACCTGTCAATATTTGATTCTACGGCAACGACCATCTCTTTTAGAACATCAACTTTTGGTGAACCAGACAAAAAATTGACGATACCTTCGGGAACAAGACCATTGCCCATATCACGGTAAAGAGCAACTACCCATTCTGTAAGTTTTTCCAAAACTTCCCAGTCTGAATCTTCTTTTTTCCACTGGGCTCCAAATAACGCTGCACCCAAATCTGCTTGTTCCAAAAACACTTGTTGATTCTTCTTGCTGTCAAGAATAGTATCAATCATTCGGAGCGTTTCAGTGACATCTTTGGGGAGTGGTTTTCGGCAATACCCCTGAAGTTTCTGCCTGGCTTGGCGAAAATCACTTGAAAAGACTCGCAACCAGCTTTTGCCCTTGTTTACAAAAAGCTGCCTTAGCTCTACAAAATCCTGAGTCCAAGCATCATCAATCAACCAATCATCATATCTTGCGTGTGCAAGACTCAATGCCTTCCCGGCAACAATAAGAGCTGAAATATCATCGCGTTTTACCTGCCATTCACCAGAGGTAAGCAACAAGCCTTCGATGTGCGGAGCATCCATGGCACGACGAGCAGCCTTACAGATAATCCCGATCTCTGCTCTTTGGGCTGGCTCTGGAAGTCCCATAGCTTTTGCCAAATCGACGGATGATGATAAGAGCGCTTCAGTATCAATCTTTGCATCATCAAGTACTTTCACCAATTTCTGTTGCTGTGACGGCACAATTTCGGTCAAACCACTCAGTCTGAATGGATTATGTATCGGCGCTCCTGCTTCACTCAGGTAACGATCAAGTACCTCAACCTTCAACCTTGCTACCCGATAATCTGATCCAGACCACTCCTGCATCGGCTGAAAATCAAACAATGGTACATCAAGATTAGCTGGCTGGTTTTTTAAAGCCAATCCTAATGCATTGATAAAGCTGATTTGCGCTTTGCCCACTGGCTTATTAACTGCGGCACAATACGAATTGAGTTCATCCCTTAATTTTGTGAGAGTCGCAATATCTTCAACCGGATTCTCCACAACTGGTTTCCCTTGATGCAACGTCCGGTCAATTTCTGCTAATACATTTTTTTTATTTGTTTTGTGGCTATGCAATTCAATTACAGCATCGCCCAGTCCGACTTCATCCAACCGGCGTTTTACCACATCAAGTGCCGCCATTTTTTCGGACACAAAAAGCACTTTCTTGCCTTGGCCTATACATTCGGCGATAATATTTGTAATGGTCTGAGATTTACCGGTGCCTGGAGGCCCCTGTAGAACAAGATTGCGTCCAGAATTGACATCAAGAATGGCTAAAATTTGTGTACTGTCAGCATCTTTGACCTGATGTACATCTGCTGGCGAGATAACCTCATCAATGTGAGTTTCATCTCCATAGGCACTCTCTTGCTCACGAAAACCATCTGTCAGCAAAGACTCAATAATAGAAAATCCAGTCCCTTTGCTCTCCTCTGGCCAAGCCTCTGGATCAAGGTCTTTGTACATAAGAAATTTGCCAAAGGAGAAAAAACCCAATGTTATATCGTTGGGTACCACCTTCCATCGTTTTACACTTCTGACAGACTGCTCGATAGAGTTATAATAAGCTTGAATATCGAATTCTTCAGTGTCAGCAATCTTCGGCAGGATGATATTGAATTCACCCCTTAACTTCTCAATCAATGAGAGGTTATCACCAATTTCTTCTCCTGTGTAATGAAGTTGAAAACGCTCTTGTGCACTTGCACGTTTGAGCTCTACAGGAATCAAGAGTAAAGGGGCACGTCGCGCTTCATTGGAAACATCGGCTTCATACCAATGCACAAAACCAAGAACAAGAAACAATATATTAACGCCCTGTTCTTCAAGATATGAGCGTGCATCGTTATGAATGGAAAGCAACCTAGTCTGTAATTTTTCTGACGACAAATTGCTCTGAAGCTTTCTGTCGATATGCCGAGCCGCAAATTGATACTCATCGGGATCTTCATTCGGCTGGGTCAGCAACTTTTTCTGACCCGCAGTATATGGAGTTATAACTTCTTCCGCATGTGCACCAAGATCCTCATCAGATACTGATACGGCTTCAAAGCTCATTGCTCGATTTTCAAGCACCAGCATTCGATAAATTTCTGAAGTAATTTCATCGACAACTTTAACTTGCTTCGCCCGTTGCGAGTGACTGATTAATGGGTTACGCAAACCCAAATCCAGCAACTCTTTTCGGCTTGCTTCCAATTTTCCGAGAAATTCTTTGCCCATAAGTATAATTCAATGAGAGACAAACAGTTACTTCTGAAGACCCTCAAAGAAGATAACAAAAAATATTACTGCGTTTGGGAATAGTATGGCGACTCCCAACATAGACAACCTTTCCAAACCGGATTTACTGGCCGGAGAGATCATCGAAAACCTCGAAGCCGGGCTGGCAAGCTTTCAGGAGATTCTGGGGGTGCTGGGCAGGAGATAACCTTTTGATGTAATACGAGTTATGTGGGAGGGGTTTTTACAACCAAAAGCTGAGCACAATGAATGATTTGGATTATTTGAGGGAGATTGAGTCATCAATGGTTAGCCTTGAGGGGCCAAGCAGTTGTGAACCGTGATAGACCGTTAAAAGCTCTACCATATTGCTTTTCACTCTGTATACCATGTGATAGCTCCCAAAAAGAATTTCTCGAATGGCAGGATCGTTCAATTCGGGTAATGATCTACCGGAATAAGGGAAATCTGTTAGACGATCAACGGCTGACAGCACATCTGTTGCAAATAGCCTGGCATAGTGTGCGGAATCCACAGCAATAAAATTTGCAATCGCTTCCAAATCATCTGCTGCCTGAGGAGTCCACCTTATTTCAACCATTTCGACATCCTCTCTTTTACTTCCTGGTGAGACAGAGTTTCTCCTGCATCCGCCTGCTGGATTCCCCTCTCAACTTTCGCGATAAAAAGAAGACGCTCCATCGCCTCCTCAAATGTGGTATCGGCAGGTAGCGTTTCAACTGCTATCATAATTTTCTCTTTTGCCGTCATAGCATATCTCCTTTTTTATGTGCTTGAACCATCGGTGAGTGTAAGTTACTCTACCCTGTCGAAGATTCCTTGATGCTTCGGTAAAGCAAATGCTACCGCCATGAGTTTTTCGTTTGGAGCAGGTGGCTCTTCCAAAAGATTCAGGAGATGCGTGCGATCTCTCTCGCTCAGCTCTATGCGCTCACTCTGATCAATCACCTTTCGCGCCTCTGCAACAACGGTTCTGGTAACAAACTCGGTTAAATGCGTATGCTGTAATGCTGCCGCTCTCACCAAAAGAGACTTCTCTTCTGAAGCAATGCGCAACGACAGTCGCGAGTTACTTTCTACTGGAATTTGTGGCACAGTCGCCTCCTTTTTTTATACGTATTGGAGATGTGCGTAAAGTACAGAATTTTTAATGTGTGCAAAAATTGCCTGGCTACGTGTTAAAAGGAAAAAATAGCTATACTCTGTACAGTATACTGTAACACAAAAGGTTGAAATTATGATAGCAGTCAGCACAACGGAGTTGCGTAAAAACCTCCGTAAATATCTCAATATGGCCAATACCGAGCGCGTCATCGTCCAGTGTGGTAGAACCGAGACCTATGAAATTGTCCCTGCACGAAAAATCAGTGACACCGACAGATATTTTTCTGATCCGAAGGTTATTGAGGCTATTGAACGAGGGAAAGCCGATGCAAAAGCTGGCAGGGTTACGCGAATAACTGATCCAGCCGATCCATGGGCAAGTATTTTATAGACATTACTGACCAAGCCAGGGAAGATATCAGGCATTGGAATAAAGTTGGTGATAAGGTTATTCTCAAAAAGATTAAGCGTATTATTTTTGAATTATCCGAGCATCCAAAAGAAGGTACCGGCAGAGTGGAGCAATTACAAGGAAATCTTGCTGGATGCTGGTCAAGAAGGCTTAATCACCAGCATCGAATGGTTTACGAGATCAATGATTGTACCGTAACTGTCCTGGTACTCTCTTTGCGTGGCCATTATGGAGACTCTTGAGACGTGTCATCATCGAGAAAAGATGCCCAAGGGTGAGAATTTTCCTGAACGGAGTACGTGCCGTCTTTCACAGGCCGCATCCTGAAAAAGAGTGCGATAAAGGGGCGCTTAAATCAGTGAGACGTTTTTTACAAGAAGTAGGAGTGAACTATCATGCTGCACTATAAAGGTTATACCGGGCATATTGAATTTGATGATGAAGCGGGACTGTTTCATGGCGAAGTTCTTGACTTAAAAGATGTTGTCACTTTTCAGGGACGGAGTGTTGATGAAATCGTGCAAGCCTTCAGGGACTCTGTCGATGATTATCTTGACTTTTGTGCAGAGCGGGGAGAAAAACCGGATAAGCCATTTTCTGGCAAATTTGTGCTGCGAATGAACCCGGAACTACACCACGCCATTCATCTCAAGGCAGTCAAAGCAGAGAAAAGCCTGAACATAGTGGTCAACGATACGCTTCAATCGGCATGAAGGGTTATTGCGCTTGTTTTTCATGGGAACAGGGCTTTTCGGACGAATGTTAATGAATCACAGCCAATCATTTTCTGCTTTACAAAATGCGTTGAACGCTATCCAGATTTTTTTATAAATGTGCGCAGTATCCAACAGCTCTCGTTAAAACTTGATATTACTGTTTTGGATAGTAACCACCTGTCTTTGATGAACCAATGAACTCTATCTGCCCGGCATCTCGTAATTGTTTAAGCCAGCGTTCGAGGTTCTTGGGAGAGGTATTCATCAATTCCGCTAATGCTGGAACTCGCATACCCTGGCGTTGTTTTATAAGTTCAACAAGTGCATTTACTCCCTCATTTACTCCCTCATTTACTCCCTCATTTACTCCCTCATTTACTCCCTCATTTACTCCCTCATTTACTCCCTCATTTACTCCCTCATTTACTCCGACATACGGCTTTGGCAGTTTAAACGTCATCAAAACACAACCGGTATTTTCATGCAGCACAGGCACGGGCAAGCCAGCCTCCTGCATCAAACTGGCAATTTTAAGGGTTCCTCTTCCCCATGTTTCAATCAGTCCACGGCGGTAAAACACCTTGGCAATCCATGGGTTCCAGGGTTTTGATTCATGAGGCTGGTAGAGCATTTCGGGAGTCAATCCAAAATGCAGTTCGCCGGGGGAGATGATTTCCAGGCGATCATCGTACAAAGCCACAGCAACAGAGCCCGCAGCGCTGGTATAATCGCGATGGATAAAGGCATTGGCGAGAGCTTCGCGCACTGCATCGGTGGGGAGCGCTGGCGTGTCGATGCGAGCCATTTGGCCCGGCACGATCTTGCTGGCCACCGGGAGCCAATCAATCAAAAAGCGTTCGGCCCGACGCATCAGCGCAAAAGCGTTACCGGTGTATTGCCGGTTGTCGAGAAATTCGTCGCGGTTTGTGCCTTTGAATCGGGCAACGCGAAGCATAAACTGCGGGAATGCTGGCAAGGCAACTTCATCTTTACAAAACAATGCAACGGCTGCACGTGAGAGTTGTTCGCCATTCACCAGCAGGCCCAACCCACGCAATATCCCCATAGTGTCGCGAGTACCGGGGTCAAGGCTGCGCCCCCGTCGTATGGATTCTTCGAGGGTGACAACAATTTCAAGGCTGTCGAGCTCTTCAACACTGCACCCTATGGCGGGCTGCATTTCCCAGCGCTCACTGGCATGCATAGACTCAATCAACAATCGCTGGTAATTGGCGCGAGGCATGACACACGTTGTGTTCAGCACGCGCTCATAAGGTATTCCGCGAAAAGAAACGGGAGCATCAGTGGCACGATCAACATGGACAATCAGAACTTCCAATCCTCGGCCATCCCCTTCGGAAAGTGGTAGACGCTGGAGGTGCAGGCACAGCGGTGGCTCAAAACCCTGAAACTCCTGGGCCAGCTCTTCCAATGTACGATCAGTCACCTTTTGGCCCACCACTTTTCCGGATGGAGTGACACCAAACACCACCTGCCCGCCTTGGCCGTTTGCCAGAGCACACATACTCCGACAAGCACGCTCTTTTTCAGCGGTGGATTTTTTAAGTTCAAGCGTCAGGGATTCACCTGCGGCAATGATTTTTTGAAGTTCAGTAAAATTCAAAATCTTCTCTCTTAATTCGATAATACGGTGACATAGTGACGGATTTTCTCTTGCCAATGACGAACAAGAAGTTGAGGTTGACAAACCAAACCCAACTCGCCCACAACATACCTACAGGGTATTAGTTCACGTACAGTAATTCCTTCATGAAGCACAGCATGGAATATATCCTGTAACAATTCAATGAGAGAAAAGCCGTTATTTTTGAATATAAAAATATTACTGCATTTGGAAGAACCGGCGACTCCTGAAATACAAATAATGAAGCGATGGTGCAGAGCTAAACTATCTCCAATGACAGCCTTTCCCGTAATTGCCGTCCCTTGTCTGTTAACTGGTATTTCTGTGTCGGGCTTCTGGGCGAATCAGGCTGAGTCATGGCAACCAATTTTGCCGCCAGGGCAGGCTGCAGATAGTCGTAAAGGAATGTCGGTCGATGCTGTAATTGCAGTCGATGCATGAGATGCCAGGTTCCCAAAGGCCCTTCCAGCACACAATTCAGCAACCAGCTTACTTGTTCGGTTACTTGTTCGGTTACTTCATTTACCTGTTCAGCAACACTACGTAACGCAGCCTGGTCAAGTAACGTAACTTCAAAAAACTTGCCTGTTTTGTCATTCTGTATGGCAGGTCTGGCATGACCGAGCTTCGTCCAGTTGGCAATGACATCGCTCAAGCCCCATCCGGCATTTTCGCTTAACCCTATCCGACGGAAGGCAATAGCAATATTGGGGTTACGAACCTCTTTCGGCCCTGGCTCCAGTAAATTGCCTTTCGCAAAAGCGTCACCGAGGTTCCAGAACATGGTGCGATCTGTAAAATGGCGGATCTCCGGTTTTCTGGTGTGATCCTCGAAAGTATTGCATTTTTTCCCTCAAACATGTACACTATAGATAATTGTTCGATTTTGCAGTAGTAAGAAAACACGATAGAACATGATAACTGTACCCATCACCTCAGCCGAAGGGTTGTATGGAATGTATAACGCATTGTTGCATGATGAACAGCAACGCTTTTTACAAAAGTTACTGCATAACGAGGCTGACAGGCTTGAAACATTGGCATTGTATGAGGCGTGCCGTGAAGCCAAAGATGAGGATGATTTTTTAACCGACGATGAAAAAAACGCCTTTCTTGCCAGCTTACCACAATGAAGTTAGTAATCAGTAAGCGTTTTGTAAAAGATACACAGAAAATTCGAGATGATCGTATTTTATTGAAATTGCGCCAAATAATTGCTGCTCTTGAGGCTTGTGCTTCACTGGAAGATATTACTGAAGCCTCCGGGTTATCAGGGTATGCTGGTTATTATCGTATTTCTTTTGATTATCGTTATCGCATTGGCGCTTATGTTGCTGATAACACCGTGGAACTTTTGCGGGTTGGACACCGTGAAGATTTTTATAAATATTTTCCTCCCGCATAACTTTTTTTGGTTGGTGTAAAGCTTGTTTTATGAGCGCATCACAGGTATTTGATTCGGCTCCAGGTTCGCGCCCTGGTAGTAGCGTTATGATGCTACTGATTCACTTGCCTGCTCCGCCTGAACGCACGAATCCCGTCATTTTTTGCTGTTTTATTAAGCTCAATACCTTTGTTTAGCAGTGGAGTGGCAAACTGTTCCAGCATCTCTGGAAGAGCACAGCCGTACAATAACCCTGACAAGCGTGCGATTCCACCGCAAAAGCACGTTTGCCACCCACCCGCCAACAACCGGAGGCGATTTTGCTCCGCCTCTTTATTCTTCTGTCTTGTGATGCCAGCCAGAGTCAGGGATATCCGGTCTCTCGTTCAAATGCCGTAGCACGCCAAAAAGTTGATCCTCACTTTCCACAATGGTAACAGCAACACCAAGTGCAGTGCATGACCGTTGAAACCAGTCCGGCAAGAGCAATGTCCCGCCTGCCGGAAATAGCAGAGTAATCGGAGGATTCATGCACTTCAAAAGTTCCGCCAAACGTTTGAGGTCATCTTCAAATGTCTGCTGACTCGCTTGTTTTATCGTTATCAGCAGAGTAAAGCTTTTGAGCAAATCATAAAGGTCGCCAGTCAAGCAGCCCACCGTCAGTGACGACAGTGGCTCCTTGCCCGTCGATTGCTTGCCAACCCTTTTTATGGCACGACGTGTTACGGTGTTAACGCTTGGGGTGTTGACGGGTAACGGCATAATATCTCCTGTGGTTTGAATGAATTGAATATCGCAATCTTCCCTACGAACAATACAGCGGTGCAAATGATCGCTTTCGGCATTGAGTGAAGTCCACCCCCGCAAGTGATAGAAAAGTTCAACCCTGAAAGATTGAAATATTATCGTATGCTCCTCACAAGATCTTCTATCGCCGTAACGCTTAACCCTGTCACCGCTTTGATGATTTCAATCTTCGCGCCCTGTTCTATCAGCTTTAAGGCGATCGTTCTGGTTGTTTCCTCGGCACCTTGTGCTACACCTTGTTCTTTACCAATTTCAATACCTACCACAATACCTTCTTCCTTGCCCTCTTCTTTGCCGGTGTAATAGCCATCACCGTAAGATGACTCAAACATGCTTGCCTGGTAGCGCAAATCATCCTGGTACTGCTCATACGCTTTTCGCTCCCCTTCCGGCAACTTCATGATGCTCAACTTCTCTTCCGCCTCTTTCAGACCTTTTGCGGTGAAGCTCTCTTTAATCTCTTCATTTTTCAGAAAGTAGATCCACTCATCAAGTCGGTCTCTGGCAATATCGTTAAAGCGATTGATTTTGATCAGGTAATATTCAGGGTAAAGTGCCTCGACACTCTCTTTCCGGAACAGTTGCTTTTGTTTTTCATTAAGTCCCAGAAGATCATGATTATGCATGCCTATAAAGCGGGTGGTACCATGGTAGATGTAATCGTCGCCAATGCCCAGATCAAAATAGAGAATGTTTATTGAAATGACTTTGGTTATCCCTGCATACGGTCGCTTCTCTTTCATCCCCTCGATCACTGTTTTGGAAACACCATAAAAAATACGCTGCAGGTAGTCATACTCCCGATCATACTGTATCTCTATGATGATGATCTCCTGTTTCTGGTTGCGTACCCTGAGATCGACCCGATTAAATTTGTCGAGTTTATCCTCTTTGTTGCTCTCACTTTCAATGAGATCCAGGATGATAATATCCTCTTTAAGCAGCTCACTTAAAAAGCCTTCCAGAATCCCGAAATTGGCTTTGCTCCGCAGAAGGCGTTTTATGGCCCAGTCGAAGATGATCAGTTTTCTTGTCTTGCTCATAAGCTGGTAAACTTGCGTGACGATGAACGTTTGCTGTTCATCATAAAACCATAAACACCCTGATAACTGATGACCTTTGGGTTGCTGACTGGCACTGAAGACCTCAACGGATGAGCGCCAGCATTACACTGTTAATATACAAAAAACAGGGTGGAACAGCAGGAACGTATTGCCTGTTCAATCCATAAATCTGCACTCACTCACGCCAGGCAAAGAGTATGGTAACGTTGACGGAAAGAAATGCCCGCGCATAAATCCACCACCATACAAAACCCGCGAAATTAATTGCTATGGATGGGCTTAACGCTTGGGGTTTTGACGGGTAACGGCATGAAATCTCCTCTTTATTGAATGAATTGAATATCTCAATCTTCCATACGTAACAATACTGCGGTGCAAATGATTGCGCTTTTGGTATCAGTTCCGCTGAACCTTTTTCATGATTTTTCTCTGGAAATCGCTTTCGGCATCGAGTGACGCAATCATTTCACCCCTGACAGCCTTTCCCGTACTTGCCGACCATTATCTGTTAAACGGTATTTCTGTGTCCTCTTCTTTACCGTAATAAATCCTGTAACCCGGACCATAATCAAGCTTGTTCTCTGATAAACCCGATCCAATTGGAAAAACATTTGAACGATTTCCCTGCACAACACGCTCCAAATATGTAGCCGCTCGTGCAACAGTCAAGAGGGCTCTTTGTCGTTCGATGGATGTGGTAACCCAACTATTCGCTCACTCTGCTCTGTGGGCTTTTTTGGAATCAGCTTAATTTCCAGTTCACAGCCGACAGCTTCAGCATATTTCCTGAGTGAGGAAATGGAAGGACTGTGTTTACCGGACGATTCCAGCCTTGAAACTGCACTTTTTGTTGTACCAATCTTTTCGGCAATAGCCGACTGAGTCATACCAGCTTGCCGACGTGCCAAAAGTAACTCCCTGATCAGTGCATACTTTGGTTCCAGGGCTTCGTATGCCCTCCGAAACTCCTCGTCTTTCATTGATTCACGAAGCTCCTCCTCGTGGTTGTACGGCACTGGCTGGTATTTGAGATTATCCATTATTTGACCTCGTTCATTCGTTTATGTGCAATGTCCAGTTCTCGTTGAGGTGTGGTTTGTGTTTTTTTTTATAAATGCGTGCAGAATCACAATCCGTCTGTTCCTCATGTAACAGAAAAATGCTCTCCCGATGCCATCTTTTCCTCTGGCTCTCAGTTCAAAGAGCCCGCGCCCCATAGCTTTTGAGTGCGGCATTCTCATGTTTGGCCCAAACTCGATCAACAGTCCCGCCAACCGTTTATAGTCCGCCAGTGTACTTTTCGGCCAACGGTTAATCTCCTCTTTAATTCGAGGGTGGAAATATTCAAGCTCATAGTTCATGGCCAACACTCTCGAAGTTAGCATTTATGGGAACTATTCAAAAAAATTACTTTCCGAAAAAGGAGCGCATGATGCACAAAATCACATTTGATAATGACATCGTTCAAACCCCATCCGGCATGTTTGCATAACCCGATACAAAGAAACCTATTTTTCTCACAGAACAGATATTACTACTATAGTCGCATTTTTATAGCAAAAAATAATGGTAAACTGAGCATAAATAGCGGCAAAGAAAGGCACAATATCATATAAGAGTGGTTGATGAACTGGCCCTGAAGCGGTGCGGTAACGTTGACGGGAAGAAATGCTCGCGTTTTGGAATGGCAAGAACACCAATATCCTGACATCATGCGGCTGTTACGGACACCACAGCTTTCAATCTGTATGCCGACAGATTTGACTTTATAAATTCACAAATATCCGCTTCTGAACGCTCTCCATCTCTGTCCACCGACACCCCTGCAGTATTTCTGAAGAGCAAAGAGGACAGCATGTCGCCTCTCCAAAGATCAGGATGCTGCTGAACAGCTCTGAACAAAACCTCTCCGCTTTCAATACGTTCAGGATTCATAAAATCTTGGCTTTCGAGTGGAACTCGTCAATGACACGAAAGAGATCGTTGATGTCAGAACTGACCCACTCATCCGTAACATTTCCTTCAACAGACAAAAATTCCACGCTCTTCTCGCCAATCTCTATTTCCAATGATGTATCAGCAATATCATACTCAAACTGAATCGTCTCTCTTGCGGATGGAAAAACGTATAAAGGTTGCTCCTTCAGTGTACTGATGGCAGCGAGTGCTCTTGTCATCACAACGCCAGGTATCGGCAACGCGCCATAACCATCCCATCCAGGCAAGAGCTTGGCAAAATCACGGATTTTCATCTCATTGATTTTCCGCAATTCAGCCAGAGAGTTACTGTGCGAAGACACCGCTTCCCTGCGTAAAAGGGGCAACCCCACTCTTGAGTGTAACCACGGCTTTCATCATCTCACCCCGCTTGTTGATTACTGTAAAATCAGGCTATTCTTCGGGAATTTACCTTTTATGCAGGTGTTGTACAAATCATCTTCCATTGCGAAATTGACATTTCATAGCTTCGCGTCTCTCGCAATGCGCTGAACAAATTATTGGTTTTTTGAGACACTATCGTGAGCAATGCCCCGTGCTCAAAGAAGCGCTTCTTCGAGTACGGGAGAGTGATAGGCCATCACAGCATCAGCATCCCTCCCGAGACCGGGATATAGCTGCCCGTCACGAACCGGTTGTGGTCGGATGCCATTGCAAGCACGGCACCAGCAACATCTTCAGGGAGGGCAACCCGCTTCAGGGGGGTCATATCCGCCATCATCGCTTTCTGTTCTTCGGGCAACCAGGCGGTAGCATCGGTCAACGTAAGGCCGGGAGCAACCACGTTGACGCGTATGCCGAAGGGGCCAACCTCTTCTGCAAGTGAGCGGACGAAAGCATCAAGACCAGATTTCGCCGTGCTGTGGACAATAAACCCCGGCGATGAGTGACGCGAAAGGGTGCTTGAAATGGCAATGATGCATCCCGACCTCCTTTCGATCATTCCTGGCAGTACCGCCTGGCAACTGAAAAATATCGATTTGAGCTCTCCGCAAAGCTTCGCTTCGAATTCATTCCAGGAAAATTGTGTGAACGGTTTGACGGGAAAACCAATCGCAGCGTTGCTTACCAGAAGGTCAACCGGACCGAGGCTTTTTTCCACCTCTCCAACCATCAACCGCACCTGCTCCTCGTTACGGACATCCGCCCTGACGGCGTGTGCCCGGCCGCCTGCTTTCATGATTTCCTCGACAACAGCGACCGCCGCGCTTTCGCTCTGAAAATAGTTCACCGCAACAGCAGCCCCTTCAGCGGCGAGTAGTTTAGCCGTAGCCCGACCTATGCCCCGGCTTGCGCCCGTAACCAATGCAACCTTGCCTTTCATATCCTGTTACCCTCCTTCTGTTTTATTCATCTTTCGATAAAACCATAAACCCCCGATCACCCTGATAACTCATGCCCTCCGGGTCGCTGACTGGCGCTGAATTCATTAACGGTGAGCACCAGCATTACACTGCTAATATACAAAAATAAGGACAAAACAGCAGGGACGTATTGCTTGTCGCATCCATAACTTTGCACTTACTCATGCCACCCAACTACCATTCACATCGCCCATCACAATCCCGATCAGGTGCAAATCGTGATCCAGATCCAGCGTGACCGGTATCGGATTATCCGGCCAGACCACATGGGTTCGCGACATTGACTCGCTGGCCACGCTCTCCGGTACAAAGAGCCACTCTTTTTCAGGAGCGGTGTCGAGCTTGACGGCCATCTTCAGGATATTGAGCGCATCGGCAGCCTTGATCTGGCCATCCTTGTTGATATCTGCTGCGAGGTACTGGTACGGCGATATTTCGCCGCCATCTGAATTGGGGTTCATCGCTACGGCAATCCTGAGAGCCGCAAGAGCGTCAGATGACTTTATTGCATTGCTTTCTGCAACACCCGATGCCTTGGTGCTGGCCAGTGTACAGGTTTCAACTGCCAGAGCATGGTGCTGATACAACCCGTCAGCGCCTGTGACCATACCTTCCGAAGCTATGCCAAAATGCGGTACGACATCGTTGCCTAACTCTCCCGAATTCAACGACAGGTCAAAATGCTGAAGGTTGGCTGGCGCTGTAAGTGTCAACGTGCCAAGCTTTACCGGACCTGCTGACAAGGCTGTGGTGCCGATGCCACCAAGAATGAATTGCCCCGGTATTCCAGTATTGACCATGGAACTCCAACCCGATGGCAACGTTGCAGCATCCTGCCAGGTGGCTATCGAACCTGTCGAGAACGAAAACTCCAGTTGAAGATTGGCGATCTCCGTTGTTATCGAGTTTTCCCAGATCTCTATGGTTCGAGTGCCATCTGCCGCAATCTGTATGTTTCTGAATTCAACACTTTGAACGCCTGGGCTTGCATGCTCTGTGGTGAGAGTGCTTGTAACACCGGCAATGGGCGCGCCAGTTTTCCAGAACGTTACCGAGCCAGTCAAATCAACTGACGGTACATCGCCTGTGCCCGTAATGGTAACATCAACCGTGCGCTCAACGCTGCCGCCGTGACCATCAAGAAGGCTGAATGTGAGGGTCTCGACCTTGTGCTCACCCGCTGCGAGGTATTCAACCGCAGAGGCTGCAACACTGTAGTTCCAGGTTATAGCGCCGCCAAGCCCAGTGCCTGTTGTGTCTGTTGTGATTGTTGGTGTCAGTGTTCCAAGGGCACCCACCGATGGCGTAACACTGCTGATACTGTGACTATCGGCAAGGTCAGCATCCGTAAAGTTTATCGTGCCGCTGTCGGTCAGGTTGCCAATCGGAGTCAGCAGTTCAGTCACTGAACCGGCGACATCTGTTGCGTCCACTAAGGGTGCGTCGTTGGTGCCGTTGATCGTTATCGTGGCCGTGGTGGTCGGGTAAGCGCTGAAAGTCGAATTGTTGATCAGCACCGATACTGTATTGCTGGTCATAGAATTAGCAGCAATCAGATCAGACTTCCCATCGCCGTTCACGTCCACACTCGTAACTGACAATGGATAATATCCCGTCACATAGTCTATTTTCGTGACAAAAGTGCCATCACCATGGTTCATCAGCACTGAGACCGTGTCACTCTCCCAATTAGCAACAATAAGGTCACATTTACCATCACCGTTCACATCCACACTCGTAACTGAAACTGGATAAGATCCTGTGGCATAATCAACCTTCGCAGCAAAGGTACCGTCACCGTTATTTTTCAGCACCGATACTGTATCGCTGAATTCATTCGCAGCAATCAGGTCGGGCTTAGCGTCACCGTTAACATCCGCACTTGTGACTGAATATGGAGAATTTCCCGTCGCGTAGTCCACTTTTGGGGCAAAAGTTCCATCGCCATTGTTCATCAGCACCGAAACACTGTTACTGCTTGTATTAGCTACAATAAGGTCAGTCTTCCCATCGCCGTTCACATCCGCACTTGTGACTGAAAATGGAGAATTTCCAGTCACGTAGTCCACTTTCGTGGCAAAAGTTCCATCGCCATTGTTCTGCAGCACCGATACTGTATTGCCTAAAGCATTAGCAACAATAAGGTCGGACTTCCCATCGCCGTTCACATCTGCACTTGTGACTGAATGAGGAGCAGTTCCCGTCGCGTAGTCGACTTTGGTGACAAAGGTGCCATCCCCACTGTTTTGCAGCACCGATACCGTATTGCTGCCATCATTGGCAACAATCAGGTCAAACTTGCCATCGCCGTTCACATCCACACTCGTGACTGAATATGCACCTGAACCCGTCGCATAGTCCACTTTGGTTGTAAAGGTGCCATCGCCATGATTCAGCAGCACAGACACTGTATTGCTGCCATGATTAGCAACAATCAGGTCGGACTTGCCATCGCCATCCAGGTCCGCACTCGTGACTGAATGAGGAGTCGCTCCCGTCGCGTAATCAACATTGGTTGCTATAGATGTTTCTGCAGCACTATCAAGCACTTGGTAAGTAGCAACAATCGTTTTCTGTTCACCTTGCGCCATTGCACTATAAGGTGTATTGCCAGGATCGATGGTGAGGGTAGTGCCTTTCATCGTGATTCCCGAAGGCAAAGCAGATGCCACACCATTAACGGTATAGCTGACACTTCCGACGGAGAGCATGTCGATGAGGTCCACATCATGAGCATTTGCCAGCAAGTTAAGGCTGACTGACGAATCTCCTTCTGCAACAGTGATTGCAAGGGGGCCGGAAACGGTCGAGACATCGTTCAAAGCCGTAACATTCACTGTCAGTGTATAGGCATTTGTGCTATAGAGCAGTCCGTCGCTGACCTTATAACCAAGCGTGGCGTAAGCGCTACCATTTGCATTGGCAACAGGTTCAAAACGAAGCTTTCCCGCGGCAATATCAGTTGCCGTGATCTCCTGGTTCAGCGTCACATCCGTCCAGCTCACTCCGTCATGGTACTGCAGCGCACCGGCAGACTCCAGCATGGTAATCTGAACTTTCGTAAGTGCTGATGCCTCTGCATCAGAGTACGTGCCAAAATCTGTCAGTGATAATACTTTTGCTGTATCTTCATCCGTTGCAATAATGCCATCAGTGCTGGCCGGTGCGTTGTTGATAACTTCTGTTGCAAAATTCAGCATCGTCGCATTGCTAATACCAGCATAGGCATTACCCGCCAAATCTTTAATCACACCACTCACCATCTGTATATTGTAACTGTTACCCGAATTCAGGTTAGCTGTAGGGTTTATAGTAACAGTAATACCGCTGATGCTCACTTGAGTAGTATCAGTAACGCTTATCGTCCGGGTATCCGTACCGTTGCTGATCACGATATCGCCAGTTCCTGCCTTTACCGGTTCCGTGAAGGTGAAAAAAATATCGGCTCCAACGGCGACATTGGTTGCGTATGCCGAAGGAGTTATGGCTTGCAGGTAAGGAGGAACTATGTCGATCAGATCTGCGACTGGGTGAACACCGTCGGCAAACTGGAAGAATTCAGCACCGATGACAAGATCGCTTCCATCACGGTCGGAGAGCGAGTCCGTTACCGTATAGGTTTCATTATCGAAATCATAACTGATGGAGTATTCAGCAAGGTTGCCGCTGAAAAGCATGGTGTCGTCGTCAAAGCCGCCATCAAGGGTATCATTGCCTGCTCCGCCCTGAAGGGTATCGTCGCCAGTGCCACCGGAGAAATTGTTGGCCATCGCATCGCCAATGAAGGTGTCGTTGCCGGAACCGCCGATCAGGTTCTCAATGTTGCGAATGGTGTCTTCAGCAACTCCGCCAACAGTCACGAGAGCGTCAACAGAACCATTCAGGGTTACTGATACAGCCTCTGTTTTATCGGAATAATCTGCCGTATCCAGTCCAATACCACCATCAAGCGTCTCGTTACCGGCACCTCCCCTGAAGAGATTGTCGGCACTATCGCCAATGAGGGTATCGTTGCCGGAACCGCCGATCAGGTTTTCGATGTTGCGGATGGAGTCTTCAGCAACACCGCCAACCATAACGGTGGCATCAACGGCGTTGTCCAGCATCACCATAAGTGCAACAGCTTTTTCGGAATAGTCTGAGGTATCTGAACCAATGCCACCGTCGAGGATATCGGCTCCCTCACCGCCCCGCAACCAGTCGTCACCAGCACCGCCTTCAAGGGAGTTGGCAGAAGCATTCCCAATCAGAATATCGTTGAAGTTACCGGCTATGACATGTTCTATATCGATAAGAACGTCGCTTCCAATGGCAGCGGCATTATTGCCATCGGTGGAACAGGCCGTTCCCTCGGCAAGATCAACCGTAATCCCTGCAAGAGCGCTGGTGTACTTGACCCTATCAACGCCCTCACCGCCAACATAGGTATCGTCCCCTTCGCCTTCACCACCGGTGAAGAGGTCATTACCAATACCGCCGAAAGCAAGGTCGTTGCCACCCATTGCCACAAGTATATCGTTGCCGCCATTACCCCACAAAATATCACTGGTATAGCTACCGGTCAGGTTGTCATTACTATCGGTGCCGTTGAAAATCCTCTCTTGTGAATCGTTGGAGTAGATATCCGAAATAGCAACAACATCATGAAGTTTATCCGAAACACTGCTACTGTCTCCACCACACGAATAATAACCCCATGTCACTACTGAGTTGTCCTCACGCAATGCCGCAAAGGCACCCCATCGAGAGTATGTCTACAACATTTACCTGACCGTCCAAAGAGGATGCAACACGGGAACTATCTTCGCCATAATCGAATCCATCTCCAAAAGTAATCACCGATCCATCTTCGCGTAATGCTGCAAATGCGTATGAGTTTGAGAATATTTTGATGACATCATGGGGAATCTTAAGTTCACTGAGATAAAGAGATTGTCCCCATGAAATTACTGACCTATCCTCACGCAATGCTGCAAAACGCGCTCCGGTACTAACAATTTTTATGACATCTATTGTACCATTTAGCTCAGTTGCCCCTACTATACCAAATGTGTTTCCCCATGTTATTACTGAGCCATCTGCACGCAATGCTGCAAATGCATATCCTGTTGAGACTATGTCAACAACATCTACCGTACCATCCAAAAAGGATGCAACTACCGAACTATCTCCACCACCAGATGAATCTCCCCAAGTAACTACTGACCCATCCTCACGCAACGCGGCAAAAGCAACTCTGTTTGAAAATATCTGAATAACATTTGCCGTACCATCAAGCTCATTAGCAACTATACTGCTATCACTACCACCACGACCTCCCCACGTAATCACCGAGCCATCATCTCGCAATGCAGCAAATGATTCTTCGGTCGAAAATATCTGCATGACTTTCATAGAACCGTTCAGAGCATCCTTTACTGCATCGCTGTCACCACCAGCCGACTTATAATCATCACCAAACAATTTTTCTGCTCCCCCCCAAGTAACCACAGAGCCATTCTCACGCAATGCGGCAAACGCAAACCTGGTTGAAAATATCTGGTTAACATCTACTGAACCATTAAGCTCCTTAGCTACTGCACTGCTATCACCGCCCAATTTATCCCACCCCCAAGTAACTACCGACCCATCCTCACGCAATGCGGCAAACGCTTGCTCAGATGAAAACACCTGCTCAATTTTGACTGTTCCACTTAACTCTTCTGCCACTGTACTACTGTCACCACCAGATCCGCCCCAAGTAACTATTGACCCATCCTCACGCAATGCGGCAAACGCTACATCATTTGAAAACACTCGTGTTACTGCAATTGAGCCATCTAACTCATTGGCCACCGAAGAACTATTCCCACCACTCCCATACGCTCCCCACGTCACTACTGACCCATCCTCACATATTGCCGCAAAGGCACTGGTATTTCTCCACTCGCCCATAGTGTGCCCATTGAATAACTTCGTGCTTGAACTCAGCCTGTTGGCAGAAACTGTAGTATCTCCACCGCCTGTCCCGCCACCGCCACTCTCAATCAAGTGTGCCGCATCAAGGACTTCATAGGCAAACCGATACTCTTCCACTCCACTCACCAGATCGGTTCCATCTCGACCCGCAATCTGATCTGTTATGGTAAAACTTGTCTGATCGGCATGGCGAGTAATATTGTATTCGGCATAATTCCCGGTAAAGACCACGGTATCAGTACCAATACCGCCATCAATCGTGTCGTTGCCTCTTTTCCCTTCAAGCACATCATTACCAGCGCCACCCAAAAGAAGGTTGTCAAGATCGTTCCCATACAGATATTCCCCACGGGAGCTGCCGTTGATTTCGGTACAGGCATCACCCGCCTGCCGCGTACCGTCAGCAAATGCAAAAGCTTCAACATGAGTCAACTGGTCAGTACCATCCCGCCCCGACACACTATCCGTTATGGTAAACACCAGGCTATTCTTGTCGAGACTGATCGAGTAATCGGCAAAGTTGCCGCTGAACACTGCCGTGTCGTTACCGCTTCCACCATCAATGGTGTCGTTGCCTGCGCCACCTGTAACACTATCATCACCGGTTGCTGCATTAATGGTGTCATTTCCGGCATAGCCATAGATAATGATATCAGATGCCGTTGCAGTAATATTATCGTCTCCTGATGTTCCATAATAATGTATCCCGTCTTCACTTACCTTTTGGCGCATAAACTCAAGAATGCCGAGCATTTCATGTTTAAAAAGCACATAATCAATCGCAAGATAGGTGCCTGCTGAAAAAATGGTCACTATTTCATTGCCAAGACTATCAGGAAAATGGCTGAGCGATTCTATCCAATCACCAACCTGAAATGTTTCCGTATTTCCAAGATGGTCATTGGTTAATAATGGAGTCCCTGATATTGGTGAGCCTTCAACAAGGTAGTTTGTAAAATCAGGTGGTACACCATTACCTGTTGACGCAATACCATATTTTTGCGCAATCTTCTGAAAAGCGTTTGATGCAGCAACATTTGCAGTCCCTACCGGATCAAACGTTGCACCTGAAAAGCGGAACATTTGTGAAACTACCTCTGCAAGCCCACCTCCAAGCGAATGTCCAGTAACGGTAATGGCTGCTTCTGGATATTTATCCTTCACCATTTTTGCAGTCTCTAAAGCGTAGGTGAATTGAGTATCCCAGCTACTCGTTGGTGAAGCGGCAGCTACATCTGCTTCTGTTGCATCCAGTAAATCGTTAGTACCTCGATAAGCAATAACAATGTCGTTACCTTGTTTAAAAACAGTGGCTGCAAATCCGGAATTGACACCCCACCATGAAGTATCTTCAAATGTTGGATGGTCGGGAGAATTTGAAAGCTCCCAATTATCCTGAATCACTTGCCAACCTGCGCCCTTAAGCTCATCCCAAGCATTAATGGCAAGCTGTTTAGCCGGACTTTTTTCATTGGGATGAGCAGGATTGTCGTAATAGGCAACCTGTGACATTTTTGCCAGGATGTAATCGTCTACAGAACCAAGAGTATGCTCGTACTGCTGCAAAACCGCATCTGCTATCGGTATCACTGATTCAATCGAACCTGTTCCTGATTCAAGCACCCAATCCCCACCTCCCGCTCTGCCGCCCGTAGCATCATCCGAAGCCGCAACATCAGCTCCGGTACTATGCGACAACGTCTCAATGAACTGCCGCCCCTGATCCCCAGCAGCAACATTGCAGCCGTAAAGCAGCAGATCACCAGTGTCAGTCAAAGCACCTCCAATCTGCGCAAGTTGATCGGCATAAAAGCCAAGAGTAGAACTATCCAGCACGGTAGAGCCAATGGTCACAAAGCCTGGAGCACCATGCGAGATGATCTGTAGAGAATCATACCCTCCATGCCCGGCAAGAGCAGCAACCATCTGTTCAATGCCGTCGCGACTGGCATCAAGCACCGAATACTCCGTGCCGGGAGCAAACTGCGAGATCAGGGAGTCCTGATCATTGACGCGACTATCGATGAATATCCTGGTTATAGCCATGATTGTTACCTTTTTGGGGTTATGAATTCCTGGTGGCATACTCTCGCCACACCGATACTGAGCAAATCGGCAAAAACCTTCACTGCGTCACGTTTACCTACGGCACGACATCCATGAAGTAAAGAAAGTCTTTGCACGTCCATCTCTCCATGCTATAAAAATTAATTCACAAAAAAAAAGTATTTGAGCGCAAAAAAGCACCGGCCCCTCGCGCCAGCCCTGCCACCAGGACGTTACCCTCTTTTCTGAAAATGAATTAACCAAATGGCAAGATTCCAAAGCAAGTTAAGCCCATGACGCTCACCAACAACAGAAACATTCTTGAGTTGTCGCCCGCGCCCATCGACAGAAACGCATCACAAAAACACAGCATAATGAGCAATCCGCAACTATTGCACAAGAAAACCCGCCATGTTCCAGTTAAACCTCTTTCAATAACCCAAAAAATGCGTAACTTCTCTGAATAATATTTTTTTTCATAACGCAGACCATGCACGCCAATGATTACCGATGCAACCCTTGCCTTTCTCCGTGATCTGAAAGCCAATAATGATCGGCTCTGGTTTGGAGAACACAAACCTGAATACCAGCAGGCATACAGCGAGATGCTTGAAACGGTAGTGCAGCTTCTTGCGGTAATTACCACGTTCGACGCTGATATTTCGGCCTCTCATCTTGATCCGAAAAGCTGCATCATGCGCATCAACCGCGACATCCGGTTTTCCAGGGAGAAGTCGCCCTACAAAACAAATTTCTTTGCCTTCATCAACAAGGGTGGCCGAAAGAGCCCCTGGGGAGGCTATTATCTCCATATCGAGCCGGGCGGATCGTTTGCCGGAGGGGGAATCTACATGCCTGAAGCCGCCGTTCTGGAGCAGACAAGGCAAGAAATTGCTGCTCATTTCGGGGAGTGGCAGACCATACTGGCTGGCAGGGACTTCACTGCACAGTTTCCGGAAGGGGTGCTGCCTTCAGGAAAACTGGTCCGACCGCCAAAAGGGTATGAGAGCAGCAATCCCGCTGTGGAGTATCTCAAGTTCAAAGGGTACTACACACAACGCAATTTTACTGACCAAACGGTTGCTGACCCGGGATTTATTGCCGAAATTACCAATGTTTTCAGGGCAGTCAGCCCGCTGGTGCACTTTTTGAACCGGGCTTTGTAAGTCTATGTCATGAATAATGTCGGCGACTCTTTTGCCATCTGGATGATGATCTCCTCTTCAGGCGATAAAACACACGAACTGCGTTTATGGGCATCAATGCTGGTGAGTGCAGGTTTTTTCAATCCTGGAGAGTTTAGACGGATCGACTTTTTCAGGGAAGGAGCCCACTGGATGGTGGTCGAGAACCACGCTGCAACGGAGTGTGCCATAAGTGACAAGGGCGCTTAAAATGATGGGAAAAATGATGTCAGGTAGAACTGATGACAAAATCAACAAAATACTGCGCATTGTAAATCCCTCTTTAACGGCATATTGCAATACCACAAATGCGGTATGTTTTCTTTGATCAGCAAACGGGAAGAATACTTTCATGGCAAGAATGCCGGCTTATATCGCTCTGATATTTTTGAATTCAGAGAGTAACTTGTTAACCAGCACAAAGCTTCACCTATGATTACCGACTACGAATGGCCTCTTTGGCAACAATCAAGGCGAATCTGCGGCATTGACGAGGCGGGCCGGGGGCCTCTTGCCGGGCCTGTGGTTGCGGCCGCAGTTGTTTTTCCCCACTGGTTCAGGCCTGATGGCACGCTGCTGGAGCTGCTGAATGATTCCAAAAAGCTCTCTGCAAACGAGAGAAACATCCTTGCTCCGGCAATAAAGAGTTCCGCTGCATGCTGGGCCGTCGCAGCGGTGGAGCACGACACAATTGACCGAATCAACATCCTCCAGGCTACCATGCTGGCCATGAATGATGCCGTCAAGTCATTACCAACAATGCCGGAACTGCTCCTTGTCGATGGCAACAGGTTCTACTCAAAGCTCCCTATCCCTTACCAAACCATTGTGAAGGGTGATGCAAAGGTCTTTTCGATTGCGGCGGCATCAGTGCTGGCCAAAACGTACAGGGACGAGCTGATGGTGGCTTATGGTGCCCAGTATCCGCACTATGGCTTTGAACGTCATGCTGGCTATGCTACAAAAGCGCACGTTGAGGCTATCAGGCAGTACGGACGATGCCCAATTCACCGTTTAAGCTTCAAGCTGCGTCAACTCGGTGAAAAGCCATGAAGATTGCCTACGATCCGCATCTCCTCGGACCGGAGGGTGAGCAGATGGCCGCTGACTATCTGATCAAACAAGGGTATCGGATCATTGAGCGCAATTACCGGTTTCATCGGAATGAAATCGATATCATCGCGCTGCAGCAGCAAACGCTCTGCTTTGTTGAGGTGAAAACCCGATTCTCTTCTGCCAAAGGCCACCCGGCTGAAGCGGTAACCCGACAGAAACAGCATGAAATCATCAAGGCGGCTCACGCTTACCTTGCGTTGTCTGGCGCAAGTGATACTGACTGCCGTTTTGATGTGGTTGCCATTCTGATACAGGGCATGGAAGGAAACAGGATAGACTCCTTCAGTGTCGAACATTTTCAGGATGCCTTTTGGGCAAGCTCCTGAATGACATAAGGCAAGCATAATAACGCCATTTTTGTTATCTTGCGGAACAAGTTTCATCTCACAAGTTATAGCTGATCATTATGCAGGAAGACGATATCCTTACCTCTTTGACTCCTTCAATTGAAACAAGTTACGGAGCAACCAATATCCAGGTGCTTGACGGCATCGAGCATGTCCGCATGCGTCCGGCAATGTACATTGGTGATATTCACAGCAGGGGCCTTCACCATCTGGTCTACGAAATTGTCGATAACTCGATCGACGAAACCCTGGGCGGCTTCAACGATTATATTTTTGTCTCACTGAATCCTGACGGTTCGGTGACGGTTGTCGATCACGGACGTGGTATTCCTGTGGATATTCACCCCGAAAAGCAGAAATCAGCGCTTGAGCTGGTCATGACGGTTATCGGTGCTGGCGGCAAGTTCGACAAGGGGGCCTATAAGGTCTCCGGTGGTCTGCACGGTGTTGGCGCATCGGTGGTCAATGCACTTTCGGAGTGGTGTGAAGTTGAGGTCTACCGCGATGGCCATGTCTATTTTCAGCGTTTTGAACGTGGGGTTCCCAAGGGTGATGTGAAGCCGATTGGCCCTTCAGACCAGCGCGGCACAAAGACAACCTTCATGCCCGACCATCTTATCTTCAAGACAACCGAGTTCCGCAAGGATATTATTGTCGATCGTATGCGTGAGCTTGCGTTCCTCAACAAGGAGCTGAGCATTACGGTTCAGGATACTGACGGCTTCCAGGAGGTTTTTCATTACGAAGGGGGGATCAAGGAGTTTGTTCTCTTCACCGATCAGAACCGCATCAACCTGCTGAAAGAGCCGATCTACCTCTACGGCGAACGGGATACCACCATTGTTGAAATAGCGCTTCAGTACAATGACTCCTATCAGGAAAATGTCTTCAGCTATGTCAACAACATCAATACGCATGAAGGGGGAACGCACGTTACCGGATTTCGCAAGGCGCTGACCAGAACACTCAATGCCTATGCGCAGAAAAATGATCTGCTCAAAAACCTGAAACTTGCTCTTACCGGTGATGATTTCAAGGAGGGGCTGACGGCGGTCATCTCGGTCAAGGTTGCTGAACCACAGTTTGAGGGTCAGACCAAAACGAAGCTTGGCAACTCGGAAACCCAGAGTACTGTTGAAACCGTGGTCAATGAGCAGCTTGCCGAGTTTGCCGAAAGCAATCCGAATGTGCTCAAGATGATCATTGAAAAGGTGAAGGGCGCCGCCATGTCGAGAGAGGCTGCCCGGAAGGCCAAGGAGCTTACCCGCAGAAAGTCAGTACTTGAGAGTTCTGGCCTGCCGGGAAAACTTGCTGACTGCTCCATCAATGACCCGGAACATTGTGAACTCTATATTGTTGAGGGTGATTCGGCAGGCGGCAGCGCCAAACAGGGGCGCGACCGTAGTTTTCAGGCCATTCTGCCGCTGAAGGGTAAAATTCTCAATGTCGAGAAGGCACGGCTGCACAAGATGCTTGAAAATGAGGAGATCAAGACCATCATTCTTGCCCTCGGCACAAGTTTTGGCGAGGATGAATTTTCGGTTGAGAAACTGCGCTATGGCAAAATTATCATCATGACTGATGCTGATGTTGACGGGGCGCACATCAGAACGCTGCTCTTGACCTTTTTCTTCCGCCACATGCGTGCGCTGATTGAGGCTGGCAGGGTCTTTATCGCCCAGCCGCCACTCTACCTCGTCAAGTCAGGCAAGGATCAGCAATATGCCTGGGATGACGACGAGCGTAACAGTATTTCGGATGGCATGAAAAAGATGCAGAAGGGCAAGGCGAACATCCACATCCAGCGATACAAGGGTCTTGGAGAGATGAACCCTGAGCAGCTCTGGAGCACCACCATGGATCCTGCTCACCGCTCACTCCTGCTGGTCAACGTGGAAAATGCCATGGAAGCTGATCAGGTCTTCTCCACGCTGATGGGCGACAAGGTTGAACCAAGACGGGACTTTATCGAGAAAAATGCCCGGTACGTCCGCCGCCTAGATGTCTGAGAGGCGGACATAAACCTCTTTGCGGAGCTGTTGCACCCATTGATTGAACAGTTGACGGCTTTTGTCGTCGAGTGCCATCTCTTCAAGAACAGCATAGTCCTTTTCGGGATCAAGCCGGTGCGCTGCTACGCGTTCGTTCAACCGGAATATTCCGTAGAATGGCTCTCTTTGTGGCGGATTGATTTGCTGTGGTTGACTGATATCGCCACTCTTTTTCAGGGAGGCTATGATCTGCTGGAACTGGGGAAACAATCTGGACGGCGGAAAAGTTTTTTTGGACGATCCTGACATGAGAATCGTCCCGCCAATCGGTGCAGATGCCGAATCATCGGAATAGGTTTTAGCCATCTCGGCAAACGTCTCCTTACCACTCACCAGATCGGCGTGCAAGGTCTTGAATTGCTGAATTGCCATCGAAAAATCCCCTTTCGAACGATCAAGCCCGATAAGGATATGCCTGACGTGAACGGCATGGTCTTCCTTGCTGAGCATCTGAATGAGATGAAATCCGTATCTCGTTTCAACAATGTCCGATATTCCCCCTTCCTTGAGTGCAAAAGCCGCAGTCTCAAAACTCTGGATAAGCTGACCTTTCCTCACAAAACCGAGATCTCCCCCTGATTTGGCAGAACCTGGATCCTGTGAATATTGCATGGCCAGAGTGGCGAAATCGGCCCCTGCGAGAAGGTCTTTACGAATCTCCTGTATGGTTGCGAGTGATTGAGCCCTGCTTTCTGCCGGGACTCCCGGATATTTAATAATCTGCGAGACCGAGACCTCCTCGGGAATCTCCGGGAGCTGCCCCCGATTGGTGTTGTAGAATGCCATCGCTTCGTCGTAAGTGATGGTTATTCCTGCTGATTTTTTCTTGCGAAGGGTGTCGATCAACTGCTGATTGCGCAGCTCCTCACGAATATTGTCGCGAATACTGAACGACGACTTGCCCAGCCGGCTCTCCATTTCCGTTTTGGATGTAAAACTTGAGCTGATCTGCTTGAACCGGTCATTGACCATAGTGTCAAGCGAATTAGGGTCAATCGCGACACTATCGATTTTGGCTTTGGCAAGAAGGATTTTCTGGTCAATTATCCCGTCGAGTATTGATCGTGACAACCCTTTATCATTTGCCAGCCCCGGATACTGCAGGCGTGCCATGAGAGCCCGGTTTTCGATGTCCGATTGAAAGATGACCTCACTTCCAACGACGGCGACGACCCGGTCCGCGACTTCTGCAAGAGCTGAACCCTGTAAACATGCTAACCCTGCGGTAAACAGCAAAAGAGTGTTCCTCAATACTTTTTTCATGCGTCTACTCCTGACTGGTGATTGTTTTTTTGAGTTCCCCGGCCACAACGGGCTCGAAGGTACCGATTGCATAACGCTCAACATCATAGGCAAAGCCTCTCAGGAGACCTTGCTTCCCCTCAGATGAACCGCGCTTTTGGTAAGCCTGAGCCAGTCATACACCAGTGGCGCCGCAACAAAGATTGATGAATAGGTGCCGATCATAATTCCGGTAAAGACGGCAAAAGCAAAACCCCTGATGGCTGGTCCGGCAAAAATAAAGAGCACAAAAACCGAGAGCAGCACGGTGCCCGAGGTGATAATGGTGCGGCTGAGCGTCTGGTTCATGCTTTCATTGAAAATCCTCTCATACTCGGAGGGTTTCTGCCCCCGTATTCTCTCCCTGATACGATCGTAGACAACCACAGTATCGGTAATGGAATAACCGGCTATGGTAAGAAAAGCAGCGATAATGCTCTGATCCATTTCAAGCGGCATGAAGGTGAAGATACCTCCAAGAATACTGAAGAGCCCCAGCACGGTCAGGATGTCATGAAAAATTGCAACGACACCTGCTGTGGCAAATTTGATTTCAAACCTGAACCCAACATAAAGAAGGATGGCTAAAAGGGATGCTAAAAGCGCCTTTACCGCCGACCATTTTAAGTCGGAAGCAATACTCGGGCCTACGGCATCAATACGGACAATTTCATGATGGTTCCCCTTGATGCGGTCGTTAAGGGCGTTGGAGACCAGAGATTTCAGTTGCCCGCTATCTCCCTGGAAGACCGTGCTGAACAGGAAAGAGCGATCCATGCCATACTGCTTCAGGGTTCCCGAAACGCCTGCCGCGTCAAGAACCGAGCGAATCTGACCGACATCAACGTCTTTGTCGAACCGTATCACTACCTCGGAACCTCCCCTGAAATCAATCCCGTAGTTCAGCCCTTTAACAGCGAGCGAAGCCATGCCCGCAAGCAGCAAAACGAGTGAAAAACCGTACGCAATTTTACGATAGCGGATAAAGTTAAAATTGGTCTTCTGAAAGATCCTCATGAGTGAAAACGTCTTGAAATATTAACCGAAACTTTTGTCTGACATAAGGTTTTTGGCAAGCAGCAGATTGAAAATCTCTCTGGTCACCACAATTGCTGTAAACAAGCTTGCCGAGGTGCCAATCATCAGCGTGACAGCAAACCCCTGAATTGGGCCGATACCATAAGTGTAAAGGAGAAAGGCCGCAGAAAGGGTTGTCACATGTGAATCGAGAATCGAGGAAAACGCACGGTCATAACCCTGCGTGACGGCTGAGACCACGCTCTTTCCTTCAGCAAGCTCTTCTCGAATCCTCTCATAGATCAAAACGTTGGCATCAACTGCCATGCCAATGGTCAGCACAATGCCAGCAATACCAGGCAATGAGAGGGAGGCGTTAAACCCTGCCAGTACGGAAAGCACAATAAGAATATTCAGCACCAGAGCGATATCGGCTGCGATCCCCGCTTTCTTGTAGTAGACAAGCATGAAGATCGACACGGCACAGAAGGCCCAGGCCAGTGACTGCATCCCTGCCCGAATGTAATCGGCACCCAGTGATGGCCCGACGCTTCGTTCTTCAGTGATACGGACTGGTGCCGGAAGCGCTCCGGCCTTGAGCACAATTTCAAGATCCTTTGCCTCCTCCAGACTTTCAATTCCGTTGATCACCGAATTACCGTTGGGAATTTTTGACTGCACAACAGGAGCGCTGTAAACCGCCCCATCAAGCACAATGGCCAGACGTTTGCCGATATTGGCGCCGGTAATGCGGGCCCATTTCGAGGTGCCTTCGGAGTTCATCGACATCAACACTTCGGGCTGAACACCCTGTGATCCAAAGGTGGCCTTTGCCTCGGTGATGACCCCGCCGGTCAACTCAGGTGCCTTTTTGACAAGATAGATGGAGTAGAGCTTTTCACCGTTTTTTCCAACATCCGGTTTAGCTGCAAGAAGCAGCTCGGTATCAGGAGGCAGGAGTGCCTGTATGTCGCTGCGATGCAGCAAAGAGGAGGCAAACTCCTTGGTGTGTTCCGAAGTATAGGCCGTGCCGTTCTGAAAAACACCGATCACATCATAAAGCGGTTTGGCAGAGGCAGGCTTGTTAGCCGGTGCAGGCGGTGTACTCACGGATGGTGGAAGAGGACTTTGAGCGACGGCTGACGAATCGGCAACTGGCACCGCCTGGGGCGCAACACTGTTGTCGACAAGATATGAGTTGATCCTGTCAAGCGTCCTGATCATCACTTCCGGTTCACGAAGAAGCCTGAATTCTAGTTTGGCGGTCCCTTTCAGCAAATTTCTCACTCTGTTTTCGTCCGAAACCCCTGGAAGCTCAATAATGATTTTTCGGCTGCCCTGTGTGGTAATAACCGGTTCAGCGACACCATATTGGTCAATACGATTGCGGATAATCTCTTTAGCACGGCTGAGTGCCTCATCGGATTCTTTTTCAAGCTTTCCGACAATTTCCTGATCGCTGTTGCGAATATCGTAAAAATAGCGGCTCAGGCGAATATTATTATTTTTGAACTCCGCAACCAGAAGGTCGATAACCCGTGCATCACTCTGAGAGGCCTTTGCCCTGACTGCCTGCATGATGGCAGAAAACTTTGCATCTTTATTCCATGCTTTCTGTTCAAACAGATCCACCTGATCCACTTCCATCACAAGATGCATCCCGCCTTTTAAATCCAGGCCAAGTTTCAGACTTTTTTTTCGGGCATCTTCAATATCCTCACGGTAATTCATCGCATATTTCAGACTATCCTGAGCAGACCCAAAACTACTGAGCTGTTTTGAAAGGGAGTAGTCCCGCCAGGTAGGCCATAATGACCAGACTGCCACAAACGTGACGACGGCAATAAGAAGAAGGTTGAAACGTTTATTTTTCATTGATGGCATCGCGTTACGCTCGGAAAAAATAATTCAGCCAATATATAAAATGGGGTAGTGATTAACTAACAATACAGGGCTCACGATTGGGGGCCATTGAAACCTCTTGTTTTGCCATTTCTCTTACAAAATATCATTGATGGATACCTTCCGTTCCCTGCAAAATCACTCCTTTTCTGAATCAATGTGAACCAGACACCCTGAACGATTTCGTCATTGTTTTATTATCGATTCGCAGTCCCCTATCAAGCTATATACTCTATTAATACATTATACCCTCTAATTGAGAATCTGACAGGGGAAACCGCAAGAAAAGTGCTATTATTTGTATTACCGCTTCCTGAAAGTATACCATGTTCCACGTGAAACAATTTGTCTGCCATGTATGATATCATCGTTACGGGTGCCGGTCACGCTGGATGCGAGGCAGTTCTTGCTGCTGCAAGAATGGGCTCCTCCTGCCTGCTCATCTCTTCAGATCTCTCTGCTATTGCACGAATGTCCTGCAACCCGGCAATCGGGGGGGTAGCCAAAGGTCAGATCACACGGGAGATTGATGCTCTTGGTGGAGAGATGGCAAAGGCAATAGATGCAACGGGAATACAGTTCAGGATGCTCAACAGGAGCAAAGGGCCGGCAATGCACTCTCCGAGAGCGCAGGCCGATCGAACCTTGTACTCGCTCTATATGCGAAAAGTTATTGAGGCAGAAAAGAATATTGATCTTCTTCAGGATACCGTGACCTCTCTTGAATGTTCTTCTGGTTCCTTTCAGGCTGTAGTACTCTCTTCAGGAAGAGTTATCAAAGCACGGGCTGCAATTCTTGCCTGTGGAACATTTCTGAATGGACTTATTCATATTGGGATGAATCATTATGCCGGGGGGAGAACTCTTGCGGAACCTCCGGTGTACGGGCTCACCGAACAACTCGTCAACCTTGGTTTTACCGCTGGCAGACTAAAAACCGGCACGCCACCCCGCATTGACGGACGAAGTGTTGACTATGCAAAGGTTGAAGAACAACAGGGAGACAACGAGCCTGTTTCCTTTTCATTCACAACGAACCCAGCCCCTGGTCGCCGACAACTAAGCTGTTTTGTTACGAAGACAAACCCTCTCACGCATGCTCTCCTGAAAAAAGGATTTGACCGATCACCCTTGTTTACAGGGAAGGTTCAGGGTGTTGGGCCAAGGTACTGCCCTTCGATTGAGGACAAAATCTGTCGATTCCCGGACAAAACCGGTCATCATATCTTTCTTGAACCCGAAGGATTTGATACCAATGAAATGTATGTGAACGGTTTTTCGACATCGTTGCCGGAAGAGATTCAATTAGAGGGATTGCGCTCTATTGCCGGTCTTGAGCAGGCAAAAATGATCCGCCCTGGTTATGCTATTGAGTACGACTACTTTTTCCCTCACCAGATCAAGAGTACACTCGAAACAAAAGTAATTGCCAATCTTTACTTTGTCGGCCAAATTAATGGGACTTCAGGGTATGAAGAAGCCGCTGCGCAGGGATTGATGGCTGGTATGAATGCGTCGCTCAAAACGCAAGGTCGTCCACCACTTCTCCTGAAACGTTCTGATGCCTATATTGGAGTACTCATCGACGATCTGGTCACCAAGGAGACCAATGAACCCTATCGAATGTTTACCTCCTCTGCGGAACACCGGCTTATGCTCCGTCATGACAATGCCGATATCCGTCTACGGCACTTCGGTGCAACTGCAGGGTTGGTTGATGAGGGGACTTTTATTGCCTGCAACCAGAACATTAATATGATAGCGGAGCTTAAAGAACTTTTGCTGCACGCAAGAGTACCAGCTTCTGAAATAAACACAATTCTTGTCTCGCTTGGATATCCCGGAGTTACAAACTCTCAAAGCGCCCTGTCTCTCCTGAAAAGACCAGGAATTCATTTGACGATGCTCCTTGATGCATCACCAATGTTGAAAAGCACCGTAAACGCCATTACCAGTAACCCCTTACTCTATGAGCAAGTTGAAATTGACCTGAAGTATGAAGGATATTTGAAGCGAGACCTCTTTATGACCGAAAGAATTCTGAGGCTTGAAGCACATCAAATACCACCATCCTTCACCTATAATACCGTTTCGGGTCTTTCGAATGAAGGAAGAGAAAAGCTTAATAAACATCAACCCGAGACCATTGGCCAGGCATCAAGAATTTTGGGCGTTTCGCCCTCAGATGTCTCCGTCCTGATGATACATCTGGGACGGTAGCTATTTTTTGTTTCACGTGAAACGTATATTGTAACGTTTACTCAAGAAATTAATTGAAACGAGCAGCCATGGAAAGCATTATCGGTGATATCATCACCAACGACCTTTTATTCGGAAAGGATAAAGAGCAAGGTATAGTGGGTGCATACCAGCTTTCCGATACCCATATACGACTGTTTAACCGGGAGAATGGAGTTGTTCGTTTTCATGATGAGCTGTTTTTCCCATTTTTTTTCCTTTCAGACAGCTCTCTGCTCGATAGTTTTATACCCGAAGACAAAGAAAAGTTCTGGCTTGTAAAACTTGGAGGTTCAAATTACTATCACTGTCTTGTCATTTTCAGAAGCTGGAGGAATCACCGAAGCGCCATTGAGTTTATTAATAAAAAACGAAATCGGGATGCTGCTGAACCTCAAAACAAAAATATCCAGTACGACAGCAACTCTTTTGTGTATAACAAGGGGGATGCTGTCACACAATATCTGCTTCAAAGTGGCAAAACCTTGTTCAAGGGGATGATTTTTGACGATCTGTACAGGTTACAACTTGATATAGAAACCAATTATGACCCAACAAGAAAACGAACAGGAGGATTTGGCGGCAATGATGATGAAGTGATCATTATCTCGTTAAGCGATAGCAAGGGATGGGAATTGGTGCTGCACTCCAAAAACAGCTCTGAAAAAGAGTTGCTTGAAGAGCTTGTGAACTTGATTGATAAAATGGATCCTGATGTTCTTGAAGGTCACAACATTTTCAGCTTTGACCTTCCCTGCCTTCAGCGCAGGTGTGAACGACATGGTATTCCCTTTGCCATAGGACGAAATAGAACGTTGGCAAAAACGTACCCCGCAAGCATCCGGTTTGCAGAACGAAGTATTGATTACCCCTTTTTTGATGTACCAGGAAGGCACGTCATTGATACCCTCTTCCTTGTGCAAAGCTATGATATCTCCAAACGCTCCATGCAGAGTTATGGCCTGAAAGCCGTGGCGAAACATTTCGGTTTTGCATCCCCTGATCGAACCTACGTCGATTATAAGGATATTGCGTCGCTCTGGAAAAATAACCATGGAAAGCTGCTTGCTTATGCCCTTGATGATGTCCGTGAAACAAGATCTCTTTCATCACTGCTTTCAGCGAGTAACTTCTACCTTGCACAAATGCTGCCTTACACGTATGCGATGACAGCGCGGATTGGGCAGGCAGCTAAAATTGAAGTGCTTCTCGTCAGAGAATATCTGCGTCGGAAACAGTCTGTTCCAAAACCCTCTTCTGGTCAGCAGCACTCGGGAGGCTATACCGAAGTATTTCTTAAAGGAATTCTTGGACCAATTGTCTATGCAGATGTTGAATCGCTCTATCCGTCGATCATGCTTTCTTATGAGATTTGCCCAAAAAGTGATGAACTGCGAGTGTTTCCAGGGGTCCTGAACGATCTGAAAGAGCTTCGTTTTAAAGCAAAAGACAAGGCACGCGAAGAAAAGAGCCTTGGTCATACCTCGCTGGCCGCAAATTTTGATGCCATGCAAAGCTCCTTTAAAATTTTGATCAATGCCATGTATGGATACCTTGGTTTCAACGGTGGAATTTTCAACGACTTTGCAGAAGCTGACAAAGTAACATCAACAGGCCAAAGCCTTGCAAAGAAAATGATTTATGAATTTGAAGCGCGGGGATGCAAGATTATTGAGGTAGACACTGACGGTATTCTGTTTGTACCACCACCAGATGTGACCACTGAAATGGATGAAAGAAAGCTGGTTGCTGAAGTATCGACTCTTATGCCACAAGGGATCAATATTGGTTTTGACGGGAGATTTAAAAAAATGATCTCCTATATGAAGAAAAATTATGCGCTTCTTGGTTACGATAATGTCATGACCCTGAAGGGCTCTTCACTGACCAGCAGAAGCGGAGAGAAATTTGGCAGGGACTTTGTTCGAAAAGGATTTGAGATGCTGTTAACCGGGGATATCAATGGATTGCATACTCTTTTCACCCAGTACAAGGAAAATATTCAAAGCCACGGGCTGGATGTCTCTGAATTTTCAAAAACTGAAACCCTTAAAAATTCAATAGAGCAGTATCTTGAAGATGTAAAATCAGGGAAGCGATCAAAATCAATCACTTATGAAATCGCCATAAAGAGTGGAATGGTGATTGCGAAAGGAGACCGCATCACTTTTTATGTTTCTGGATCCGGCGTTGGAAATGCATCGTGGGATAAAGGAAAACTTGCTTCGGAATGGAATAAAGAAAAACCTGATGAAAATATCCATTTCTATCTGAAACGGCTTGACGAACATTGCCAGAAGTTCCTGCCCTTCTTTAAACCACAAGATTACAGTATGATCTTTTCATCCGATACTCTTTTCTCTTTTTCTGCAGAGGGCATAGCACTTCAGAAAGAGATACGACATACGGAAACCGGTCATCTTAATGAAGAACCATTGTGACCTGCAATCGTAATTTGTATATTGGGTTGTATAGTTATATAGGAAACGATTAATGCTCTTTTCGTGTGGTTAGGACCACGACGACCGGTTTCTCTCTTACCAATAATTCCAAAAAATAATCATGCTGGATAACAAAGTACTTCCCATTACTGACGACGTTCGCTGGATTGGTGTTCTTGACCCTGGTCTTATTACCTTCGATATTGTCATGGAAACCAAATACGGAACAACCTATAACTCCTATTTCATCAATGCCGATAAAAAAACGATTATAGAGACGACAAAAGAAAAGTTCTGGCCAACTTATCTTGAAAAAATAAAGCAGGTTACTGACCCATCAGAAATAGAATATATTATTGTGGACCATACCGAGCCTGACCATTCGGGCAATGTGAGAAATCTGCTTGCTATAGCGCCCAACGCAACGGTAGTGGGCAGTGGCAATGCTATAAAATTTCTTCGTGATCAAACAGGACATGACTTTAAATCACTGGTAGTAAAAACAGGGGATACGCTGAGCCTTGGTAATAAAACGCTTCATTTCATTAATGCCCCCAATCTTCACTGGCCCGACACCATCTACACATGGCTTGAGGAAGATCATCTTCTCTTCACCTGTGACTCATTCGGATCCCATTATTGCCATGAAGGGATGTATGACGACGTGGTCGGTGATTTTGACGACTCTTTTACCTATTACTTCAACACCATTCTCAAGCCCTTCAGTAAATACATGCTGCAGGCAATTGAAAAAATAGGGACACTGGACATCAAGGCAATTTGCCCTGGCCACGGCCCAATACTGAGGTCACAGTGGAAGAAATATGTGGATCTTTCCTGCAAGTATGCCACAACTGCCATTGGCCTTCCTCATGAAAAGAACATTCTTATTGCCTATGTTTCCGCTTATGAGAATACCACATTGATGGCGGAAAAAATTGCAGAGGGACTTCGCCAGTCCTGTGACTTCAAGATTGACATCTGTGATATCGAAAGCCTCAGTGCCTCTGATCTTGAGGAGAAAATCGCACACTGTACAGGAATCATTGTAGGATCGCCAACCATCAACCAGAATATACTGCCACAGATTTATCAGATTTTCGCCACCATCAACCCTATACGTGATAAAGGAAAGCTTGCTGGCGCTTTCGGCTCTTATGGATGGAGTGGAGAGGCGGTACGAATGATTGAAGCAAATTTCACCCTGCTCAAACTCAAGGTATTTGAGCAGAATATCATGGTTAAATTTAAACCACATAAACCTGAATTTGAAAAGTGTATCGCTTTCGGTAAAGCCTATGCAGATAAAATGATTGAACTCTACCAGCTCAGTTGCTCTCTTTGATTGATCTTTGGATAAACGGGCTGTCATCAAGAGTGTACAGCTCGTTTATCTGAAAATAATCTCCTGAACCATAACATTGTTGAGTGCCGTATTCAGTTTGGCGAGGATCTCCTTTTTACGGAAATTAAGCTCCATTCTCCATGCAGGGTTCTTGACCCGAATAAACAACTGACCACCAGTGAATCGTTCAAGAACAGTCGCCTCTGCAATAGCCTCCCCTACAACCGTATTCCACAACTGTAGGGTTTTGAACTGCTGGCAGGCCTCTTCCATCCCCAGCATTTGGTACAGATCACCTACCAGCGCCGAGAATTTTTTTGGACTTTTTATTCTTGACATACTCACACCTCCACGGTTTGTTTGAGCGATTCAATGGACAGGGAAGTAACCTCGCCCTGCCCTTTTTTTTCTGTTGATGTGATCATCGTTTGCCCAAATGTTTCAAGAAGAGTAAAAAGAGCTGCGATCCTTGAAGCATCAAGTTCACTGAAAATATCATCAAGCAGGCAAACTGGCTTTTCTCCAAGCAGCTCAAAAAACAATTGATGCTGTGTCAGCTTTAGGCCAATAAGAAATGTTCGTAGTTGACCCTGTGATGCATATTTTTTGATCTCCTTGTCATTAAGAAAAAATGATAAATCATCACGATGCGGACCAGTCAGGGTTTGAGCACGAAAAATTTCCTGCCTCTCTGTCTGCTGAAACTTTGCAAGAAACAACGAAGTAAGAAGCTCCGTCGAACTCTCATTCTTGATGATACCGAGTGAGCAACGATAACTGATACCAGGCTCTTCATCGACAGAAAAATGGCTATAAAGCTTCCTGAACCGCTCATTAAAAGCTGTGATAAACTGCACTCTGCCTGAAACAATTGATGCCGCATGCATTGAGAGTTGTTCTGTCCAGAGAGACAACATCGCTCTGTGGACACTCTTTTTGTCAGATAACTGAACAAGCAAGGCATTTCTCTGCAGCAAAACGCGTCGATAGGCCAACAAATCATCAAGGTATTGCCTGTTCGTCTGACTGATAGCATTATCGATGAAACGCCTTCGCTCAGCCGGAGAACCGTTGACAATCACCATCTCGGCAGGTGAAAAGGTGATACAGGGAATACGTCCAATATGCTGTGAAAAGGGTTTAACCTCACTGTTGTTCACAATAATCTGTTTCTCTTTCTCCTTTTTATAGATGACTTTTACCGTCACAGGTGCATCATGGTCACTGCGAAAGCTCCCGTCAAGTAAAAAATAATCTGACGAAAATGACAGACACTCGCTATCCAAGGCACCGCCCAACCCTTTCGTCAGCGCACAAAAGTGAACTCCTTCAAGAAGCGATGTTTTCCCTGACCCATTTTTACCGTAAATAACAGTAATACCATCAACTGGCTCAAAAGTTAACAACCGGTGGTTCCGGAAATTATGGTAATGTAAAGACTGAAGTCTCAAGAATATTACCGACTCTTCAACTATTAATTCGAACAGGCATCACGAGGATCATGAATTTATCGTCATCGACCTCCTTGTGCGGCTTGAAAATCACGGCTGTTGTTGGACTTTTCAGTTCGATACGAATCTCATTATCATCGAGGTGCGCAAGAGCGGCTTCAATAAATTTCGAGTTAAAACCAATCATAAGAGGTTCGCCGGTATAAAGACACGGTAATTCTTCCTGGGCAGCTTCTCCATCATTGGTATTTTCAGCCATCACCTTCAAAAGCTGATTCTCAATCTTCATCTTGATATCACCAATACTGGAAAATCGACCAACACGTCTTACCGAGTCATAAATCAGGGAACGGTTGATGATGACATGTTTATCATGCTCGACAGGAATCACAGCATCATAATTCGGATACGGTTCAACAATCAAAGCGGCATCAAGCACAATATTACCGATAATAAAACGGACAAACCGTCGGTCGGCATCAATGCACATCGTCAAAGATTCATGCTGAGCAAGTTTTTGCAGAATGGAAAGCACTCGTGCTGGCACAACGATTTTCTGTTTTTCGGCAATATCGAGTGATGAATTTTTTCGGCACCGTACCAGTCGGTGTCCGTCGGTTGACACCGCAGTGATGGTACTGCCTTCTAGTTCGAAAAGCACGCCCATCATGGCCGGTCTCATGCCATCAACACTACAGGCAAAAATGGTTTTCTGGATGACATCAAGGAATTCTGCGGTTTCAAGCTCAATGGAAATATCATAGCTCTTTTCATACTTTTCATGCTTGCTTTCAAAGAGACACGCTATTTTATACTGACCCTTGTCGGTGGTGATGTTTACCATACCATGATCGCTGATCTCCTGCCGCTCAATGACAAAAGTTACAGCCGTATCGTACATACTCCGAAGAAAATCCTGAAGAGTTCTTGCATTGATACCAATATTTCCACTATCAGAGGTCTCAACATCAGTTTTTGCTGTTATGGAGAGTTCACCGTCCGTAGCATAAAGCGTTAGGTGATGTGGTTCAATGGATAAATGAACATTTTCAAAACGCACATCCATGGTTTTGGCAGGGATCGCCTGACCTACCTTACTGACAGGATCCTGCAACTGACGTATCGAAGAAATTATTTTCATCTGCTTCAGTTTTAACTATTTAAATATTTATAAAAATTGTTGTTGTTGTTGGTGGTGTTGATAACCGGAAAATTTCCGGCTCTATATATTTAATAATTTATAATAAAACAAGTTATACAACTCATCCTGCTGTGTCAAATTGTTGATAACCTGTGCGTTGAAGCTTCGGCGCTCTGTTCAGGGTTTGTTGATACATTTTGCGGTGATGGTTGAGTGTTGACAAGGTGTGACTTATCAAGATTTACCACACATCTTTTCAACAGGTTATACACATTCTGATTTACATCGAAAGAATCTCAATCCTTTTCCTTATCTCCTCAATTTTTTTTCTCTCTTCATTGATTGAATCGACCCTTTTTGTGATTGTTGTAACGGCATGGATGACGGTTGAGTGATCTCTGCCACCAAAATGAAGGCCTATGGTTTTCAGTGAAGAATCGGTCAACAGTTTTGCCAGATACATTGCAACCTGCCGGCCAAAAGCGATCTCCTTCTTCTTTGATTTTCCCTTCAGGTCATTGGAGGTGATGGCAAAATAGGAACAGACCGCTTTTTCGATAGTGTCGAGGGTCAGGCGTTTGGTCGTGTGCCTGATAATATCTTTCAGTGTTGATTTTGTAAACTGGAGATCAATTTCCCTGTTGTCAAGCGACTGCGCTGCCAGCAATTTAACAATACACCCCTCAAGCTCCCTGACATTTTCAGTGACATTGGTTGCAATAAATTCGATGACAGTATCATCAAGATTCACTCCACTCTGCTGGAGTTTGCTGAGAATGATCGCCTTGCGAGTTTCATAATCAGGAGGTTGAATATCGGCCGACAGCCCCCAGTTAAAGCGCGAGATCAATCGATCTTCAATACCCTTGATGTCTTTGATGGGGCGATCTGCAGAGAGGATAATTTGCTTGTTGGACTGATGCAGGGTGTTAAAGATATGAAAAATCTCCTCTTGTGTTTTTTCTTTGCCTGAAAAAAACTGAATATCGTCGATAATAAGCACATCAATCGAACGATAAAAAGAGGAAAACTCCTGGATTTTGCCATTCTGGATAGCATTGACAAAGTCGATAGCAAATTTTTCGCTGGAGACATAAAGAACTCTTTCGGAGAGTCTGTTTTGCCGAACACTGTTACCGACAGCCTGCATCATGTGTGTTTTACCAAGTCCTACGCCACCATAAATCACCAGTGGGTTAAAGGCGTTTTGACCAGGGCTTTGTGCGACAGATTTTGATGCGGCAAAGGCCAGTGAGTTACAGTCACCTCTGATAAGAGTATCAAAGGTGTATTTTGAGTTGAGATGTGTTTCAAAGCGTGCAAGGTTCCGATTGAACTCTTCGCTGTTTTTAGAGCGGGTTTCTGAAGCTCGACTTGCAGAGATAAAATCACTGTTCATCGAATTTTGATGGGGCAACTCAATGGTGACGGGTTGACCCTGCGATTTATCCATGACAATTGAATACATCAATCTTGCTTCAGGGCCAATAACTTCTTTCAGCGCCTCCTTTAAAAAAGAGGAATAATTTTCTTCGATCCATTCGTAAAAAAACTGGCTTGGCACCTCTATGGTCAGTTCACTACAGGAAAAACTTAAGGGCTTAATTGGAAAAAACCAGGTTTTGAAGGCCAGAGGATTAATTTTTTCGCGGATAACATTGAGGCATGCTTCCCACACCTGCTGTTCCATGAGGTTATTTTTCGGCGCTTTCGTTGGGGAATATTCCGTAAACGATTTTGACGTAACTTCAGTCATAAAAAAAAGAAATTAAAGAGGTAAGGGCCGATATTGCCAGCTCCATCAACATTCAGTGTTCACAAGTTAGTTTTTTCGGTGGATAAAAAACAATTTCCTTTATGAAAAGTAGCGACTGATGATTGATCGTGCAGGGTAAAGTTTTGAACATGATAAACTATATTATTTTTGTAAGTTAGGTCAATTAAGGGTGAAAGTAGTCAACATGTGTTGATTCTTTGAAAGGGGCGGTGTATCTGGGGATTGGCCGGGTAAATTTATTTCATCCACAAGTTATCCACATTGTTTATAACTTGTGAAAGGCGAAATATTTTTTAACTCTTGCCGGTGATTTTCTGTTACAAAAAAAGCTTCAGGTTGGGTGGAAGAGTCGAGTATGGAGCGGAAGCATTTGTTAATGACCGGCCATTATGCTAAATTACGCGCCCTGAAATTTTGTACATCTTTAAACAAGTGTGGAGCTCCAAGCGATGAAAAGAACCTATCAGCCGCGAAACAGAAAAAGAAGGAACAAGCATGGATTCAGACAGAGAATGTCGACCAAGAACGGCCGGAAAGTTCTTTCTGCAAGAAGGGCCAAGGGGCGTCACTCGCTGAGCGTCAGTTGTGATATGGGTACTGCGGGCCAATAAGTGACCGGTGCCTCCGGCGTAGTCTGTCATGGTAACGATGAATGATCATTGCTTTTTCATGTTTTGAAGAACGTACATATCCATTCTCTGCGCAAGCATGAGATATTGAGGAAAAAGCAACTGATTTCATTGCTTTTCAGAAGTGGGAAGAGTATGAAAGGGGATTTTTTGAGGATTGTGTACGCCTCCCTCAAGCCCGAAGCCTGTATTGTTCAGAGAGTTCCGGCAATATTGTTTGCGGTGAGTAAAAAAACAGTCCCTTCGGCTGTCAGACGCAACAAGGTAAAAAGAATGATGAGAGAGGCCTACCGTCTTGAAAAATCACAGCTTCAGGGGAAGGCAGAGTACTCTGGTGATGGCAGTGCGGGCGACATGCTCTGTATCGTTTTTCTCTATATGAGCAGAAAGAAGACTTTTCCGGACCTTGAAACATTCAGGCAGGAGATCCGGGTTTTAATGGGAAATATGATTTTTTCCTGAACTCTGGCGCTTAACTCTACCGGATAACGTTGTATGAAACAGCATGAGTAGCTGGAAGTTTTTCAATCAGATACCGATAGTACTGATAAAATTTTACCGGGCGTTTCTGTCGCCATTGCTCGGTCCGTCCTGCAAATATGTGCCTACCTGTTCAAGTTATGCGCTTGAAGCGTTTCAGCATCACCATTTTTTTTATGCTTCCTGGCTGACCTTGTGGCGTATTCTTCGATGTAATCCTTTTTCGAAGGGCGGTTTTGACCCTGTTCCTTCTGCATCCCTCAACAAAAAAAAGTTTTCTGATAAAATTAAAGAGAGTGGTAATGGATAGAAATTCGATAACCGGCCTTGCAATTATAGCCGTGATCATGATGGTCTGGCTTCAGTTTATGTCGCCGGCAAATAAACCGTTGCAACCGGCACCGGCGGTGAACACCGTGCAGGTTGAACACCAGGCACCGTCAACCCTGCCCTCCTCTTCTGTGCCGGTTGCCGATAATTTTGGTGTTTTTGCCTCTTCTGCCGACGGTAAAGAGCAATTGATGAAGGTAGAGAATGATCTTTTTCGTGCAACGCTCTCCTCAAAAGGCGCAACCCTGAAGTCCCTTGTGCTGAAAAAACATCTTGATGGTAATCGCAAGGCGTTTGATCTGGTCAGCAATCAAAAAAATGGTGCACTGTCACTGCTTTTTCTTACCCGTGAAGGCAAGAAAATCGATACTCGCGACCTCTATTTCCGCAGCATGACCGTAGACACTCTTCATACCATGACCGGCAAAGAGCGTTACGCCGTACACTATCGCCTTGATGTTGCTCCCCTGCAAGCTATCGATATCACCTACTTTTTTGGAGGGGAGAGTTACAATGTCGATTATGATGTCAAACTGACAGGATTCTCCAGTGAGCTTGCGGGGAATGAATATCAGTTGCAGTGGGATGGAGGTGTACCCTACTCCGAAAAAAATCGCGAAGATGAAGCCCAGAGTGCACTTGCCAGCGCATATCTTGGCGGTAGTCTGGTCAAACTTGATGCAAGCAAGGATACTCAGGCATACCGTGAAGAACAGTCAGGGGAGGCGAAATGGGTTGCTGTGCGAGACAAGTATTTTGTTGCTGCACTGATTCCCCAGGGAAAGACCGCAGGGATTTACCTGGACGGAAAAAAAGAGAAGGGCAATGAATTTGAGAATTACCTTGCGGCCCTGAAAATGGCTATTCCTTCATCAGGCAACATAGTAAATGATAAGTTTTCCCTCTATCTTGGGCCGCTCGATTACGATATTGTCAAGGCACAGAAGGCCGATCTTGAAAAAATCATGGATTTCGGATGGGAATGGCTGACAAGGCCGTTTGCTGAGTTTATCATCTTGCCGGTCTTCAACTGGATGAATACCTACGTCAGTAATTACGGTCTTATTATTATTATTTTTGCCTTCCTCATCAAACTGGTGACCTATCCCCTTTCGATAGCTTCAACGAAGTCAATGAAACAAATGTCAGCCCTGCAGCCGGTCCTCAAGGAGCTTCAGGTGAAGTATAAGGACGATCCAGCAAAGCTGCAGAGTGAGCTGGGCAGAATTTATAAGGAAGCCGGGGTTAACCCAATTGGAGGCTGCCTGCCTGTGGTGCTACAGATGCCGCTGCTCTTTGCTATGTTCTACGTGTTCCGTTCCTCAATCCAGCTTCGTCAGCACAGTTTTCTCTGGGCGAAGGACTTGTCGGTTCCTGATTCGATTCTTGATTTTGGGTTCACCATTCCCATGTATGGCAGCCATATTGCCGTCTTCCCGATTCTCATGGCGGTGACCGTTTTTGTGCAGCAGAAAATTACCCCGACGACACAGACCAATGAGCAGATGAAAGTGATGATGTACATGTTTCCTGCCATGATGCTGCTCTTTTTTAATAATATGCCGGCTGGTCTTGGTCTCTATTATCTTATGTTTAACATTTTCAGTGTGGCGCAGCAGTTTTATATCAACAAAACGACCACTGCTGCCGATATGCCGAAAGTAAATCTCGGACTCTCTGCCTCTGGTTCATCCCGGAAACAGAAAAAAGGGGGAGCTAAAAAGTAAACAGGATGGCGCTCATCGAGCAGGCAGATGTGTGGCTCTTTCGGTTGCTGAACCTTCATCTGATCCACCCGGCAGCCGATGACCTCATGGTTTTTCTGACCAGGGTCAAGCTGTCCGGGCATATTCTTGTCCTCGTTGCCCTGTTTATAGTGGTACGACGCGGAAAATCAGCGTTTCCGGTTATTCTTCTTGCGCTTTTTGCAGTCGGTATGGCCGATCTTGTTGCATCAGGAATACTCAAACCTCTTGTGCAGCGCATCCGGCCCTGTTTTGCTCTCGACCACGTTCGTCTTCTTGTCGTCCAGCCACGGAGTTATTCATTTGCCTCATCCCATGCCGCCAATTCAGCCGCAGTGGCGACAGTACTATGGATTTTTTTTCATCGGGGGCCCTTTGTCGAAAAATTCTTTACCATCATCATGATGCTCTACGCTCTGGCTATCGCATGGTCGCGGATCTATGTTGGGGTTCACTATCCCGGTGACGTTCTTGCCGGTATCCTGATAGGGGTCGGCAGTGCGATGCTGGCCTATCTTGTTTTTTCGTGGGTGTTGAAGAATATCATGCAGCCCCGCATCATGCGCCGGGAAGGTTTTGCCTGAATGGCCAGAAGTGAGAGGAGAGCCATTTTCATCAATTGCGATTAATGTTGTTTTATGACAGAAGAGATTTTCAGAAAAGGTGACATCATAGCGTTGAGGGTCACTGATTTGGCAGAGAAAGATCAATGTTTCGGTCGGCTCGACAATGGTATGGCGGTCATGGTCAGCGGAATGCTTGCCGTCGGCGACCGGGTTTCAGCCAGGATAAAAAAGGTGCGCCAACGCTATATTGAGGCCATTGCCATGGAGGTTCTTCAGCCATCACCCGACAGAACCACACCTCTCTGCTCCTATTTTGGCGTATGCGGAGGCTGCAAGCTGATGCATATCCGCTATGAAGCGCAACTCCAGTACAAGCAGAAAAAGGTAAGGGACGCTCTTGAGCATCTCGGTAATTTTGTTGCTCCACCGGTACTCCCCGTGCTTGCCGCTCTTGCGCCGTTTCATTATCGGAACAAGATGGAATTTTCCTTTTCAAGCATGCGCTATCTTCTGCCTGAAGAGCTGTCGCTGGAGCAACTTTCACGGCCAAAAGAGTTTGCTCTCGGTTTTCATACACCCGGCAACTTTGAAAAGGTGATCGATATCGACTACTGCTATCTTGCCAAAGAGGCGATGAATCAAACGCTCGCCTTGACTCGCGAATTTGCACTGGCCAATGGTCTTGCTCCTTATGCGGTCAAGGCGCACACCGGTTTTTTACGGAATCTTGTTGTTCGTTTCAGTGAAAGCCGTGAAGAGCTTATGGTCAATTTGGTGACCTCGTGGCATGATGAGGCGTTGATGCAGCGCTACAGCAAGCATCTCGAAGCCGGGATGGCAGGCCAGAAGATGACGGTGGTCAACAATGTGACCGACAGAATGAATACTGTTGCTACCGGCGACCGTGAGTTCACCCTCAGTGGCGAGGGATTCATTACCGAACGTCTCGGCGGCCTTGATTTCAGGATTTCTGCAAACTCATTTTTTCAGACAAACTCTGCACAAGCCGAGCTTCTCTACAGGAGCATTCTTGAGGTTGCGGCTCTCGGCCCTGACGATACCCTCTATGATCTCTATTGTGGGACAGGAACCATAACACTCTACCTGGCACGTTATTGCCGTCAGGTTATCGGCCTTGAAGTGGTTGAAAGTTCCATCAATGATGCGCAGAATAATGCTGTCTTGAATGGCATCGGCAACGCAGCATTTTTTCAGGTCGATCTCAAGGATTTTCAGGCCATGCTTCATACGCTCGAAAACTATGATTCCCCGAGGGTGATCATTACCGACCCTCCCAGAGCAGGAATGCATCCCAGGGCGCTTTCCACCATGCTCAGGCTGCGACCGGAGAGAATTATCTATGTCAGTTGCAACCCGGCAAGCCTTGCCCGTGATGGTAAGGAGATGAGCCTTCACGGCTATCAGCTTTTATCGGTGCAACCGGTCGACATGTTTCCGCATACCAGCCACATCGAAAGCGTTGCCTGTTTTGAGCGGACGGCTCCCTGCTGAGCCAGGGATTATTTTTTCCCTCCTGCTCTGAGGAGTTTTCGTCGCTCTTCCCCGGTTAACGATCCATAACCCTGTGCTGAAATCTTGTCGAGTATGGCATTGATTTCTGATTCAGATACCGGCGGAGCAACAGTATTGCGGGTATGGAGGCGTGGGCCGCTTTTCTTGTTTCCTGCGGAACGGATCTTGCTGAGTAATCCCGAAAATGACCACTCTGCCCTCTTGATGGTAATGTAGAGAAAGCCAATCAGCATGCCCCCGAGGTGCGCGAAATGGGCAATGTTGCTCCCGCTGCCCATCGCCCGGCTGCCAAAACCAGAGATAAACTCAATAAAGGCATAACCGGCAATAAAATACTTAGCCTTTACCGGGAAGAGGAAATATAGAAAAATGTAGCGATCGGGGAACATCATGCCGAAAGCCAGCAAGACACCGTAAATGGCCCCGGAAGCGCCCACGGTCGGATAAGGGTCGCCGACCGTAGCGATCAGGTTAATGACAGCAGCTCCGATGCCGCAGACAAAATAATAGATATTGAATTGCCTGGTACCCCAGTAATTTTCAATTTCCGCTCCGAACATCCAAAGGGCGAACATATTGAAAAAGAGATGGGTGCCACCGCCGTGCAGAAACATGTACGTGACTGGCTGCCATATTCTGAAATTACCGGAACCAACCGGCCACAAGGCACCGAGGGCGGAGATGGCTTCGCCAAAAGGAGTCAACTGCAGCAGAAAGACTGCAACATTGAGCAGGATAATGGCCTTGATCGCCGGAGGAATAAACTGAAAGCCCCCGGGGCTGTATGGCTGGGAAGAGTTCATGACGAGATAAAGTTCTTCAATTAATCGTTCAGGGCGGCTATTCCGGGGAGCTCCTTGCCTTCAAGGAATTCAAGGCTTGCGCCTCCTCCAGTCGAGATATGGGTAATCTCCTTCGACAGCCCTGCCTTGGCTATTGCCGCAGCTGAATCGCCGCCGCCGATAATCGTCGTGGCTCCTTTTGCGGTTGCTTCGGCCATGGCATTGGCAACAGCCATCGTGCCGGCAGCAAAATTGTCAATTTCAAACACGCCCATAGGGCCGTTCCAGAGCACGGTTCGTGCCGAAAGAATTTCGTTGCGGTATGTTTCCGCCGAGAGTGGCCCGATATCAACGCCAATCATTTTTTCAGGGATACCTGAAATTTTTTCGGCATAACAGGCTGCATCGGCTGAAATCTCGGAGGCAAGAATGACATCTACCGGTAACAGCAGCTTGACTCCCTTCTGTTTTGCCTGTTCAAGAATCGTGAGGGCAAGTTCGATTTTGCTCTCCTCAACCAGAGAATTTCCTACCTCATAACCCTGTGCCTTGAAGAAGGTAAAGACCATGGCACCGCCGATGAGAACGGTATCGACTTTTTTGAAAAGGTTTTCAAGAACATCAATTTTTCCTGATATTTTTGATCCTCCAAGAATTGCGACAAATGGACGTTCCGGCTCCTGCAGCGCTTTGCCGAGATATAACAGTTCACGCTCTATCAGATAGCCGGCAACGGCCGTCTGGACGTAGTGCGTAATTCCTTCCGTTGAGGCATGAGCGCGGTGTGCCGTGCCGAAGGCATCATTGACATACACCTCTCCGAGTGATGCAAGCTCTCTCGAAAAATCAGCATCATTGGCCTCCTCCTCAGCGTGAAAGCGCAGATTTTCGAGCAGCATCACCTCACCATCCTGAAGAGCAAGCACCTGTTGCATCACCTCAGTGCCGATACAATCTTTTGCCATAAGCACAGGGCTGTCGATCAGTTCGGCAAGTCTTGCGGCCACAGGGGCAAGGGAGTATTCAGGGTTGACTTTACCTTTTGGCCTTCCGAGATGTGACATCAAAATAAGGCGACCGCCCTCCTCGAGAACTTTTCTGATGGAAGGAAGAGACTCAACAATTCTCTTGTCGTCGGTAATTATTTTGTTCTCGTCGAGAGGGACATTGAAGTCCACACGCATTAACACCCGCTTGCCCTGGGTTGAGATGTCAGACAAGGTCTTTTTTTGCATTGCTTTAAATAAATTGGTTTATAAAATGATCTGTTGTGAACACTTGTTACGTAATGTATACAATTGCCGATAGAAAGTAATGCAACTCACTCCAATCCTGGTTGCCTGTTACGTAATGCCATTTTGTATGTTTTGATGTTGGCCTGATGCTCTGTCAGTGAGCCTGCAAAGTAATGGCCTCCATTTCCTGTGGCAACAAAGTAGATGAAGCTGCTCTGTGCTGGTGTAAGGACAGCAAGAATAGAGGCTGCGCCGGGGTTACATATCGGCCCGGGAGGCAGTCCGTTATGGCGATAGGTATTATAGGGAGAGTCTGCAGCAAGGTCTTTGTAGTAAAGCCTTCGGGCAGCTCCGCCAAGGGCATACTGCACCGTTGGATCGGCCTGCAGACGCATGTTTTTTTTCAGCCGGTTAAGATAGACACTTGCGACCAGCGATTTTTCAGCATCAAGCGGGGTTTCGGCTTCAACAATCGAGGCCAGGGTGAGTAGCTCTGTTTCGCCGAGCCCTTCCTGTGCGGCCATTTTCTGAAGGCGGTCAGTATAAAAATGTCGGAATTGGCCGACAAGAAACCCGGCAGCCTCTTCAGGGGTGCTTGCCCATGCAAAATTGTAGGTACCGGGAAAGAGGTATCCTTCCGCATTGTCAGCCTCAATACCATGCCGGGCAAGCCATTTTCTGTCAGATACCGTAGCCATGAACCTGGCGGAATCAAGATCAAGGTTTTGTGAGAGGATATGGGCAACTTTGCCGATATCCAAACCTTCAGGGAGAGTAACGCGCACCTCATCCTGATGATGGGCGTGGAGGTAATACAAAAGTCCGAAATTCGACATTCCCGGGGGGATGAGATACCTTCCAGGCTTGATGTTGTGGAGCTTTGGCACAAGGGTTGCCGTCAAAAGCGTCGGCCAGGTATGGCTAATTGAGCCGTTACGGTGCAGCTCAGCCAGAAGAGATCTGAAACCTGTTCCCCGGTGAACCGTAAGGCGGGTCGTTGTCCGGGAGGTATTGAGCCCCGGGACAAAAAGAAAGCATGACCATGCCGTCAGCAAAAGAGTCGTTCCCGCCAGAAACAGTTGACGTAAAGGATATTTTTTTGAAGTCATGGCGTGTGGGCCTTTTAGATGGTCTTGATATCCGGCTGACTGCTTTTCCAATCCTGCTGAAAAAGGCGTGTCTCATCAATGATGCAACGATAGATTTTTTCCAGCGCACGGGCTTTCAGGGGGGAATCGGCGTGGTTCAGTACATTGTTGAGCACCTCTTTTTCCCGTTCAGGCTGCAGAACCTGCTCTCCGATTCTTGATTTCAACAAGATAATATTTTGGGCACAGTGCAGCCGCTCGCAAAGCAGGGAGGATAACTGCTGATCGAGGGCATCGATTTTTTTTCTCCATTCGTCAAGTTCCTGCCAGTGCGCTGTAGTATTGACGGTGCGGTCGGACATCATAATGACGGAGGTTAAGATGGTTACGTTGACAGGCTCTAATAATTACTATACGATATAATAGTGTTTTTTTGCCCTTATTTGGAATCCAGACGGAGAGGAGATCCATCGGTAACGCAAAAAAAATTCGATGATGACAAGATATTCTAATAAAAATTTGGATTAGACTTCTTTTCTTTTTGTTTTTTGATTAATTTGAGAGAGGACATTTATGCAGAAAACTCAAGTCTTCCATAATTGATAAATGATTATTATCAGTGCGACATATCATTGCAGGTAAAGCAGGGTCTTTTATAGGACTACTTTCGGTTCTCTCGCTTTCATCTTTCGCGGTGCAGGGTTTGGCAGCTCCGGCTCCACCTGTGCCTGATGCAGGAAGTATTCTTCGTGACCAGCAGAGCAGATTGCCACAAACTCCCCAGCTCCCCGTTCGTGAACAGGTCAGGGAACAGCCTGCGAAATCTGAGTCAGGTGTTCAGGTTGCCGTGAAGGGATTCAAGTTCACTGGCTTTGAGGGAGTTGCTACTGAAGCGGAGTTACAGTCGCTGGTCGCTGAAGCCAAAGGCAAGACCATTTCGTTCGGAGAGCTTAAAGGTCTTGCAGATAAAATCACAGACCATTTCAGGCAAAAGGGATGGTTCCGTGCAAGAGCCTACCTTCCCAAGCAGGATGTTACCTCAGGTACTGTTGAAATTGCGGTTCTTCAGGGAGCAAGCGATGGCAGACTTGAGCTCAAGCTGGACAAAAAAGCCAGAATTTCTCCCAAAGTACTACAACGCATTGGTGAAACAGCGGTACGCAAGGGTGAAGCAATCAACGAGCATGATCTTGAGCGTTCTATTCTGCTCATGAACGATCTTCCCGGAGTTGTCGCCCGGGCATCATTGTCTCCAGGAACTCTTCCTGGTACTACCGGGGTTGAAGTTGCCGTCAGCGAAGGGCCGATCGTTACAGGGATCGCCTGGGTTGACAATCACGGCAATCGTTACACCGGAACATGGAGGGCTAATACCACCATCTCAATCAATGATCCTTTCTGTTGTGGAGAACAGATCACCGGAGTTCTGACAGAGACGGATGGACTTGCGCAGGGGCGTCTTGGCTACAGCGTTCCCTTGCTTTTTCCCGGGTTGCGGGGTTCTCTCTCCTATACAGGGATGCGTTATGAAATCGGCGCTGATCGTGCGTATCTGAATTCCAGGGGCAGCAGCAATAATGTTGATGCAGGCTTCAGTTACGCGCTGATTCGCAGCCGCTCCAAGACTCTGACGACGAGTCTGACCTACGGCTACAAGGCTCTTGTCGATAAGGTGGCGGGGACAGTCAGCAGCGACAAGCAGCTCAACAGTGTAACGTTAAGCGCCAATGTTGACCGTTACGACCAGTTCTGGGGAGGCGGTGCCACCAGCTACAACGTTGGTGTTACCACTGGCCATCTCAATGAATCAAAGAATGCATCCTATGCTGTGACCGGAAAAGAGGGACGATATACCCACTATAATCTTGCCCTTGCCCGTCTGCAGCGCCTTGCTGAAGGGCTCAACTTAAATCTTTCCGGGTCAGCACAGATTTCGCTTGATAACCTGGGCAGCAGCGAACAGTTTTCACTTGGCGGACCCAATGCGGTGCGAGCCTATCCTGTAGGAGAGGCACCAGGGGATGAAGGTCAGCTTATTACTGCCGATATCCGTTACAATATTCCTTTGGCGACTACAGCTCGAAGTTTCCAGATCACCGGTTTTTTTGATGCTGGTCACATAACCCTCAACAGGGACAGGTATGCTGGCGATGTTTTCAATGACATGAATCGTAACGCTTACTGGTTGCAGGGTGCCGGTGTTGGATTCAACTATCTTTTTTCTCAGAAAGGGGCGTTTCGTTGCAGTTGGGCTCATGTGATAGGATCCAATCCCGGACAGTATCAAGGTAAAAATGCCGATGGCAGGGACGACAACAGCCGCTTCTGGCTACAGGGTGAGTTCTATTTTTAAGGGATAACCAAGAAAGACCGATTATTATTTCCAGTTTTCGCAAGAAGCCAAAATAACTACCTATGAACAAGATTTTTAACGTCGTTTGGTCGCATACAAAGGAGAGGTGGATTGTTGTCTCCGAAAAAGTAAAGTCAAACGGAGGGGTTCCAAAATCCCCGCTTCGTAGTCTTGCAGTTCTTGTAGCATTGCTTGCGGCTGGAGATCCGGCCTATGCCCTTGACTCTGCGGCTCTTCCTACCGGTGGGCAGGTAACTTCAGGCAGTGGCAGTATCGCTGTCAGCGGCAGTCAGATGAAGGTGAACCAGTCGACCCAGCAGATGATTGCCAACTGGAACACTTTCAATATTGGTTCGGGTGCGGGAGTGCAGTTTGTTCAGCCCAACGCTGCGGCTGCTGCTCTCAACAGAATCAATGACCAGAATCCATCTCAGATTATGGGTTCACTCTCATCCAACGGCAAAGTATTCCTGCTCAATCCTGTCGGAATCATTTTTGGCTCGACGGCGCGCGTTGATGTCGGCTCTCTTGTTGCCACGTCGCTGAACATGCTCGACAGCGACTTTCTTGCAGGGAAATACAAATTCAGTGGTACTGGTAATACCGCCTCTATAGTCAATCAGGGCGCTATCAAGGCCATGGATGGAGGTGTCGTAGCCCTTGTTGCGCCCAAAGTGACCAATGAAGGCAGCATAACGGCTAACGGTGGCAGTGCCGTGCTGGCAGCAGGCAACAAAGTTTCGCTTGATTTTCAGGGAGATGGCCTTATCAGTTATACCGTAGATGAAGGTGCTGTCAATGCCCTGGTAGAGAACAAGGGGCTTGTCAAGGCTGATGGCGGGCTGGTGGTGATGACTGCCAAAGCTGCCGATGCCTTGATGCAGTCAACGGTTAACAGCAGCGGCGTTATTGAGGCGCTCACCGTCCAGGAAAAAGCCGGGCGTATTATTCTGGATGCTGCAGAAGGCACAATGTTGCTTTCGGGCACCCTTGATGCTTCAGCTCCAAACGGAGGGGACGGCGGCTTTGTGGAGACTTCAGGTTCACAGGTAAGGATTGAGGATACGGCAAAGGTAACAACGCTTGCGCCTGAGGGAATAAGTGGTAACTGGCTGATTGATCCGATCAATTTTACTATTTGGAGTGGAAATGGCGGTCAGGATATTTCTGGTATTGGTGCCGATACACTTTCTTCTAATCTGGTTAATAGTAATATTGAAATAAGGACCAGTCGTTCGACGGGCGGTAATGGCGATATTATTGTGGGTGGTGAGGTTTTCTGGAATGCCGGCACAACACTCACGCTCGGCGCTCACGGGAATATTTTTGTTAATCATGATATTACTTCAAGTCTGGGTGCTTTGGTGCTGGAATATGGCCTGGGTGCGAGGGCAGAGGGTAACAGCAGTTTTTACAGCTTGAATGATGGCGCACAGATTAATCTGCCTGGTGGCCAGAGTTTTACGACGATACAGGGCTATGATGGTGAAGAACACATTTACTTGGTTATCAATATTCCTGGTTCGGCGGGAAGAATCGCTCAAACTGACTTACAGGGTATCTCTACGAGTGATGGTTTCGATTACTACGCCCTTGGCAGCAACATTGATGCGAGTGATACCTCAAACTGGAATGATGATGGTGCGGGAAACTATGCCGGTTTTGCGCCAATCAGCTCTTTCAATGGCATCTTTGAAGGCTTGGGCCATACCATAAGTAATCTATACATCAACAGACCGAATGAAGGTAACATTGGTTTGTTCGGCTCTGTCAACTCAGGCAGCATTGTTCGCAATGTAAGTTTGACATCCGTCAATATATCTGGCGGTGATGCCGTTGGTGCTCTGGCAGGGTATAATGCCGGCACTCTTGAAAACAGTTTTGCGACAGGTGTCGTGACGGGTGACTCCGATACAGGAGGTCTGGTTGGGTATAATGCTGGTGGCTTGATAGAGCACAGTGGATTTGGTGTCATCAACAGCACTGTAATTGTTGAGTCCCTGGGAAATAATGTATTGGCGAGAGTGACAGGCAATTCGGATACAGGTGGTTTGGTTGGGCATAATGATGGTGGCGATATCGCTGGCAGTCGCGTTGGTATTATCAACGTCGAAGGACAGAGCCTTGATCTCTCGGTGAGTGGCTGGAGCAATACTGGAGGCCTGGTTGGTTACAATAATGGCGGCACCATCACTGAAAGCGGTATTGACGGCAAAGGGAGTGAAGTTAAAGGCGGTGTGAACGGAAATAACAACACCGGCGGTCTGGTTGGCTCCAATGATGGTGGCGATATTGCTGGCAGTTATGCCAAAGCGCCGGTGACAGGTAAAGGTACGGTTGGCGGACTTGTTGGCGACAATGATGGAGGAGCTGTTACGGATAGTTATGCGGAAGGCGGTGTGACGGTTGAGGTGACCAACACGTTGATGAGTGAGGGCACGGGCAGCAATAGCAGCATACTCTATGTCGGCGGACTGATCGGCAGAAATAATGAAGGGGCAATTACCCGCAGTTATGCAACTGGCAATGTCGATGTTACCGTTGAAAACGCTCTGAAAAATTTTGAAAGTTATAACGATAGTCGCCTCTATACTGGTGGTCTGATCGGAGAAAATGTTCGTGGCGCTCTTGCAGAGAGTTACGCTCAAGGCAACGTGACCGTCAAGGTGACCAACGATGTGAGCAGCGGCAGCTACAGCCAGAATACCAGTTATACCTATACTGGAGGGCTGGCAGGCAAAAATGATGGTGGTGCGATTACCAACAGTTATGCAATTGGCGAGGTGAGTGTTACGGCGCTCAACAATGTCGGCAGTGAAGGCTCCAGTGATAATTACAATGATGATTATACTGGGGGATTGGTTGGTTATAATGATGGTGCCGATATCAGGAACAGTTATTACGAACAAGGCAGCGTCAAACTGATGGTGAGTGGTGAGGATAGTACCGACGATTATACCGGGGGTTTGGCAGGGTACAATATTAATAGCGATATCTCCTTAAGTCATGCCACAGGGAATGTCTCGGGCGGCAAGTACGATACGGGTGGTCTTGTCGGGCATAACGAAAATGCTACAGTCTCGTATAGCTATGCTTCAGGGGCCGTTGATGGTTCAGAAAGGGTTGGAGGACTTGTCGGGCACAACGATACGGGAGGTTTCATTACCGACAGTTATGCGACGGGCAGCGTTACTGGTAATTACCGCACAGGAGGACTGGTTGGCTGGCAAGAGGATGGTAGTATTATCAAAAGTTACGCAACGGGCAGTGTATCAGGAGACGACAGGATCGGCGGCCTGGTAGGCTACAACGAGGCCAGCGATGCTGGCACGGGTGTCGGGAGCATCACCAACAGTTACGCCACAGGCAGTGTGATGGGCAATAACCACACCGGCGGCTTGGTAGGCTACAACGACTACGGCCGTATTGATAACAGTTTCGCTACAGGTAGTTTGAAGGGCGTTGATCGTACCGGCGGCTTGATCGGGGATAATTATGGCAATGTTTCCAATAGCTATGCGACTGGCAATGTGGTTGGGAGTGGTGTCAAGACAGGCGGCTTGATTGGGGTTAACCATATTGGTGACGTTAACAGTTCTTATGCCACAGGTAACGTAAGAGGTGGTGACGACTATACCGGCGGTCTTATCGGAAAGAGTAGTGATGCGGCTATTACCAACAGCTACGCTTCAGGGGAGGTGACTGGCTCTCATGAGTATACTGGCGGGTTGGTGGGATATAACTATGAAGGAGCCATTTCGAACAGCTATGCCACAGGTGATGTTAAAGGTGACGGAGACCAAGGTCACACTGCTGGTCTTGTGGGATACAATTATGAGGGGGCGATCACCAATAGTTTCGCTACAGGCAATGTTTCTGATGAAGGCAGCGATGGCTGTGTTGCGGGTCTGGTAGGGCACAATTACCATGGCAGCATCGAAAATAGCTATGCAACCGGATCGGTGGTGGGTGGCGATAATTATAACGGCGGCCTTGTCGGATATAATGTATATGGTTCTATAACTGACAGTTATGCTACAGGAAATGTGAGCGGCAGTGATTTCACTGGTGGTTTGGTAGGACGCAACACGGGCTCTATTGCCAGCAGTTATGCGTCAGGTAGTGTGTATGGTGAAGATGATATTGATGGTGTTGGTGTTGGTGGACTGGTCGGTAGAAATAGTTCATCTGGCTCAATAACCAACAGCTATGCTACTGGATCTGTGCATGGGAGTGATTACAATGTGGGTGGTTTGGTTGGAAAGAATTACGGTTCAGTAGTCAACAGCTACGCCACAGGCGATGTTGCTGGTGAAGGAGATGTGGGCGGCCTCGTCGGAGACAATTATGGCTCTATTGACAAAAGCTACTCTACAGGTTATGTAAGTGCTAACACGGAGCATTCTGGTGGACTCGTGGGATGGAGCGAAGAGGGAGATGTATACAATAGCTTCTGGAATGTTTCAACTTCTGGTCACTTTTACGGCGATTCTGCAGGAGGATCTGGTAAGAATAGTGAGGAAATGCAGACGGCCTCAACATACAGTGGTTGGGACGCATCAGTGTGGAATATTGCAAATGGCTCCTATCCCACACTCAAGGTCTTTTCACCTGATGTGAACAATTTTGTTCCTACGACAGATAACTCATGGACAACAATTGGCAACTGGAGCGCATACCATATTCCGACAATTTTTGAGACGGCAAATATTGGCAACTACACGGTTACTATTTCGAGCAATGTTCTGGTGCATGAGCTGATTTCGAATGCTGGCAAGGCGAGTGGCAGCAAGCTGGTGTTTACCGGTGCCACAGTGAGTTCTCTTTCTATCGGTGAGAACGACCATGTCACCGTGAACAGTGAGCTTGATTATGGTATCAGTGGCAAATTGAATCTGACAGGTGCCAGTGAATATAGCCGTACCGGAGGCGGCAATCTTCTTGAACTGAATCTGAATGGAACTGACTATACCGTTATTCAACGCCTCGGAGGTCCTGTTGACTTGCGGTATTCAGATGGTTTCTATGTCCTTGGGCTGGATATTGATTTCAGCAGCGCGGTTGACTTTGCTCCTGTAGAGGGTTTTACTGGAATGTTTGATGGTTTGGGTCACAGCATCAACAATCTTACTATTACGGACTGGTCCAATACAAATGTAGGATTTTTCCGCACTCTTGATCATGATGCTACAGTGCAGAACTTTGGGCTGGTTGCCCTTTCTGTTCAGGGTGGTGGAAACTCTGATTTCAACGTTGGAGGTCTTGCTGGAGCAAACTATGGCACTATTAGTAACTGTTTTGTGTCGGGCAGAGTGACAAGCGGAAATGAAAGTGATTCTTACTATGATGAAGAATACTACGCTACCGGCGGTCTTGTGGGCGATAATCACGGCACTATTCGTGACTCCCGTACCATGGTCAGCGTGATTGGTGGTGGCGGCGACCAGTATGATGATGATAGTGAATTCGCTGCCGGCGGTCTGGTTGGATATAATGATGGCTCAATTACCGGTAGCCATGCATCAGGAACTGTCTATGGTGGTGGCAATTATGATGAAGACGCATCTTTTTATACTGGCGGATTGGTTGGTTATAATAACAATACAATTACCAATAGCAGTGCTTCGAGTCTTGTAACAAGTGATGAAAATAATGTCGGTGGTCTTGTTGGTTACAATGACGACAAGATCATTGATAGTTCAGCAACGGGAAGCGTAAAGGGCTGGGATGATGCGGGTGGTCTTGTTGGAGACAATTACGGTACGATTACAGACAGCTCTTCCAGTGGTAATGTAGAAAGTCATTATGATGCGGGTGGGCTTGTCGGATATAATCATGGCGACATTACCGGTAGTTCAGCAAATGGTGATGTTTCTGGTAATTATGGGACGGGTGGTCTTGTCGGTCGTAATAATGGTGAAATTAGCGACGGAACTGCCGCTGGTAGTGTAACTGGCTGGAGTGATACAGGCGGTCTTGTTGGCAATAATTATGGTAGGGTCACAGGTGGTTCTGCTCATGGAACTGTAGCAAGTTATTATGATGCAGGTGGTCTTGTCGGCCATAATAATGGTGAAATTACCGGTAGTTCAGCAAGTGGTGATGTGTCGGGTAATTATGGGACGGGCGGTCTTGTCGGCTACACTAATTCTGGCAGCGTTATAGCCAGCAGTTCAGCCTCCGGTAATGTTACAGGCACCAACAACGATGCAGGTGGTCTTGTTGGCCATAATAATGGTGAAATCAGCGGCAGCTCTGCCACCGGCGGTGTAACGGGCAAGAGTGATACGGGCGGTTTTATCGGTCATAATAATGGAAAAATTACTGATAGTTACAGTACAGGCAATGTTTCAGGAGATTATGGAACCGGCGGCCTGGTTGGTTACAATAATGGTTTGATTGATGGCACTGTTCTCGCCAATGTCTATGCGACAGGTGAGGTCACCGGCAACTATGGCACCGGCGGTTTTGTCGGCGTAAATAGTGGCACCATTAGCCACAGTAACGCAACAGGCGTTGTTGTGGGTAATGACGATGATACGGGCGGTCTTGTTGGGCATAACAATGGCGCTATCAGCGATAGCCATGCGACAGGCGCTGTTTTTGGCCAGGGTGATGATACGGGCGGTCTTGTGGGCGACAATGATGAAGGTTCTATTATCCACAGTTACGCTTCGGGTGATGTTAGCGGTTCTTATGCTACAGGCGGTCTGGTCGGTAGCAGCAACACCTCTTCAAATTCTAAAAATAATGGCGGAAAAGATGTTAACGGTCTCATTGAAGATAGCTTCGCGACGGGTAACGTTACCGGCATCAATGACACCGGTGGTTTAGCAGGCTACAATGACGGCAGGATTGAAAACAGCCAAGCTTACGGAGATGTGACTGGGGAGGATTATAATACGGGCGGTTTGGTTGGTTATAACGATAGCTATAATGGGGGCGGCACCATTATTTCCAGCACCGCAGAAGGCAATGTGACAGGAAAGAAAGATTATACTGGAGGCCTTGCTGGCTATAATCATGGTGGTGTCATTAGCACGAGTACAGCTTCAGGCGATGTAACTGGCCTTGATGGTAATGTTGGTGGATTGGTAGGTCGTAATGATTATGGCGCAATTAGCGGCAGTTCAGCCTCTGGTGAGGTTAAAGGTGTTGATGGTAACGTTGGTGGACTGATCGGCAAAAACTATGATGCATCGATAACAGGCAGCTATGCAACTGGCAAAGTGACTGGCTCTGTTGATGATACTGGCGGCTTGATAGGAGACAACCAAAATGGCTCGATATCTTCAAGTTATGCCACAGGAAATGTTACAGGCTCAACCGATGGTATCGGCGGTTTGGTTGGCTCTAACGAGGATGGTGATATTTCCGACAGTTATGCAACCGGCAGTGTGACAGGTGCGGATGATGTTGGAGGTTTGGTCGGTTCTAACGAAAATAGTGATATCCTGAACAGTTGGGCTTCTGGCAATGTTACCGGTGTTTATACAGTTGGCGGTCTTGTTGGCTACAATTATTGGAGCAACCTTATCGGCAATCGGGCAAAAGGTGATGTAACGGTGGCTCTCCATAACCAGAGCGAAGAGAAGACAAGTTATGTCTCTAGTGGAGGTCTGGTAGGTGAAAACAACTCCAGTGATATTACCAACAGCCATGCAGAAGGGGACGTTACAGTTACGGTCACGAATAATGTCGATACTTGTGACTACATCGACATCGTCAGCACAGTCTATACTGGAGGTCTTGTCGGTAAAAACCAGGGAGGCGCTATTTCCAACAGCACTGCAACTGGTGCCGTCAATGTTTTCCTCAGTAACGACTTGTATAGTGATGATAATGATGTCGATAATCACAGCTACACCTATACCGGTGGATTGGTAGGTTCCAACAATGGTAAAATTACCAGCAACAGCTACGCAACTGGTCCGGTAACGGTGACGGTCAGTAACGATGTGGAGAGCGATGAAGATGACGCAGATAACGAAAGCTATACCTATACTGGCGGTCTTGTAGGCAACAACATATCAGGAGATATTACCAACAGCCATGCAGAGGGCAATATTACCGTTACGGTCGATAATGATGTGTATGCCTGGGATGACAGCGATAATGAGAGCGAGGTCTATACTGGCGGTTTGATTGGTAAAAACAGCCATGCTTCAGTTGCCTTGAGTTCCGCAGACGGGAAGGTGACTCTTGGTGCAAGTAATTCTAGTTATGGTGGTTACGGGGATTATAATGAAACTCATGAGGCTACAGGTGGCTTGATAGGGAGTAACTCAGACTACAGTAACATTACCAGTAGTTATGCAACTGGCAGTGTGACAGGTACCGATTATGTCGGTGGGTTGGTTGGCGAGAACGAGGATGGTTCGATAAGCGGCAGCTTTGCGGAAGGCAGAGTGATCGGTATCGACAGGGTCGGAGGTCTTGTTGGTTATAATGATGGTGGTACAATTACCATGACTACAGCTTCAGGTGACGTAACTGGCCTTGATGGTAATGTTGGTGGATTGGTAGGTCGTAATGATTATGGCGCAATTAGCGGCAGTTCAGCCACAGGTGAGGTTAAAGGTGTTGATGGCAATGTTGGTGGACTGGTCGGCAAAAACTTTGATGCTGCGATAACAGGCAGTAATGCAACTGGCAAGGTAACGGGCTCTGACGATGACACTGGCGGTTTGGTAGGAGACAATGAAGGTGGGGCTATATCCTCAAGTTATGCAACAGGGGATGTTACAGGCTCAACCGATAGTATTGGCGGTCTGGTTGGTTCTAACGAAGATGGTGCTATCCTGAACAGTTGGGCATCTGGTAATGTTACAGGCGGTTACTCAACCGGTGGTCTTGTTGGTTACAATACTATGAGCGAAATTACAGGCAGTCATGCCACAGGGGATGTGACTGTTGCTTTGGTGAATGATGACGATTCAAATAACAGCTCTGTTTACACTGGCGGTCTGGTAGGTGAAAACGACTCCAGTGATATTACCAACAGCCATGCAGAAGGGGACGTTACGGTTACGGTCACGAATAATGTCGATACTTGTGACTACATCGACATCGTCAGCACAGTCTATACTGGAGGTCTTGTCGGTAAAAACCAGGGAGGCGCTATTTCCAACAGCACTGCAACTGGTGCCGTCAATGTTTTCCTCAGTAACGACTTGTATAGTGATGATAATGATGTCGATAATCACAGCTACACCTATACCGGTGGATTGGTAGGTTCCAACAATGGTAAAATTACCAGCAACAGCTACGCAACTGGTCCGGTAACGGTGACGGTCAGTAACGATGTGGAGAGCGATGAAGATGACGCAGATAACGAAAGCTATACCTATACTGGCGGTCTTGTAGGCAACAACATATCAGGAGATATTACCAACAGCCATGCAGAGGGCAATATTACCGTTACGGTCGATAATGATGTGTATGCCTGGGATGACAGCGATAATGAGAGCGAGGTCTATACTGGCGGTTTGATTGGTAAAAACAGCCATGCTTCAGTTGCCTTGAGTTCCGCAGACGGGAAGGTGACTCTTGGTGCAAGTAATTCTAGTTATGGTGGTTACGGGGATTATAATGAAACTCATGAGGCTACAGGTGGCTTGATAGGGAGTAACTCAGACTACAGTAACATTACCAGTAGTTATGCAACTGGCAGTGTGACAGGGACCGATTATGTCGGCGGTCTGGTTGGTGAGAACAGCTACGGAAGCGACATAACAGGCAGCAAAGCTTCAGGCGATGTGACTGGCTCTGGTTGGTATGTCGGTGGACTGATTGGTGACAATGATGAGAGTGACATTGAGGAGAGTTCTGCTTCAGGTAAAGTAACTGGAGCTGGTAGTGTCGGCGGGTTGGTTGGTTATAACTACGAGAGCGGTATCACCAGAAGCCATGCCACGGGTAGTGTGATCAGCAGTGGTGATTATACAGGAGGTTTGGTTGGCGAGAACGAAGACAGTTCGATAAGCGACAGTTACGCGACCGGAAATGTGCAGGGTAACAATTATACCGGCGGGTTGGTTGGCGAGAACGAGGATGGTTCGATAAGCGGCAGCTTTGCGGAAGGCAGAGTGATCGGTATCGACAGGGTCGGAGGTCTTGTTGGTTATAATGATGGTGGTACAATTACCATGACTACAGCTTCAGGTGACGTAACTGGCCTTGATGGTAATGTTGGTGGATTGGTAGGTCGTAATGATTATGGCGCAATTAGCGGCAGTTCAGCCACAGGTGAGGTTAAAGGTGTTGATGGCAATGTTGGTGGACTGGTCGGCAAAAACTTTGATGCTGCGATAACAGGCAGTAATGCAACTGGCAAGGTAACGGGCTCTGACGATGACACTGGCGGTTTGGTAGGAGACAATGAAGGTGGGGCTATATCCTCAAGTTATGCAACAGGGGATGTTACAGGCTCAACCGATAGTATTGGCGGTCTGGTTGGTTCTAACGAAGATGGTGCTATCCTGAACAGTTGGGCATCTGGTAATGTTACAGGCGGTTACTCAACCGGTGGTCTTGTTGGTTACAATACTATGAGCGAAATTACAGGCAGTCATGCCACAGGGGATGTGACTGTTGCTGTGGTGAATGATAACGATTCAAATAACAGCTCTGTTTACACTGGCGGTCTGGTAGGTGAAAACGACTCCAGTGACATTACCAACAGTTATGCAACAGGGAATGTTAGCGTTACAGTCAATAATACTTATAGCTACGAAGGCACGAGTGATTATAAAAACAGTGAGGTCTCTACCGGTGGCCTTGTTGGCAAAAACAGCGCCAGCACCATTACCGGCAACAGTCATGCGACGGGTGCGGTAAACGTTTCAGTCAGCAATGATGTTTCCAGTGTTGATGACATCGAAAACAAAAGCTCGGTCTCTACGGGCGGCCTTGTTGGCGAAAACACCGCTGGCAACACTGCTGGCAACATTACTGGGAACAGTTATGCAACAGGTCCCGTAAATGTTTCAGTGAATAACGTTGTCATTGGAGCTGAATCCGCTAAAAACAACAGCACGGTCTCAACAGGCGGCCTTGTCGGCAAAAACATAAATGGCAACATTTCCAACAGGCATGTAACCAGTACTCTAAATGTCTTTGTCAGTAACTCTGTTTCCGCTGAAGATGATGCCTATAATAACAGCGCAGTCTATACTGGTGGTCTTGTTGGTTCAAACACCGATGGAGACATTACCAGCAGCTATGCGACGGGTTATGTGGATGTTACTCTTGAGAACGATGTTTCTTCCGATGACGGATTTTATGGGTTCAGCGAGGGTGCAACTGGTGGCCTGATTGGTTTGAACGATGGTGGCGTTATTGATAACAGCTACTCAACAGGCTCGGTTAACGGTGATGTGAACACCGGCGGTCTGGTGGGTGATAATCGTGGTCAGATTATGGGCAGTTATTCCGAAAATACAGATGTCTTCGGAACTGATTATGTCGGTGGTCTGGTCGGGCGCAACGCGGGAAGTATCTCTGACAGCTATGCAATCAATAATGTTGACGGAAGTGGTTATGATGTCGGTGGTCTGGTGGGTTCCAGTGTTGGTGACTTTAAGGGAACGGTTACGAACAGCTTCTACGGTCTTGACGCAGTAACCGTTCGTGTTGGAGGAACAACACATACCGGTGATGAGGTTACTCCCTATGCTCTTTATAAAAGGCAGTTCACTTCGTGGTACAGGCACGGGATGCTGCATATCGCGGATTATTTTGACAAAAATAGTGATGGATACTATCTCATCAGCAATGCCTCCGATGATTTGAATGTTAAAGGCAATCTGAAAAACATTCTTGGCTTTACCAATGAGATGAAGAGCGGCTACACATTTGCGCTCTCGAACGACATTACCCTGCCTGAAGGGCTATGGATTCCAGTGTTCAATGCCCTTGAGTTTAATGGTGCTGGCTATACCATTAACAATCTCTTTATCAATCAGCCACAAAATGATTATATCGGCTTTATTGGGCTGACTTCAGTCGATGGTTATCAGGGTTATCACTCACCACGGTATGAGACAACTGAATCTCAACCCATCGTCTCTATCCATGATGTAAAGCTTGTCAATCTTGAGATAACAGGCAATGAGTTTGTCGGTGGATTGGTTGGCTTAAACGATGCGGCAGTAATTACCAGCAACTCTGTCGATGGTAAGGTCACAGGAAACGATTATACAGGCGGTCTTATTGGTTATAACAATGGCGGCGTAATAACTGATAGTCATGTTGATGGTACTGTTACAACTGTCGATGTGGGTGGTGATATACCCGGGGCTCTAACTTACGATCGTTATGTGGACATCTATACCGGCGGTCTTGTTGGTTACAATGATGGTGGTGATATCTCCGGGAGCGATGCAACCAGCGCTGTGTATGTTAAGGTAAAGAGTACTTTGAATGATGATATTTTGAATGACCGTAGCATCTATACCGGCGGCCTGGTTGGCTACAACCGTGGTGCTGCTGTTGCTGAGAGTTATGCAACGGGTAATGTCGATGTGTCGGTGGAGAACGATTTGACTACTGGTAATGACGACACTTCTTCTTATAACAGAAGTTACACCTATACCGGCGGTCTGGTTGGCGATAATGTGGCTGTCAACGCCGATTCGGATATAATCAACAGCTATGCAGAGGGCAATGTTACCGTCACGGTCAAAAACGCGATCAATAACACCGAATACGGTAGCGATAATGGTAGTTACACTTACACAGGTGGACTTGTCGGGAGTAATGAAGGCGGAAACATTGACAACAGTTATGCTCAGGGTGTTGTGGATGTATTGGTTGATAACAATGTGGATGCCCGGTTATACAGTAAAAACGCGAGTTATACCTATACTGGCGGCTTTATCGGTAACAATGACACTTCGGCTGTTACCAATAGTTATGCTGAAGGTAACGTCACTGCTACCGTCAAAAACGATGTGTATAGCGAAGAGGCCAACAGCAACAATACCAGTGCGACCTATACCGGTGGTCTTGCAGGCGAACACAATGGAGTAAATATTGTCAACAGCAATGCAAAGGGTGCTGTGACGGTGCTTGCCGATAACAATGTGGATGCCAATGGCGACGTTGATAATTCCAGTGATACCTATACCGGCGGTCTTGTCGGCAACTATCAAGGAAACATCAAGGACAGCTACGCAATGCGAGCTGTGAATGTGACGGTGAAGAACACTGTGGCTGCCGGTGAAGATGGGACTAATTTCAGTTATACGTATACCGGTGGTCTTGTTGGTGTAGATTATTCAGGCACCATTGACAACAGCTATGCCGAGGGAGCCGTGACGGTATCGGTGGTGAACAAGGTTGATGGCTCCAGTAGTCATAATGACAGCAGTACTTATACGGGAGGTTTGGTAGGCGACAATGCGGTTCGGAAAACCGAAACTTTCAATGGAGGCAACAATGAAAGTACTGCTATAACCAACAGCTATGCTGATGGGAAGGTAACTGCAACGGTGACGAACGATGGGCTTGGCGGGAACTCCGGCGTAGTCGATAACTATACTGGCGGTTTGGCAGGATACAGCGATGGCGCGATTACCCAAAGCTACGCTACGGGCGCGGTGAGTGGCAGTGACCATACCGGCGGTTTGGCAGGATACAGCGATGGCGCGATTACCCAAAGCTTTGCAACGGGCTCGGTAAGTGGCAGTGACCATACCGGCGGTTTGGCAGGATACAGCGATGGCGCGATTACCCAAAGCTTTGCAACGGGCTCGGTAAGTGGCGGTGACCATACCGGCGGTTTGGCAGGATACAGTAATGGCGTAATTACCCAAAGCTTTGCTACGGGTGCAGTGACTGGCAGTGACTATACTGGTGGTTTGGTGGGATACAATCACAGTTCAATTACGCAAAGCTTCGCTACGGGGGCAGTGAGTGGCGGCGACTCTACGGGTGGCCTTGCTGGATACCATGACGGCGAGATTGATCAAAGCTTTGCAACAGGCGGTGTAAGTGGTGGCAGTTCTGTCGGTGGTCTGGTAGGGGAGAACCAATATGGGACGATCAAAAACAGCTATGCCACAGGTCGTGTGGATGGTAATAGTTACATCGGCGGTCTGGTTGGTTACAATGATGGACTCGTCAATAACAGCTATGCCGCAGGTTATGTTTCTGGCAGCAAGGATGTTGGAGGCTTGGCAGGTTATAATTACTTTGAGGCAGGTGAGGTTACAAACAGTTTCTGGGATACCTCTGTAACCGGTCAAACGAACGGTATAGGTTATAACGAAGGTACTGAGAGCAATAACCATGGATTGCCTACCGAAGAGATGGTGACTCTGGCACCATTTAAAGACGCAGGCTGGGATATTGATGCTTCTTATGATACCGGAACAATTTGGCGGATTTATGAGAACAGAAGCATGCCGTTGTTGCGCTGCTTCCTTACTCAGCTTACTGTTACATCGAATGACGACAGCAAGGTTTTTGACGACCTGGTCTACACGGGTAATCCCGGGGTAACCTTTGTGGTGGGAACCCAGCCTGGCATTTTCAACCCAAATGGCAATCAGGCTGAAACAGACGGGTTGTATGGGTATGGAAATTTGCATGGAATGGTAACCTATACCTCTGATGGACTCGAGCCAGGAACGTATAAAATTATGCCCGGAGGCCTCTTCTCGAACAATCAATGGCCAGGCTACGACATTAATTTTGTCTCAACGGCAACGCTGACCATTAATCCAGTCGAGCAGCGTCCGATAGAGAAAAAACCGGAACCCATCATCTATGAGCCAATGGTCTCAGTCGTTCCATCGGTGCCTTCGGTCATTGTGCAGACGACCCCAGGTATCATTGTCATGCCAGTTACTCCTCCTTCAACTGATGTCCCGGGTTTGGTAACCGTTACAGTTCCACGCAATGTGACGGCATCGGGTTCCGGGTTCAGCTTCATGTTACCTGAACAGGTCGTGACTGCTTTGACAACCAGTGGAGTTGCAGAGAAAGTATCCATGCTGGATGGACAGGCTCTGCCAACATGGCTGGTCTACGATTCTGCATCAAAATCGTTTACCGCAAATGGTGCGCCGGAAGGGATACCAACGGTCAAGGTGCTCGTAACTGTTGGTGGTGAAAGTTGGGATGTAGAGATCACGCTGCAGTAACGCAGTCAGGGAATTCATTAAATGGACCTTGCGGGGTATTAAGCTTTCAGCCCCGCAGGGTCGCCAGCAAATAATCTATGACTTCTAAATTTTTAGGCGTTGCCGGGTTGCCAAGGGCCGGTTCGACGTTGTTGTGTCAACTTCTTGGTGAACACCCTGAGATCCATTGTGAAGGGCACAGTTCCCCGTTGTGCAATTCACTTCTGGCGACGCGCCGGTTTATCAGTGATGATCAGTTTTTTTTGTCGCAGTTGGATGTTCAGTTCAGCACGACCTACGATCATTTGCGCACGGCGATGAGCGGTTTTCTGCATGGCTGGTACAGTGATTGCGACAAACCGGTGGTGGTCGACAAAAACAGGGCCTGGTTGCACTGCATAGAACTGCTGCTCCATCTCGACCCGGAGGCCCGTCTTCTGATACCTATTCGTGACCTGAACCAGATTTATGGTTCTATTGAAGCGCAGCACCAGAAGTCCATTTTGGTGGATTTCATAGACCATCTGGCTGATTATGACCGACTTGGAAGGGCGGACAAGCTTTTTGCCCAGGACAAGTCCATTGGAGCACCCCTCTCTTCGATACAGGCCGTTCAGGATTTGCCTCAGCCGGTCAAGGATAGGATTTATTTTGTCAAGTTTGAAGACTTGGTTGCCGAGCCAACAGAAACCATGTCTCGTATCTATGCCTGGCTCCAGTTATCACCACACACGATCAATCCTGAACAGTTGCGGGTGACTCCCCATGAGAGCGACAGCCATTATCGCTTCAAGTATCTGCACCAAAAGCAGACAAGCATCTCTCCCCCGCCACCGCATGATATTCCGCCCCGTATTCAGAAGCTTATTGCGAAGGCGTGTCACTGGTATTTTGAGTGGTTTTATCCAAAGAATCAGAAAACCAATTGAGTTTGGGGAGAGATAATGCCAGAAGATAAGGGAGTCAGTTTTACCATATCGGTTCGAGGCAAGGCTGAAGATATTCCTGTTATGGAATTTCTGGAGCGGAATTTTGGAGGAATTTCACTTGCCCGTATCGACAGCCTGTTTGGCTTTGTTGAGCGGTGTACTCTCTATGGGGGCCGCCCTTTTCTTGGCCCACAATTGAGTGATGAGGATGTTCAGGCCTTGTACAGCCATTCGATCGGGCTTCGGCTCCCTCTCACCAATATGTATGTCAGAGAGGAAGAGTACCGGGAGTATCAATGGTTTCTTGAAAAGTATCATCGACCGGGGAATTCGGTTATAACAACAGTGGATGAGCTTGCACGCCGGATTCGCAGAGATTATCCTGACTATCAAATTGAGGCGAGCGTTATTAAAAACATCGATACTTATGATAAAATTGATGTGGCGCTTGATCTTTACGATACCGTCATCCTGCCGATGAGGCTTAACCCGCAGTTTGCATTTCTTGATAACATTCAGAGTGAAAAGAAACAGAGGATAACACTTTTTGCAAATGCTGGCTGTGCCTTCAACTGCCCGGCAAAGATTTGTTATGAAGCAATTTCCAGAATGAACAAATTCAAGGGTGCACCTTTCAGATGTTCGCAAGCGACGATGCCGAGGCCGCTGTTGGGCATGGTCTCTTTTGATCTTCAGAAACTTTCAACTGCGGGCTTCAGGCGCTTCAAACTTCTTCAGGCAATTCCTGGAGGTACTACCGGATTTTGAGCCAGAAACGAACTTTTGCGAGTTCTGTTATGATGGTGATGAATACCCACATCATTGCTCAGAATTCCCGCCAGGAAAAACCTTCATTTCTCAAGCTGATTGGCGATTAAAACAAGAGGGCTATTTTTTTAGTGCCTCCTTTTTTATACATTTTACGATGGTAAAAGAGGGTAAAAAATGGGGGTTATTGTTTGCGCTTTTCGGCAAGGTGTCGCCGGGGATTTGTTCTGCCAGCGTCATCGGTTATTGAGGAAAACCTGGCTGCCAGGGTCGGGTTGCGATATCGAGGGAGTTTCTTGAACATGCAGGGATTACAAAGGATGTGGTTATTATCGGCGCTTATACGAAAATGATTATTGCGGAAAAGGATCGCGTTCTGGCCCTCTTGCAGCAGAGTGTCGGTAGTTTTGCATGGCTTGCCGGAAGGTACTGTTAACGGTGATGGTTCAGGGCAGATTTCACGATCCGGTGCTTGTCGCTGAAATTGTTGCATTTCTGGTCAGGCGACCGGGTATTTATGTCGACGGGACTCTTGGTGGTGGAGGTCATTCGCTTGCCTTCCTTCGTGCGTTGCGTGAGGCTGGCTATAGTGAGCAATCGCTGCTGACAGGCATTGATCAGGATAGTGCCGCATTGGAAGAGGCGGCCCGAACGCTCAGGGGATACGAAGAGCATTCTGTTCTGGTCAAAGGAAATTTTCAGGATATTGAGGCAATCATTACCGCTGTCTGCGGCAACAAGGGCCTGAAACCCAGGGTCGCCGGGATTTTGCTTGATCTTGGAGTTTCATCGTTTCAGCTAGATACGCCGGAGCGGGGTTTCAGCTATCTCAGGGAGGGGCCGCTTGATATGAGGATGAATAGTGATGCTCCCCTGAGCGCTGGCGACATTGTGAACAGCTATGAAGAGAAGGAGCTTGCAAGGCTCATTTACAGGTATGGAGAAGAACCCGGAAGCCGGAGCATTGCGAAAGCGATTGTTGCCTGGCGTCAAAAAAATGGATCAGTCAACAGCACTAAAGAGCTTGCTGACCTTATTCGCCGTAATGCCTATGGTGGTGAGAAGGTTATCAAAACACTGTCACGGGTGTTTCAGGCGTTGAGAATTGAGGTGAATGGCGAGCTTGATGTGCTCCGTCGGGCGCTTTGTGACGGCATTGATTGCCTTGATGATTATGGCAGGATGGCCGTTATCAGCTATCACTCTCTTGAGGACAGAATCGTTAAAACAGTGTTTGCTGAAAAAGCAAGGAGTGACTGGGGGCCCAAAGGTGTGGCGATGCGAGAGCCGCTTGCCTATGGCACCGTGACCCTTGTTACCAGAAAGCCTTTGACGGCAAGCGTCGAGGAGATCGAAGCAAACCCGAGAGCGAGAAGTGCGAAATTGAGAATTATTGAAAAAATCCCACGGAAAGATCACCATGAATAATTTTGATATTGGTGCGTTGCTGCAACCAAAGACTTTTTTGTACCTTCTGGCCGTAACAGGGATATTTCTTTTTCAGACGCATAATAACCTTGCAATAACTGAGCTGGCGCAGCAGAATGAAAAGCTTCGCGAGCAGCTCCAGATGAGCGCCAGTATGATCACGTCACAGAAACTGAAAGCGGATGAACTGCATAGTATCCATAATATTGCGCAGGAAGCCGCAGCACTTGGGCTGACACCATCCAGTATTCCGCCGGTTGAACTTGAACCGTGAAGAATGTGCTGCTCAATGAACGGGATTGCTTATGAATGATCAGGAGTTTGGCAAACGGCTTGCGGTTGTGGTTGGCGCTTTTTCACTGTTTATCATCGCAATCATTGGAATGCTGCTCAATATTCAGGTGATCAATGTCACGAAATATAAGCAGAAAGCTGCCCGGCAGTACGAACGGGTGGTGACGGAGGTCGCACAGCGGGGGGTTATTGTTGATCGACGTTCCCGTATGCTTGCCGAAAGTATTGAGACAATCTCATTTTATGCCGATATTTCGATCATCAGGAATACTCCGCTGTTTGATGCATACGGCAAACCGGTGAATGACAAGAAGAGCAGGAAACAGAAAACCTATGATAATACAGGGACAGTTGCCACCTTTTTTGCAAAGCATCTGGGGGTGAACAGGCTGGTACTCCTCAAAGAGTTGAGGCACCGGAAAGGCATTGCAGTGCTTGGCCGGAAAATACCCGTCGCAAAAGCGCTGCCGCTTATGCAGGAAAAGATTGCCGGTGTATGGTTTGACAAGGAGCAGCAGCGATCGTACCTCAATGTTGCCGCCCAGTTGATTGGGTTTACCGGCAACGAAAAAAGTAAAATTGACGGAAGCAGCGGCCTTGAACTGCAGTTGAACAGGGAGCTGAAAGGGATTGACGGAACAAGAAATTTTCAGCGCAACGCCACTGGAGTTCGTTACCCTGCGCCTGATGCCCAGCAACAGGATGCGGTTAAAGGTGCTACCGTCCAACTGACTATCGACGGGGATATTCAAAGTATCGTCGAAGATGAGCTTTCAAAGGCAGTCGCGACCTTCGTGGCCGATGCGGCGACCAGTATTGTTATGGATGTCCGTACCGGCGAGATTCTTGCCATGGCAAACAATCCGGCGTTTGATTTGAACAACAGGTCAACCTGGAGCAAAGATAATTCGAGAAACCGCGCAGTGACTGAAATGTATGAACCGGGCTCAACGTTCAAGCTGGTCATGGCGGCGGCGGCAACGGAAGTGCTGAACAGAAAGGCGGATGATGTGGTTTTTGGCTATAACGGGATTATGCCGTATTATAAACTCAAGATCACGGATCATGAACCTTATGGATATATAACATTCCGTCAGGCTATCATGCATTCAAGCAATATTGTGGCGGCTACGACTGCGATGCGGGTCGGACGTGAAAAATTCAATGCTTATGTGAGAAATTTCGGCTTTGGAAAGAAGACGGGCATCGGGCTGGTTGGTGAGGCCAAAGGAATTGTTCGTCCGCTTGATCAGTGGGATACGACCACGCTTCCCTGGATGGGCTATGGTTATCAGGTGATGACCACCCCGCTGCAGATCCTGCAGGCCTACGCAGCCATTGCCAATGATGGTGAGCGGATGCGCCCCTATATTGTCAAGAAGATTACTGATGCGAAGGGTCAGGTGGTTCGGGAGGGTGCTCCTGAAAAAGTTCAGCGTGTCGTTTCTGTTGCAACAGCCCGATATCTCAACAAAGAGTATTTTAAAGCGGTTGTGGACAGTGGAACGGCTAAAAATGATCTCTTGATCAGCCTGAATGTGGCAGGCAAGACCGGAACCGCCCGTCGTGCAGCCGGGGGCTCCTATGCCAACCGCTCCTATGTCTCTTCATTTGTCGGCTATTTTCCTGCTGCTGCTCCCCGCTATGCGATTATTGTGCTTGTTGAAAATCCAAAAACGGCGTACTATGCCGCAACCGTTGCGGTTCCGGTTTTTGCCGGGATTGCAACAAGAATGATTGCCTGTTCGGAGGAGATGCAGAAAAACCTTTCCATCCGTTCTCCGGAACAGGGGATTATTGACTCTGTTTCTACGGTGATCGTTCCTGAACTCAGGGGGCTGAAGGGCCGTGATGCCCAGCGCTTGTTGAAATGGCTCAGTCTTGAGATGGAGTATTCCGGCGATTTTGAAGGTGTTGTTGTGCGTCAAAACATTTTGCCCGGCAGCAAGGTTGAAAAGAAAAGGGTTATTGCGGTGATGCTTTCTGTAAAGAAGATGAACAAAACCCCCTGATGACAGTGATGAAAGAGAGCGCCAACGGGCAGCAGGTGCAACTGGAGGAGTTGCTCAAGGGAATTTCTGCTCTGGAGCTGGCAGGAACAACCCGTGGGGCGGTCTGCATGATCACCAGCGATTCACGGGAGGTTCTGCCTGGTGCGCTTTTTGTCGCGGTCAGAGGCTACTGTACTGACGGGCACCGGTTTATCCCAAATGCGGTCGAAGGTGGGGCTGTAGCGGTTATCTGTGAGGAATTTCCGCCTGAGCAAGCTTCATCAACGCTCTATATCAAAGTGGCTGATGCGCGAAAGGCGCTTGCCGAGGCGGCCCGTCTCTTTTATGATTGTGCTTCCGACCGGCTGCTGATTATCGGGGTTACGGGTACAAATGGCAAAACCACCACAGCGAAACTGATCACGGCAATGCTCAATACGTGCGGTATTTCAGCGGGATATATCGGTACGAATCTTTGCCGGATTGGAGAACGCGATATTGCGCTTGACCGTACTACCCCGGAGGCCCACACTCTGCATGCTCTTTTCAGTGAAATGGTTGCTGCGGGATGCAGGGCGGCAGTCATGGAGGTCTCTTCACACGCACTGGCGCTGCAGAGAGTTTATGGTATCAGCTTTCATGCTGTACTTTTTACCAACCTGACTCTGGAGCATCTTGACTTTCACGCCTCCATGCAGGAGTATGCTTCAGCCAAGCAGCAGTTGTTCGACCAGCTTGCCCCGGAAGGATTTGCCGTCTTTAATATTGATGACCCCTATGCCGAACAGATGGCAGAACGGGTAGCTTGTGAAAAAAGATACGGTTGCAGCCTGCGGTCAGGAGTGGTTCCGGCGGTTTCGTGCAGCGCCATTTTTAACGCAGATATTCTTCAGGGCACGCTTGCGTCAAGCACGGTCAACCTCCATTTTCCTGACACGGTGATGACCATGCAGGTCGGCTTGCCCGGGCTCTTTAATGTCATGAATGTGCTGGAGGCGGCGGCGATTGGTAGCGCAATGGGGCTTGCCCCCGAAGAGATCTGCCGCTCTCTTTCGGCGATTTCGGCAGTTGAGGGGCGCATGGAAAGAATCGTTGACCCGAGTCAGGATCGCTCTGTTTTTGTTGATTATGCTCATACTCCCGATGCGCTGCTCAAGGCGCTTGATGCTTTGCGCAGTCTGAAGCCTGAGCGTTCGCGTCTCCTGGTGGTTTTTGGGTGCGGGGGCAACAGAGACCGCTCAAAACGCTCTGAAATGGGGCGTATTGCCTCTGAAATAGCCGATGAGGTCATCATTACTTCTGATAATCCCAGGGATGAGGATCCTGAGCTGATTCTTGATGAAATTGAGCGAGGTATCACCGGGAGCTGTTACAGAAGGCTCAGCGACCGGGCAGAAGCCATCAGGGAGGCGGTCTCAATGCTTCAACAGGGCGATGTGCTTCTTGTTGCAGGCAAAGGTCATGAACAGTATCAGGAGATTGCCGGACGGAAACAATTTTTTTCAGATCAGGATATTTTACGACAATGGATGCAGGAAAACGGTTCCGGATATTCGGAGAAGGAGAGAGAACGCAAGTGAAAGGAGTGCTGAGTATCAATGATTTTCGGGATGTCGGAGAGGTTGTTGTCGCCGGGCCGGACTCCCCTTCTCTGGAGATAGTCGAGCCAAAAGTGGTTATTGATTCAAGAGAGATTACCGAAGGCGGTATTTTTATTGCACTGAAAGGTGAAAGAACGGACGGCCACACCTATATCCAGACGGTTTTTGATGACGGCGCATCCTGGGCTATGGTGAGTCGTGAGTGGTATGAAGCAGTGGGCTCACCGCTGCCACCTTCAGGAAAAGGGTTTCTGGTTACATCCGATCCGGTTGCCGGTTTGCAGCGCCTCTCAACGATTTATCGGAACTCCTTTGCTCTCCCTGTTGTTGCTATCGGCGGCAGTAACGGGAAGACCACGACCAAGGAGATGGTGGCTTCAGTTCTTGGAACGGGTTTCAGGGTAACGGTGAGCCAGGGGAACAGGAACAATCATCTCGGTGTACCACTTACTCTGCTTCAGCTCCGGCGCGATACCGGCATTGCTGTTGTCGAGGTGGGGATCAATCATCCGGGAGAGATGGCGTTGCTTGCCGAAATTGCCAGACCGACCCACGCTCTTCTGACCAATATCGGCCATGAGCATCTGGAGTTTCTTCTTGATCTTGACGGGGTTGCAGCGGCTGAAACAGAGCTTTACGACTATGTGCGCCGGAGCGGCGGTATTGCGTTTATCAACAACGATGATCTGCGGCTCAGGAGTGCCGGTGCAGGGCTTGAAGGAAGTCCCGGTTACGGAACCTCAGAAAATGCAGACAATACCTGTTGGGCCAGAGAAATTTTTGTGGAACAGGATGGTCGTCTCTCTTTTCTTTTATGTTCGGTTACCGGCAGCCAAAAGGTTATGCTGAATTTTACCGGCAAGCACAATGTCATCAATGCGGTTGCTGCCGCAGCAGTCGGATTCCATTTCGGTCTGTCACTCCCCCAGATTTGTGAAGGGCTTGAGCGTCTTGCACCGGCACCTGGCTGGAAACGGCTTGAGGTTGTTGACTCTTTCGGTCTCAGGATTCTTAATGACACCTATAATGCCAATTCAGACTCCATGCAGCAGGCAATCGAGGCACTTTGTGATATGCCGTGCGGGGGGAATAGGGTGGCCGTTCTGGGCGATATGCTTGAACTCGGCGCAGCCGGAGATGTTGAACATGAAACGATTGGCCGTTATCTTCAGCAGCGTCCTGTTGATCTTTTGCTTACTTTTGGTGACAAGGCCCGACTGATCGGTAGGGAGGCACCGGGTGTTTGGCGGGGTCATTTCGAAAGCCGCACGCAACTTCTTGAGCTCTTGCTTGCTCTGCTTCATGAGGATGATGTCGTGCTTTTCAAGGGCTCCAGGGGTATGAAGCTTGAACAGATTGTAGAGTCACTTATTACAGCAAGAACCATAAACAGGTAAGAATACAGCATGCTTTATTATCTGTTGAAGTACATCAACAATATTTTCCACTTTCCCGCACTCCGAGTTATCGAGTATCTTACCTTCAGGGCAAGCGCTGCGGCCATTACGGCGTTGCTGATTACTCTCTTTGTCGGTCCCGGACTCATCAGATATCTGAAAGCCCGCTTTATTGAACCGATAAAAGAGGAGGCACCGCCGGAACACAAAAAGAAAAAGGCACTTCCGACCATGGGGGGGCTGCTCATTATTTTTTCCATCGAACTTTCGGTGTTGCTCTGGTCAAAATTCAATGATCCCCATGTCTGGCTGATCATGCTTGCTGTTTTGTGGATGGGCATTATCGGCTTTATTGATGACTACCGCAAAGTGATGTTAAAAATCAAGGGGGGGCTCTCGGCGCGTTACAAGCTTATCGGACAAATCTCTCTTGGCCTGGTCATAGGGCTCTACACCTGGTTTGATCCGGCCTTTTCGGTCTTGCTTTCGACAACAACGGTGCCGTTTTTCAAGCATTTGACGCTTGACTATGGCTTTTTTTATATTCCGATCGTTATCTTTATCATCACAGCGGTATCGAATGCGGTTAACCTGACGGACGGGCTTGACGGTCTTGCGGCGGGAAGTTCTGCTATTGTGGTCATGGGTCTCGGGGGATTTTCCTATCTTGCCGGAAATGCGGTCTATGCCGTGTATCTTAATATTCCTTTTATTCCGGGAGGGGGCGAGGTTGCTGTTGTCAGCATGGCGATTGTCATGTCCTGTGTCGGTTTTTTGTGGTTCAACTCGAACCCGGCTGAAATTATCATGGGTGATACCGGTTCCCTTGCTCTTGGCAGTGCTATTGCTGTTATTGCTCTGTTGATCAAGCAGGAGTTGCTTCTGCCGCTGATTGCAGGGGTCTTTTTTCTTGAAGCGCTCTCCGTTTCTCTGCAGGTGCTCTATTTCAAATACACGAAAATGAGGCACGGTCAGGGACGAAGAATTTTTTTAATGGCACCTCTTCATCATCATTTTCAGTTGAAGGGATGGGCTGAACAAAAAATCGTGATCAGGTTCTGGATTTTGACCATTCTTTTTTTTCTGGCAAGTCTTATGACCTTAAAACTCAGATAACGGCTATGGATGTAACGGGTAAAAGAGTCTCGATCATTGGCGCTGGCAAGAGCGGTATTGCCGCAGCCGGGCTGCTCAAAGGTGAGGGTGCGGAGGTATTGCTCAGTGAACTGGGCAGCATTGGCGAAAAAGAGCGTTTGTCCCTTCAGGAGCTGCAGATACTCTTCGAAGAGGAGGGGCATTCCGAACGCGTCTACGAGGCTGATTTTTGTGTCATCAGCCCCGGTATTCCGCCTGCCGCTCCGGTGGTGAAAAACATGCAGGCGCGGAGTATTCCGATTTACAGCGAAATTGAGATAGCGAGCCTTTTTTGCAAGGCTTGCATGGTCGGTATTACCGGCACTGATGGTAAAACAACGACAGCAACCCTTGTTCACCGTATTTGTGAAGAGGATGGTCGTCAGCAGGGGTATCGCTCATACAGTGTCGGCAATATTGGTGTGCCGTTTGCGTCGATGGTGCGCCAGATGCATGCCGGTGATGTTGCCGTTGTCGAGCTGAGCAGTTACCAACTGGAGCGCTGCTTTACGTTCAGGCCTGATGTTGCCGTTATTACCAATATTACGCCGGATCATCTTGACCGCTATGAACATGATATGCAGCATTATGCTGATGCGAAGTTCAGGATTTTTATGAACCAGCGAGGCAATGAGACGCTTGTCTACAATGAGGACGACCCTTTGCTCAGGGCACATTTCAGCGTCCCCGCGGATCGATTTCCTTTCAGGATGCTTCCTTTTGGGATGGAGCCTACCTCTGAAGAAGGCGTTGATCGTCGCGTGGTTTTGCTTGACGGAAAGGCGATTGTTGTGCGCCAGGCCGATGGAGAAGAGCGGCTCATGGGAACATCAGAGTTTCTGAAAAACAGTTTTCGGGGGCGCCATAATATTTCAAATGTGCTTGCAGCCGTTGCAGCAGCGAGGGCGTTGGGTATTGGCAACGAGGCGGTGCGTGCAGCGCTCAGGGCGTTCAGTGGCGTTGAACACCGTCAGGAATTTGTCATGACCATCAATGGAGCGGACTGGGTTAATGATTCAAAAGCAACGAATATCAATGCCATGCGGCAGGCCATTGAGGCGGTGCCCTCTACAGCAGTGCTTATTGCTGGCGGAAGGGATAAAGGCAACGATTATGCCTCAATCGCCGGACTGGTTCGAAACAAGGTATCCCTGCTTGTTGCCATAGGAGAGTCGAAGGCGACAATCGCCTCCTTCTTTGATGGTCTTGTTGCTCTGAAAGTGGCAGCATCACTCGAAGAGGCTGTGTTGTTGGCTCGTGAGGCCGCTCTGCCCGGCCAGACCGTGCTCTTTTCGCCAGGGTGCGCCAGCTTTGACATGTTCAATAATTTTGAGGAGCGAGGCCAGCGGTTTAAAGAATGTGTTCATTGTTTACCGTTATGCTGAAGACCGACTCTCTTCCAGCTTTTGAAGATCTTCCTCCACGGGAGGCGCTTTCACACTCTTCATACGGTGAGGTTATTGCCGGAAAATTGCTGATGCTTATTGTCTCCCTTCTTATGTGCATCGGTATTGTCATTGTCTACAGCAGTGGAGCAGGATGGGCGGCAACGAAGTATTCGAACTCCGAGTATTTTCTGTGGCGTCAGCTCACCTTTGCAGTTCTTGGAACAGGGACCATTGTGCTGGTTGCCCTGATTGATTATCATGTTTTCCAGAAAACCAGCAAACTCATTCTTTTTGCCAGTATTGCGCTTCTTGCCACTCTGCTTGTCCTGAAAGCGGTGGGCATTATTTCCGGGGCGGCACGCTGGATAGGTATTGGACCGCTCAAATTCCAGGTCTCAGACTTTGCGAAGTATGCCATTATCTTTCATTTTTCGAGGCTTATCAGTGAAAAACAGGCCTATATCAAGGATCTCCACAACTCCTATTATCCCCTGCTTACCCTTCTGATGACTGTCGTCGCCCTTGTGGCCCTTGAGCCGAACTTCAGTACAGCCTCGCTTATTGCTGTGACAGGGTTTACCCTGATGTTTATTGGTGGCATCAATATTCGCCATCTTCTGGCGACGGCATCGCTGCTTATCCCTGTTGCAGCGGCTTTTGCCATTGCTGCGCCCTATCGTGTTGCTCGCCTGCTCTCTTTTACCAGCGGAGATGAAAAAGGGTTCAGCTATCAGGTTGTGCAGGCTTTGATAGGACTTGGCAACGGCGGACTCTTTGGTCTCGGTATTGGAGCCAGCAAGCAACGGGAGCTCTATCTGCCACTCTCTTATAACGATTTTGTCTTTGTCATTATCGGGGAGGAGTACGGCTTTATCGGCGCAGTTGCTGTCATCGCGCTGTTTGCAGGATTTTTTGTCTGTGGTCTTGTTATTGCCAAGCATGCTCCCGATAATTTTGGTAAATACGTAGCAAGCGGAATCACGGTAGCGATTACTCTTTTTGCTTTTGTTAACATTGCTGTTGCCTGCCATCTCTTGCCAACCACAGGTGTGGCGTTGCCTTTTATCAGTTATGGAGGCACAGCGCTTCTGTTTAACTCTCTTGGGGTCGGTATTCTTATGAGTATATCGCGACACAAAAAATACGTGCTTGAACGGGGTCTGCTCTCCGACGTTTCTGGTGGGAGGAACCTGTGAAAGTTCTTTTTGCAGGCGGGGGAACGGGCGGCCATTTATATCCGGCGGTTGCCATGGCAGGAGAGCTCATGAAGCTGATCCCCGATGTCGAAATTTCATTTGCCGGCACGACCGGCGGTATTGAGGCTACAGAAGTGCCAAGGCTTGGCTTTCGGCTGCACCTTATTCCGGTCAGGGGTTTGAAAAGAGGGGGTTCTCTCTTCAATCTCCTGGAGAATATTGGTGTGCTTGCTGATTTTACCGGGGCGCTGGGCCGTGCAGTCTCTCTTGTTTGGCGGGAGATGCCCGATGTTGTGGTTGGTACCGGTGGATTTGTCAGTGCGCCTCTTCTTTTTGCGGCGCAGCTCATGGGGAAAAAAACACTCATTCAGGAACAGAATGCTTTTCCCGGAGTAACCACAAAACTGCTTGCCGCGCTTGCCAGTGAGGTGCATCTCTCTTTTGAGGAGGCTCGCAGGTTTCTGCCAAAAACGCAGAGAATCATTGTTTCAGGCAATCCTGCCCGCTCTTTTGAGCTGCTGGAGGCTTCGCTTGCAAGGCACCGTTTTGGTTTGCACGAAGCGCGTCCTACGCTTCTTGTTTTTGGAGGAAGCCGGGGAGCGCGTTCGATCAACAACGCCGTGCTTTTGCGGCTTGGTGAGCTTACCACCTCGGCAAATCTTGTCTGGCAGACTGGATCGCTCGATTTTGAACGTCTCAAGGGGCTTGTGCGGCCCTCCCCGTATCTCTGGATTGCGCCATACATTGAAGATATGGGTGCCGCATACAGTGCAGCCGATCTTGTTCTTTGCCGGGCAGGTGCCTCATCGCTTGCCGAACTGACCAATCTTGGCAAGCCTTCGGTTCTCGTCCCCTATCCCTATGCCACGGGTGACCATCAGCGCCATAACGCACGGGCGCTTGTGGACAACGGGGCCGCCATCGTGGTTGACGATGATCGTCTCGGAGAGGAGGTTTCGTCAGCCACCATTCTTGAGTTGCTGCACAATGCTGAACGGCTGAAAAAAATGGGCGTGGCATCACGAAAACTGGCTCATCCCGATGCACCCCGTCAGCTTGCCCGGCGAATCATCAGCCTTGCAGAAAAACATTAACGGAGAGGATTCATCATGGAATTGGGAAAAACAAGGAGCGTTCATATTGTCGGCATAGGGGGTGCGGGGATGAGTGCCATTGCGGAACTGCTCCTGAAGTCGGGGTTCGGGGTGACCGGTTCTGACCTGTCAACAGGCGAGGTGACCGATAAACTTGCCGAGCATGGGGCAACAATTTATCGGGGGCATCGGGCTGAGCAGGTGGCTTCGAGTGATGTTGTTGTCTACTCTTCAGCAGTCAGGCATGAAGAAAACATTGAGATTATTGCAGCCGAAAAGGCAGGCATTCCGGTCATCAAGCGAGACGAGATGCTTGGCGAGCTGATGCGCTATAAATATGGGATCTGTATTTCCGGCACCCATGGAAAGACCACGACGACAGCCATGATTGCCACCATGCTTATCGAATCAGGGGAATCACCGACCGTCATGATTGGCGGGATATCAGACTATCTGAAAGGGAGCACGGTGGTTGGTGAGGGAAAATTTATGGTGATTGAGGCTGATGAGTATGATCGTGCTTTTTTGAAGCTTACCCCGACCATTGCCATCGTCAACAGTCTTGAGTCTGAGCACATGGACACCTATGGCACCCTTGAGGAGCTGAAACAGGCATTCATTGCCTTTGCCAACAAGGTGCCGTTTTACGGACGGGTGATCTGCTGTGTTGACTGGCCGGAAATCAGGAAAATTATTCCATCTCTCAATCGACTCTATACCACGTTCGGTATTGAGGAGCCTGCCAATGTGATGGCCTCAGACCTGGTTTTTGAAAAAAGTCATACCACCTTTACGATTCAGGCTTACGATCAGGAGTACCCCGATGTTTGCATCAAGGTGCCGGGCCGACACAATGTGCTCAATGCACTGGCCGCGTTTTCGGCGGGTCTTGAACTGGGGATAATGCCCGAACGACTGATTGCGGGGCTTGGCCGGTACAGTGGCATGAGAAGAAGGTTTCAGGTGAAGTTCGATAATCGTGCGGGGCTGATGGTTGTGGACGATTACGCCCACCACCCTTCGGAAGTCAAGGCTACCGTCAAGGCGGCCAAAACAGGATGGCTTGATTCCCGGGTCGTGGCGGTTTTTCAGCCGCACCTCTTTTCCCGCACCAGGGAGTTTGCTGACGAGTATGGCTGGGCGCTTTCACGGGCTGATGTTGTTTATGTTGCTGATGTCTATCCTGCCCGTGAAAAGGCTGTGGACTATCCGGGTGTCAATGGGGAATTGGTTGCTGCTGCTGTCCGAAAGGCTGGCTGCAGGCAAGTTGAGTTTATTGCAAATATGGATCTTCTTTTTGCGGCTCTCAAAGAGTATTCAGTCGACGGAAACATGCTTCTTTTCATGGGTGCCGGTGATATTACTCATCTTGCTTCGAGAGTTGCCGAATTCTGTAGGCAGTCCGTCTCAATCAGTGATGTCTGACTCCGAACGCCATGAATATCCTGGCGCACTGCCGGATGGGGAGGAACTCCGGAGCGATGTTGCCCCACCATCTGTGGCGGGCCACTGGTTCATGCCGTTACTTATTTTGCTGATGGTGCTTGCCGTTCTTGCGGGGTTAGTCTCTGTTGCTTCGTACTGGAAAAAAGAGGTTGTGGTCAGGGATTTTGTTGTTGATGGTGTCTCAATTATGACGAACAGGGAGCTTTTATCACGTCTCACGGGTTATAAAGGCAGCAACCTGCAGGAACTTGATGCCGAAGAGTTGAAACAGACGATTATGGTTCTTCCCTATCTCAGAGACGCTGTGGTCAGCAAGGAGCTGAACGGGATAGTACGCGTCAGGGTTATAGAGCGCGAACCGATTGCCTTAACCGTTATTGACGGACGTGTGACGGTTATTGATCGTGAAGGATTTCTTCTTCCGTGGAAGCCAGTGATTGCAGAGCGGTTCCCGAACTTGCTTGAAATTGCCGGAACAGGTCGTCTGAAATCGGCCAGCAATGGCTTGCAGCAACTTGACAGGCGTGAGGTTGCCTTGATCCTGCACTTTCTTGAGGCTCTTTCGGAGACAGAGTATGCATGCATCCTTATCCGGGAACTTCATCTTGCAGGCAACAATATGACGTGGTACATTGCCGTTCAGGCTCCTACCCGTTTTATTGTAGGCAATGATGGTAACTTCAAGGAAAAGTTGAAAAAATTTGAGATATTCTGGCAAAAGGTCATTTCAAAAAAAGGTTTTGGGTGTTATGACACGGTGGATCTGAGGTTCAGGGACAGGATTTTTACTACAGATCTTGTAGCTCCGCCGGTGCCACAGGATATTTCTCCATGAAAAATTATGCCAGTATAGAATGATGCTGAAAAGCAATATTGCAGTAGGTCTTGATATCGGAACAACCAAGGTGTGTGTTGTTGTTGCTGAAAAAGATGAAATAGGAAAACTTAACGTGCTTGGGAAAGGACGTTCTAATTCCGATGGTCTTCAACGGGCAACAGTGGTGAATATTAACAAGACGGTCGCCTCTATTCGTGCGGCTGTTGCGGATGCTGAGCGGGAGTCCTCTATCCGTATCCATGGTGTCAACGTCGGGATTTCCGGTGCGCATGTCCATTGTATTCACAGTAATTCCGAAATCAGCATCAATCAGACCGGGATTGTCAATGAGTCTGATGTGAAGCGGTTTCTGGAAAAGGCCAAGACGAATATCCGGTATCTGGATATCGATCATGAAATTATTCACGTTATTCCCCAGGAATTCATTGTTGACGATCAGGATGGACTTCTTGATCCGATAGGTATGGCGGGAACCACCATGAGAGGCAGCGCCTATATTGTTGTTGGCCTGAGAACCAAGATTCGCAATATCAGGCAGTGTGTCGAGAAGGCCGGACTGGAAATCAGCGCCGTTACCTTTGAACCTGTTGCTTCCGGCATGGCTGTTATGAAAGAGCGTGAGAAAAAAAGCGGTGTCGTTGTTATTGACATCGGCGGGGGAACGACCGAGGTCGCTATCTATATTGATGGAGCGATCCGTTATTCAGAGGTCATCAAGGTTGCGGCCAATGATGTTACCCATGATATTGCCCATGGGGTGAAGGCGCTTTACGAGGTTGCCGAGGATCTGAAAATAAAGCATGGTTGTGCTTATGGCAAGCTCAGTGGTGAAGATGAGGAGCTGCTTATTGAAGGTATTGAGGGGCGTCCGCAAAAATCCGTTCCAAAGAGTTCCCTGACGATGATTATCGAGGCCAGAATGATGGAGATTCTGGAACTGGTGCGTGACTCGGTCAAGCGCTCAGGCTATTATGAGTATCTTAATGCAGGCGCAATTATAACGGGAGGCGGTTCGCTTTTGCCGGGAGCCGAAGAGCTGGCACGGGATGTTCTTGGCCTTGATATTCGTATCGGCTATCCGGAAGGGGTCTCCGGCGGGATCAAGGGTTCTGTCAACAATCCTATGTATGCAACCGTGATGGGTCTTGTTGCCCATGCATTTCAAAATAACCTCTCAGTCAACCACAGTTTTGCTTCGACCGCAGAGGTTCTGCCAACGGTGGTGCCTGAGGGCATCCAGGAAGAGCCTGTGGTGCAGGAGCAAAGTCCTGCGGGGAAAAAAATTGTTGATCGGATGAAGAAATTTTGGGATAATCTGTGATGATCGAGCAAACAAGAGCGTTTTAAAGTGGAGAAATGAGCAATGGCATTTGAGTTGGACCCGGGCCTGTTTGACAGCGACCAGGGCAAAGGGGTTACCATAAAGATTGTTGGCGTCGGCGGGTGCGGCGGCAATGCGGTTAACAATATGATTGACCGGAAAATAAGCGGCGTTGAATATATCGTTTTTAATACGGATCGTCAGGCGCTTCTGAACTCGAAGGCACCACTGAGGGTGCAGATCGGCAAGAAGGCAACGAGTGGCCTGGGTGCCGGAGCGGATCCCGCAAAAGGTCGTCAGGCGGCTGAAGATGACAAGGATATTATTGCAGCTCAGCTTCGAGGGGCGGATCTTGTTTTTATTGCTGCGGGTATGGGCAAAGGCACTGGTACGGGAGCGGCGCCGGTGATTGCCTCTATTGCAAGAAATATGGGTATTCTTACCATTGGAGTGGTGACCAGGCCGTTTAACTTTGAAGGCCAGGTCAAGTCGAAAATTGCCGATGGTGGTATTGCTGAGCTCAGAAAATATATCGACACCCTCATTCTTGTCGAAAACGAAAAGATTCTGAGTATTGCTGAAGAGGGTGTCAGCGCCACTGAAGCGTTCAATATGGCCAACGATGTTCTCTATCGGGCAGCAAAAGGCATCGCCGACATTATTACCCGTCATGGGCATGTTAATGTTGACTTTGCCGATGTGCGAAGCATCATGTCGGGAGCCGGTGATGCCGTTATGGGTTCTGCCGCAGCGGCAGGTGAACGCAGGGCAATGAAGGCATCTTCGGATGCCATTAACAGTCCCCTTCTTGAAGGTGTGTCGATAAAGGGTGCCAAAGGGGTGCTGGTTAACATTACCGGCGAGGTCACCATGAGGGATATGTCGGATGCCATGAACTATATCGAAGAGCAGGTCGGCAGTGATGCCAAGATTATCAACGGTTATGTTGACGAGCCTCAGGTTTCAGGAGAGATCAGGGTGACCGTTATTGTGACTGGTTTCAAGAGGAAGGATCGTGACGATGGAACGACTCCTGCAGTCCGCCATCCTGTTGCACAGGTCACTGGCATGAGGCCAGGGCAGATTCATGCATCTGTTCGCCAGTCAGTCTCCCTTGCCCCTGAACGGAAGGAGGAGGATTTGCGGATCCCTGCCTATATCAGGAGACAGTTATCAATCCATGATCCACATGAGGTTGGTCTGAGGAAAAATCCTGGTCAGGATATTGATCGCAATCCTTCGCTGGCAGGAGAGAGAGGAGAGCATGAAGACAAAATTCAGAAAGGTTTATCAGATACACCGGCATATTTGCGCCGGAAACATAACAACACTTAAAAAAGTTTTATGCATTACAAGACGCTTTCCGCAGAAGATGCGGTAGCAAGAATCAAGTCGGGAGACAGGGTATTTTTGCATACGGCGGCCGCAACGCCGCAACGGTTGATTGAAGCCATGGTTGGCCGGGCCGACCAGTTAAAGAATGTTGAAATTGTGAGTCTTCACACGGAAGGAGACGCACCTTATGCCAGACCGGAATATCGCGAGAGCTTCAGATTGAATGCTTTGTTTGTCGGTAAAAATGTTCGCAAGTCTGTTCAGGCCGGTGATGGAGATGCCATTCCGGTGTTTCTCAGCGATGTTCCGTCGCTTTTTTATAACGGGATTCTGCCGCTTGATGTGGCGCTGGTCCATGTCTCCCCTCCTGATCGCCACGGCTACTGTTCTCTCGGTGTGTCGGTCGATGCAACCCTGGCGGCAGTGCATGCGGCGAAGGTGGTTATAGCCCAGATTAATCCGAACATGCCCCGTACTCATGGGGAAGGAATGCTTCATACCAGCAAGATTCATGCCATGGTTGAGGTGAACGATCCCCTGCCTGAAACCCCTCTTCACGTCCTGAGTGATATTGAGGTTCGCATAGGCCGTCATATTGCCTCCATTGTTGAGGATGGTGCCACGCTGCAGTTGGGTATAGGCGCAATTCCAGATGCAACCCTTGCGGCGCTTTCCGGCCACCGGGATCTGGGTATCCATTCTGAAATGTTTTCTGACGGTGTGGTTGAGCTGGTGGAGAAAGGGGTCATCAACGGAAGCAAAAAGCGGAGTCATCGGGAGATTATTGTGGCAAGCTTTCTTGTTGGAACCAGGCGGCTCTATGATTTTGTTGACGATAATCCACTCGTTGAAATGCTTCCTTCCGATTATGTCAACGATACCCGGGAAATCAGAAAAAATCCACGGGTAACGGCGATTAACAGCGCTCTTGAAATCGATATGTCGGGTCAGGTCTGTGCTGACTCCATCGGGCAAAAATATTTTTCCGGTGTTGGCGGCCAGATGGATTTTATAAGGGGAGCTGCTCTTTCAAAGGGCGGAAAGCCGATTATTGCGTTGCCATCAACCACGAAAAACGGCTTGTCGAGGATTGTTCCGCAGCTTAAGCCGGGGGCTGGTGTTGTCACTACCAGGGCTCATGTGCAATACGTGGTTACCGAGTTTGGTATTGTTAATTTGCATGGTAAAAATCTCAGACAGAGAGCCGAAGCCCTTGCAAGTATAGCGCATCCCGATTTCAGTGAAGAAATATCCCGTCAGGCTCATGCACTCTACGGCTCTTACGGCAAGAGCTTTATGTAGCCAGTCTCAGCGGGGAGCGACTCCGATCAGGGAAACCATGCGGCCGGTTTTTCCCTGATCGCGCCGGTAGGAATAGAAAAGCTCCTGGTCGCCGTATGTGCAGAACGGCGATCGCTCAATATTCGATGCTGGTATTCCTGATGCCAGCAGTTGTCGGTAGTTGACCATATCCAGATCCAGCAGGTATTTTTCTTCATCAGGCGAGCACAAAGAACGCTTGCTGGCTTCAGGCGGGAACTGTTGTGCAACCTCCTTGTCAACCTCATAAGCATTGGCCGAAATTCCTGTTCCTATAAAGGCAAGGCACTCTGCCGGGATTGATTGAAAGCGGCGTGTCATGGCGGCAAGGGTTTTTACCACAATCTGCCCGGCACTCCCTTTCCAACCCGCATGAATTGCGCCTGAAGCGTTATGCAGGGGGTCATAGATCAGCACGGGATAGCAGTCTGCCGTAAAGATGCATAGGTAGAGATTCTTTTTGTCGGTCACAAGAGAGTCATAACCGCGGTATCGTCCCGGCTTTTCTGCAAAAAGTATTTCTGTGCCGTGAACCTGATCAGAGCGTACCAATTGTTCGGGAGGAATGCCTGCCGCAGCACAGAGTCGTCTGGTGTTTTCGTCCACCAATTCCATTCTGTCACCAGTATTGTTTCCGAGGTTCAGTGAGCAATAGTCACCGTTGCTTACCCCTCCATTTCTGGTGCTCTGCAGCGCGACGAGCCCCGGGTGTGGGCGAAAGCAGCCGGGCACCATATAGTGCGGCATCATGCTGGGCGGGCTGAAATTTTCGTTTTTTTTCGTGTCCAATGGATTCTGGATTTATCCCTGATGATCGCTGGAAAGAAATAATATGATTTTTTTCAGTGTTGTTACCCATTGATGGGAGAATTTCCTGTAAATGGATTCATTATTACAGGAAGTAGTATTATCTTTGGGCACGCGACAAGGTAGTCCCGGCGACTGTGGTTATTTTCTTTTTTTTTGCCGATGGTTCTTGCGGGGATGAAAATAAACAAGGATGCTCATTGATGACAAAGCCTGATGAAGAGAGGTTTCCGGAGCAGTTCGGGCGTTCGGTTCGGGCACTTTCCGATTACATGGGCATTGGTCTGCAGATTGCGGTGAGCTTCGCTTTGTTTGTGTTGGCGGGTTCATGGGCAGATGGCAAGTTTGGTACCTCACCGCTTCTGCTGCTGGCAGGTGTGGCGCTTGGGATGTTGGGCATGGCGCTGGTACTCATGAAGGTCGTCCGCAAGGCAAACCATAAAAAATAGGGCCTAGCGGTGGATTTAAATATTTGATCATCAAGAAAGAAAAAGTTCTCATGAAGCCTTTGTTTGAATTTTTTATTAAGTTATGTATCTTGTCAATCATTTTATGGGGAATAATTTTTTTTGCTCTTGATCCCGGCAGCGCCCATCGTTATTCAGTGTTTCTTGCATGGATAATGGTTGTTACCAATACTGCTGCAGGGTATCTGCTCTTTGAGTATGCTCTTGACAAGGAGTCAGCCGTCTTCACCAAGGTTGTGTTCGGCGGACTGATGGTACGACTGCTTTTGATGATGGTGCTTATTGCAGTGGTTCTTGTCAGGCATCTTGTGCCAGTTGTCAATGATTTTGTGTTCTCATTTTTTGCTTTTTACTGTATCTATGTGATTGTTGAAATTCTAGGGTATCAAAAGAAAAACAAACAGAAAAAGAATACTGCATGAAACGGATAAATGTTCTCCAGCCGAAGGCTCTGCTCAAGGTTTTTGCTGTTCTTGTACCTCTCCTGCTCAATGGTTATGGAGTAGCGGCGGCTTCTCCCGGGCAGTTGCCGAGTGTTCCCCGAAGTGAGGTGGCCGCAGCGCCTGCGGTTGAGGCTGCATCCGGTGCCAAGGAGGCTCATGAAGAGGAAAAGGCAGGTGATGTGATCATGCATCATATTCTTAATAACAGGGTATTTGCGTTTCCCCCTTTTGGCAGCGTGGAGCTTCCCGAAATAAAGGTGGGAGGATATGATATTTCCATTACCAAACATGTGGTGATGCTCTGGGTGGTATCAGCAATTCTTGTGGGAATTTTTTCCATAGTCGGTGGCAAGTACAAAAAGATGAGTGCCCGTCAGGCTCCCACGGGGCTGGTCAATGCCATGGAGGCGCTGGTGGAGTTTATCCGCACTGATGTGGCCAAAGCCAATATCGGGAAGGGATATGAAAAGTATCTCACCTACCTTCTGACGGTTTTCTTTTTTATTTTGCTCTGCAACCTTCTGGGGCTTGTTCCCTACGGTGCGACCGCCACGGGCAATATCAATGTCACGCTGACACTTGCCACCTTCACTTTTTTTCTGACACAGATGGCGGCCCTGCAGGCTCATGGCCTCAAGGGATACCTTGCCCATCTTACGGGTGGAACTCATCCGGCGCTCTGGATTATTATGATTCCGATTGAATTTATCGGATTGTTTACCAAACCGGTTGCCTTGACAATACGGTTGTTTGCCAATATGACGGCGGGTCACATTGTGATTCTCAGTCTTATCTTTATCAGCTTTATTCTGAAAAGCTATATCGTTGCTGTCGTCATGTCGGTTCCATTCTCAATATTTATCTATCTGCTGGAACTCTTTGTCGCGTTTCTTCAGGCATTTATCTTTACGATGCTCTCTGCACTGTTTATAGGTCTTGCTTCTGCCCATGAGGGACATGACGAGCATGAGGCAGGAGTTGCCTCACATTAACGTGGCGCAAGGATTTGCAGGGAATGGCTCATATTTTCAGGCTTTTTATTGACTGGTTTTCATGAATACTTACAAAAAAAATAAACGGGGGTAATTACAAGATGGAAGGTTTAGGTTTGGGTTATTTAGGCGCCGGTATTGGTGCTGGTCTTGCTGTTATCGGAGCTGGTCTTGGTATTGGTAACGTAGCAGCTTCTGCTGCCGAAGGTGTTGCACGTCAGCCTGAAGCGACTGCGGATATCCGTACAACCATGATTATTGCTGCAGCTCTTATCGAAGGTGTTGCTCTGTTCGGCGAAGTTATCTGCGTGCTTCTTGCTCTTAAGTAAGATTGCGAGTACTCTGCAGATTCGATAAAGAAGATATCCCGATTGCGGCTTATTTCCCCAAGCCGCTGTCGGGTTTTATTAATCGTTAACGGAAACATTGTTCATGCTTACGTCAGGAGTTATTCTTCTTGCCGGTAGTCTTTTGAGCCCGGAACCCGGCCTTATTTTCTGGACTGCGATAACATTTATTCTTGTCATGCTGATTCTGAAGAAGATTGCATGGGGACCTATCCTCACTGCTCTTCAGGATCGTGAAAAAGGAATTCAGTCATCCATTGACCGTGCACATCAGGCCAAGGATGAATCTGAAGCTATCCTGCGTAAAAACAGGGAACTGCTTTCAAAAGCCGATGCTGAAGCCGACCGGATTCTTCGTGAAGGAAAGGACTATGCCGAAAAGCTTCGCGCTGATATTACAGAAAAGGCTCAAAGTGAAGCTAAAAAAATGATTGCCTCGGCGAAGGATGAAATAGAGCAGGAAAAACGCCGGGCACTCGATGTGCTGAGGAATGAAGTTGCTGATCTTGCCGTCAAGGGCGCTGAAAAAATTATCAAGACAGCTCTTGATGCTGATATGCAGAAAAAGATAGTTAACAGCATGATTCAGGATTTTTCAACAAAACGTAACTGAAAACGGCCCAAAAGTCATGTCAACATTAATTGCAAGCCGTCGATATGCAGCAGCTCTCTTTTCAGCCGCTGAAGAGGGCAATTTTCTCGACCAGATTGTCGAAGAGCTGAATGTGATCAAGGATGTTCTTCACAATTCACGTGATCTCGTCCATGCTTTGCGCAGTCCTCTGGTAAAGGGCGACAAGAAGATTCACATCCTTGAAGAGGTCTTTAGAGGGTTGGCTGGCGAGAAAATGTTCTTGTTTTTGAAGCTGGTTGCCCACAAAAAACGCGCAGGCCTCCTTCCACAAATCATTGATGAGTTTCAAATCCTTCTGGATGAAAAACGAGGCGTGATCAATGTTGATGTTGTCAGTGCAACGCAACTCTCTGATGAACAGGCCAATGATTTGGTGAACAAACTTGCGGCCTTTACCGGAAAGAACATCCGGCCAAAATTGTCTGTCAATGAGGAGTTTATTGGAGGAGTATCGGTGAAAATCGGCGACACAATCTATGATGGTACCATAAGCCACCAGCTTCAGATGCTCAGGCAGGCTCTCGTTTCCGAAAAGGCATGAGAGGGGCAAAGGTTTAACGTCTTTAACCGTCAATAGCCTGCGCCCGTGCAGGCTATTTTTTTTACCTTTTTTTAGTGTTGCATTTGCAGGCTGCGCTAAAAATTTGTAGCATCACAATCGGGGCTTTAGCTCAGTTGGTAGAGCGTCTCGTTCGCAATGAGAAGGTCAGGGGTTCGACTCCCCTAAGCTCCACAAGTATTCTTCGCTCACGGCATCGTTCCTCTCTTTTTTTGTTGAGCGTTTGCGTGCTCTCCTTTTTGTTAAAAAAAGAATAATGGAGTTCTTTTATGTCGGGTTACAGATTCTTTTCACGTTCAGCGCTGGCCATATTGACGGCGGGGGTTCTTTTTGGCACCGGTTGCTCCTCCTCAAAACCTGAAACAACGGCGAATTCACTTGTTAACGAGGGTTATGCAAGAGCGGTGAAACTGTATGAAAAAGGAGATTATTCAACAGCTATTCTCGGTCTGGAATCATTGCTTTTTACCGCTCGCGCAACAGCGCTTGAGGATGATGTCCAGTACCTTCTTGGACAGTCCTATTACCATTCTGGCGACTATATGCTGGCTGCCGACATGTTCTCCCGGGTGCAGCAACTCTCTTCTACCCCTTATGCAAGAACAGCTCAGTTTATGCTGGCAAAGTCCTTTGAACGGCTTTCTCCTCATTTTGAGCTGGATCAGCAGTATACCCGTAAATCCATAGAGCAGTTTTCCCTTTATCAGGAGCTTTATCCTGTGGCTGATACAGCAAAGGTTGCCGCCGATGTCAAGACATGGAAGGAGCTGCTGAAGATCAATCCTGAAAACACATCCTATAAGCAGAACTTTGCATCGGCAAGTGCCCAATATCGTCGTATTGACAGCCTGAAATATTCTGACAAGGCCATCAGGACGATGAGAGAAAAACTGGCAAAAAACTCATTTTTTATAGCACGCCAGTATGTTCAGCTCGGCAAATATAAGGCAGCCGGTATTTTCTACGACGAGGTTATCATGCATTATCCTGATACCATCTATGATCAACCTGCTCTTGAAGGAAAGATTGATGTCCTGATAACGCGGAAAAAGTGGTTTGATGCGGGGCTGGTGCTTGATCAATATTTGCAGCTCTTTCCCGAAAAACGGCAAGAAATGCAAGCGATCAGAGACACCATTACGCAGAATTGCAAAAACTGAGGAGCTCCGATTTTGCCTCTGGCCGTTTTTGGCGGGACTTTCGATCCACCGCACCATGGGCATCTTGCTCTTTGCCTGTTTGCCAGAGAGTTGCTTGCAATTGATCGACTGATTCTTTCGGTCTCCAATAATCCCTTCAAGCAGAACCGGAAGGCCGATGATGTTCACCGAAAGTGCATGGTCGAACTCCTTGCCTCGGAAATCAATCGCACCGACTCCTGTTGCTGCGAGGTGACTGGATGGGAGCTTGAAAGGCAGCAACCATCATATACGGTTGATCTCCTGCGGTATCTCCATATCCGCTATCCTGCCGACCCTTTGACTCTGCTTGTCGGGGAAGACAGCTTCAGGGAGTTTGCGTCGTGGAAAGAGTCTGAGACGCTGTTGTTCTTGTGCGATGTTGTGGTGTTTGGAAGGGCATCAGCAAAGATGAGCGGGCTCGCCGGCCTCCCTCCCCATGCAGCGGCTATAAAATTTATCGACTTTGCCGCTCCTGTTTCTTCAACGGAGGTCAGGGAGCTTGCGGCATCAGGCAAATCGTTTTCCCGGCTTGTTCCAGCCTCGGTGCACCGTTACATTACCGAGCACGCCCTTTACCGACAGCCACTCTCCTCTACATCGACTCCGGGGCTGAAACTCCAAGAATCCTGAAGCCGTTACGCAGCACCTGACGTGTTGCCAGTGAAAGATAGAGCCTCGCCTTGCAGATATCCGGTTCAGCCTTGAGTATGGGGCACTCCTGATAAAAGCGATGAAACAGCTCCGCCAGATCGTGCAGATACTCAACCATTTTTTGCGGTTCCAGCAATCGCAGGCTTGTTGTTATCATCGCGGGATAGTCGAGCAGCGCAAAGCCAAGCTGAACCTCGGCAGGAGAACTGAGCTGGCGCAATAACCGGCACTCGGCAGTTCTGGCTGAGGGGTTAAATCCGGTCTCCTGCTGAGCCATGCGCAAAAGGCTGCAAATGCGTGCATGAGCATATTGCAGGTAGAAGACCGGATTTTCTTTGGACTGTTTTTTTGCCAGTTCGATATCGAAGTTCAGGTGAGAATCCTTGCCACGCATGATGAAAAAAAGTCTTGTAGCATCGGCTCCGACATCATCAATCAAATCGTCAAGCAGGTCAGCATTCCCTTTTCTTGTCGACATTTTAAGGGTTTGTCCGTCAACCGTGGTTGTCACAAACTGGTTGATGGCAATTTTGATTCGGTCGGTCTCATAACCGAGAATCTTGAGAGCCTCAAGAACGTCCGGATATTCATCGATATGATCAGCGCCGAAAACATTGACGATCATGTTATAGTCACGCTCAAACTTGGTGATATGGTAGGCAATATCAGGAAGTCGATAGCTTGGTTCGCCCGAAGATTTGATGAGCACCTTGTCCTTTTCCTGGCCGAGCCTTGTTGTCAAAAACCAGACGGCTCCGTCATATTCTGAAATGAACTCTTTTTTTCGGAGTTCGTCTATAACGCGCTGGTTTGCCGATATGCCTTGACTGTCGGGAGTGTAAAGGGTATGTTCATTGAAAAATGAGTCATGACGGATGCTGAGTCGGTCGAGTGTTGTGCGTATCGATTTGAAGATGATCTCTTCAGCACTTTTTTTAAAGAGATCAAGGTCAGTGTTTTTTTCGAGCGTTGTTTCATAATCGGAGTACAGCTTTTCTGCAATTTCGCGGATATATTCGCCCTGATAATGGGTCGCGGGAAACTCGGTCTTCTGGCCACAGCACTCCAGATAACGGAGCCGTACCGATTCGCCGAGAATCTGCATCTGACGGCCGGCATCATTGAAATAGTATTCCCGGGTGACCTCATATCCCTGTGTCTCAAAGAGATTTGCAAGAGAGTCTCCGAGCACTCCCCCCCGGCCACGCCCGATGGTCAGCGGTCCGGTTGGATTGGCGCTCACATATTCAACAAGAGCGGTTTTCCCCTGACCGATATTTCCTTTTCCATACTCATCTCCCTGCAGCAGCACCTGCTCGACTGACTGCATAATAAAGAGAGGCGTAAGATAAAAGTTGATGAATCCTGCACCTGCGACTTCAATTTTTGCAACAGTATCAGGGGGAAACGTCAGATAAGGAATAATCTCCTGCGCGAGTTCACGGGGATTTCTTTTGCACGCTTTTGCAGCAAGCAAGGCTATATTGGTCGAAAAGTCTCCGAACTTTTTGTCCGAAGGCTGTTCAAGACGGATCGGCTTGTCGGTGGTCACGCCTGCCGAAAAGAGGGCTCTCTGGATGACAGGAAGAAAAAATTCGAGCATAGGATTGGTTATGTAAGTGTCGCGGGTTCTCTTTTGGAGAGCTTTTCAAGAAGATCATCAGGACGAAGCTCTGTAAAATCGTCGATTACCTGTACAATATGGTCGAAACGGCTGAAAGCTTCGGCATTATTTGTTGTTGTTATGGCAACGCATTGCATACCAGCCATCCTCGCGGCTTCAATACCAGGCAATGCGTCCTCAAAAACAACACATCCAGAAGGGTGAACTCCAAGCAGCTCGGCGGCACGTAAAAAAATGTCTGGATGGGGTTTGCCCCGGGGCACCTGAAAGGGATCCACAACAGCCTGAAATTTATCAGTAAGGTTCAGGAGACCAAGCACGTAAGCAATATTTTTAGGGCCAGCGCCGGTGCCGATTCCAAGCCGAATTTGTTGAGCCTCTGCGGCATCAAGAAACGCCTCAAGTCCTGCCAATGGGGTGATAAGCTCGCGAGAGGTGACTCGGTAAAGAAAATCCTTGAGTTCCGTAAACCGGGCGGCCTCGGCTTCACTGATGTTCGGATCGAGAAAGTAGCGGAGCACGTCAAGGCCCTTCATGCCAGCCGTTTCGACCAGGTAGCGTTCAGCATCAAGTCCTTCAAGGCCGAAATCCCTGAAAAGCTGGACCCAGGAGTCTGCATGAAAGCGCATATTATCGGTCAACACCCCATCCATATCAAAGATAAAGGCGTGTCTTTGTTGGTTCAGCATTTGGCTTGTCCGTGATGGGTGGAGGCGGTGGTGTCGCCAAGTCTCATGGCCGTTCTCACCTCCTGCATGGTATGGTTGGCAATGAGCCGTGCCTTAACTTCCCCTTCAAAGAGAATATCTTTCACAAGCTCAAGGTTTGTTTCATAATAACGGCGTCTTTCAATCAGCGGTGCCAGCTCCCTTGAAATATTTGCGGCGCAGAGTTTTTTGCAGTCAACACAGCCAAGCGTCCCTGCACGGCAATCCTCCTCCAGCGAGCAAAGTTGTTCGGGAGGTGCAAATTTGGCATGATAACTGAACACCGTGCACACCTCTGGATGGCCCGGGTCATTTTTCCGGATTTTTTGGGTATCAGTTACCGCCGTGCGCATTTTTTTCAGAACCTCGTCAGGCCCGTCTGCCAGCAGAATAGTATTGCCGAGCGACTTTGACATTTTTGCTTTTCCGTCAAGACCAACAAGCCGGGAGAATTTCGTGATTTTTGGGGCGGGTTCAGCAAAAACCGCTCCGAGCAGAGGGTGAGGGTAGTGGTTGTTGAATTTACGCGCAATCTCTCTGGTAATTTCAACATGAGGAATTTGATCCTCACCCACAGGTACAACATTGCCTTTGTAGAGAAGAATATCTGCCGCCTGGAGAACCGGGTAGCCCAGATGGCCGTAGGTCAACGACTCCATATTCAGATCGCGCACCTGCTCCTTCAGTGTCGGGTTTCTTTCGAGCCGCGACGAGGTAATCAGCATCGCAAAAATCAGAAACAGCTCAGCATGTTCCTTGACCTGCGACTGGCGGAACACCGGGCTTTTTTCAGGGTCAATGCCTGCCGCAAGCCAGTCGATCAGCATGTCGAGGGTATGACTATAAATCTCACCGGTCTCAAGCGAGGTCGTCAGGTTGTGATAATCGGCAATGAGGAAGCATGTTTCATAAGCTCTTGAACCGTTTTCGTGAAGCAGATTTTGCTGCTCAACCCAGCTTTCAAGGGCGCCGGTGTAATGTCCGAGATGGAGTTTGCCGGTAGGGCGCATCCCGCTTAAAATCCGCTGTGTTTTCATAAAAATGATTATTGCCCCATCACCCGGCAGAGAGGGCGGCTGTATCAGGCAGGGTCGTAGAGTTTTCCATGATTAAAGCTTTCGATGTCGTGGAAGTTATAACAGTTGACAGAAAGATAAAAGGTATTTGTTTGTTTTTTGTTTTCAGCGCACGATGTCGTATATTCAGAAACTTGTTTTCAGTTCAGTTGAATGAACAGGAGTTCGAAAACACCCCTCTTTGGAGAGTAAGTCCTATGCAACGCTCAGTTGCCCAACCATGTCAGATCCGGAAGGAAGCAGCATCCGGTGACTTGAGTGTGTGATATAGCAAGCTTGCTCTCCTTTTTTTATTCTCGTCCCTTCTTGATCGCCTCGGGCGCAGTGATGCCGAAAGGGGAGTTCCTGGACGCGCCAGTGCGCCATATTGATATCAGGCAGTTCCCTTGTGAGTCATGGGTTCTCGATTGAGATTAACGGGTAATAACCTCAATCTTGACTTTCGCCGTGCCTTTTTCGAAGAATCCCAGTCGTTTGGCCGCTTCTGTGCTCAAATCAATAACACGGTCATCGACAAACGGCCCCCGATCGTTGACCCGGACAATGATGGAGGTGCGGGTATCAAGATTGGTTACCTTGACAAGCGAGGGTAAAGGAAGGTATTTGTGAGCGGCGCTTGGCTTTGCGGGGTCAAAAATTTCGCCGTATGAGGTTAGCTGTCCCCCGTGCTGGTCAAGGGTCTCCTGGCCGTACCAGGATGCAATACCCGTCTCCTCGTACGAGATTGCCTCGTCGTAGCTCATGGGCACATAGACCCTGCCGTCGATGCTATAGGGTGTATTCTTGATTTTTCCCAGTCGATAAGCCTCTTCGGGTGAAAGACCAGTAAAGTCGAGCCTTGACGATGAGCACGAACTGAGAACCAAGGGTAACAACAGAGAGCCGGTCAGTAAAACCTTGCGCATAGTCCTCTTTATGGTTGAATTAATTTCTCTTGAAACATAGCGATTAAGCGGGAATTTTCCTTATTTACCTGTATTTTGCCTTGCCCTGTATTCGACAGGCTTCTTCATGGGTATGCAATGTTTCACTGCGATTTCTGTAGATTATTGGAATGTTATGGCTGGCCAACACAACGTACGGAACTCTTATGGCGTTCTTATTCTTCACGGTTTCACAGCAAAGCTCGATAGTGTTGCTGCGTTGTGTGCGCCACTACGGGAACTCGGCATTCCGGTAAGCATGCCTCTGCTCGCAGGCCATGGTGCCTCATCACCCGAGGCACTTCGGGGTGTCGGGTGGGAAGCATGGATGGCGGATGCTGATAAAGCGCTGCAAAATTTGTTGTTTGATGCTGAGCAGGTCATTGTGATCGGGCACAGTATGGGTGCTCTTCTCTCCCTGAATCTTGCCGTCAGATATCAGGGAAAGATTGATTCTCTCATTCTTGCAGCGCCGGCAATAAAGCTTGTTTCTGTTTTGGCTCCAGGCCGCCCACTCCATTTTGCAGCCCCATTGCTCAGCCGGTTCATCAAGAGTTGGGGGTTGCAGGCGCTCTCTTCCAGTTCGCAGAGTAGCGCCAGTATTCTTCATTACTCCTGGGTGCCAACGGATGCGATTATCTCTTTTTTTGAGCTGATCAAGCAGAGTTGGCCATTGCTTGATCTTGTTACGATACCGTTACTGATTCTGCATTGTCGTCAGGAAAAGACCGTTCTGCCTGAAAGTGCAACGATCGTGTACAACAGGGTCTCTTCCGAACCTTCAGTCAAATCTATTGTATGGCTGGAGTATTCCGGGCATCAGATTTTTTGTGATTGCGAAAAAGAAAAAGCCATTCAGACGATTATTGACTATGTTTCAGGCAGAATCGGGAGAAACAACGAGAACAGTGTTCCAGGTCATTGATTTGAGTCATACGATTGAGCCTGGTATGCCCTGCTACCCGGGTACGCCGGGCCCAATTTTTCGGACACTCTGTTCTATTGACGAAGATGGTTTTTCGGAGCAGCTTCTTGCGCTATCATCCCATGCTGGAACCCATGTCGATCTGCCATCGCATATCCTGAAGGATGCCCCGTCGCTGGATGTTTTTGGTCTTGAGCGTTTTGTTGGCAAAGGGCTTGCGATCGATGTTCGGGGAACAGCCAGCCGGGTCATTTCAATTGAAGCTCTTCAACCCGCGTTTGCTCTCCTGCGGGAGTGCGAGTTTTTGCTGCTTTGCACAGGATGGAGCCAATACTGGAACACCTCTGACTATTATGGGGGCTATCCGGTTCTTTCCCCCGAGGCAGCCCGCTGGCTGGCAAAATTTAACCTGAAAGGTGTTGGTGTGGATACGATGTCGGTCGATGCGCCTGACGCACTTACTTTTCCTGTGCACAAAATACTGCTTCAGCAAGGCACTCTTGTCATTGAAAATCTTGCGGAACTTCAGTTGCTTTTGCATCGCCCGTTCATCTTTTGCGGCTTTCCCCTGAAACTTGCTCAAGCTGAGGCCTCACCGATCCGGGCAGTTGCTTTGGTTGATTGAGTCAACTGGGCCTGATTTTTTTATTGGATTTTAAAAACGGGTGTATTACATTGTCGTCCACAGGATGTAATCCTCTGTTCTTTCCCATTGAAACAACCATTGTATGAACACTATGCTTTTGTATTCATCCATTACCAAAAAAGTGCTCATGGCGCTTGCCGGGCTTTTTCTGGTTACCTTTTTATGCGTACATCTCGGTATCAACCTGATGTTGCTGAAGAATGATGGAGGTCGTGCTTTTTCGGAAGCCGCAACCTTCATGGGCACCAACCCGGTCATCAAGGTGGCTGAAATTGTGCTCTTTGCAGGATTCCTGCTCCATATCGTTTTCGGTTTGGTTGTCTCCTTCCAGAACCGCTCCGCCAGGCCGACAGCCTATGCGCGAAGCAACAGTTCAGAGACCTCGTTTTTTTCCAAGTACATGTTTCATACAGGAATCATCGTCTTTATCTTCCTTGCCCTCCATTTTTGTGATTTCTACTTCATTAAAATCGGTCTTGTAGCGCCACCTCAGGGCATTGCAGTTCATGATTTTTACAGTCGAACACTCCTTCTTTTTTCAACTCCCCAGTATTCACTTTTTTACATTGTCAGCTTTATTGTTCTCGGTATTCATCTGAACCATGCCATTCAGTCGGCATTTCAGACCCTTGGCTGGAACCACAGCAAGTATACTGATGCCGTAAAGCTCATTGGCTCGGTCTACTCTGCCCTCATTGCCATAGGGTTCAGCATTGTGCCGATCTACGTCTTGTTCTTTCTTCATAAAGTTTAATAATCGGTCGCGATTCTGTTTTTCGCTGAAAACAACACTCACAACACTTTTCAATGACACGCCTCAACGCCAGAATCCCTGAAGGGCCGGTGGCTGAAAAATGGACTGCCTATAAATCAGGCAGCAAGCTGGTAAACCCTAACAACAAACGCAAACTTGACATCATTGTCATTGGCACCGGACTTGCTGGTGCCTCTGCTGCCGCATCGCTCGGGCAGCTCGGTTACAATGTCAAGGTGTTTTGTTATCAGGATACCCCGCGCCGTGCTCACAGCATCGCTGCACAGGGTGGAATTAACGCCGCCAAGAATTATCCAAACGACGGTGACAGTGCTTACCGGCTTTTTTACGATACCATCAAAGGTGGCGATTACAGGGCGCGTGAAGCCAATGTCTACCGGTTAGCCCAGGTCAGCAATCAGATTATTGACCTTTGCGTCGCACAGGGAGTGCCATTTGCCCGCGAGTACAGCGGCCTTTTGACAAACCGTTCGTTCGGTGGAGCCCAGGTATCAAGAACATTTTATGCAAGAGGTCAGACCGGTCAGCAACTGCTTCTGGGAGCATACAGCGCCTTAAGCCGCCAGATTGCGGCAGGCACGGTCAAGCTTTACAATCGTCGTGATGTCCTTGACATGGTGCTTGTCGATGGAAAGGCGAGAGGAATTATTGCCCGTAACCTTGTGACCGGTGAAATAGAGCGGCATGCTGCCCATGCAGTGGTTCTTGCCAATGGTGGCTATGGTAATGTCTTTTTCCTCTCCACCAACGCCATGGGTTCCAACGTCACCCCGGCATGGAGTGCATACCGGAAAGGCGCAATGTTTGCCAACCCTTCGTTTACCCAGATTCATCCAACCTGTATACCGGTGCATGGCGATGCCCAGTCCAAGCTGACCCTGATGAGTGAAAGCTTGCGCAATGATGGAAGGATATGGGTTCCGGCCAACATGGCGGACGTTGAAAAATTGAGAAAAAAACAGATCAAGCCCTCGGATATTCCGGAAGCAAACCGCGATTATTATCTGGAGCGACGCTATCCTGCGTTTGGCAACCTTGTGCCCAGAGATGTGGCTTCACGGGCCGCCAAAGAGCGCTGCGATGCGGGTTATGGAGTTGGTGCGACCGGTGTCGCCGTGTTTCTTGACTTTGCCGATGCCATCAAACGTAAGGGACATGACGCTATTGACTCCCTTTATGGCAACCTTTTCCAGATGTATGAGCAGATTGTAGCCGAGAGCCCCTACGAGACCCCGATGATGATCTATCCTGCCGTTCATTACACGATGGGTGGACTTTGGGTCGATTATGAGCTGATGACGACGATTCAGGGACTCTATGCCATCGGAGAATGCAATTTTTCTGACCATGGAGCTAACCGGCTGGGGGCTTCGGCGCTTATGCAGGGCCTGGCTGATGGTTATTTTGTGCTTCCCTATACCATCGGGAACTATCTGGCAAACGAAATTCATACACCCCGGTTCGACACTGCCTCTTCCGAATTTACCATTGCCGCCCAGTCGGTCACCGATCGCCTGAAGCAAATTAAAAACAGCGGCGGGAAGGAGTCGGTCGACAGCTTCCATCGTCGCCTCGGCAAAATCATGTGGGAGTATTGCGGGATGGCCCGAAACGATGCAGGTCTTTCCAAAGCACTTGGTCTTCTTTCGGATTTACGTCAAGAGTTCTCTCTTGGGGTCAAAATTCCTGGCGGACTGGACGAATACAATCCCGAAATCGAAAAAGCTTGCCGGGTTGCGGATTTTATTGAGCTCGGAGAACTCATGGTGCGTGATGCCCATCAGCGCAGGGAGTCTTGCGGTGGTCACTTTAGAGAGGAGTATCAGACGAGTGAGGGCGAAGCATTGCGCAATGATGATGAGTTCGCCTTTGTTGGCGCATGGCAATACCAGGGGCGTGATGCTGCGGCAGGGCTCCATCGCGAGGAACTTCAATTCAACGAGATCAAGCTCTCCCAGCGGAGCTATAAATAACAGGTTATTATGAACTTCACGCTGAAAATCTGGCGACAGAAAAACGTTACGGCCAAAGGTGAGATGGTCTCCTATGATGTTTCAGGGATCTCGCCCGACAGCTCTTTCTTTGAAATGCTTGATACCCTGAACCAGAAGCTCATCACGACCGGCGGTGATCCAGTTGCGTTTGATCATGACTGTCGGGAGGGTATCTGCGGCACGTGCAGCCTCTTTATTAACGGGCGTCCTCATGGACCGGCCAAGGGTGTTACCACCTGCCAGCTTCACATGCGTGCGTTCAAGGATGGTGATACTATCTTTATTGAACCCTGGAGGGCAAAGGCATTTCCCGTCATAAGAGATCTTATTGTCGACAGGAGTGCGCTCGACAAGATCATCCAGGCGGGCGGGTATGTTTCGGTTAATACTGGCGGGGTTCCGGATGCCAATACCATTCCGGTTCCAAAAGAGAAGTCGGACGCGGCCTTTGATGCTGCAACCTGTATTGGCTGTGGTGCTTGCGTGGCGGCTTGTTCCAATGCAGCAGCCATGCTCTTTATCGGTGCCAAGGTCTCACATCTCGCATTACTTCCACAAGGAAGGGTAGAGGCTGCAACGCGGGTGCAGAAGATGGTCGCCTGTATGGATGAGCAGGGTTTTGGTAACTGCAGTAACACCTACGCCTGCGAATTTGACTGCCCCAAAGGAATTTCTGTGGCCAATATTGCTCGCATGAACCGCGAGTTTCTTGGTGCCAAGCTTTTCGCTGAAAAGGAAAGGGTCATTAAAGAGTCTCTCTAAGAGAAGAAAACCGGCTCCTTGTCTCTGTTTTTACAGACAGGGGCCGGTTTTTCTGAGTGCCACAACTCTCCGAAACATACCTGAAAAACCACAATGACGGTCAACATTAATGCTGGTATGAAGTCATGCTTGCCATCTGCTCGTTTGTGCTCACGGCAAAAAAGTGCATTTTTTTCTGCTTGATCGGTTGAAAAAATATAAGGAAAGAAGAGTATTCGCGATCGTTACCTGTGCGGGTTTCGTTTTTTTCTACAACGGAAGTTCCGGCAGAAAAAACGATAAAGCCATATTATAATGTTTGTCAAGCGAAAAGTGGCCTAATGACGTAGCCACGAATAAAGTTGCGTATCATAAATTAGTTATTACGAATCGCGTAATCTCGGCGCCACCTTGGCCGTCAAAGGTGACAGCTGCCTCTTGACTTTGAAAGCCGGGTACCAAATGATTCCTGATCAGGGATTTGTCAACCAGTGGATCTGAATCTTTTACCTTATTTTTCTGTTTATAGTTACAGCTTGCGACAAGTTTGCCGGGTATTGACCGTTTGGAAATTATAGAATAAAAGTGTAGTTGATAGCATGTTGATCATGAAAACAGTATAAGAACAGAGCCACAGGGGGAGGGTACAGTCTGGCTGGAGAAATTTTTTACTTGTGTTCCCCGCAAGGTTCAAACCAAAGTTTATGGAAATACTCTTTCTTTTTGTCCTGATTATTATAAACGGACTTTTTGCCATGTCTGAAATTGCGCTGGTAACGGCAAAGCGTTCGCGGTTGTCAAAAATGGCCGAGGATGGAGATAAATCGGCCGCAGTCGCCATCAAGCTCGGCCACGATTTGACCGGCTTTCTTTCGACTATCCAGATCGGCATTACCTCAATCGGTATCCTCAACGGTATCGTAGGCGAGGGCGCTCTTGCTGGCCCGCTGGCTGTCAGATTGCAGGCATTTGGTATGGAAGCTGAACCAAGCCATATTCTGGCAACAGTCGTTGTTGTGCTGTCGATTACCTACGTCACAATTGTTATTGGTGAACTTGTTCCAAAACGCCTTGGTCAGTTGAATCCTGAGAAAATTGCCTGCCTGGTTTCACGTCCCATGGTTGCCATTTCGACCATAACCCATCCGTTTGCCCGACTGCTTTCGGCATCGACCCATACGATTCTTCGTCTTATGGGAACCTATCCGCAAGCTATGCCGAGCGTTACCGAGGAGGAGATTCATGCCATGCTCGAAGAGGGATCGGAAGCCGGTGTGATTGAGCAGCATGAGCATGAAATGGTGCGCAATGTCTTTCGACTTGATGACCGTCAGCTTGGTACGCTCATGGTTCCCAGGGCGGACATTGTCTTTCTTGATATTTCCCGTCCTCTCGAAGAGAATATCCTTAGGGTGACAGAGTCGGAACATTCCCGTTTTCCGGTTTGCAACGGTGGTCTTCAGTCTCTGCTTGGCGTTGTCAATGCCAAACAGCTTCTGTCGAAGTCACTGAAAGGCAGGTTGACGGAATTTACCTCGCAGTTGCAGCCATGTGTCTATGTGCCCGAAACCCTTACCGGGATGGAACTGCTTGATCATTTCAGAACCTCGGGCACCCAGATGGTCTTTGTTGTAGACGAGTACGGTGAAATTCAGGGACTCGTTACCCTCCAGGACATGCTTGAGGCGGTCACCGGTGAATTTGTGCCCCGCAATCTTGATGATTCACGGGCAGTGCAGCGCGAAGATGGTTCCTGGCTGCTCGACGGGCTTATTCCTGTGCCCGAGCTTAAGGATACGCTTGAGTTGAAATGTGTTCCAGAGGAAGACAAGGGGCTCTACCATACCCTCAGCGGCCTTATGATGTGGCTCCTCGGTCGTATGCCGCAGACTGGTGATGTTATGATCTGGGAAAACTGGACTCTTGAAATTGTAGACCTTGATGGCCAGAGGATCGATAAAGTACTTGCGTCGAGGCTTACTGAAGCGCAAAAGAAGGAGGCAGAAAATGCAGCAACTATAACAAGGGCAGAGTGATGTTGGCCCCGATTTGATTTCAGCCCCTTAGAGGCGATAGAGGTAGCGCGGGCCGCAAGCCACGGCTATTGTTAACATTAAAATTATAAACAGTTATGGAACATCAGAACCCGGATTGTTTGTTTTGCAGGATAGTGCGCGGAGAGATTCCCGCCAATATTGTCTATCGCAACGATCACGTGCTCGCCTTCAGGGATATTTCTCCTGTCGCTCCCCGGCATGTTCTTATCATTCCTCTCAGGCACATTGCCTCTCTCAGCGATCTCAGCCCGGAAGATGAAGCGATAGCCGGGCACATTCTTCTTGCCGCTGGCACAGTTGCAGGAATCCTTGGCATCAGGGAGTCAGGCTACAGGGTCGTATTTAATTCCGGCGCAGATGCTATGCAGAGTGTTTTTCATATCCATGGCCATTTGATTGGCGGAAAACAGATGGGTTGGCCTCCTTTTCCCGCATAGTATTGGTTGCGGTTTTGCATGAATCGTTTCTCTGCAAGCTTCAATTGGCGTTCATGAAATTATTTGTCGTTCTTGAAGGTTATATAGGCTATAATTTGTCCGGTTTATTAATTTCTTGTTCTTAAGGAGATAAGTCGATGCTATTATCGGAATTGAAAGTTGGCGACAAGGCTGAAGTGACGGCGGTCAAGGCTGAGAGCGCAACGAGCCGACGGATTATGGATTTGGGCCTGATAAAAGGTACTCGGTTCAGGGTGGTCAGAGTTGCGCCGCTTGGTGATCCTCTGGAAATCTCTTTCAAGGGACTTTATCTCGCCATGCGAAGAAAAGAGGCGGAAGGAATTATGGTTGAAAAACAGTCTGGATAAGGTATGGAGTAACGATATGAGTGATGGCAAAGAGATTCGTATTGCTCTTGCAGGCAATCCAAATTGCGGAAAGACCTCGCTGTTCAATGCGCTGACCGGCTCTCATCAAAAAGTCGGAAATTTCGCTGGTGTGACGGTCGAAAAACATGAAGGGTATCTTGATTACCAGGGGTATCGGATCACGGTTGTTGATCTGCCAGGCATCTACTCCCTCACGCCTTATTCCCCGGAGGAAATTGTCACCAGGGAGTATCTCATCAAGGAGACCCCTGACGTTGTTGTCAATGTTCTTGAGGGCCCGAACCTTGAGCGTAATCTCCTTTTGACAACTCAGCTTATGGAGCTGGAGGTTGATTTTCTCGTTGCCCTCAATATGATCGATGAAGTTGAGGAGAAAGGGATCGTCATTGAGATAAAACAGTTGCAGCAACTGCTCGGCTGTCACATTATTCCAACATCGGCAAAAAAAAGTATCGGACTGGATGCACTGCTTGACCATGTGATCAGGGTTGCTCGAAAGGATATAACGATTCGCAAAAACAAGCTTTTTTTCCGCCCCGGGCTCGAAGCATCCGTTGAAAAAATTACCGCAATAATCACTCGTCAGCAGGAGCTGAACGGTTTCAATCCCCGATGGCTGGCCATCAAACTGCTCGAAAATGACCGGGAAGTCTATCACGAAGTGCAACGGCATCCAATCTGGGTCAAGGTTGAACTGGCTCTTCAGGATGCGCTCAAAGAGGCTGAACGGATGCACGATTTGGAGCCTGAGACGCTCATTACCGAAGATCGTCACGCATTCATTCGGGGCGCAATACAGGAGTGCGTCCACCAGCCCGGTGGGGTAAAAGCCACTCCAACCGATTATATCGACATGGTGGTGCTCAACAGGCTCCTCGGCCTGCCAATCTTTTTGCTGGTGGTCTGGGCGATATTTCAACTGACCTTTAGCCTTGGCGCACCAATGATGGGATGGCTTGAGCTTCTTTTCGGCTTCATCGGCTCGACCATCGAACCTCTGCTGCCCAATGAGATGCTCCGCTCCATTGTCATTGACGGCATTATCGCAGGTGTTGGAGGAGTTCTGGTCTTTCTGCCCAATATTGTGCTGCTCTTTATCGGGCTTTCGTTTCTGGAGGCATCAGGCTATATGGCTCGTGCTGCCTTTGTGATTGACCGCGTGATGCACCGCTTTGGCCTGCATGGCAAATCCTTTATCCCCATGGTTACCGGGTTCGGCTGTTCAATTCCCGCCATTATGGCAACACGCACCCTGAAAAGCCGCACCGACCGACTTGTCACCATCATGATCATTCCCTTCATGAGTTGCGGGGCAAAACTGCCGGTCTATGTGCTTCTGACGGCCGCTTTTTTTGCGCCTGAAGTGGCTGCAAACATCATGTTCGGCATCTATCTTCTCGGTATTATCGTGGGTCTCTGGACGGCATTGATCCTGAAAAAAACGGTGATGAAGAGCGACTCCGAACCCTTTGTGATGGAGCTGCCTCCCTATCGCTGGCCAACACTGGCATCGGTCTTGTTCCAGGCAAAAATCAAGGCGCTGATGTATCTGAAAAAAGCGGGAACACTCGTTCTTGGTGCCGTCATCGTAATATGGGCGGTCAGCAACTATCCGCACAACCGTGCTCTTGATGCAACAGTCACCGCGGAGAGTGCTCGAATTGAGGAGAGTGGCATGAGCGAAGCCAGCAAGAAAGCATTGAAAAAATCGCTTGAACTGCGCATCAAATCGGAACAACTGGAGTACTCTCTGGCTGGACGTACCGGAAAAATACTTGAACCGATGATCAAGCCCCTTGGGTTCGACTGGAAAATCGGTATCGCCCTTGTAACCGGTCTTGCGGCAAAAGAGGTTGTTGTCTCAACCCTTGGCACCATCTACTCAATCGGCCAGAGCAACGACACGCCGGTAGAGCTGAAATCCATTCTCCGCCAGGACCCCTCATTCAGCCAGGCAACCGCACTCAGTCTGATGGTCTTTGTGCTGCTCTATATCCCCTGTGTCGCCGCAATTGGTGTGATGAAAAAAGAGGTTGGGCACTGGAAACCCGTGGTTCTGTACTCAGCCTACTCACTCTCTGTGGCGTGGATACTCTCATTTGTGGTTTATCGGGTTGCGCTGTTCATGTTGTGAGCAATTAGTCCCGATCAGTAAGTTCATTCGCTCATTCGAGGACAATACGGCTCAAACTTTTCTTGCTGCGGAGTTCCTGGGCGATTAAGCTGCCAATTCTATCTTATGCGGAATAGGACTCGCCATTGCCGCCCGTCTGGCCAGTTCATTCCTGTCGAGGGTAGCAACGCGCCGTTCATTCTCCTCAGACCAGGTTGCCAGTGAGCAACTATCAGGGTTTGATGGGAGAACTGAAAGCAAAAACATAACAGCTCTATAGTACTTACGTTATGCTAATCGGGTGTAATTCCTGAAAATTGCGTACCGATTTTTTAATAAAGTTCAATGAAGTAGCAATTGTACATCTATCCCGGCAACCTCAGCGGCCTCAGTGGCAGTCATTCCCCTCGCAACCAATCTTTCGGCAACTTCAAGTTTTCCCTCCTCCTTGCCTTCGATATGACCAAGGCCATAGTTTGACTCTACCAGACTGGCCTCATACCGCAGGTTGTCCTGGTAACGGGCATAAGCCAACTGCTCTTCTTCAGGCAAACTCAGGAGGGAAAAAGACTCTTTTGCCTTCTGAATCCCTTTTGCCTTGAACTCATCCTTGATCTCTTCGTTTTTGAAAAAGTATATCCACTCGTCAAGCGACGTTGTTGCAAGACGGTTAAAGTTGTTGATCCTGATCAGGTAGTATTCGGGGTAAATATTGTGTATCTGAATCTTGCCATACAGCTTCTGTTGCTGGATATTGAGTTGTAGTTTGTCGTTGTCATGGATACCTGTGAAGGTTGTGGTGCCATGATAGATATAGTCGGTTCCGTGGCCAAGATCAAAGTAAAGGATATTGACCGAGATAACCTTTACCAGGGTTGCATACGCCTGGCCCTTTTTCTGATGCTCGGTGATGACTCGCGATGTGCCGTAAAGTATCCGTTGCAGGTAATCAAGCTCCCGATCAAACTGCACTTCGATAATGACAAGCTCACCCTTGCTGTTTTTCACCTTGAGATCAACACGATTGGATTTGTCGCGTTTGCTCTCTTTGTTGCTTTCACTCTCCAGAATTTCAAGGATAAGGATATCTTCGCCCAACAGCTCACTTAAAAAACCTTCAAGTATCTCAAAGTTGGCTTTGCTGCGCAACAGACGCTTCATTGCCCAGTCGAAGGTGATCAGTTTTCGGGGTGATCGGGTGCTCATGGTTTTCTCGAATAATTTGTTTGGCTATGGTGTAAGCGTAGTATATATGAAATAAATTCCCTATGCAAACGATTTATCCGACACCCTGCTGGCAAAGTAAAAATGGGCTCCGTAGGGCATTCGTGAAAACCCACAGAGATCCATGTCTTTCGCATCGAGAGAAATCAAGGTTCAAGGTTCAAAGTTCAAGGTTCAAGGCTCAAGACGAATACAATAATGTAACCGGCGGATCAGCAATAATGGCGGCTTGTTCCGTACTAAACCATCTTGCCATGAGCGACGTTACACTCCATGAAAAACTATATATTGGAAGGTAAGCCTTTTCTCTGATGTGAGGGTAGATTGTAAAAAATATACGCCAGTGTTTTGAATTGACATTTCCCCAACAAACTGTAATAATGGAGGAAACGCTATGGAAGTACGCACAACGGTACAAAATTTTGTCCATGATATGACGGCACATCATATTTCGTCTGATACACGGATACGGGTGATTATTGACGATCCCCAATTCCGTCGTGAGTCCAGACGCGATGACACACTTTCCTTGCCTTCGATCACACCAACTGACCAACGACAACTGTTGAATGATTTTCCAGTCGAGTATGATCCCCAGGCATCCGACGAACTGATCGCCAGCTATCGAGCACATTGAACTGCTCAAATAACAACGTAAACAAGTGAACCCTTATGGTCTTCCGTTGTCAGAACGTTAACAAGAAGAGTAACTTGCCAGTCAAGCATCGTTATTGTCCCACATCTCCTTGTAACTGTAGACATAATCACTTGTAGCGACAGGGTCGATGACATAATAATGACGGCAGAGCTTTTTGAATAACAGCAGCATATTGTCGTCAAAGCAAAAATCAACAACGCCATCAAGGCAGTGCTGAATCCGCTCGGGATTGCTATCCTGAGCTTTTATTATCGCATCAACTTCGAGCGCATAAAGCTTTTCAGCCTCTCGGGCGAGCTGGCGGGTGTATTGTATTGAGAGTACCAATCTTTTCAACCGGATAGTCCACCTCAAGAGTGTTCAAATGATTTTTATGCATTGCATTGCTTTACCGTTCTACAATGAGTGCCAGAGGATTGACCGGATGTTCAGTATATGAACTCACTCGATTGAAAAATGAGTGTTCTATGCAAGAACCAGCTCCTCCCATCCAGCAATAACCCTGCCAAACTCTTCCTGGAATGCCGGGCGGCGGAAGTTATCACCCTTCACCTTGCTGGCAAACACTTTCCATCTGGCTTCATCCTTGATGACATTGAGCAGCATATCTCGAACTTTAACCATAATTTCGGCCTACCTGGCATACTCTTTTCGCTGTGATAATCACCGCCACCATATTCGTAGAATTCCTGCAGGTCGGGATACAACTCATCCCAGCGGCCCATGATGATCTCGCCTTCCGACTCGCTCTTCTGCGCGGTGGAAAGGCAGAGATGTTTCTTCAGGTAGTCCAGGTATGCACCACGAACATCGGGGCGATGCTCGGCAACCGCTACAATCATCTGGATCAGCATCTCGGGCCAGGCCTTCTCCAGCAACTCAACCAGCAGATCCGGCTCTCATTTCTTTATTACTATCATCTAATGATAAAATAATTTACATCTATTGGCATTCTGTTAAGCCACCATATTATTCGGCCGCAGACAGCATAAGAATCCATAAGGTTCAACAAAATATCGGAAGATCATAACTCAACGCCTTCTTTGCCAATGTTTTGGGTCTCGTTTCGTATGAAATACAGCAACTATCACAATCTCTTCGGCTCCAACTGCGTAATAAATGATATAGGGAAACTTTCTCACGAGGGTTTTTCGCGTTTTTTTTAACGACAATGGAAACAGAAAAGGGTTCTGCACTATTATCGAAAGGGCTTCATCGATACAAAGCATGAATTCAGCATCAAGCCCTTCTTTTTTAAGAGCATACCATTGCCGTGCGTCTGTTAATTCCAATTCCGCATCGGGATAAAATCGCACACTCCTCATCAGCTATTTGGCGCTATTCCAATACTCATTCTTAATGTCACTCCACAGTCTACCCTGAGATGGGTTCGCATGATATGAATTCATTCTTCTGTTCAGCTCGGCAGACTGCTGCTCTGTTAATTCAGGATATTCACCATCTTTCACGATAGTATCCCAGATCTCTTCAACGAGAGAGATTTTTTCTGAGAGTGCCATTTTTGATATTTCAGCAAGAGTCGATTGATAGATACTCATGGACATTCTCCCTTCTTTATAACTTCTTTACAAAGCTCTTCCGATTCTTGTGCCTTATGCTCAGCAAAAGGAGCACTTGCTGTAATTATACATTTTTTAACCGAATTCAAACAGTCTTTGCGCAGGGATTATAAAAACTGGCAAACATTCAACCGCCTCACAGTATCTTCAGTCAGTGGATTATTTTGAGGCAATCCAATCAAAATTCAAGGTTCAAAGTTCAAGGTTTAAGACGCAGTCTCCAAAATACTTGCGATGTGAGGCGATAAGTTAAGAGTACCCCAGCCAGTAGACAAAATCATTGGGCAAATCAATGGCTATTTGAATAAGAAGCCTCTGCTTTGTGATAAAGTTGAGACAACAACCATAACAAACGCATTTTCCTTTTGTCCCGTTCCTTGCCGTCCAGCCTCCTCCTCATACTCATAATTTACGGCAGTGCAAATATAGCCCCCATGGCAGCTCATTTACACAACCATATTATTCGGAATACATCTGAGGGCGGCGGAATGTTCCACAACTGAATAACTGGTAATGCCAAACAATACTGCATAAGGTTTGAATTTCCGCCTGAACTGCTCATTCAATAACTGGATATCAGGTTTCTGTGCTCTGTTACAATGGACAATAGTGACCACATTAAATTTGGTGTGATCATCAGGAACAAAAGGAAATTTTGGCATAATCAAATGCTAAATCAAGCTTCACCTCTTCGTCTGACATCCTGATCGCTTCATCAGAAATAGGATTCTCAGGGAACTCACTTTTCAGATCATACACCGCATAAGCAAGTGACCGCCCCCTCTCTCGACTCAGTGAATAGCAGTTTGTTGTTACGTTATCCCGTCTTGCAGAAAGATGCAGTTGCTTTAAAACAAAATAGTTATGGGTAGCAAGAAATATCTGGATACCTGATTTTGCCATCAGCATCAGCATTTCAACCAGCTCTCTTGCCGCTTCAGGATGGAGAGTCGTTTCAGGTTCATCCAAAAACAGTAACGAATTGGCATTGAGTTGCCGATTACGAATCAGGGTGGTCAGTATCCCGATCTTTTTGACTCCCTCTGCGGTGAGCTGGATAGGAAACTCGGTGTTCCCTTTTTTGAAGAGGAAATCATCATCACTTTGCTGCTCAATCTGCCCCTCAAAAAGATCCTCAAGCCTTTTATTGACATCCTTGAGTTCTGCAGTAATATTCCCTCGTTGTGCAGGAATCACCAATGCCCTGATTAAATCAAGATACGTATCGTCAAAGCCTGGCATCTCCAGATTATCCCGCGTTGCTCTTATGGCTTTTAAGGAGGTAAGCACCTCTTTTGCCGGAATAAATAAACAGCGAAAGTATTCTGAAATCGGTTTTATACTTTTCTGGCAATCCACAATGGTGTTGGTTGTAGAATCGCCAAAAGTAAAATGCAGGCGGTCTTCATAAGATAACTCAGAGTGTTTAAACTCAATATCCACGGAGAGTTTTTCTTTTGTGATTTTACTGACCAGCTCACCCAAGCCTTTCTTGCCTGGCTGAAAAGTATCCAACAGTTTTTCAGCTAACAGCTTTTTGAGTTCAACGTCACTGTTTTGTGACCGTCGGCTGTAAATATCAACGGTTTTTGCTGCGCCGTACAGCAATTTCAGCAAAGCCGTTTTGCCGGTATCATTTTTCCCGATAATGACATTTACGGATGCAAATTCTTTACTGTCGAATTTGCTGTAGCCCATAAAGTTTTCAAGGGTTATTGACTTGATCATTGTTCTGAGTTTAAAGCATTACTTCCTTGGGAACTTGAAATCCATGGAACATCACGTTTTTTATCAAAAGTTTGATGTTTCTTCAATGAAATAACCATTATTTCTTTTGGGAAAACCCAATTTCATCGAATAGTGTAGATCTTAAATTATTTCCCTTTTTTATTTGCAAAATATGTAGTTACGATTTTTGCGGAAGCAGGAGTAAACAGAAGTGAAGGATTCTTAGTCGTAGGATTATCATTGTCATCAAGAAAATATTGTTTGAATTGTTTGTACCATCCTTCATAGCGTTTTTTTTCTATACCGATCGGATCAAGATCACCTTTTAAAATTTTAACCCTTTGAATTACATCCCAATCAAAGATATGTATATCTTCAGACTGAATAGGCTTGCCTATAATTGATGGCTGTGCAGTATCCATAGTATAATTTGGCTCAAAATCACCACCAAATGTATTCTCTAAATAACTGTGAGATATTAACGCAAAAGGCATTCGTACAAGCTCTTGAATCAACTTACTATTCCCATCGTAATGTTCTAATATTTCACCATCTAATAAATAGTCAGTATCTGCAAGATCATATTCTGCAATTTTAACTATTTCAATTCCTAATTCTAATAAGTTGAAACATACCAACACATCATCATGGAATGTATCTTCACCTTCACGACGAATTATGAGATCAGTATTAGTTGCCTGTAATCTAGTCCGTACATCATAATTAGCAGGCTCAAGTTTTTCCTGGGTAGTGATAATTCTTAAATTATCATATTTTCTTCTACATTCGATATGAGCATTAATAAATTTTAATGCGTCCTCTCTTTGTTGACGTATATCTGTAATACCAAATGTAAATTTTTTTGCTATTTGATCTTTTGTTTTTGCTGGTTCTCGATTTAATACCAGAGTTTCTTCAAGAAACTCTCTTGCTATAAACTTCCACGGATTAGTAAGCTCGCTGTTAAGACTTATTAACGATTTTCCATCTTTGGAAAAATGACGTTCTGAAGCACCAAGTGATATATTCCATCCAAAAGGTTTCACATCTCTGAAAAAGAATGGTGTCCATTTTTTCCCTTTATATCTAACAACAGAAAACACTCCACCTGAAGCCCATCTTAATGGTATTTTTAGTTGAGATAAATTTATTTCGTATTGCTTTTTATTATTTATTGTTTCACTTAAAAAATCGTGTATTTCTTTATCCTTTTGAACTAGTTGCTTTTTATTATTTTCAGTAATAAATTTCTTGCATATATTTCCTTTTGCTCTGCTTGTTATGACCGCATTTTGAACATCATTACGATCTATGATAACGGTAATTCGACCATTTTCTTTTTTTTGCAAATAAATATTATTTTTTAACAATTCAATTGCAAAAACTTCATTTCTCAGGCGAGAATCTGTATGGTGAACATATTTTACAGGGATTTCGTTATAGGTGGATTCATCGTCAAGATCAGGAGCAGGTATTTTTCCTCTCATAGAAATGATTATATCCTCCACTCGAATAGCAGTGTCAATGTATTTGGTACGTATCATTAATATAAACTGATACAAGACATCAAGCACTGCAGGTGTTCCGATGACTTTGAGGCACTCCAGCAAATATCCCTGCCGGTTAAAAGTAGTTTCTGGATCAAGCAATTTCTTTTGTAATGCATCTATTTTTTTCTCCGGTGCTTCCTGTACAAGGGTAATCAGCAAATCCTGTTGCTTTTGTGAAAAAACTGCACTGATTGGCGAATCGAAAAGTCGTTGCATAAAGGCATCAAATATCTCCTCATCAATTTGTCCAATAAAAAAAATAAGTGTCTCTTCCCACCAGTTGTCGCCAAAATGGCTCACCAACATGTCGAGATAACCCGGCTTATGAATATTTTTCACAAGCTGTACGCTTGCCATGTACTCCCTGAATGATTTGTGCCGGAACCGGTACTCCTTATCACCATAAGCCACCAGCAACCCGGCACGATCAATCAGGTTATCACAGAAATTCTCGACTGAAGGGGGCTGATGAAGCGTTTTCAGGTGTTTCTGCATCTCTGCCTGCATCAGTGCTTTATCGGCCTCATCCTTTTCGAGTTCTTCCTGCATCCAGAGTGACACCGGTGTCAAAACTCGCCGGGCATCTTCAGCGCCGAGCAGGGGATAAATCTCTTTTTGGCGGTCGCGATAGTCGAGGATATAGTTCACGGCGGCATTGTACAACTCTGAACGGGTTTTGGGCAGATACTGACGATCTTTCCAGAGTATCGCCATAATCTGCAACAGCATGGGAACGGCGGCCAGCAGTCGCAAGCTCTGGTTCTCTTCCCTCTCCAGAAACGCAATAATGGTGGCGGCTTTCTCTGCTGCCTTTTTTGCCTGCTCCTCTCTCCACGCTTGCAAGGTTTTTGTTGCAGGGCGAAGCTCGCGGCACAAGACCGACATGAACCACTTCTGCAGAAACTCTTTTTGCTGATCCGTTGAAAAGTCCATGATATCAGCCCGAACATGCTGAGAACGGAGTTCAATTCCGTCACCTTTCCGGTAGCCGGTATAACGGGTGGTGACGACAACTTTAGCTTTTTCAAAACCGGTGACGATACGGTCAATCCAGTCGCAAGCCTTGATGCGCTGCTGCGGGTCGCTGATTTCGTCAAGGCCATCAAGCAAAAGAAGGGTTTGGCAGTTATGCAGCCAGTCAAAGAAAACGGTTTCCGCTATAAGAAGAGTGTGCTTTTCACTCCAGGCAAAGAGGTTGGCTGGAAGTGAATCATAATCGGCCCCACTCTTGACAAGCTCACGCAAGGGGAGATAAAAAACCAGTACGGGCTCCTTGAATCCAAGTGTGGTATAGTGCTGATTTTCAAGGCATGAAAGTGCGTAGTGTTTGAGCAGGGTTGTTTTGCCGGAACCGGGATCGCCAATAACCAGCAAGAGAGGAAAGGTCTCAAAGACAAGGCTGACCACCTCTTCAGAGTTACGAATACGCTCTTCCTGTTGCGATTCGTAAGAGACTTTGGGGTTCCACCGCATATCGGTGCGCCAGGTATCGGAAATACGAAGAGAGACAAACGTGTCGGTCAGCGTTACCGGAATGTTCTCAAGCGCATGAGTACCCAGCAGGCTGATGGTGCCAAGTTCGGTTTTCAGCGCCCCCTGATAACGGCGCAACTCCTCTGCATGGTTTGACAGCTCTGCAGTCGGGCGGGTTATATCGACGGAAAGAATGTCGGCGATAGCAATCCGCACCTTTTCACGAACAATGGTTTTGAGTTCTTCTGCATCCTGATAAGTTGGACAAAGCATTACTGTGCGGGAGTCGGAGTTGCACCACTCCTGCGTCAGCTCTGCCTGACGTTCCAGTAATAATGCCCAATCACGGGCTGCCTGCAGTTTTGCCTGGGCATCTGGATACTTGCCCTGAAGATGAGAGTTCGCAGGAAAAAAAGCCAGAATATGAATATTTTTCTCCGCGCTACTCTTTATAGCTTTTTCAAGCTCTTCCCAAGTGACTTTTCCAATCCGGTCTTTGAAGACAAAAATGGCTATCTGGGCATGGTTAAACACGGGGGTAACAGCCCTCTCCTGGCCGCCGGTTAGCGCCAGTGCATCGAGTGTCCACTCCCACAACCTAATACGCCTGAAAATTGAACGATTGCCATTTGATTTCAGCAGCAGTCGAAAGTCATTCTCAATCTTCGATAGCAGTTCAAGAATGGCATTTGCTTCCGCAGAAGCATCGTCGCTGTGCCCAATAAAAATCAGAAGCTCATCCGGCAGGAACTCAGGGAATACAAGCTTGGCTAGTTTCAAACGATAACGAGCACCTGACAATGGTGAAAAAATGTCCATCGGAAAAGCAAATGGCAGAATAACATCTGGCCGCTCTGGCCAGATTTGAACGGCTATTCTCGGCTTACCAATAGGCGCGACTATCAAATGACGTGGCACGGTACCGGGCACTCGCATAATCACATCTTTATCCCGTGGAGAGTCAGTAATGACAAGCTTCCCTTTCTCCCGTCGAATTCCAAGCTTTACATCTGTTGGTAACAACCATGAACAATTGCCAACAGACGCATTTTCACGATGAGGTGTATTGAAATTTTCAGAAATAATTCCAAGCCTTAATTGTGCAGCAAGCTGCAGTTCGCGGTATAAAGGCGCATCAGAGACCGATTGCGGTAATTCATCAGCAACAGCGATTGCCCATCGCGCAAGCTTCGGATTCATGTCGTCTTCAATTAAAGAACGAATCAGTCTTGCAAAAGCTTGCTCAACACTTAATGTATTTTGTGTCAAGGCATCCGTGACCAATTGCTCCTCGAATGCAATTCTTTCGGGTAATTGAGGCTGAGTGTCATTCTTTTCTCGATACTCTTTCAAAAAATCTAGCGCTTTTTTTAATTCAGATGGCTTGAGCATCAGCTCATCTCGCAACTCCCGAACCATTTCCTGCCGAAAAGAAACCACTCGCGAATTAAAGACTGCAACCATCCAACTGAAAAGCAGGTCGGCTTCCAATCCTGGACTGGCTTCAGGAAAAAGCTTTATTCGCGCCTCACGAATAAAGGCCATATCCAATAATGCTGCCGGAGAAAGAAGTCGCGCAAAATCCTTAGCAGAAACTTTGGTGTTTGAATGATGCTTTGTTCCCCAATGAACAATTGAAACCCCTTTGTGGTCTAACTTACTCAGCCAATCTTCGCCATAGGGTGAAACAACAATAACACGACAGCTCGATTTCACAAGCCTCTTCAAAAAGTCAGCCCATTCGTTAGCTGAAACATTCTGGTATCCAAAAGGCCGAGTAACGCCAAAATCACTAACCAGAAGAACTGTTGTTTCTGCGCCGGGAAAAGGATAGTTCGATAATGGTTTACCTGTAGATTTCACAACACCTCTGTCCGGCAATTCATCGAAAGAGAAATTACCTGACAAGCTTGGTCCTATGATGTTTTTGATAGAGCGCTGCAAGTCGAGCACATCATTGCGGTAGGGCAGCATAACCGGACTCTCGTCAACCAGAAGATGAACTCCTTTTCGAATAGACTTCCTTTTGAGAAATCGCAATTCAGGAATCATCCCTCTGGATAATTGATCGATAATAGCATCGCAATCAATCTCTGTTGAAGGCAGATCTTGAGCAAGCATTTCCCATACAAAGCTCCTGGCTTGGTGATGAGGCAACAAAGGTCGAGGGTTCGTCGCAGGAGATAATGAAAATGCAGCGGAGTCAAGAGGGGCTGACTGTTGAATATATGAAGGAACCGCCCTGGAATGTCCCGAGGATAATGTTTCGAAAACAATAGAGCCGTCAGTATCCCCTTCATAATTCACGTCGGGTTCTTTGTGTGACGGCTTTGGTGGAACTTCGTCGTTTTGGGGTAGATTTGCTATTTCCGTTTTTGATTTTTCCCTGTCACCAGTATATCGGGAAGATCGTAACGGTTTTATTGTTTTATCAGGAGCATCACCACTCTCTATTTTGAAACCAAGTACCCCTGCAATTAATTCAAAAGCTTCTTTATCGGGGGAAAGCCGCCGAACAGCATCTGCAACATCTGCTAGACTGATTTGTGATAGAGTTCTCATAATATCCTGTTCCTACGACTCTTTTGAACGCCATGAAATGCTTTTTGTGATCTTTTTGATGTCCTCAAATTCACTTGCATTCAGCTTTATTATCGCCTGAACTGCGTCAAGATATTCAGCAGAACTTAACTCAACACTCGACTTGACAGAGTTCAAATTTTCATCACTTGGCGGTTGAAGTATGTCCACTATTGTTTCGTAGAGTTGATCTGTTCGAGTACCAAATGTAATTTCTGCCAGTTCAACAAGCTGATCTTTAGTCGGTGGAGGAATTTTCAAAACAATACATCTGCGCAAAAAAGTGTCAGGAAGCTCTCTCTGCTGGTTAGAGGTAATAATAATCAGTGGTTGATTGAGAGGTTCATCACTCAGTTTGGACGAATCAATGGCTATGGTTGTCGCAATTTCCTCAACGGTAAACTGCCTTGATCCAAGAGGTACCAGCAAATTGTTAGGGAAATCGGGATCCGCTTTATCAATCTCGTCAATAAGCAGTACTGAGCTGGCATCAGGAGATACTTTCGGGTAAACTCCAGGGTCTTTAGCCTTTTGAATTTGGGATAACACGTTAACATCGGAACATCCCCGATTTGCGGCACCAGCTTGATCAAAAATCCACCATAGCGAACTTGGTTCGATATAAGGAAAAGAGGTTTGCCAGGCAAAATCACAAGCTTGAAATGCTTCTCCTGATCTTTTATCGACATTGCGGCCCAACTGAGAGTCTCCCAACCTTCGTACAGCATCATACCGATAGAACAGATCACGCGCCTGACTGCGGGAAGTGACAACAAACTCGTAGTATCGCCTCTTCATCACTCTTGCAAGATTGAATGCGAGTGAAGACTTTCCGCATCCGGTTTCACCAAGTATCAAAAGAGGGCGACCTGTCGCTAACGCAATGTTGATTGCAAGTTTGGCCGGGTCGGGATACTTGTAGATTAGTCCATCACGACGATCACCGTATGTTGTGGTGTCTGTCGGAGGACGAAAGTCCTCTATATCCTTGATCTCGACAATAGGCTTGAATGTGCCTGATTCATTTATATTTTCCATTAGTTGACATTTATAGTTCTAGTGCTATGTTTACCCTAAAAAACGCATCCAATTCTTCTTGCTCTTTATCTAAATCTAATTGAGGTATTAGCATATATACTTCGTCAGGAAGATCGGGCTTTGCTTCTGGTTTGGTACCTGTGCAAACAATGATATTTAGATATCGAAATTTTCCGTGAATCTCATTAATAATGTGGTCTAAAATACATCCCCCAACTTGCTCAAAAGTGACAAATACCGGAGTTTCCCTTGTTTTTGACAAAACGATGTCTAAAGCTCGAATGAGTTTTTCATTTTCGGACAAGTGAGCCAAATCTTTACTATTCAAAATCGGCTCTATAGATGATTTAAATCCTTTTTTCGTAGAAAGTGATTTACAAATCTGTCCGATTACACTTTGTTGAAAATCCTGCTGATATCTTGCATCATGGCCTACAAATACCTCGATTACAGGCCACGTTACATTATCACCACATACTTTTCTAATATATGTTCTAGGGGTATATCCAGCTATCTTACCGTTAATCGCAAATATGTGATGATCTTCCTTTGGATGGCAACATAAAAACAATAAGAAAGAAGCGGACGTATGTACCCAATAAGTACTCAGAACATCACGAATAAGTGCACCATTCCAATCTATTTTTACTAGCTTTGTGCAGTTTCTTAACTTGAGAAGAGCCAAAGGGCCATTCGAGTATAAATAATCGGCAATTTTACGTTTTATGTATAAAATTTTATTCTCATCAAGTATGATATCCAGATTAGCTACTATTTGTTGAAGTATATCATAATCGTCAGGGAGTAAATCACATAACAAATGAAATAGCCATTCTGATGGTATAGGTACTTCATAATCTTCTATCCCTTTCAAAATACTTAACACTTCACAATAAAACGATGTAACTTCTTGCTCATTCTGTTCATTCAGACCATTTCTAGGTATCGTTTGTATCTCACTGACAGCAAGTGGTTGCCATAATTTTTGATTTTTAATATCTTCTATAGTAACACCGCCAAAAGGAACAATAATAAGCTTAAAATTTTTATTACGACCTGCTCTATGACTAAGAATTGTTACTTCAGAGAGCACCCAATAAGAATGTTCTAGTGCTTGTTTGTTGACAAGCACAATGGCCGCTTGGCATTTTTCTATATATTCGTGAGTCTCAGTCCGCCAAAAGGTGGCTCCATCAATTTTCTTGTCTATATATATATTAAATCTTGGATTTACTTGTTCTTCAAGATAATTGCACAAGTCATTAAGAAACTTTTGATGTTCAGTCACCTGTACCTGAAGAACTTTGTCTAATTCAGGCTTTAGCCACGTACTGTGACTTATAAATACCCGAATACTCATAAATTTTGTTTTATTTTTATCACAAGATTATTATATAATGCTAATTTCTTTTCACAGCAGACAGCGAATAATGTGTTTTAAACGGTCTGAATGCTATTCCTTTTATTTTTGTGCAAGACAAAACATCACTAATATCACAATACTTACAATACCCACAATAAGCCCATGAAAAAGAAGAAGCGTGTTTGAAAAAAATACCTTTCTTACGGATACCACTTCGTTTCTTACTATGGCAGTGTTCAGAACAAATTGTTCGCTGGAAATGATGTCCGATGCAACTTTTTCATATAGCTTCCTGAAAAGCCTTTCCTGATGCAAAAAATACGCATCAAGCGCCCAAAAAACAATAACTGGGAAATACGCCAACAAGACAAATCTCTGATCGGCATCTTTTGAGGATAATGCAAATACTGCGGCCACAAGCGTTATACTCCACCCCTTTAAAAGAAAAGAGTTGGCACCCATCCGATTAATCACGCCCTGAATGAACCCAAGGTGTGCAATTTTTGCATCAAGATTGATTTTGTCCGCCATGAATGCTAAAGCTTGGAATCTATCGTTACTATCATGAGAAAACAACTACAAATTGGAACAATATCCACATCCGCCGCGTCACATTCCGCCTCACGCCTTTTTGAAGCTCAGACAAAATGTTGGTATCGATCAGGAAGTCCATTCAATCACCTCTCTACCTGAATCTGGCGAACGCTCAATATCGCCCTCGGTTATACCTTCGGCTATGGAGGCAAGTAAAGCTTTGAGATTGTGGTCACCCAGTTTGGCAAGCGGGACTTCCGAAAGAAGTAAAACTCGCAGGGGCACGCTATCGGGCCAGCGAATGGTGTTTTGATGGGAAGTGGTCTCAAATTCTATTGCGTGCATTTTCAGTCTCCTTATGTTTTGAGCCAATGCAACCCCATCTCTTCCTGTATGGGAACCTTCTCAACTGGATAAGCTGAGTAAAACTATCCGTTTCCAATATAGCCTCTCTGGCTGAATACTCCCAAATAATGGAGGCTGACTTCAGAACAGATGTTCTCCATCTTCAAAGAAGCTGTTACTGTTATGAAAGAACTGCCATAGAGTGTAAATTCACTCGTTGGAAAGACTTGATTGACCGGCTCAGGCTCCCTGAAATTTTCGACGAATCGAAAAGCTTTATGGCAACCCTTGAACAAGACAAAAAAATGTCATGAAAATCAACCACCTCGATTTATCGAACTATAAGGGATTCAAAGAGACGAGCATTGACTTCGACGATGACTTCAATTTGATCGTTGGTGAAAACGGGAGCGGCAAGAGCAGCTTGCTTGATGCGTTAGCTGTTGCCGCCGGGAGCTTTTTATTGGGTGTGAAGGGCTACGATTCACGGCATATCAGAGACGAAGATGTCCGTATCGAATACAGCAAACAGAGCGAAAATCCCGTTCCATTGCCCCAGTATCCCGTCTCGGTTGCGGCAAAAGGTTCCATTTCTGATCCCGAGGCACTGCATGGGAAATGGGATCTGGAGTGGAAGCGGGAGATTTATGGCAAAGGGGGCAAGACCACCAGTAAGGATGCCAGAGCCCTGAAAGAGTTGGCGGAAAAGATTGTGCAAAAGGTTCAGGATGATCAACGGGTAACTCTTCCTTTAATAGCATATTATGGGGCAGGAAGGTTATGGATTCCGACAAAGGAGATGCTGCCGAATGATAACATTCCCTCTGCATTAAGAAATCCTGTTCGTCTCGAAGCCTATACCTTTTGCATTGATCCAAGAATCAAATTCAGTGAAATCTTTAATTGGCTCGCAAACGAAAAATATATCTCTCTGGAGCAGGGTCACGAGAATGCGACGTTCAAGGCCGCGAAGGATGCCATGAGGCGCTGTGTGGATAATTGCAACTATCTTGATTATAGCGTCAAGGATAAAAATCTTCTGGTTGAATATGGCGGTAAAGGACGATTGCCTTTCAACCTGCTTAGTGACGGTCAACGATCCATGCTTGCGGTTGTTGCAGACATCGCAATCAAGGCGGCTGTTTTGAATCCACACCATGGCGAAGCCGTTCTACAAGAGACCTCCGGTGTTGTTCTGCTTGATGAAATAGATTTGCACCTTCATCCCAAATGGCAGCGACAGGTTGTATCGAACCTTAAAAACATATTTCCCAAAATTCAGTTTTTTGCCTCAACACACTCCCCACAGGTGATCGGCGAAACACCGGCAAGTCAACTTATTGTCTTGCGGCAAGATGGAAGCTGGTTCAAGCCAGATGCGTCACTTGGCCTCAACAGCAATGAGGTCTTACGGGATATTATGGGGGCAAACTACGTGAGCCCCGGATTTTCTGAAAAAATTGCACAACTGGACGACTACCTTGCAAATGCTGAATTTGAGGAGGCTCAAAATTTATTGAATGCTCTTCGAAATGAATTTCCAAATGTGCCAGAGTTTGATCGTGTAGATGCCTATATGGATCGCATGGATGCAATCGCCGGAGAGGATGATGATTCACGTTAATTGCTGCTGACCCATGCCCGATATCGAAAAAAATGACCCACCCCAGGCGCTTCTCTTCTGGAAAGCTCAACGCAATGCCGCTGCACAGTCCCTTGATTTTGCTGAATTGGGTCGTGTCGAAATGAATGGAGAGATGGAGGATGTCAAGAAAGCCATCAAATCACAACGACTGAAAGATCAGGGCTTTTTATGTGCATACACAATGCTCCGGATTACGGCAGATACCTCACATATCGAACACCTCATTCCCCAGTCATTGTCTCGCATCGAAAAGCATAGAGAACAAACGGTTCTCCATCAATTAATCAGCGGTTACTATTATGAAAGAACTTCCATAGATTGTAAATTCACTTTTTAACAAAAAATTACTCCCCAAGGTAATGAAAGCTGCGCTCCTCCCATCACCTGCTCATCAGGCAGCCCCAAAACCACTCCTGAAATGGGCTGGCGGAAAAACTCAGCTTTTAGGCGAAATAATCCCCAAAATTCCGCAAAACTATTCTCGTTACATCGAACCATTCTTCGGTGGAGGAGCAGTTTTCTTTTCCCTCCGCCCCGATAAAGCCATCATTGCCGATAACAACCCTGAGCTTATCAACCTCTACCAAACAGTTGCTGATGATGTTGACGGGGTTATCGCCAAGCTTCGCCAGTATGAAAATACCGAGGACTCCTTTTATGCTGTCCGGGCCCAGGACTGGACGAAGCTCTCTTGCGCCGAGGCATCAGCACGCACCATCTTTCTGAACAAAACCTGTTATAACGGCCTTTATCGTGTCAATAAATCCGGCGGGTTCAATGTGCCTTTCGGCGGATACAAGAACCCTAAAATAACCGATGAAGTCTCTCTTTATGCTGCATCAGCGCTATTGAGGAGGAGCACCATAATTTGCGGTGATTACAAGAGGGTGCTACAGGAAAATGCCCGGCAGGAGACTTTATTTTTCTTGACCCACCTTATCTGCCAGTCTCAGAGTACTCCGATTTCAAACGATATACCAAAGAACAGTTCTACGAAGAGGATCATATTGAGCTTGCCGCTGAGGTAAAACGTCTGCATGAGCTGGGCTGCCATGTTGTACTCACCAACTCAAACCATCCACTGGTCAACGAGCAGTACGAAATGTTTCCCATGGAAGTGGTTCAGACAAAACGGTATATCTCCTGCAATGGCAAGGGACGGAGAGGTGAAGATATGATTGTCACTATTCCGCCGAAAAAGGGGTTCAATCTTCACCTGCTCTCACAAGCCCTGCCTCCACAGGTGGCAAAATATCCATCGACCAGGTACATGGGCTCAAAACAGAAGCTGCTGACTGAAATTTGGGCGGTTGCCTCACAATTTGAATTTGAGACGGCAATAGACCTCTTTTCCGGCTCCGGGGTTGTCGGATATATGTTGAAATCGCAGGGCAAAACGGTTTTCAGCAACGATTATATGGCAATGTCGTACACGTTTGCCAAAGCGATGATTGAAAACAGCGACCTTACCCTGTCGCAGGCTGAAGCCATGGCTCTGCTTGAACCGGTCGAACCTATTGATCACTTTGTCGAAACACGATTTCAGGGACTCTACTACAGCGATGATGATAACCGCCTGATCGATATTATTCGCTCAAACATCAAGGCGGTGAGAAACCCTTGCAAAAGAGCAATCGCCATGACCGCCTTGATTCGTGCTTGCCTGAAAAAACGCCCTCGCGGCATCTTTACCTATATCGGTCATCGCTATGATGACGGGCGCAAGGATCTGCTCATGACGTTTCAAGCCCAGTTTCTTGAGGCGGTTGAGAGTGTCAATACTGCGGTCTTTGATAATGGCAGACAGAACAAGGCACGTCACGGAGATGCCATGACACTGCAAAACCAGGAATCAGGACTGGTCTATATTGACCCGCCCTATTATTCTCCTTTATCGGATAATGAATACGTGCGCCGTTACCATTTTATTGAAGGTCTGGCTCGTGACTGGCAGGGTGTCGAGATTCAGGAACACACGGTCACCAAAAAATTCAAGTCATACCCAACGCCATTTTCGTCAAGAAATGGTGCGGCTGATGCGTTCGACAAGCTATTCAAACATTTTCGCAACAGTCTCATCATGGTCTCCTACTCCTCCAACAGCCTCCCGACTCTGGATGAAATGGTGACAATTCTGGCAAAACACAAGCCTCACGTCGAAGTTGTACCGGTCAATTACAAGTACTCCTTTGGTAATCAGGGAAACAAGGTCGGCAAGAACAAAAACGATGTCCAGGAATATATTTTTGTGGGCTATTAACGGGAACATATCGCTCAGCCACCGATAGAAGCTCATCACTATCCGGTAATATACATTCGTAATGCTCCTGCAAGAGAAAACTGTTTCAATGTTTGCTTCATGGTATAATTAACAAACAGGAATTGTCTTCCGTAAACTTCCATTGCTATTTTGCCTTCCATAGACAGCATAATGCTCTCATAATCAAGATAAAGATCGTTATATTTTTCTCGTATATACTCTCCCATACCTCTACCACCATCAAATTGAAAAGATTCATCCGGTTTCGTTTTTGCCCAGGAAATCCATTCTGAAGGTGGCAAATCGGTGAGTTCCTGAAGAACATCTTGATACATTACTTTAACCGGATAAAGAAGCGGATAGAGTTGTTCTAACAACGGAAGAAGTTGTGCATAAAAAATATCTTCATTCAAGTCGAAGCCATAAAAGTCATCATAGTCACGTAACAGATAAAGTGCAGGATCATAATGCAACTGAGCTGTCATCCGCTCCTGCAGTTGTTCAGGTGTCAGTTGAACGCGAGCGAGTTTTTTTTTATCGACACCAATTTGAGTAACAAGCCCAATAGCTAAAAATTGTCCCATAGTGTTTCGTTTTATAGTAATGAAAAATTCACCCCATCCTGACAGTCAAGATAATATTGCCAGACCTTACACCAAATAGCCGAATACAATTGCCGAACATCAGGATTAACAATAGCGATTACAGGAGCCATGCCAGAAGACCTAAACCAGCAATACCCAAAAGTACTTCCTGTGTGGAATTATCGTGTCCATCATTTCCTGCATAAGGATCAGCTACGGTAAACAGGTCATAATCAGCACTGCCGGTAAAATGATCTCCAATGAGATTATCAATCGAATTTTGGGCAAACGTGACATAATAATGGGAATTATAATCCAGGTCGTTCGTGGGGTTAACGGTGAGCTCATTGCCTGAAATCGTGAGATTATCGCTGTGCAGTGGATCGTAACGTTCAACAAGAGGCCCAGTAGCCGAATCGCGGTGAATCTCAATCAGGCCGCTTCCGGGCTGGATAGCATCCGTGAAGGTGAAATGCAGATCGCTGTCAACCGGTACGTCAGTTGCCCCGTCAAGCGGAGAAAAATTGGTAATGGCTGGTGGATGAATGGTGCCGACCTGAGAAGTTGCAGCACCTATTGCGCGGTCAATATTTCCACTATCCAGGGTAAGATAGGTGCTACTGTTGTGTTGTATCGCCTGCGCAGCCTGGCTTGCCAGCGTCTCCTGTGCCACAATCCGGGCGGCCACCATATTGGTTATGCTGCCCGACAGGTCGCTGCTCTTTGAGGCCGTTCCTATTTTATTGTTAATCAGAGCGGTCGCATCAGCAATGGCTGTTTTTTGAGCGTTCAGTGCTGTTGTATCGCCAACAACCGTTTGAGCGGCTGATGCCATGGCATTTGCAATAACGGCGCTATTATCAAGATTGACCGAGCCTGTTCCTGCGTCGGCAAGCAATGAGGCAGCAATACGTGTTGCCATATCGCTCATGTTGGCATTGGTTGCGCCTGCGCCATGAACGGCACTGATGGCAATGTCCATGATGTTGGCAATCTGGAGCGCCTTGCCTTGTATCGCCAATGCCTGAGCCTGATCCGCACTGCTTGTTCCTGATGCCGAGAGAGCTGCAAGAGGATCATAGGTTGCCAGGTTCAGTGCACTATCAAGACCCAATGCTTTATTGACCATTGTTGCATCACCACCAGCAGCCACAAGCAGTGTGGTCAGCGGATTGATAACCGTTGAGCCGGACGGGGCTGAAAAAGAGCCGGTAAAGGGCAAACCTGTGGAAATATCGGTGGTTCCGCCTGACGGATTAGCCGCAATACGCAGAGTTCCATTGCCAGGCAAATTGGCGAACTGGCCGGTACTGTCCGTTAGCGTCCATGCTTCACCCTCTCCGCTCTCCCAAAGACCATTGCTGTTGGTATCGGTCCAATCACGCTCCCCGTTGTTGTTGCTGTCAATCCACACCAGAGCATGAGCAAGGTAACCATCTTGAGCTCTACCTGCCTGGGTTTCATCAGTGATCAGAACCATGGTGCTGGCGGTAGCGCCCAGTGCTTCGCTGCTGTTGCCATCGTTAAATGTCCAGTCAATCTGTACGGAAGGGGGTGGGGTATCACTTGCATTTTCATAGGCAAGGGATTGCATGGCACTATTCACCAACTCAGGTGTTGCATTCGTATTAAAGAGCAGGGTAAGCGTTCCCGATGCCCAGGTGTAAGTACCAATATCTGTACCGGGCATGGTGACAATGCCGCTCGCCGCCGCAGCAACAATACCTGCGCCAGAAAAGAGGTCGTCAGCACTTGCTCCACCATGCCTTGCAAGCGTCAGAGCCGCGCTGGCATAATTATTTGATGTGGAAAGTTCAGCATCAACAATCAGCACATTGCTGTCAAGTACTACAGCATTCCCATGCTCTGTATAGGTTGATGCAACCGTTACAGGATAGGATATAAAAGCGGGGGCATCGTTAACCGGGGTGACTGCTACGATTGCCTGTACTTCTGTCACTGATTCTCCGCCATCGTTGTCGTGCGCAACAACGGTAAACGCATCAAGTGACCCGTTGGCATTGCTGTAGGGCATCCACCATGCGTTATGATTGGCATCAATGGTATTGTTTGTCGCAGCATTCCAGACGGTAGCTGTTGACGCATCATGACCAATGGTTAATGTTCCACTGGCGATACCTTTTACCGTAAAGCTGTCAATGGAGCCATCATTATCGGCGCTATTGCCTTTCGCCTGCAAATCGGCAAAGGTGATGGCAACGGCAATATCCTCGGATGTTGTTGCAACAGAGTTGGTAAATGCCGTAAACTTAGGCACATCGTTCACCTGTGTTATGGCAACCGAAACCCTGGCTGATGCGCCTTCGCTGTCACTGACGGTCAGCGTAATGCCGCGTTCAGCCGCAGAGAGGGTATCGCTGTCGTTATTGAACAGAAGAGCGTGGCCAACATTCTGCACCAGTTCGTTGGTGGCATTTTCATTGAAGATGAAGTGCCATAACGTATCGCCGGAAACAGATGGCGCATCGGCCGAGCCAATGGTTATGGTGCCAGCCATCAGCATGTTGCCATGCGTGTCGAGCCAGATGCCACTGTTGCCAGGGTTGGTTGTTGGAAGAGTCAGATGATCTGCCGTGTCTGCGTTTGCGGTGATCTGTACAGTAAACAAACTCTGACTCCACGCTGCGGGACCATCAGGCTCCGTAATGGTAATATTTTTGAAAAGCAACAGAGGTGTGTGCTCCGTGAAGGTGATTGGTGGCGGTGTGGTGTTCAGCAGCACAGAAACCTTGCTGATGCCACTGGAAGCGTCCGTACTTGCTCCAATGATATCTGTTTTTCCATCATTATTGAGATCGGCAGGAGTGAGTAAAGAGAGATAACCTCCCGGAGTGACAATTGTTTTGTCGTCAAAACCACCTTTACCGTTGTTTAACAGCGCAACCACCCTGTCAGCCTCTTGTCCGTCAGAGATTTTGTACAAAATATCTTTATAACCATCACCATTGAGATCAAGAGCCAGAACAGAAGAGGGATTGACTCCATAATCCCCGATAACGTAATCTGTTTTTGGAGCAAAGGTTCCATCACCGTTGTTCAGAAACACCGAAACGTTACTGATGTTTCCGGAATAGTCCGCCGCCGAGACAAGAAGATCGGCTTTGCCATCACCATTGAGATCCGTCGTTGTTAGAGAAGGAGAATAACTATTGAGGTTTGTGGCATAAGCGTAATCGGTTTTTTGGGCAAAAGTGCCATCACCGTTGTTCAATAACACCGAGACCTTGCTGATCGTCCTGGCAAAGTCGAGACTGGTTACAATCATATCGGCTTTACCGTCGCCATTGAGATCGGCAGTTGTTGCCGTGGTCAGGGAACCATCTATCGCGTAGTCTGTTGCTGGAGCAAAGGTGCCATCACCCTTGCCCAGCCACAATGAGACCTTGCTGGCGCTACCGGAAGTGTCCTTGCTCATGATGATGAGATCGGCTTTCCTGTCGCCATTGAGATCGGCAGTTATCACAGCATCCAGGTCGAGAAAACCATCAGTCGCGTAGTCTGCTTTTGGTGCAAAAGTACCATCGCCCTTGCTCAACAACACCGAGACCTTGCCGATATTACTGGAGGTATCCATGCTCATGATGATGATATCGGCATTATTATCGCCATTGAGATCGGCCGTTTTCACGGAGTTATAGGTACCATCAAGCACGAAATCTGTTTTTGGCGCAAAAGTACCATCACCCTTACTGAGCAGCACTGAAACGAACCTGCTGTCGTAGTAGCAGCCCACAACTCTGATTCCTATGAGATCGGCGTTACCATCCCCATTGATATCAGCACTTGTCAGAGAAGCAAAGGCACCTTCTGTTGCGTAATCTGTTTGTGGAGCAAAAGTCCCGTCACCGTTGTTCTGCAACACCGAGACGATGCCGTTGGCGCTGTAATAGTGGCTGCCGCTCGTGCTGATGATATCGGCATGACCATCTCCATTACTGTCGGCAGTGATGACCAAATTGGGCTCACCGGCAACAGCGTAAGCTACTGTTGACGCAAACAATTGTGGAACAGTAATCACCGGCGCATCGTTGACCGGCGTAACCACGACGGTTGCCTGTAGGGCTGTTGCTGATGTGCCGCCATCGTTATCGCGGGCAACTGTGGTAAAGGCATTGAGGGTGCCATTGGCATTTGTCTCGGGTGTCCACCAGGCGTGGTGAGCAGCATCAATGGTATGATTGCCCTCATTATACGGTGTTGCACTGGCCTTGTCACTACCAATTTTCAGGGTGCCACTGCTGAGGTTTTGTACAACAAATCCATCAACCACGCCATCAACATCGGCGCTCTTGCCTGTTGCCAGCAAATCAGCAACGGTAATTTCAACCGCAGTATCTTCAGCCGTTGTCGTAACCGGGCTTGTGAAGTGTGTAAACGTCGGCGCGTCGTTGACAGGTGTTACGTTGAGCTGCTGCACCTGTATGGTTGATGCTCCGTAGCTGTCGCTGACGGTCAGTGTCATGCTGCGCTCATTGGTTGATGGTATGTCGCCGCTATTCTTGAACATAATGGCGCGCCCAAGACTCTGCATCAGTTCGTTGGTTGCCTGCTCATTGAGGGAAAATATCCACTCTGTGCCGTTGCTGACTGACGCGGCACTGGCAGTACCAATCTGGAGTAAGCCCGCCATCAACTTGTCGCCGTTGACATCAAGCCAGATGCCGTTGCCACCGGGATTGGTGGTGGTGATGCTCAGGCTGTCGGCAGGGTCAGCGTTGGCGGTAATCTGAACGCTCAGTGAACCATCTTTCCACTCACCTTCACCATCAGGATCGGTGATGATGATATTTCCAAAGGCAGCTACCGGTGTTTGTTCGGTAAAGGCAGTATGATGTGAAGTGTTCAGCATCACCGAGACGTTGTTGTTGTTGGTAGCATAATTAATGCCCATAACGATGATATCGGCATCACCATCATCGTTAAGATCATTCACTGTTACCGACTGGATTTTTGTTGTGATGGCGCGGCCTTGCTGGGTGGTAAAGGTGCCATCACCGTTGTTCATCAACACCGAGACCTTGCTGGTGTTGTTGGAATAGTTCATGCTCGTGACAATGAGATCAGCGTTCCCGTCACCATTCAGATCCTCAACGGTGCTAAGGGAACCTTCTATGGTGTAATCTGTTTTTGGAGCAAAGCTGCCATCACCGTTGTTCAGAAACACCGAAACCTTGCTGATGTAGTTATAAGAGTCCCAGAAACCATTTGTTACAATAATATCGGCTTTCCCATCACCATTCAGGTCAGTAACGGTGTTCAGGCTACCCTCAAGCGTATAGTCTGTTTTTGGGGTAAAGGTGCCATCAGTGTTGTTCAGAAACACCGAAAACTTGCTGATGTTGTTGTAAGAGTCTGTGCTCGTGACAATGAGATCAGTTTTACCATCACCATTCAGATCGACGGTTGTCAACGCATTAAGGGAACCCTGAAGAGTGTAATCTGTTTTTGGGGCAAAGGTGCCATCACCCTTGTTCAGAAACACCGAAAACGTGCTGAGGTTGTAATAGTAAGAGTTATTGTGCGTTACGATGATATCGGCTTTCCCGTCGCCATGCAGATCGACGGTTGTTACCGCTTTAAGAAAAGTATCTATCGAGTAATCCTTTTTTGGAGCAAAGGTGCCATCACCGTTGTTCATCAACACCGAGAACGTACTGGTATTGCTGTAATAGTTGTAGGTATTGCTCGTGACAATGAGATCGGCGTTCCCGTCACCATTCAGGTCAGTAACGGTAACCAACGGGGCACTGTTTGGAGTGGCATAATCTGTTTTTGAGAGAAAAGTGCCGTCACCGTTGTTCAGAAAAACAGAGAGCTGCCCTGTGTTGTCGAAGGAGTTGAGACCAGTTACGATGAGATCGGTTTGGCCGTCACCGTTGACATCAGCCGTCACTATTGCAGAGGGGGAAGATGGATAGGTATAATATCCAAGAGAGTACTCTGTTTTGGGGGCAAACGTGCCATCACCCTTGCCAATCAACACGGCGACAGAGCTACCAGGACGGTCATTGTTCGTATAACTTATGATGAGGTCGGCTTTGCTGTCGCCATTGAGGTCAGCGGTAGTCACCGAAGCAGGCGAAAAATCGGTAGCATAATTGTTTGTTGGCGCAAACGTGCCATCGCCGTTGTTCAACTGCACCGAGAACCCGGCAGGATTGCGGAGAACAAGGTCTGCCTTGCCATCACCATTGAAATCGGTCGTGCGAAGTTCCGTTGAGTTATACCCGACGAGGTAATTGACGTTTTCAGCAAAGGAGAGTGTTGTTGTTCGCTGAAAAGAGAGAACTGGAGCATCCTGAACAGGTGTTACCGATACGGTTACCTGTACGCCTGTAGCTGATTCTTTCCCTCCGTTATCATGGGCGACCACGGTAAAGGCATTGAGGGTGCCATTGGCGTTGTGCTCTGCGCTCCACCATGCGTGGTGAGTGGCATCAATCTTGTTATTGGTTTGGGCGTTATAGAGCGTAGCGCTGGCTGCATCAGCGCCAATTTTCAGGCTGCCACTGCTGATATGCTGTACAACAAAACCATCAACGAAGCCATCAATATCGGCGGCATTGCCCTTTGCCTGCAAACTGGCAAAAGTGATTTCAACGGCAGTGTCTTCAGCCGTTGTCGCGACAGGGTTGATGATGGCCGAAACCGTTGGTGCGTCATTGACGGGTGTTACACTGACCTGCCTGACCAGTGTGGTTGAGCCCCCACGGTTGTCGCTGAGGGTCAGTGTCATGCTGCGTTCATCGGTTGATGGAGTGTCGCTGCTGTTGTTGAACATGATAGCGCGACCAACACGCTGCACCAGCTCATTGGTTGCCAGCTCATTGAAGGTCAATTTCCATGCGGTGCCGCTGCTGATTGAAGCGGCATCCGCTGTGCCTATCCAGGTGGAGCCAGCCATCAGCCTGTTGCTGTTGCTCTCAAGCCAGATCCCGTTCTTGCCGGGGTCGGCAGAAGCTATGCTCAGCGTGTCGGCAGCATCAGCGTTTGCCGTAATCTGAATTTGCAGCGAACCAGCATTCCAATCCGGATCTCCGTCGGGATCGTTGATAATACTATCTCCCAGAACCGGGACGGGAGTCTGTTCAGAAAATTCGGTGTTCTTGCCAGAGCTGTTGAGCAACACGAAGAGTTTGCTGTTCGAAGAGTCTCCCACAACAATATCCGCTTTTCCATCGCCATTGAGATCGGCAGTTGTTACCGAAGAGAGTCCCTCGGCAATTGAGAAATTGGTGCGGAGAGTAAAAGCGCCATTGCCGTCATTCAAAAAAAGAGAGACGATGCCTCCGCCAGTATTGGATTTTTCCTGACCTGTCACAACAAAATCGCTCTTGCCGTCGCCATTAAAATCGCCAGTGGTTACCGCGAGAGGATCAAAACTTGTGGCATATTCCCTTTTTGGGGCAAATGTACCATCTCCATTGTTCAAGAGCAGTGCCACGGTTTTGTTGCTCTGATTCACTGCGATGATATCCGTTTTGCCATCACCGTCCAGATCAGCAACAGTAAGAGAATCAGGCGCAACATCTGGAGCATAGTCCCGTTTTGGAGCAAAGGTGCCATCGCCGTTGTTCAGGAGTACCGAAATGCCCAAATAATTGGCGACGACAAGATCAGCCTTGCCATCACTATTAAAATCAGCAGAGGCTACTGCACGCACAGACTCTCCCGTAGGGTAATCCGTACCCTGGGCGAACGTAGCATCACCCTTGTTTAAAAGGAGAGAAATGCCAACATCATTGGTGACAGCAAGATCAGCCTTGCCATCACTGTTAAAATCAGCAGAGGTAATTGAGGCTGAAGAATTGGCTAAAAAATAATCGGTTCTTGTCGTAAAAAAACCATTGCCTTTGCCAAAAAGCACTGACACTTTACTGTTAATACCGTAATAAGAGGAGCCGCTTGTTACAATATCAGCATGCCCGTCATTATTGAGATCGGCAATCGTGAGAGCGTCAAGAAAATACTCCGTCTGGTACTCGTTATTTGCAGCAAACGTGCCGTCGCCATTATTCAAAAGCACTGAAACAGCAGAAAAATTGAGGACAACCATATCATTGTCACCATCTCCATCAAGATCAGCAGTGGCAACTCGCCAGGGGGATTGCGTGCTATAGTCCACTGGTGGAGCAAAAGCGACTACTGAGGGTAAAAGAATAATCGGAGCATCCTTAACAGGTGTTACCGCTACCGTAACGTTTACTGGAGTTATTGATTCTGCTCCATCATTGTCGCGGGCAACCACGCCAAAGGCATCGAGTGTGCCATTGGCATTGGCGGCTGGTGTCCACCATGCATGGTGAGTGGCATCAATCGTGTTATTGGCAAACGCATCCCATAAGGTGGCAGTTGCCGCATCGGAGCCGATTCTGAGAGTGCCATTTGGGGACTTGACGACAAAAGCTTCCACCACGCCATCAGTATCGGCGGCATCTCCCCCGGCCAGAAGATCGGCAAAGGTGATTTTTGTTTCGGTATCTTCGCTGGTTGTGCCTGCGACACCACGAAACGCCGTGAGTGTTGGAACAATGATAAGCGATGGATATTCGATGATGCCATAAAGCTGGCTATAGAGAGGCTGATCACTCCACATTCCGCCGCTATAAGCCGCAATACTTCCAAAATCACTACTCTCCTGATTATTCGGTTCGCCAGCCCCCCAGTTTGTATAGGTGACATCGCTTCCATCCGCCCATACCCATTGCCCCTCGTGCTGCAGATCATTGAAACCAATCCAGATACCTGATGTGCCAAAAACAGAACTTAACCACTGGTTTTCTTCTGCATCATTCACCGTCACCAGATGCCCGCCATGCACAATGGCTTCAGCTTCAGCTTGCTCCCACGACAGAAGGCCATTGCTGGTATACTGATAGGTATGGCCACTATAATGTTCAAGCGGCTGACCATTACTGTTGAATTTGTGCGCGACTGTGGCAAAATTCAAGGTGGTTGCATCACTGATCCCCGCATACGCTACTCCTGCAAGATCCTTGATAACCCCGCCTGACATCTCCACATGATAAACGTTTCCTGCCTGTAAATCAGAGGAGGGATTAATGGTGAGCGTGCTGCCAGTGAAGGTGACCTGGCTGCTGTCGGTAACATCAAGAGCGAGGCTGTTGCCACTGCTGCTGCTGATGACGATAGAACCAGTACCTGCCACAACAGCTTTATTGAACGTCAGGACGATGTTGCTGTCGACAGCGACAGCCGTCGCATCGTCTGCTGGTGTTGCGCTCGACAGTGAAGGTGCTATGACAACCGTCTCAACCAGTGTGGCTGATGCGCCTTCGTTGTCACTGACGGTCAGCGTCATGCCGCGTTGAGCATCGGAGGCGAGTGTGGCGCTGCTGTTGTTGAACATGATGGCCCTGCCAACGCTCTCGACCAAAGCGTTGGTTGCCTGTTCATTGAACGTCAGGGTCCATGCGTTGCTGCTGCTCACAGACAATGCACTGGCAGTGCCGATCTGGAGTGAACCCGCCATCAGCTTGTCGCCATCAGCATCGAGCCAGATACCGTTGCTGCCGGAGTTTTGAGTGGCCAGGCTCAGGTTGTCGACGATGTCAGCGTTCGAGGTAATC